>CAXTWQ010000022.1:34599-55735 GCA_964248065.1 uncultured Bryobacteraceae bacterium | reverse complement strand
CTAGAGGCGAGCTTTCAAGCATAGAAGAGACGGACCGTGCTGCTATTTTGTGCACCAAAACTGAAATCGCCTAGCCTATAGCGGTATAGGTTCGGCTTTTGAGTCGTCCGTTCTGGTATGTAGCTACGTATAATTGCTAGTAACAACAACGTCACAATTAGACTCAGGGTGGGTGTATTTGCAGGAATATCCGGGTCCGAATGGCGGTTTTTCGTTTGATTTGTACAGCGACAGACATGGGTCCGCTGATCTAACAGTTCTTCCCCGTTTGGACGAAGATTTCTCCGACATTGCACTAAGGCTGCTAGCTGATCTTGCTGTCAGTCAAGTGCATCTTGCTGCTCTGTTCCTAGCCTCTGCAAAGACCGCGCAGGAGCATGGGGACAGAGCTTCTAGTCTCAGATTTTGCGAAAGGCGTTTAACGTATTCTGCCAGGCATGTCTTGAGCTCCTGCATGTGCCGATTTCGGACCGAGAAGTTGTATTCAGTAGTGTCTTCGGTCACGAAGTCCAGCAGTTGCAGGCCCAGATAGCTGAATCCTTCTCTGAGTATTGGTGAAGAGCCAATCAACTGAGTTGGTCACTAGGATTGCGAAAAGGAAAGGTTTGAATGTGCTCCCAGGGGCCATTCCGGTAGTGCCAAAGATGAAGGCCAATCGCCGTTACTTCGTGGGTCTTGAAGGAGCGCCAAGCAGGGCAAGTGTTTCTCTGGCGGTTTCCGCGGTGACTTTATTCTGCACTTGATGTGCGGCTTAAAGCGCTGGCGATCTTGCGGGGTTAGCTAAGGCTCCCAGGCGTTGGCCAGTTGCGCACGTATTGAAGACAGGGCCGAAGACTCCAGCGTGTACGCAACGCTTCTACCAAGGCTTCGTAGGCCACTAACTTGCACTCGGAACGGAGGCTGGTCGGCTGTAATTCGCTCGATCCCCTGCTGGATGCTCGACACTTCCTGGCCGGGCAGATGGTGAAATAAAATGACATGAGCCGGGACAATGTTCAGAGCCGGCGGGAAGTACTGCTCCCTCAGCCTGTCGAACTCATCTTGATGCTGAGCATCCAGCTGCAGGCTCAAGATCAGCGGCGCAGAGCTACCAGCCAAGTGTGCCTGGGCCGCCCTTAAAAGGCCCGCTAATATCCGGGGTGATCCAGCCTCCGTAGAAATCCCCCGCCTGCGCCTGGACTGGCTCACCATCAAGGAAACATTGCCCGACACGAGAGGGAAAGAAAGCAAGATAGTTCTGGATCTCCGCATAAGCCGGACTCGGCCTTAGATACGACCAAGCCGCCAGAGCGCTTATCTCGTCTTCCACGTGCAAATCCCAGTAACTAGCCACGCCTTTGAATTCGCAAAACGAATTGCCAGGAACCTTAACCAAATACTCGGTACGAACATCCGCCGGCGGCACGTACCAAGTTGGCGGATGGCTGGTCTCAAGAATGCGATAACAGCGATTGCTCTCTGCAACGATGACGCCATCAAAGATGACGCGTAAGTTACGCGAGGACGCTTCCAACTTTGGGGACGCGGGTAGTCCCAGACCGACTCATAACTTGTCTGTCGCACAAACAATTAGATGCTTACAAAGCAGCTCGGCTATGCTGCTACGAGTACGATAAAGACAAGTCCCAGGCCTACAAGCGGGCACACTAACCAGCTTTAAATAACATGGATGATCTTCGTACTCGATGTGCTCAGCCGTTGCTTTGTTTCGGCCTTCTTTGCGGGCTTGTACTACAGGCTCAAACAGTACCCGGAGTGCCCGCTTCTATCGAGTTGATAACCATGTTTACCGAGGGGCGCAGCCTACCAAAGAAGCTTGCATCACCTCTCAGAGCTTGGTGTCCTAACCATCCTGGACCTGCGCCCTGCCCATGAGCGCGGACGCATCGAGGAGCGCAAGGCCAAAGAACTCGGCCCACGTTACATCAATGTTCCGATGCACAATGTAGGGACGCCATCTCCGGAGGCAATCAAGAAGGCTTTGTCGATATTCGAAAATCACGCAAACTGGCCGGTGTTCGTGCACTGCAAGTATGGGGTCGATCGCACGGGGACTCTGGTGGCCTGCTACCGTATTCGGGCCGATGGCTGGGCCAATGAACGTGCGGAGGAAGAAGCCGAAGAACTCGGCATGCATGGCTTCGAGCGGGCAATGAAAAGATTCATCCTGAATTTCGCAGGTGCGCGAACTCCAGGCTTTCCATAGCCCTCCCGGAGTTCTCAGGCGGCAATACGTTGGGAGCCGTCGGGCCACAACCCGAGCTCTACAAATTCGTTCTCGAAGCGGATCTGCTCTTTGGGGTCGCTTGAGGGGCGCATGCGGCGGCAACATTCCCGCAGTGCCTCCTCAAGAGACTTATTCTGCAGAGTTTCCTCACCCAAAACTGCACGTACCAGTTCCCGAGCCGCTTTCCGACCGAGTTCCGGAGTCTTGGCAAACATCATCGCTTCGTAACGTTCATTTAACTGCTGGAGCGCTTTGTTCATGAGTTCTCTCAATTCGTTGGATGCAGGAGAGGACAATTCGTTGCCGTCACAATTGTGGTAATATGTCTGGCTTTTCGCTTCTTTTGGCCGTAGCGATATCAAAGTTCCAGATGACCCTGGTACATTAACTCGCTCAGGCGAAAACGCTTTTCCACGTTCAAGGAACCGAAGCGGGTGGTGAAGAGAACCTCCTTATCCGCCTTTGTGATCTCAGTCGTGCGCGGGAAGAAGATGTGGATAGCGCCGGTATCAGCGTCCATTGTGACGTTTTCCGGATGCAAGACTTGGCCTTTTCGGATGGCAAGCCGTGTGTTCTCCATTAAGCCTTCCAATACCTGCTCAGTACTGAGTGCTGGGCGCGTTCCGTCGTCGGGATCGCTGGTAGATTTGGTGGGCATTGGGGACGCTTTCTGGTATTCCTTTCCAGGCAGTAAGCCCGTTACGCTCAGGGCATAACTCTTCGGCTCTTTGGCAGCGGCGGCGAGTTGCTCGGGAGGCAGCTTCATCCCGACTTCTTTGGACCGCAACAGGGCTTGGCGAACTGGAAGCGCACTGTCCCAGCGGACTAACACCGAGAGAGTGGGCAGCAGACCGGCGCCATTATTGCGGCTGACTCCACCGTCCCACTTGCCATCGGTTGCGCCTGCAGGGCTTGCCATGCCCGCCTGTGCCGGGCCAGGAAGCGAATAAACGGACGTAGGTGGAGCTTCACGCGGATCAGGGAAAGTAGCCTCCGCTCCCTGGGCCCAAGGCGAGGCGGTGAGGATAGTCTCGGCCTCTTGGCGGGTCCACTGCTTTGGGTCTTTGCCCTTCCAGGGTTGAGAAGCTGCCAGAGCGATGCAAGCTGCTAGCACGACCGCGCATGCTGACCTACGCACCACATTCATTTAGATTCCCAGTTCCTTCTTGCTGGCGGTGAACTGATCGGCTGCGAAATGGATCTCATCCTCGGTATGAGCGGCTGAGATTTGGACCCTGATACGGGCTTTGCCTTGCGGCACCACCGGATAGGAAAACCCAACCACGTAGACGCCCTTTGCCAGCAAGGACTCGGACATGCGGGTGGCAAGGGCCGCATCGCCCAGCATGACCGGAACGATAGGATGTTCACCCGGCAGGATTGTGAAACCCGCTGCTGTCATCCGCTCACGGAAGATCCGGGTATTGCGGAACAACTGATCGCGCAGGTCATTGCTCTCGCTGATCAGGTCGAGTACTTGCAGGGAGGCCGCAACTATCGGCGGCGCGAGTGAGTTAGAGAACAAGTAAGGCCGTGAACGCTGCCTGAGCAAGTCGACGATTTCTTTGCGCCCGCTCGTGTATCCACCACTAGCTCCTCCAAGAGCCTTGCCCAGCGTACCCGTAATGATGTCGACCCGGCCCATCACCCCCAAATGCTCATGAGTGCCGCGGCCACCTTTGCCCATAAAGCCGACCGAGTGCGAATCGTCCACCATCACCATGGCGTCATACCGCTCAGCCAGATCGCAGATGGCGGGTAAATTGGCAACGTAGCCGTCCATGGAGAACACGCCGTCAGTGGCGATCAGCCGGTTGCGAGCGCCGCTCGCCTCTTTCAGCCGAGTTTCCAGATCCGCCATGTCGCCGTTCTTGTAACGGAACCGCGCGGCTTTGCACAACCGGATACCGTCTATGATGCTGGCATGGTTCAACTCATCAGAAATAACAGCATCTTCGCTGTCGAGCAGCGTTTCAAACAGCCCGCCGTTCGCGTCAAAGCATGAGCCGTACAGGATGGTGTCTTCGGTCCCGAGAAACTCGCTCAGCTTCGCTTCCAGCTGCTTATGAATGGACTGCGTTCCACAGATGAACCGAACGCTGGCCAGCCCGTAACCCCATTGGTCCAGCGCGCGCCGCGCTGCATCCAGCACTCTCGGATGGTTTGCCAAGCCCAGGTAATTGTTGGCACAGAAGTTCAGAACCGTGGAGCCGGCCGAGACCTTGATCTCAGGCTGTTGCGGACTTTCAATCAGCCGCTCCCGCTTAAATAGACCGGCCTCCGTTATTTCTTCGATTCGGCCGGTCAGCCGTTCTTGTACGTTTGCAAACATGTCTGTTTCGAATCCTTCAGCAATCCCGGACGTTAACCGCGCGTGCATTTAGAGCCGAACTGGCGCCGGCAGACACGTTCACGGCTAAACCGGCCAGCGCCGTTTCCTTGTAGCGCGACTGCATATCCAAGCCTGTTTGATACATGGTCCGAATCACTTGATCGAGCGAGACCTTGTGCTCGCCTGATTCGCCCATCGCCATCCGGCAGGCATTGATCGCCTTCACCGCCCCGATTGCATTTCGTTCGATGCACGGGATCTGCACCAAGCCTCCAATTGGGTCGCAAGTCATGCCTAAAAAGTGCTCCATGCCGATTTCGGCGGCATGCTCGACTTCCAAACTGGAACCGCCAAGCGCGCCGGCTAAGCCTCCCGCGGCCATGGAGCAGGCAACGCCCACTTCGCCCTGACAGCCGACTTCAGCGCCCGAAATGGAAGCGTTCTCTTTGTAGAGAATGCCGATCGCGCCGGCGGTCAGAAAGAAATCGATGAGGCCGTCGTCGGAGGCTTCAGGGATGAAGGTCCGGTAGTAACGGGCCACGGCAGGGACCAGGCCTGCCGCTCCGTTGGTCGGGGCCGTAACAACGCGACCGCCCGCCGCATTCTCCTCGTTCACTGCCATGGCGAACACGTTAACCAGATCCATGGCACGAAGCGGATCGTTGTCCGGCTGGCTCTGAACTCGTTTCCAGAGGCCGGGGGCACGGCGGCGGACATTCAGACCGCCCGGGAGAATGCCTTCGGTGTGCAAGCCGCGCTCGATACTCCCGTCCATCACGCCCCAGAGCCGCAAGATTTCGGCCCGGACGGCTTCCCTGCCCCGCAGTGCTCCTTCGTTTTCCAGCATGATGCGGGCGATGGAACTCTCGTGAACGGTGGCTTGCGCGAGCAGTTCGCGACCGTTCGAAAACGGATAGGGCACTGGAAGCGGCGTCGGCTCGGTGCTGACCGCCTCGCCTTCTTCGACAATGAACCCGCCACCAATGGAGTAAAAAACAGCACGGTGCAGCAGGTCGCCGGCTATATCGAAGGCTGAAAAAAACATCCCGTTCGGGTGACCGGGTAGGATCTGATCACGGTGCCATAACAGGTCGGTTATTCGGTCAAAGCGGATCGGGCGCGCGGCCCCCAGCAACAAACTTTTGCTCGTGCCGATGGCGGCTAGCTTCGCTTCAATTCCGTCTATGTTTACCGCCTCTGCTGTTTCGCCGCTCAAGCCGAGCAAGACCGCGCGGTCCGTGCCGTGACCGATGCCGGTGAGGGCCAGCGAGCCATATAGTTCGGCGACAACGCGCGCTGTCCTGCCTGCCATGCCAGCGCTCTCCAACTGCGAAACGAACCGACCCGCAGCCCGCATGGGCCCGACTGTATGTGAACTTGACGGTCCGATGCCAACTTTGAAAATATCGAAAATGCTCGTTCTCATTGCTTACTGCCGACCGCTAATCTTCGGTCCATTTTAAAATCACTTTGCCTGACTTGCCTGACCGCATCACTTCAAAGCCTTTTTCGAAATCTCGATAGGAGAACCGGTGAGTGATCACGGACTTAATATCGAGCCCCGATTCCAGCATCACCGTCATCTTGTACCAGGTTTCGTACATCTCGCGCCCGTAGATGCCTTTGATGGTCAGCATGTTGAAGATCACCTGACGCCAATCGATGGCCATATCGTGGGTTGGGATGCCGAGCATTGCGACTTTAGCCCCGTGACTCATGTTGCAGATCATTTCGCGAAAAGCTGCCGAATTCCCGGACATCTCCAGCCCAACGTCGAAGCCTTCCTGCATACCTAATAGCTTCTGGATTTCAGAGACCGGCGTCTCGATTGGATTGATGGCGATGGTTGCGCCCAGTTTACGCGCCAGATCGAGCCGGTATGGATTCAGGTCAGTTACGGCAATGTGCCGGGCGCCCGCATGCCGCACCACTGGAATGGCCATCAACCCGATGGGGCCAGCGCCGGTAATCAGGACATCTTCGCCCAGCACCGGAAAAGAAAGCGCAGTGTGGACAGCATTACCAAATGGGTCGAAGATGGCCGCGACTTCGCGATCGATGCCCGGGTCATGCCGCCAGATGTTGGTCATGGGAAGGCAGATATATTCCGCAAAGGCTCCGGGACGATTCACTCCGACTCCCTGTGTGTGAGCGCACAGATGCCGGCGGCCCGCTAGACAGTTGCGACATCGGCCGCAGGTGACGTGGCCTTCGCCGCTGACCACTTCGCCCGGATGAAAGTCGTTGACATTGGAGCCAACTTTGACGATTTCGCCGACAAACTCATGCCCCACCACCATTGGCACCGGAATGGTAGCTTGTGCCCACTCGTCCCACTCATAAATATGTAGGTCGGTACCGCAGATGCCAGTGTGGGTGACTCGGATCAGCACGTCGTTGATGCCGATCGAGGGTTCCGGGACGTCCTCCAGCGCCAGACCCGGGGCCCGATCCCGTTTTACAAGAGCTTTCATTCACCTTAATGGTAGACGGGAGAAGCGGTTTTCTCCTGCTTTGTGGGTGGGTACGGAAGGCGAATTTTAGTCCAGAACAGGCGGTTCAATACGCGCAGAACAGCCGTCCGGCAACACTTCTTTGCGGAAGAGAGCGACTACTCGGCACCTCGAAAGAAAGCTTTCTTCAAGTCGAACACGATGCCGGCATTAAGGGCTTGCTTGTTCCATACAATTTGATCGGGCACGGTGAACTGTCCAATCTCGTGCGTATAATAGCCGTTCACTTCAAGGTACGGCTTCAACTTGATGCTGGGGCGAACGAAAAAACGATTGCCTAAACCATACGAGTCCCCGTTCACGCCCATGCAGAAAGTTGCAGAAGTTTCCGATTGAGTGAGAACACCTTGGTGCGGATCGATATACGCCAATCCGCCTTCGAGCGACAGCCGACCAAAGGCGTTCCGCTTACCCAGGGTCACGGCGTAGCCCTTGCCGCCCGGAGCGAAATCCACCACTTCGCTGAAAGAGATGGCGTTCAGACGCTCATACGTTTCTAGGCGAGCACTGTCGATGACGCGCAGTTCAGGAATCTTGACTTGCACCGCCTGCCGTAGGGTGTTGGATTTGTTCTGCCATGTGTAGTCGAAAGAGGCGTTCACGCGCTTAGCAATTTCTTTGCGCACAAGGAACTGGTGGTAATTGGTCTGCGTCAGGCGATCGGCCCGGGCGAAGAAGTTGGGCGTGTAGAGATCGCCCAAATAGGCGTAAGTCACCGAGATTTCATTGAAGAAGAGGTCCTGCGGTCGCTTGATGAGTAGACGTTCACCGGCAATGTAGCCGTCGTTGTCGTAAGTTGTGATTTCACTGGCAGCGCCGCGATTGATGTCCAGGCCGCCGTACTGTAGCTCGAAGCCTGGAATTGGTTCCATGTCCAGGTAAAGCCGGCGGAGATAGAAACCCCAACCTCCGGAAGCACCCTCGACGGAGGCTCGCTGCGGGCTGAGGTAAGCATTGATCGCATCGCGCTGGATGGGTGTGGCTCTGACAAATTCCAGACCATATGCTTTCTGCGTTCCGCCGTTGGCGAAGTCTGCATAGGCCCAATTGAAGTATTTGCCGCTGGAGGCATGAAAAACAACACCGAATTTACCCTGGCGATCAAACTTGAACTTGCCGTCCACAATGCTTCGCTGTTGAGCTTGGTTAAATTCGTGAGCATTGTTCGAATCAAATACGCTGCGATAGCGCATCGAGAAGGTCAGATCTCGCAGTTCGACCCACCGACTCAATGACTCCTGCCAGGAAGGTATATCCGAGGAGTGTTGAGAACTCGTGGAACCGCTCGCAAGCGAGTTTGTCGGAGGGACAGAGCTGGTTTGGGAGACGTCAGCGCCTTGTTGGCCAATGGCGAGGCTGGGTGCGATCGCCAGAACCGGAAGAGCTAACCATTGGGGAAACTTCATATACAACAACAACCTCTTGCAGAAAGAAGACTGAGTTCCTTCCTTCAGGTAAGTGAGCTGATCTTCCAAAAGTTCAGAGGTTATCTGGAGAAGGAAAATCCCTAATGCTGCGGAGGGACTATCTTTTTTCATTGCGTCACTCGGGCTGAGATTTCCCTGCGACAAAGCTCCCGTGCACCCGACTCCTTATCTGGGAGTAGTCTCGATGCCAGCAGCGGAAGGAACACATCGGCACAAGAAGCAACGCGGCAGCACAATGGTCGAATTTGGGCTGATCTTATTGCCTATGTTCGGGTTGCTCTTTCTGACGGTAGATACGGCCTGGGCAATCTTCGCCTCAGCGAGCCTGCAGGAAGGAGCTCGGGAGGGTGTTCGGTTTGCGGTTACGGGCCAAACGCTGGGCTCCTCAGGCCAGGATGCGTCTATTCGGCAGGTTGTCCAGCAGTACTCTTTTGGTTTCATCAATTCGGCCAACGCGGCTAACTGCGTACAGATTCACTACTACGATCAAGCGACCCTTACTGAGCAGACCGGCGCAGGTAGCAATAGCGGCGGCAATGTGGTGAAGGTAGTGGTCACCGGCCTTTCTCTGAAACCGATGCTGCCGCTGTGGCGTTCTTCCTCTCCCATACCACTTTCGGTGTCTGCTTCGGACATAGTCGAACCGTCACCGAGCGGAACGCCTCCCCAACGCTGATATGAGAAAACGTACCAATTGTGAGCGCGGCAGCGCGCTCGTCGAATTTTGTCTCTGCTTCGCCCTGTTCTGGACGCCGCTGTTTTTAGGATCGTACTGGGTTGGATTTAACGTGCTTCGCGCTATGCAAGTAACGCAGGTCTGCCGTACGGCGGCCCATATGTTTGCGTTTGGAACGGATTTCTCGCAGGCTAATGCCCAGAACTTGTTGGTGAACCTGGCACCAGGACTGAACATGACGGTCAGCGGTGGAAACGGGGTAGTGATCTTATCAACTCTTACGTACGTGGACCAGACTGCCTGTGATGCAGCCGGCGCCTCTAGCAGCTGCCCGAACCTGGGGAAAATCGTGGTGACGCGGCGAATTGTTATTGGCAATGCGAGCCTGGATCTAAGCAGCTTCGCAACGCCGACATCCAGCTTGATTGGCAGCGGCGGATATATCAGCAACACAAACTATGTGAGTGATTCATCTGTGGTCGCTCCTGGCTTTCAGAGCCTGATCCCTTCGCTACAATCCTCGTCGCAGTTTGCCTACATGGCAGAGATGTGGGCAATCTCGCCGGATTTGAACCAATTGCAGGGAACGCAACCGTTCGGCAATACTGGATCGAGTTCGCGCGCGATCTTCTAGACGCTGTTCTTGGAAAGGCGCAGCGCTCTATTGAGAGATGCGCAGAACCTGAGAAGCAATTTGCTGAAAGGCTGTCTGTAGTTGAGTAGCTGTCGGTGCGTAGATGTATTGGCCTCGCGGTTTCGTGCTGTCGTAACTTGAAGCGGAGGGATCGTTGGCTACACGTGCCATAAAATCAGCATTGACTGCGCTGCCTAATCCGATGCTGTAGATGATGGGATTATACTTGATGTCCTTTCGAATTGTATAAGCCATATTATCGGCAGCATTGAAGGCGGCATCAGTGATCGTTTCCGGAGTATCCGGCCGAAGACGCGAAGGGTTCGAGACATTAGGGATCGGGTAATTGCCGTAAAGATGCACGCCGTCGTTTGGGAACCGGAGGGTTGCTCGAAACGGTTGCGGACCAAGCGGGTTCAAAGTACTTGCAGTCGGATTGCCATAGTAATCGATCTCCGGAACGTAGGCAACGTCCCGGCGCATATAGATATATGGTGTGCTCGCGTTGTTAGTGGGATTGTTGAAATAGCAGCCAGCTTGCACAAGATGCGCTTGATCCAAGGCCCCACCCTCGCTGGAACTGATGGAGAACTGGGTGTCCTGCCAGACTCCAAGAGTAGAGCCGGTGGAGCCGACATCATTGGTGTAAGCTTCGAGTACTCCAGACAGCGGCGCAGACGTGCAGGGACTATGAGCAAACGTAGATTCTGTGGATGTGGAGGTCGAGTAGTAGCGAGTATCGCCATCGTCGGCAGGCTGGTTGCGCATGGGCAAAAGCGCATTCTGATATCCGTTGACAGCCGAGAATCGCAAAGCACTGGGCCAGCCGTCCGAGAAGAACACAATCACGTTGGAGGCGCCTTGCAAATTCAGACGTTTAATCTCGTCGTAAGCCAAGCCAAGACCCCAAGCTGAGTTTGTGCCTCCGGCGCACACCAACTGGCTGAGTTGATTAGAAATGTTGGAGCGGAAAGTAGTGCTGGCAGGTGAATCAATGTTAGCGGTCCGGGTGAAGGTGACCAAGCCGAGGGAATCCCGGCCATCCACGAACATGTTAACGAAGCTCTGAGCGGCAGCAATCATTGGCCCGCACGAATTAGATCTGGCCATCGAACCCGAACGGTCTAGCACCAGCATCACGTTGACGTCTTTCCGAGAAGCCTGACCAATGGCCTGAAGTGAAGCTGTGTTGAAGTTTAAGAGCCGCATGAAGAATAAAGGCACCGTAATATTGGCCTGGACCGAGATCCTCCGCAAACCGGTACTGTCCTGACTGAAGCTGATTGAGGGCTCTCCGCCAGAGTTGGTGACAGCAGTCCCCATTTGTCCGGGTTGAAAGTTGGCCTGAAAGTAATTTTGCCCGATGCTTGTAGCAGTGTTCTGCTGCTGTTGGAGAGTGAGGCCGGCACTGAGCGAGCGTCCGGCTGCTAAGGCTGCTGCGTCTACGGCTGTGGTCAGCCGTGCTTTTTCCCACATGACAATGGAGCCGTCGATGGCTAGGCCGATCAATGGAATGACCACCAGGAACATCGTGAAGGTAAACAGGATGATGGTGGCGCCGCGCTCGCCTCGCTTTGCGCCCTTTCGATATAGCTTTGTCACTCTGGCGTATACCTCCTAAGGGAGTGGAGGGAGACACGGCAGGCTCTCAAGATTAGGGCATCTGTCTGAGGATCAAAGGCTCATGGCTTCTCGGAACCGGGCAGATTGGCGGCGCGACAGCTCCACCGTTGCTCCTCCGCGAAGGTGTACCAGAAGATTGGCGTTCACACTCGGCTCAACCCGTTCCACCCACTTCAGGTTCATGATGTGCCGACGGCCTGCCCGGAAGAAGGTGGCGGGATCGAGCCGCTCCTCTAGTGCTGCGAGCGAACGCGGGATCATTGGGCGTTCTCTTCCGAAGTGCAGCCGCGTATAATTACCCTCTGACTCGAGCAGGAAGATATCGGCCAGACGTACGAACCAGCAGCGGTCGCCGTCTTTCACGAATACCTGCTCCAGACGCGGATGGGCGAGCGGCGGACGAAGTTTGGCTACCGCCGCTGCCAGGCGCTGAGGAGCTACCGGCTTCACCAGGTAATCAAGGGCGCTGACTTCGAACGCTTTGAGCGCGTACTCATCAAAGGCTGTGGTGAAGATCACCTGTGGAACCTCAGGTAGGCGCTCTAACAGATCAAAGCCGCTCATTCCAGGCATATGAATGTCGAGGAAGAGGACATCGGGCGCGAGCCGCTCAACCAGTTGGAGCGCTTCGTCGCCATTGCGAGCTTCGCCTGAGATCACAATGCTCGGGTGGGCACTCAGCAGACGGCGTAGTTCCCCCCGCGCGATGCGTTCGTCATCTATGATCAGTGCCTTCATGCGGCGGTGGGGATTAACAGGGTAGCGGCAACACGACCGGAACGCGGTGAGGCAAGTTGCAGGCTGGCTTTCTCGCCATACAGAATGCGGAGGCGCTCGCGTGCGTTGGCCAAGCCGATTTGAGTCGAGGGAGAACGCGGCTCACCTAAGCTGCCATTGTTCTCCACTTCGATCCGCAGGGTGTGGTTGTCGAGACCCACTTTGATATGAAGATCTCCGCCCGAAGCTACTGCCTCAACGCCGTGTTTAATGGCATTCTCAACCAGAGTCTGGACGAGCATTGGCGGGACTGCGCTCTGACGGGTTGCCTCGTCCACATCGAGTTGGACGTGTAGGCGGTCCTCAAAACGAATCGACTCCAGCGCCAGGTAGTCCGATACTATCTCCAACTCGCTTCCCAGCGAAACCAGGTGCTGCCGATCTTGCTGGAGGCTGTGGCGGAGGATGTTTGCCAGCCGCGTTACCATGTCCTGGGCCAGCGTTTGATCCTCGCGAATCATGCCACGGATGGAGTTAAGGCAGTTGAACAAGAAGTGCGGATTCAGCTGAGCCTCCAGTGCGTGCAATTGAGCCTTGCTCAAAGCCAGTTTCGTTTCCACTTCCGCCCGGCGCTGTTCGCGGGAGTGGCGCATCGTTGTGACCGAAAGATACAGGACGGTCCAGATTGTGTTGACGACCGACAGGCCAAGGAACAAGAACGCAATGGATGGGCGCTCACGCCAGATGCCAACACTACCCTCGATGGCGCTGTAAACACCCACCACCAGAGCGCTCTCTATCGCGCCGATCAAGATGCTTGCCGTCGTCAGTCGAATCAAAGCTGAAGGGAGAGGGAGGCCCGTCCAGCCGCGGCGGCGGATGATGCGGCGCAAGAGATGACTCAGTCCGATGCTGTATACGAAAAAGAGTAGGTAGCCGGCAATGGCGCTCGGCCGCCAGCCGCTTTCGAGCACGACAATGGAGAGGCCCATAACGCTGTAAGCTCCCCAGCCGGCAATCTGGCAGGCCCAATAATGCGAGTTGCTTAATTTCATAGCTTCATTGTTGAGGCAGTTGCGCATGTTTTCTCGTTGAATCTGTTGAGCGGCTGGAAAACCTGACCGAAGGCTTAGGCGGATGATGGCAATCGCGAACCGCTATAAGTGTTAGTACCTACGCTCATGCATTTCCTGACTCTCGCCGCGTCCGTCTTTCTTGCGATTTTTGTCCTCTGGGAGGTGTTCGAGACTATCGTTCTGCCCCGAAAAATTGAGCGGAGATTTCGATTTACCCGGCTCTTTTACCTTGCTAACTGGCGAGTCTTCTGCTTCGTGTCGAAATCGATTCGAAGTACTAAAAAGAGATCTGCCTTTCTGTCCACCTTCGGCCCTCTATCACTATTAGCGCTGTTTGCAGTTTGGGGGCTGACACTGGCCTTTTCCTTTGCGCTGATGAACTGGTCGACTCGGTTGCCGTTTCGACTACCCACAGGCGACTCGGCCGGCTTCCTGACAGATCTTTATGTAAGTGGGACCACTCTGACCACGCTTGGATTAGGGGACGTAACGCCACGCTCCCACACGGCCCGCCTCAGCATGGTGACGGAGGCAGCTATCGGGCTGGGGCTGTTCGGCCTGGTGGTCAGTTACCTTCCGACTTTGTACCAGGCTTTCTCGCGGCGGGAAGTGGAGATTGCGCTTCTGGACGCTCGCGCAGGGTCACCGGCTTCGGCGGGCGAGCTGCTTCACCGCGTCGCCCGTACCGGGAATCCGGAGAAGCTGGAAGCGTTGATGGAGCGTTGGGAGCACTGGTTTGCCGAGATTATGGAAAGCCAGACTTCCTATCCGGTGCTGTGCTATTTCCGGTCGCAACACACGAATCAGTCCTGGGTAGCAGCGACTACAACCATCCTGGACACGTGTGCGTTCGGCATGGCCTGTTTGCAAGACAAGCGCGCTTCTCAGGCGCACCTGACGTTTGCGATGGGGCGTCATGCGGTGGTCGACATTGTGGGAGTTTTTCATCAGAAAGGCGAGGGTCGCCTTCCGGAACGTTTATCGAAAGAGACATTCAGGATCATTCGGCAGGGCCTTGAGGAAGAAGGGCTGAAGCTGCGGGGAGAGGAGGACGCATGGAGGCGCTTGAGCGAATTACGGCAATTGTATGAGCCTCACGTGTTCACCCTGAGTCAATTTCTTCGGATGGATCTTGCACCCTGGACGTCCTTGCCGGGTAGCAAAGATAACTGGGAGGTGACCAAGTGGCATTCGGAAGCACGGGTCGGGTAGGCTGACGGGATGACCGCCCGTGAATTGCTGACCGATGCACTGGCCAAAGCTGATGAATGTTCGCCACGGATCGGGGCCTGTGCGCGGCTGCACGCGGCACGAGTGATGGCGCGCTTCGACGAGGTTGAGGCACGCAGGCTTTTGCGACGAGCCTTGCAAGAGCTGGACCAGATCCCGTTTACGGCGCAGGATCGTATCGGGATCGAACACGAGACCTACTTGCTTACGGGTGCGATCGCGCCTGACTTGACAAGGCGGCGTCAAGCTATGGGCGAACATTCCAGGCACTCCAATGAGCAAAACTATCTATCCATCTTGCTCAGACACGGCCACTCAGAAGCTGCGGTCGACTTTCTTCTAAGTTATGAGCACGCCGAATTGTATCCCTTTGCAATGGTCGCTGCTGTGATGAACGCAGTTGCCGATGACGCGGTGAAACTGGGCCTGCTGCGAAGAGCAATGGAGGTTTGGCTTGGGGGAGGGGTGAATCCGGATTCACATTTGATACCGCGCCATATGCGTACCCACCAGTTCGTGACCTTATTTGCTTGGCGTCGGAAAATGCTCCCAAGCGATGAGGCGCTTCGCGTGCTGCAATCTGTGGTTTCCGAGATTATCCATAGCGAAGATTTTCCCATCCAAGCTCAGTTTGACCCGGAAAACCGAATGACCTTCACATCAGGACGGCAATATTATTTATTTGAGATTCTGCATGTCTTGAAGCGGTTAGATCCTGAATTGGCGAACACATTAGTTCCGCAATACCCGGAGCTGGCCGCAGCAGTCGCAATTTTTCCGTTTGGGCAGGAGTCGGTGAGCGAGGCAAGGGAAGCTCAGCGGCCAGCCAAGAAAGCCGGCGAGGTTAGCCGACCGGGTTACATACTGGGCTGGGGCTCGGAGAAGGATAAAGCCTTCGGCATGGCCCTGATCGACGGGCAGCATCTGCGGCAGTTCGAGGGAGCATTCAAGCAGGGACAAGCATTTCTGGACGACGACCTCCAAGACAATCTCGCCTTCAAAGAATGCTGGCCTTCAACGCAGGCGTTCCGTCAAGTACTGTACTTGATCGGCGAAGCATTTGGTGAGGCTGGATTGGGATACCTGAAGCAGATACCAGACCAAGACGTAAGGCTGTTCGCTCAGATTGAGTTTGCGGCGGCTTTGGCTGGAGCGCCGCAATATGCGGGCATGAGAGTTACTGCATCACGGCGGGAACGTGAGGAATGGGAACTTACAAACGGTTAGCGCAGAAGACAGCGTCAGGCGCAGCAAGTGGAGTGATCTCCTCGCTGAAGCAGTGTTTGGTAATGCTGGTGTAAGCGCCATGTGCCGGGTCGCGATGAACGTGTATCAAGCTGTTGTTGATATCAATGACCCAGTAATCTACGATTTCAGCCCTTGCATACAGCCGTGCCTTTTGCTGTAGATCGAAGTTCAAGCTGGAGTCGGAGACTTCAATCACTAACCGGAGTTCTTTGGGAACTACGTTAGTTGTGTAGGCCCGAACCGATCTGGCAGTCACTAGCAGATCCGGCTCAGGTTCACTTCGTTCGTTGTCCTCAGAAGACACGTCAATAGGAGATTCCGTCCGAACATACTCAGATCCAAACGTGGCCCACAGCCAGGCTACGATCAGATTTTGCCAAAGGACATGCGGATGTTTTTTCCCCATTCGATCAATGAGTTCTCCCTCTATGAGTTCAAGCTTTGACGCATTCGGAAAGCCCAGATCTGCAAGAAGATGAGTCTCCTCTCGAGTCCATCTCTTGCGGGGTATTTGTACATCTGCTTCTACACCAATCATTGAATAACAGTTTATAAAGTCTTTACGCTTCAGCGTGACTACAGTGTTAAGGCGGGTAAGTGTTTGTCACCAATTCGGCTGGCCCTCATCTAGAGATGGGAAGCCCCTCACAGACCCCAATACAATCACATGAAAGCATTAACTATTGCTCCAGGACAAGCTGACTCTGCTGCCGTGCTGGATGTCCCAGAACCGGCGCTGCCCGAAGGAAGCCTACTGGTGCAGGCACTCGAATTGGGACTTTGTGGAACCGACTTCGAATTGATCTCGGCTGAATATGGCTGGGCGCCACCCGGCAAGAATCACCTGATTATTGGGCATGAATCGCTTGGCACTGTTCAAGATGCGCCCGAAGGCAGCGCCTTCGCCAAAGGCGATTTGGTGGTAGGACTGGTTCGTCATCCCGATCCCGTGCCCTGCGTAGCTTGTGGCGTGGGCGAGTTCGATATGTGCCGCAACAATCGCTATACCGAACGCGGCATTAAGGAGATCAACGGCTTCGCCTCAGAACGTTGGAGGACTGACCCGGCTTTCGCTGTCAAGCTTGACGCTGGTTTGCGCGATGTAGGCGTGCTGACTGAGCCTACAAGTGTCGTGGCAAAGGCTTGGGATCACATTGAGCGAATTGGCAGGCGGGCAGTCTGGAAACCAAAGACAGTGCTGGTGACTGGTGCTGGTCCAATTGGGTTGTTAGCGGCCTTGCTGGGCGTTCAGCGCGGCCTGGAAGTCCACGTTCTGGACCGGGTGAAAGATGGTCCCAAACCGAAGCTTGTGGAAGACCTGGGTGCGATCTATCACACCGGCCCGGTGAGAGACATCAAGCTCTGCCCTGACGTGATTATTGAGTGCACAGGGGTGGCTTCGGTGATTGTGGAGACCATTGAGCAGCTTGGAAACGATGGCATTCTCTGTCTGGCCGGTGTGTCGTCCCACAACCAGAACGTGACGCTGGACATCGGAAATATCAACCGTACGCTGGTGCTAGAAAACAGCGTGATTTTCGGAAGCGTGAACGCGAATCACAAGCACTGGCAGTTGGCCGAAGAGGCACTACGGAAGGCTGACCGAAGCTGGCTGAGCCGTCTGATTACGCGGAAAGAGTCGCTAAATGATTGGAAGAAGGCGCTGGAGCGGCACAGTGACGATATCAAAGTTGTCCTGGATTTCGGAAAGAATTAGCCTTGGCACAACGGATAGAAGATTACGCGCTGATTGGTAACAATGCCACGGCGGCGCTGGTAGGCAGAGACGGTTCCATCGACTGGCTCTGCTTTCCGCGTTTTGATGACCCGGCGTGCTTTGCCTCGCTGCTTGGTTCCAAGAATAACGGGCGCTGGATCATTAGCACGCGCGGGGAACGTCCGGAAGTGAAGCGGCGGTACCACCAAGGCACGCTGGTGCTGGAGACCGAGCTGAGGACATCCTCGGGGACGGTGCTGCTGATCGATTGCATGGACCGGCGAGGCGAGAGCCAGGACATTATTCGAATCGTGCGGGGCGTGAAGGGGCGCGTACCGATGATGACCGAACTGGTGGTGCGGTTCGGTTACGGCATGGACGTTCCGTGGGTAACGCGTTTGGGCAACGGCACGTGGCAGTTTGTGGCTGGCCCGGACAAGATGATTTTGACTTCTCCGGTGGAACTGCATGGCGAAAACATGAGCACGCGCGGGGGTTTTGAGATCGGCGAAGGCGAAGAAGTTGCTTTCGTTCTCACCTGGTGTCCTTCGTACGCTCCTCCTCCAGCGCCGATCAATGCAGCACATGTTCTGGAGAACGTGACGCGCTCCTGGGAAAGGTGGGCGGCCAGGCATACGCCGACTGGACCTTATGCAGAGATCGTGTTGCGATCACTGCTGACGCTGAAAGCACTGACGCACCATCGCACAGGCGGGATTGTTGCCGCGGCAACGACATCGTTGCCTGAAGAAATAGGAGGTCCGCGCAACTGGGATTACCGGTTCTGCTGGCTGCGCGATTCGACGTTCACCCTGTTCGCTTTAATGGAGACCGGCTTCATGGATGAAGCGAAAGCATGGCGAGACTGGCTGGTGCGGGCGATTGCAGGTAGTCCGGACCAGATGCAGATCATGTACGGGGTGGCCGGTGAGCGACGATTGACTGAGTTCGAATTACCGGAACTGCCTGGATACGAGGGCTCGCAACCGGTCCACATCGGCAATGCGGCGCATAAGCAGTTGCAGTTAGACGTCTATGGAGAGGTGCTGGATGCGCTGTATCAGGCGCGCTGCCGCGGGTTGTAGAAGCTGGAAGCAGCCTGGAACCTGGAGCGGGCTCTGGTGACGCAGTTGGAGAAGATTTGGTCTCAACCCGATGACGGCATCTGGGAGATTCGAGGGCCGAGGCGTCATTTTGTTCACTCAAAAGTGATGGCGTGGGTAGGGGTAGATCGGGCTATTCGAACCATTCAAGAATTCGGAGAAGAAGGCCCGCTGGAGCGTTGGATACGCCTGCGAGCCGACATTCATGACGAGATCTGCCGCTTTGGCTTCAGCCTTGAGATGAATTCCTTTGTGCAATATTACGGGAGCAAGCAGCTGGATGCGAGCCTGCTGATGCTGCCGGTAGTCGGGTTTCTGCCGCCGGAAGATCCGCGAATACAAGGGACAGTTGCGGCCGTTGAGAAGCACCTGCTGCACAACGGCCTGGTTGCCCGTTATGACACGAGCAGCGCCATCGACGGATTGCCGGGTGGCGAGGGCGCGTTCCTGGCTTGCAGCTTCTGGCTGGTTGACAATTACATCATGCAAGGCCGGCACGAGGAGGCACGGGTCTTGTTCGAACACTTGCTGACTCTGGCGAATGACGTGGGCCTGCTTTCGGAGGAGTACGATCCAGTTGAAAAGCGACAATTAGGTAATTTTCCGCAGGCATTCTCACATTTGGCGCTGGTGATTAGCGCCTTCAACCTGGACGCACAAAAGCAACAACGGCCGGTGCGCAGCCGGAGCAAACGTCCCGGGCGGAACCATTCACCAATTCAACCGGCGCCGTAGGCTCTCAATCTGCGCCAGATGATGGCGACCGTGCCAGGCATACTGACCCAGGGCAGCATCCAGGCGCATGCTGCCCCATTCGGGATGGGAAAACGTTCGTGCAAACTGTTCGCCGGTCATGGATCGGAGCAGGGCCGTCCACCGCAGATGGAGCGCCTCCAGCAAGGCCAGCGAAGGTTCCACCGGACCGAGTTTGGCATCGGGCAGTTCCGCCCACAGCTGTTCATAATAAGTACGGATTGTAGGCGCATCCTCAGTCAGGGCAAGACGGAACCGAATGTAGCTGTTCAGATGGCTGTCCGGTAGATGATGGACTACTTGCCTAACCGTCCATCCTTCGGGCCGATAGGGCGTACTTACTTGCTCTTCGTCAAGGGTTTGAACCATTTCGCGCAAGCGAGCGGGTAACGCTTCGAGTTCAGCGATCCAGAGCCCTTTGTCATCATCGGAAATTGTCGGAGGCGTGACAAACCGTCCTGCCGGGTACCGCAGTCTGTCTAACTCCAGATCAGTCATTCCGCTATGCTCGCATGGAGTTCGAATTGATCAGGCCGCGAGGGTCTCTTCCTCCTCCTCTCTCGGGAAGTCGATGACGAAGGTTGCGCCGCCACCCTCTGACGTGAAGGAAAACTTGCCTGCCAATTGTTGAGCAAGGACGTCGACAATCGACATGCCCAGCGACTTCGACTTTTTCCAGTTGAAGTCGGCGGGCAGACCGACGCCGTTGTCGGACACAGTAAGACAGAGGCGATTAGGCGCGCTCTCTCTAAAGTCGACCGTGATTTCTCCAGTGCGGTCGTCCGAAAAAGCGTATTTCATTGCGTTGGTGACCAGCTCATTGAGAATGAGCCCGCAGGGGATGGCTCCGTCGATATTCAGACGGATCGAGGAGACGTTGACTCGGGCGCTGACTTTTGCCGCTCGCGAGTACGAGTAGATCAACTCGTTCACGAGCGTGTTGGCATAGGGGCCGAAGTCAAGCTCGCTCATCTGCTCGCCAGCGTATAACCGTTCATGAATAAGAGCCATGGAGAAGACGCGTTGACGGCTCTCGCAAAGGGCGGTTCGAGCTAAGCCTTCCGGAACTGTTTCACTCTGCATTCGCAGAAGGCTGGAGACCACCTGTAGGTTATTCTTAACCCGGTGATGGAGCTCTTTCAGCAGAGTTTCCTTTTCCAGGAGTAGGCCGCGTAACTCTTTCGTTCTGTCTTCCACCTCGGTTTCCAGGATCTCCTCGGCTGCTTTCTGCCGATGAATGTCGGTACAGGTTCCGAACCAATTAACTATCCGACCGTTCGAGTCACGGTTAGGCATAGCTCGACCTAAGTACCAACGAAAGCTACTACGTTTGTAATCCCAGAATCGGAGCTGCATTTCGAACGGCTTGCCGGTATGCACAGAGGCGTACCAGGTGGAAAGGCAGGAATCCACATCTTCGGGATGAAGCAGCGGCTTCCAGCTTTCGTCGCCAATAGGACCTCGCTCCAGGCCGGTAAGATCGTACCAGCGATCGTTGTAGGAATCCACCACACCATCAGGGCGGGCCGTCCAGACAATCTGGGGCATGGCGTTGGCCAGATTGCGGAAATTTTCTTCGCGGCGCTTGAGCTCCAGCTCGTTTACTTTGCGGTCAGTGATATCGATGATCAGACCGCTGACTTGAACGGGAATACCGGCGTTGTTAAAGGTTACATTTCCCTGGCAAGATAGCCAGCAAACGGACCCATTCGGCCAGACCGTGCGGAACTCAATGTCGGGATTCGACTTTCCGCGCAGGGCACTACGGAAGGCGGCAAGAATCTTGATGTGATCTTCAGGATGGTGGCGCTTGGCAAACCAGGACCACGGCGCACCCGCTTGCGGCTCAGAGCCATAAAG
>CAXTWQ010000022.1:29647-34589 GCA_964248065.1 uncultured Bryobacteraceae bacterium | reverse complement strand
ACCATAAAGACGCCAGACGCTCGGGTGAGCGACTAACAAGTTATGCCCGATATCGTATGACCAGTTGCCGATGGATCCGCTGTCGAACACCATGGCGAGCTGACGATCCTGCTCACGAAGAGTGCTTTCGCTTTGTCGGTAGGCCTCTTCGGCCAGCTTGCGATCGGTGATATCGAAGTTAACGCCGGTTAAGAGAACAACCTTCGAGCCGTCAAGAACTGCGTTTCCTCTTCCGGCCAGCCAGCGCACTTGACCGTCAGGACGAATGATCCGAAATTCGGAGTCGTAGCCGTTTACAACGGTGAGTGCCTCGTCGATGCCGTCGCGGTCGTCCGGATGGATCATGGCACGAAGAGCGGCGTAACTGTTGACTTGGGATGGATCGCAGCCAAAGATCTGTTGCACCGGGCCAGCCCAGAGCAGTGCGTCTTCTGCGAGTGTCCAAGTCCAGGTAACAACCTTGGAGGAAGCAAGGGCGCTTTGATACCGCCACTCGGCTTGGCGTAAGCGCTCTTCAGTTTCGCGGCGGTGCGCTACTTCTGCAGTGAGTTCTTCAGTGCGTTCGCGAACACGCCGTTCCAGATTAACCTCGTTTTCGCGCAAGACTTTCTGCTGCCGAGCATTACGCCGAAGTTCCTGAACAACCAAGAAAAGAGCCAGCCCCGTGAGCAGGAAAGCTGCAACATAAGACAAAATGACTGTCTTCTGGACGAGCTTCAGCGATAGCCGGCCTTCCTCATTGCGCTTCTCCAGTTCCAACCGCAGGGAGCGGACTTGCTCAGAAGCTTCCCGCTCAATAGCGCCCATGAGAATAAGACCCCGATCGGTTCTGACTAAACGGATAGCATCCTGATGGCGACCCGCTTTTTCCAGTTGGATTGTCTGATTGAGCTCCGTCATTTTCTGACGAATGAGGAGCGCAAGGCGGGGATGAGACGTCCATTCGGCCAGGGATGAGTCAACTAATGCGACGCCGTCCCGGTAAGTTCCAAGATAATTAGAGTTTGCGGTGAGCAGAAATCCGCGCTGCCCGGTTTCGGAACTTCGAACGGCTTCGACCAAAGCCTGAATGCTCTTAATCTTTCGAAAGCTGTCGGCAATAGCGGTGCGAGACTGCATGACTGCATCAGCACTGAGAACGACTGCGGTATCGGCGCCAGCAAAGAGCAGCAACATTCCGGTGAGACTTAGGGTGGCAATAGCAATGGCCACTGAGCGATGCCGGAGTCGAACATGAGTCCAGAAAAGGCAGCAGAGCGCAGTACCGACGACACACGACCCAATGGCGGCAGGCAGGCACTGCCGACAAAGCAGGGTGCTCCACCAGTGACCGACGCCCAGACCGGCGAACAGAGCCAGTAAACCTAGGCAGCCAATGCTGGCGATGGAGCTCCCAATGAAAGCAACAGTCCAAAGTGGAAACGAACTTAGTGAGCGCCACGACAGAAGCAGGAGCGCAGCTCCAAACAGAAGAAAAATTATCTGGGTGGTCGGCGCCATCTGCGGCTCGATGCCTCCAGTAAGAGCTATCAATTTCGATGGTGTGGAGGATAAAGATAAAGGGAGCAGCGAGTTATTGCTGAAAAGATGGAGAGCGCCTAGGAGGGCGACCGCAATTCCGGCGAGGCGACAACCGGTGCGGTTTCTTTGCAGCCCCTGAAGTAGACCGTAGCCGGCGAGAGCAAAGCCAAGAGCGGTATCGCAGATCATGACCGGAGCACCTGCCCAGCCTTGAAGGACGGTGATCCAACCGAGAGCGGAAGCGACTAAGCCACCAATGCCGATGATGAACGTAACGACAGCGGCTACCTGGACGTAGAACTCGGCTGTCCAATGGAATGGAACACGGCGCTTTTGCAAGAGAGAAGTCTCAGACATATAAAGCAGCAACGCGGATCTTCGAGGAACTGGCGATTTCGGTCAAAGTGGTCTCCCTAAGCTGCCTCCGCGCAGTGCGAGGCGAGTTTGCGCAATGAAACGAGTGAATGGTTAGTGGCACGATTGGGCGTATCTTCTCAGCCGGCGAGATGGTCGCTAGCTCTTTCGACTGTAAGAGGGGCGCGGTCCAAAGTGCGTAAAAAACGTTGGCATCGAACAGGCAAAAACGGCAGAGCCTTAGGGACAAAGCGCGGAAACACGGTGGTTCTTTGGCGAAAGATCGGCGCGGCCGCTTTCGTGACTTAATTTTTGCGGGTTGTGAATGAAAGACTGAGCGACATTGTTGGTACCCTACCGGATTGGGATTTCAAGGCTCCCTCATGTTCTGCGAGAGTGTAGCCGGCAAGGAGAACTTTTCATTGTGGAACCTTTCTCAAAAGACACACCGTAGGAAACTGGAATTGACATGCGCGCGGACGGTCCGGTTTCACCAGGTTTACAGGATGATGAGCGTCAGATTGATGTAGCGCTGAGGCCCACGAGTCTCGACGACTTCGCCGGGCAGCCGCATGTGCGGGAACAGCTGGCTATCGCTATCGAAGCAGCAAAGCGACGGGGTGAGGCGATGGATCATGTGCTGCTGTGCGGGCCGCCGGGTTTGGGTAAGACCACTCTGGCGGGAATTATTGCCCGTGAACTCTCGGCGCACATGGATCAGACAGCAGGTCCGATTCTGCAGAAGAAGCTGGACCTGACGGGAATCCTCAGCAACATCCGCGCAGGGCAAGTCTTTTTCATCGATGAGATTCATCGCCTGATGACTGACATCGAGGAGATCTTGTATTCGGCGCTGGAGGATTTTCGGCTCGATATTTTGATTGGCAGCGGTCCTGGTGCGCGAACCCACTCAATTCCATTGCCAAGGTTTACAGCAGTTGGAGCCACGACGCGGCAGGGTCTGTTGAGTGCGCCACTGCGTGGGCGGTTTGGGATTGTGCTGCGCCTTGATCCCTATGACGAAGTGACGCTGGCGCGCATTGTGGAGCGTTCGGCAGGCTTGCTGGAGATAGAGATTACGGCGGATGCGGCACGCGAAGTAGCAAGGCGCGGCCGGGGAACTCCGCGCATCTCGAATCGGCTGCTGCGACGGGTGCGGGATTACGCACAAGTGAGAGCCGATGGTCGCATTGACTTGGGGGTGGCGCAGGCAGCCCTTGATCTTTTGAAGGTGGATCGCTACGGGCTCGACGAAGTGGACCAGAAGATTATGTTCACCATCGCTGAGCGGCACGGCGGCGGACCTGTTGGACTAAATACGATTGCCGCTTCGATTGATGAGCAGGCTGACACGATCGAAGAGGTCTATGAGCCGTACTTGATTCAGCTCGGGTTCCTGGACCGTACGCCGCGCGGAAGAATGGCTACCGACCGCGCCTTTGACTATTTCGGTATCTCGCGGCGGCCTCGCTTTGCGGGTCAGGGGTCGCTGTACTAGCGGTCACTATTCTTCAGAGATGGCGAAACCCAAGTCTTTCAACTTGGCTGCATCGATGGCCGCATGTTCGCCCAACACACGCTCAGCAGGACCGGTCTTCATCTCAATCAGGAGAACTTCGCGTTCGGTCTCCCCTTCCGGTTCACCTACCCCTACTGCTGACGTCTCAACCGGCTCCACCTTTTCACGAAAACGCACTACTCGCAGAACGCTATCCTGGGGGAACGCTGCTCCCGTGCTCAGCTCAATAATTGCCATCTCGGCGTCATGCTACCACGGGCAGCTATCGGGAAGACGAACCTGCCGAGTGAGTTGATTTATCTATCGTTGGGAAGCAATCTTGGCCATCGCGAGAAGCAGCTGAGCAACGCGCTCCTTTCGTTGGCACGGCATTCTGATATCCAGTTGATTCGGTCGTCTTGCCTTTACGAAACCGCGCCGCAAGACGTCGAAGATCAATCTTGGTTTCTGAACATGGCCGCGGTGATTGCCTCCGAGATGCCTCCGCAAGATTTGCTGGGCGCCTTGCAAAGCATTGAGCGGGAGGGCGGGCGAGACCGAACCTCCCGTATTGCGCGCGGGCCCCGAACGCTGGATATCGACATACTGCTGTACGGCTCACTTGCCATGGAAAGCCCGGAGCTCACTATCCCTCACCCGCGTTTGACGGTGCGCCGCTTTGCCCTGGAGCCGTTGCTCGAGTTAGCGCCAGACCTGGTACATCCGATAACAGGGGTGGCACTGAGCGTCTATCTTCACGAAGTGAAAGATCAACTGCTTCACAGGATCTGTTTACGATGAAGTATGCCCCAAATCGCACCGGCCCTGAATACTTCGGGAGAACTCGCCCGTAAGCCGGTTCCGGTGATCGTTGCGCTCAGCGCTGCAATTGCTGCTTTTCTTGTCTGGTTGATTTACTTCAAGGGCAAGGTAGCTGCGCCAGCGTGGGTGTTGTACCTGCCTGCGGCCAATGCATTGTTTAACTCGCTTAGCGCGATCTGCCTTGTCTTTGGATACGCCAACATTCGCCGCGGCAATCGACTGGTTCACATGCGCTTTATGGTGAGCGCGACTGTGTTTTCGGCACTGTTCCTGCTTAGCTACATCACTTATCACTACTTCCATGGCGACACCAAATTCCCTGGTCATGGCGCAATCAGGCCCATCTACTTCTCAATCCTGATCAGCCACATTGGGTTGTCCGTTATTGCGCTGCCATTCATCCTCGGCACGCTTTGGTATGCGCTTCGCACCCAATTTCGATTCCACAGAGCGGTGGCCCGGTGGACGTTTCCTATCTGGCTTTACGTGTCAGTAACAGGCGTCGTCGTTTACTTCATGCTGAGGGCATACACGACCTGATCTCCGACTGATTACGAAGGGCAGTCAGCGCTTTCACAAGAGGCACGATAGATGTGCCTTTCTGCAATAAACCATCGCAGCATTGCAATTCAGGAAGTGCTACGGCTGTAGCCAGACGAGCGCCGGTAAGCACATAGACTGGCCGCTCGGGATCAGCGAGTTTAAGCTCCTTCAGTAGTCGCAGCCCCTCCTCCTCCGTAGGCAATC
>CAXTWQ010000022.1:28746-29637 GCA_964248065.1 uncultured Bryobacteraceae bacterium | reverse complement strand
CGCAAATCGAGGACCACGGAGTTAGGACGCTTGAGGCGGGCTAGAGACAACGCAGCTTCCGCTGTGGCAGCCTCGACGACCGAGAACCCATGCTGCCGCAAAAGCATTGAGCGAATGGCCAGTTGGTCAGGATCATCCTCCACAACTAGAACGAGAAAATCCATCAGCTGGCAAATGCAATCCGCGCGATTACCATACGCGGAAGAGCCTGGTTCCAACCATCTGGAATCGTGTCGAACGGCAGTCGGAATGTTCGGGTCTCCCCAGGCTTTAGAGGCGTTCTCTTGGCCGGAACAATGGGCAAACGCTGCCGGGCAACTTCTCGGCCATTGATGTCCAGAAAGAGGCAATAGACATCTACCGATGCCAGACTTCGGGAGCCCGAGTTGGCAATCTTTCCTTGAACTTCAATCACGCTCTGCCCCATTAAGTTATCGGTTGCCTGCATGGTTACATCGCTTAACTGAAGGTTGGAAACATACGCCTTTACCTCAGCCGTGGCCGGAACCTGCCTGTCTGGTTGCGGAACAGGACGCTTCAGATAGAGCCCTGCCGTCAGCAAAACAAGAGCAGCAAGCCCGGCTGCAATCAGTAAACTGACCGGCAGTCTGCGTCGAGTAGTAACGGCAGATTCCATTGACTATCCGCAGTCTAAACCAGTCAGCCGAACTCCGGTGCTAGCGCCGCCCTCGTGCCGATTTGGCCGCCGTCTTCTTCGCCGCCACTTTCTTGCCAACTGTTTTCTTAGCCGGGCTATTCTTCGAAGCGCCCTTGGTGGTGGTCTTCTTTGCGGAGACCTTCTTTGCAGGGACCTTTTTTGCCGGAAGTTTCTTGGCTGGAGCCTTAGCCGTTGTCTTTTTCGCGGGTGCTGCCTTCTTGGCGGAAGCGGAC
>CAXTWQ010000022.1:23602-28736 GCA_964248065.1 uncultured Bryobacteraceae bacterium | reverse complement strand
CCGACTTTTTCGCGGGCGCTTGTTTACTGGCGCTCTTCTTTGCCGGACCGGCGCTCTTCTTTGCGGCTACGCCAGAGGACTTGGCGGCAGGAGCAGACTTCTTGCTTCCACGTGAGCTTGATTTCTTGGTGGCAGGGCGAGACTTCTTATCTCCTTCGCTGCCGCTATCCTCGTCATCGGTGTCTACCGAATCGCCACTGATGATCTTGTTGAAGTTGCTACGCTCACCCTCGGCTGTCTGTTCCTGAAACACGAGGGCAAGATTTCGCTCATCGAACTTTTCGAAGAAGTCGTCCCAGGAAATCTCTTCCAGCGAATCGGCTCCGCTATAGCCGGGAAAGTCGAGACGAAGAATGCCTATGTCGCCCTTCGATTCGGTGGCTTTGACGTGCGATGGTTTGGCGCCGCGCTCTTCCGCCCAGCTTCGAATCTCATCATGATCTTTAGTTGTCTTGGATAGTGCCATGCTTGCCTCTGAAGTGTGATGCAGCCGAGTTGCCGTGGCTTCTCAATACCGCTCGGCCATTAGATTGATTTACTGCAATAGCGTTACCGTCAGTTGTTTGTTCGAGCTTACAGATTAGCTTCGAATGATGAGTGTATGAAAGAACTGTGCAAGCGCTGTCGCTATCGAACCAGCGCAGTGTACGAATGAGTTGGCTCCGTTTGGCAAGCGAGTGAGAAGCGTCATGATGCTCGCTCGCAATGGAACAGCGCTTGCCAACTGTCATGACCGAGCGAATGTTCAACCCGTCAGCGCAGCGCGAAACGCATAGGCGACGTCCGCATGGGTCTCCCGTAAATTTAGTCATTGACGGCTCTGGCAGAACGGCGCATGATGGAAAGCCTAAGGTTTGAGTTTCCCCTGAGTTCCTGGGAGACTCTTCCCTTCTAGCTCCCGGCTGCGGCGATCGGCAAATCAACGCGATGGCCCAATTGGGTTATCGATTCATGTCAGCCAGGAGGTCCAACATGAAAAGCATTTACGCACTTGTTTCCCTGGTTGTTCTTGCCGCATCCCTGCCCGGGTGTGCCGCCGAGCAACTGGTACCCGCAGGCTCTTTGATTCAATGCACAGTATCTGAACCAAAGCTCTCTTCTAAGACGGCCGACATAGGCGATCCCGTGCTGTGCCAGGTAAGCCATGTAGAGTTGTATGGCCGTTCGGTTTTTCCTTACGGCAGCTATTTGGTAGGCCGGTTTGAGGACTATAAGGATCCGGGGCACTTTGTCGGCAAAGGCTGGATGGAGCTCAAATTCGAGCGTCTGATGGTACCGCCCGGCCAGATAGTGCCGATCTCCACGAAGGTTGTTTATGCTCCCAAGTATCCGGTGGATAAACAAGGCCGAATCCATGGGAATGGACATCCGGTTCGAGATATTGTCGAGTGGTCCATCCCGTTGCTTTGGCCGATCGACTTATTGAATCTGCCACGGCGCGGACCAAGGCCGGTGTTGAAAGCCGAAACACGTCTCACCTTGAAAGTGATGGATGATGTGGGCGTTCCTACACAGCAGACCGCTTCGGCGCCGCTGTATCCGCAGCCGGCCCCCGCACCCGAACCGTATGGATTCCAGCAGCGCGCGCCTATGCCTTACTATGCTCCGCCGGTTGCCGCGCCTCCACCACCGCCGCCTGCCCAACCAATGAGCTACGCATATGTGCCACCACCACCGCCGATCGTTCCGGTTTGGAGAGCGCCCGTTCCGCCACCAACGGTGCTGATCACGCGCGACGGCTATAGCAGGCTTGCCCGGAATTACTGGTATTCGAGCAACTACGAATTCCGTTACATCGCTATGAATGGCGCGCCGGTGGCTATTCCTGCCAGCATGTTGGATGTGCGGGCAACGGTTGAAGCGAACCGGCGGCGTGGCGTTCCCTTCCCTGCTCTCTAGCGGCGCCGTCAGAGCTTGAGGGCTGTAATGCGCAAACGCCGGTAATCGGCGAACCATTGGCCCTCGCGAAACAGCAAAGGCCGCAACTGACCGACGATCTCGCCTAAAGCTGTGGCGCGCATATCGGGCGTCAGAGGCTCGAAGTAGTAAGAAGCGAACTGTTCAATCCATTGCTCCATCCCGCGATCACCTGCAAGCGGCGTGGGCCGGTCAAAGAGTAATGCAGAGCGCACCTCGAGACCATTGCTTTCGAGAATGGATGCGTACTCGCTGATCGATGGGAACCAGGTACGGGTGCGTGGAAGGTTCTTCCCGAGGTACTGTGGAAGCACCGCCTGAATAGCAGCCTCAATCTGCCCAATGTTGCCCTTGCCGCCCAATTCGGCGACGAATCGACCACCGGAACGTAGAGCTCGGGAAATGTTTGCCCCTACGGTTGAGCCGTTCTGCATCCAGTGAAGAGCGGCGTTCGAAAAGACAGCGTCGAATTCACCCTGGAACTGCATTGCGGCCGCATCCTGAAGGACGAACCGGCGACGCGGGTAATTCTGCCGTGCCTGCCCGATCATATCCGGAGAAACATCCAGGCCCAGAACCTCTGCACCTGACTCGGCTATCGCTTCGGTAAGCTGCCCCGTGCCGCAGCCAAGGTCAAGAATGCGCTCGCCTCCTTGTGGGTTTAGATCTTCGATCAGGCCTCGACCCATCTTCCAGACAAACGAATGTTGTGCTTCGTAAAGCTCGGTATCCCATGTGCTGAGACGTGCCATCCACTCTCAGCTTAGACGGTGCAAAGGCAGCTAACTGGCGTGCCGAAGTGCTTCGGCATCCTTAACCATCTGCCGCATATCATCCGGGTCGAAGCTGGAGTAGTAACCCCGAATCACTCCGTGCTTATCCACCAGTGCAAACTTCGTGCTGTGTTCGATCTTGTTGATTACGTCGCCGACATGGAACGTAGTGTAAGCAAGCAGATGAACGCTTTCAGGAGTGCCGGTAATGAATGTCCATTGCGGGTTGGGACCGCCCCAGCGATGAGCAAACTCGTTTAAGACGGACGGCGTGTCGCGATCCGGATCGACTGAAATGGACAGGAAGCGCACGCCGGGGTTGCCCTCAAGCTGCTTCTGAATTTTGTGCATCTGCGAGCTCATTCGCGGGCACTCAGCAGGGCAGTTCGTATAGATGAAGTCAACAATCCAAACAGAGCCAGCCATTTGCTGAGAACTGAACCGGTGTCCCTCCGAATCGGTCATAACAAAGGCAGGTACGCGATCGTAGCGGGGCAATTTGGCAGCAGGGTCCGAGCAACTGAGACACGTAGCCGCAAGTAAACAGGCGAGTACGAGAGACTGGCTTTTCACAAGCTGACAGGATCGAGCACCATCAACACGTACAGTACAGGCAGGTACACAACCGATGCCAGCAGTACGTTTCTGGCCCGAACTCTTGTACGGTCCAGTGAAACGCGAATGCCCGAGTACAGAAAGAACAGACCCATGGCAAGAGCGCCTACCAAATAGATAGTGCCAGTCATGCCCATCCATTTCGGCAGAAGGCTGATGGGAATCAGCAGCACCGAGTAGAGCAGTATCTGGCGAGCCGTGGACTCACCGTCAGGTTCCACCACAGGCAGCATTTGGATGCCAGCACGCGAATAATCCTCCCGATACATCCAGGCGATCGCATAGAAGTGCGGGAACTGCCAGAGGAAGAGAATGGCGCCCAGTACCCAGGCATCAGCGGTCAGCGTATTGGCCGCAGCTGCAAATCCAATTAGCGGAGGCATGGCGCCCGGGACAGCGCCGATGGTGGTGGACCACCAAGTTTTCTGCTTCAGCGGCGTGTAGATAAACAGATACATGAACAACGTGAGCAGGCCGAGACCGGAGGTAAGCCAATTGACAAAGAGTCCAAGCTCCAGACCGCCCAGTGCGGCCAACCCGATACCGAATAGCAGAGCTTGGGTTGGTTGCAAGCGTCCGGAAGGAAGCGGGCGAGCCTGCGTGCGGTGCATTTTTTGATCGGCGTCGCGTTCGTACCACTGATTCAGCGCCGCCGTCCCGGAGGCTATCAGCGCCGTACCGATCACTGTGTTCAGTATCGAGAGAATCGACCAGGCACCAGAATGTCCAAAGTAATAACCCACAGCCGTACTCATGACAATGAGCCACGTGATACGCGGTTTAGTGAGCTCTAAATAGTCTTTCACTCTGGTTACTTAGATGAGGGAGATAACACTGTAAGTGTAACGCTTCCACTTTGGCAGGAATGGGCGGCAGAGGAAGGAAAGCCTTTGATCTAATAACACTGTACCTATGGCATCGAACCCAGTTACCGTTCCGATCACTGTCGCGCATGGTGATGGAATTGGCCCCGAGATTATGGCCGCCTCGCTTCACATCATCAAGGAAGCGGGCGCTCGCATAAAGACCGAGACGATTGAGATAGGCGAAAGAGTCTATGGACGCGGAGTCAGCGCTGGCATTGAGCCGAGTGCCTGGGAGTCGCTTCGCCGCACCAAGGTGTTCTTCAAGGCTCCGATAACCACTCCCCAAGGTGGCGGATTCAAGAGCCTCAATGTCACCACGCGTAAGACCCTGGGCCTGTACGCCAACGTGCGGCCGTGTGTCTCGTACAACCCGTACGTGCAGACCAAACACCCCAACATGGATGTGGTCATCGTGCGTGAGAACGAGGAAGATCTCTATGCCGGAATTGAGCACCGCCAGACCGATGAAGTTTATCAATGCTTGAAGCTGATCAGCCAACCTGGCTCGGAGAAGATTGTTCGTTACGCCTTTGAGTACGCACGGCGGAATAATCGCAAGAAAGTCACATGCTTCACCAAAGACAACATCATGAAGTTCACCGACGGCCTGTTTCACAAGGTCTTCGATGAGGTAGGCGCCGAATACCCGGAGTTTGAGAAGGAGCATTGGATCGTGGATATCGGCGCGGCCAAGCTTGCTGATACGCCCGAAGCGTTCGACGTGATCGTGATGCCTAATTTGTATGGCGACATTCTTTCGGATGTGGCTGCGCAGATTGCGGGCTCGGTAGGGCTGGCGGGGTCGGCCAATATTGGTGCAACCGCTGCCATGTTTGAAGCAATTCATGGGTCGGCACCGCGGCGCGCCGGACAGAACATGGCCAACCCGTCCGGCTTGCTGCATGGCGGCTTGCTTATGCTGGTCCACATTGGCCAACCTGAGATTGCCGAGCGAGTGCACAA
>CAXTWQ010000022.1:22878-23592 GCA_964248065.1 uncultured Bryobacteraceae bacterium | reverse complement strand
ATGCCTGGCTGCGCACAATCGAAGACGGCATACACACCTACGACATTTTCAAAGAGGGCATCAGCAAACAGAAAGTCGGAACCAAGGAGTTTGCCGATGCGGTAGTGGCACGGCTGGGTCAAAAGCCGCAGCAGTTGAAGGAAGCAAGTTACTCCAAAGAGGCTGCTGCTGAATCGGCAAATAAGCTGCGTCCGACTGTGCCGGCCAAAAAAGAGCTTATTGGCGTGGACGTATTCTTCCACTGGAAGGACCGTGACCCGATTGAGTTCGGCCGAAAGATGGAGAGCTTCAATACGGATGGGTTAAAGCTGACATCAGTCAGCAACCGCGGCGTGAAGGTGTATCCCAACGGATTTGAAGAGACGTTCTGCACCGATCATTGGCGCTGTGGGTTTATGTCCGATACGAATCATCCCGTGATCACTCATCAGCAAATTGTGAACCTGCTTGATCGTTTGCAGAGCGCGGGTTTCGATTTCATCAAGATTGAGAACCTCTACACCTTCGATGGGCAGAAGGGATTTACTGCCTCCCAGGGCGAGTAAGCCGTTCGCGTCATGCACGATAATTCGGCGGACACTGAAGCGCCAGAAGGTAAGCGAGTGCTGGTGGGGGTCATTATGGGCAGCAAGTCCGATTGGGATACGATGACCCGGACGGCAGACATGCTGACCCGCTTAGAGATTCCGCACGAGTGCCGCATTGTGTCTGCTC
>CAXTWQ010000022.1:0-22868 GCA_964248065.1 uncultured Bryobacteraceae bacterium | reverse complement strand
GTCTGCTCATCGTACGCCAGATTTGATGAGCGAATATGCAAAGCGTGCTGCCCCGCGGGGCTTGGAAGTGGTCATTGCGGCGGCCGGCGGAGCTGCGCATCTACCCGGCATGGTAGCCGCGCATACGACGCTTCCGGTGCTCGGCGTACCGATTAAGAGCAGTATTTTGAACGGCGTTGATTCGCTGCTCTCCATCGTGCAGATGCCGGCAGGTGTTCCCGTCGGCACTCTGGCGATTGGCCCAGCGGGAGCCACCAATGCTGCATTGCTCGCGGCTTCAATTCTCGCCAACAAGTATCCGGAGATCCGTGCGCGACTCCAAGCCTTCCGCCAAAGCCAAACCGAAGCAGTGCTCAGAGACGAACTCGCATGACGCCGGTTCTGCCGGGCAGCGCTATTGGAGTTTTGGGGAGCGGTCAATTGGGCCGAATGTTCGCGATTGCCGCGCGCCGCATGGGCTATCGCGTCCATACCTTCTCGCCCGATGAAGACACGCCAACAGGGCAAGTGGCCGACGTCGAAATCATGGCCCCATATGAGGACCTGGACGCGGTTTGCCGGTTCGCGCGCGGTGTTTCAGCCGTCACATTTGAATTTGAAAACGTGCCGGCGTCCACTGCGGCTGCCGCTGCGAACTGCGCTCCGGTCCGGCCCAGCGGTGCCGTTCTTCATACAACGCAGCATCGCCTGCGCGAGAAAAATTTCCTAAAGCAGGCCGGGCTGCCTGTGACGCCTTTTCGGCATGTGGAGCGGTTCGAAGATCTACCGTCTGCTGTGGCTGAACTGGGATTGCCGGCGGTACTCAAATCAGCCGGTTTTGGCTATGACGGTAAAGGCCAGTTCCGCATTAAGCACCTCTCAGAACTGCCTCAAGCGTGGCAGGCAGTCGGCGAAACCGAAGCCGTGTTGGAAGCCTTTGTTGACCTGGAGCGCGAAATTTCGGTGGTGGCTGCCCGTACTGTGGAGGGGAACTTCGCTCACTACGGGGCTATTGAGAATCAGCATGTCAACGGTATCCTGGACCTCTCGCTTTCTCCCGCACGCGTATCGGATCGCCTGAAGCAGGATGCAGTCGAGATTGCCCGGGTCATATTAGAAAGACTCGACGTTGTTGGCGTACTCTGTGTTGAGTTCTTTATTGGGCGCGACGGGAAGCTGCTGGTCAATGAATTGGCGCCTCGCCCGCACAACTCGGGCCACCTGACGTTTGACGCAAACCTGACCAGCCAGTTTGAGCAGCAATTGCGCGCCATATGTCTGCTGCCATTGGGCGATGTGACTCAATGGGCTCCAGCTGCCATGGCCAATGTGCTGGGAGAAGCTTGGGAGAACGGTGAACCGGATTGGGCTGCGGCGGCTCGGCAACCGGATGTAAAGCTTCATCTCTATGGCAAGCTGGCTCCACGGCCGGGGCGCAAGATGGGGCACTTAACCGCTCTCGCTGCCACAGCCGAACAGGCTTTTGCAGACGTGCGCTATGCACGTAGCCTGCTGGCTCACGGTCGTACTCTATCCTAGAGAGCAAGTCGAGAATATCACCATGCCATTGGTCTTGCAGTCAAACTGGTCCGCGCTTGTTTTGCGCGGCGTTCTTGCCATACTTCTCGCGATTGTTGCCTTTGCTATTCCGGGAGTCACGATTGCATTTTTAGTAACCGTGTTCGGCATTTATGCGTTGATTGACGGCGCACTTGCTATCTTTTCGACGTTCAAGGCTGTGCAGGGACATCGGCGCTGGGGTGCCTTTCTGATTGAGGGCATCGTTGGTATCTTATTTGGGCTCTACGCAATTCTTCTTCCGGTCGCGGCAGCAGCGATCTTTGTCACGGTAATTGCTTTCTGGGCCATCCTGACCGGCATCGCCGAACTGTTCGCCGCCATTCGTTTGCGCCGGCATCTGCGGGGTGAACTAATCCTGCTGGTGACTGGCATTCTGTCGATACTTTTCGGTGCTTTCCTGTTGGCACGGCCCATTGTCGGCGCGGTCTTCTTTGTCTACGTGCTGGCCGGGTATGGTCTGGTATTCGGCGTACTGCTGATCAGTTTAGGTATGCGTATGCGGCGTCTGCCTGCTGGAAGCCTGACGCCAATGGTTTAATCGCGCATCGCACAAAGCATCGCTAGGACACGGCCACAGCCGAAGCGCCTGTGCCGGAAGCGGAGGCTCCCTCGGAAGCGGAGTTTCCCTCGGATGGAGAGTCTCGTCGTTGCCGCTTCGAAGCAGGCGGCGAAACTGAATCTGCGTCGGACGTTGCACCTGCAGCTACCACATCGGCATAGATAGCAAAATGATCTGATTTGAAATAGCTGTCAGAGAGGTTCTTCAATTCCAATTTCAAATCCTCATTACCGCGGGTGCTATCAGCCTGACTCATGTCAGGCAAGCGCGTCGGGTAGGCTGATGGGAAGACCCGACCACACTTAGCAACTTTGACGTTTGCATCTGCATTTTGATAAACGCGGTCGAGCGTCGCGTCGCTCTTTGCCTTTCCAGTTTGTGATTGCAACTTAACCTCCCAAGCTTCGTCACGCTTACGCTTGCTCCCCCGCTCGCGGCTCGACTCTAGGCCGTAGCAGTTGACATCACCCATCAAGATGTCGATTTTCTGATTTCCATTGCTCAACGTCTTCTGCAGGCTAGCCGTAAATGCAGAGGCGTCTGCTGTTGAGAAAGGAACGTGAGTGAATGCAATCTTCACGCCTAGGTCTGCTTTACTGATGCTGTACACATTTGCTTTGTCCAGCTGTTGTGCAAGCGTGACTTGCACTCCTGCACGGGCAAAATACACGACGCTCTCCGCGTTCACATCAGCACTCTTCAGAGATTGTCTTTCAACCTTCCATTCAACTTTCGGATCTTCAAGCTCAGGAACTGCGTTCCTCCCCGACCGCCTACTAGCATTTTCTGACTTCAAATTTGATGGAGGCTCCAGCAGTATGCCGACGTCCGCGTTAAAAGTTTCCAGCATCTGCTTGAACTGCTTATCTTTCCAGCCGGTCCTACTGCCTTGCGTGTTCCAGCAGATAATTCTCATGCTTCCCAATCTCGATTCGAGCCTTTAAACATAAGCAGAGTGATTCTCTTGCAGTAAGCCAATATTTCTATGGCACGTACTTGCCGTTCCAGGATACGGAATATGCAAGCCAATTGCCATCACGGATATCGGTTAGAAATTCAAGGCAGAGGGGCTTTGAACATGCCAATTCGTTGCTCCATGTAGACCTTTTTGGATAAGCGATGAAGGCTATGGTGAATGGCAACACAAATTGCCCAAGCACAGTCACAACGCAAACGTACAAATCGGCATTCGGCTTAACTGTTGACGCCTCAGTAGCTTGAAGCTTGCCAGCGCGCTTGTTCTGCAACAAACTGAAACAGGCAAGATTCCGGCTTCATGCTCCACTGAGATCGCCCGGCAAATACCGGCAAATTCAAAAAAGTGAGGCACTCTTGACCAAATTCGGGCATTCTCTGCGGACCGTTACTGTGACATCCTGTTTGCTAAGCAGCAGCGCGGTGGCGCAAACGGGTCTTAGTGTTATTAACGACACGGTTGCCAATCCGGATGGCACTATGTTCAACGGTACCCTAGCGCTGACCTGGACTGGAACCTCGGCATCAGCCAATGGAGCAGCCCCTTACAGTACGTCCGTAAAGATTTATAACGGCGTGCTGTCAATCAGGGTGGCTCCTTCCACGACCGCATCGCCTGCTGCGTTTTACCTCGCCGTTTATACGAGTGGGGATGGTCGAACCAGCTGGGTAGAAACCTGGCAAGTCGGCCCGAGTGCCTCGCCATTGAATCTGAGCCAGGTGCGATCGGCCGTGCCGAATACAACGACAGCACCGACCTCCGCTACACTCGGCATTGGCCAGGTGACCGGGCTGAGTTCATACCTGAATGCAATCTCAAATTCGTTGAACACCGTTACTTCAACGGTGGGCAGCTTCAACACCACCCTCGGCTCCCTCAGCAATACAGTTTCCGATCTCCAGACCACGGTTACTACGCTCGCCAGCAACGCTCAGTCAGGCGCAAACAGTGCTACTTTCGTCGATGGCGAGATCCCACAAGGTACGGTCAACGGTTCGAATGCGACTTTCGCGCTGGCCAACATTCCCGCTCCGGTATCAAGTTTGCTCCTCAGCAGAAACGGGATTTTACTTTCTTCAAGCTCAGATTTCGCGATCTCCGGTTCTACAGTGACCTTCTTTGGTAACGCGCTTCCACAAACTGGCGATTCGCTGCTGGCTTCTTATCGGTTGGGCACCTCTGGACAGGCTTCCTTCACAGATGCAGAACGGCCTCTGGGGACAATCAACGGCTCGAACCTTACTTTTTCGCTCGCTGCAGCACCGTCTACGCCCAGCAACCTTAGGCTGTACAAGAACGGTTTTTTGTTGGTAATTGGTGTTGACTATGACTTGTCCGGCGCCAACATCACGTTTCTAAACTTGACCAGTACTCCATCTCTTGGTGACACGCTGCTGGCCTACTATCGCCGTTAAGAGCACCCTTCATTCGGGAGGGACATGATCTTGAGTGAACGGTTCCCATGAGAGAATCCGGGAAGAATAACCGCCGTCAACGGTACATTGTGAAACGCGCTGCGCACCGCTGAATCTCATATGCGAAAGCGCGGCGCGTCTAGCGTTGCAATCTGAGGTTATCGAGAGGATATCAATGGAACTCGGACTTGTAGGTCTCGGGCGCATGGGCGCGAACATGGTTCGTCGCCTGGAAAAAGGCGGGCATAAGTGCACCGTATTCGATCTGAATGCAGAAAACGTAAAGAAGCTTGTTGGTGAGGGCGCTTCCGGCGCAAGCTCGCTTGAGGACTTGGTGAAGCAATTGCCAGCTCCTCGAGTCGTTTGGGTGATGGTTCCTTCCGGCAAAGCGACCGAAGGCACAGTGCAAATCCTGGCGCACTCTATGTCCGAGGGCGACATCATCATTGATGGCGGAAACAGCTTTTATAAAGACGATATCCGGCGCGCGGCTGAACTGAAGAAGAAAGGCATTCATTACGTGGATGCAGGCACCAGCGGCGGCGTTTGGGGCGTTGAACGTGGCTACTGCCTGATGGTGGGCGCTGAGGAAGAAGCATTCTCGGTCATCGAGCCACTCATCAAAACGCTGGCCCCGGGACTCGGCGACATTGAGCGCACCCCCGGTTATGACAAAGTCGCTGGAACGGCCGAACAGGGCTATCTTCGCGTTGGGCCCCCCGGTGCCGGACACTTTGTCAAGATGATTCATAACGGGATCGAGTATGGCGTCATGCAGGCATACGCAGAAGGCTTCGACATTTTAGTCAATAAGAAGTCCGACAAGCTGCCGCAAGAGGAACGTTATGACCTGAATATCCGCGACATCGCTGAACTCTGGCGGCGAGGCAGTGTCATCGGCTCGTGGCTGCTTGATCTCACCGCAATGGCGCTCACCGAAAATCCTTCGCTTACCAACTACACAGGTATTGTGGAGGATTCAGGCGAAGGGCGCTGGACCATCAACGCTGCTATCGAAGAGAGCGTTGCTGTCGAAGTTCTTGCCTCGGCGCTGTTCACGCGCTTCCGTTCCCGCATCGAACACACGTTCGCAGAGAAGGTTCTCTCGGCCATGCGCTCCAAGTTCGGCGGACACGTCGAGCTTCCTAGCGGCGGTTGAGTTGTATCACTCGAGTTCCGGTCCTGTCGGCGTAATCTTCACCGGCAGGATTCGGCTCGAGAGCACATTCGTCCCAGAAAAAGACACCTCAACCATCTCTCCGTGTTGCGTCTGCTTGCGCTGGTACTGGTCAAATACAAAGTTCCCCAGCGAATAGTAGATCTGCTTGCCCCTGTAAATCTCGAGCGGTTCCACAACATGCGGATGATGCCCGATCACCAGCGCTGCACCGGCATCAACAGCTGCATGAGCAAAGTCAATCTGCTTCTGCGAAGGCTTCGCCTTGTATTCAATGCCGGCATGCATCGAAACAATCACAACGTCAGCACGCTTCAATAATCCGGCAACATCAGCCTTCACAGAGGCGGCATCCATCATGGCAATACGGCGATCAATGTCGTGCCAATTGCCATTCTGCTGGTCGAAGGTGTACCCAAGGAAGCCGAAGCGCACGCCATGACGCACCAGTACGACTCCGGCATGGGCCTGAGCTTCGGACTCGGCGCTACCGACCGGGCTGATGCCGTGCGATCGTAGCCAGCTAAGCGTGAAGTCGACTCCGTGAGCACCACAATCGCGCGAATGATTATTTGCCGTAGAGGCGACCGCAATCTGAGCCAACTGCAAGCCCGCAATCATCTCTGGCGCAGCATGGAAAACCAAGCAGCCCTCATGGTAAGGACCCGTGTCGGAAAACGGGGTTTCCAGATTGATGAACGCGATATCGGCCCCGGCCATTAGCGGAGCAATCTTGTGGAATGGCAGCGCCGGGTCGTTCGCAGCAAGAATGGCCCGTCGAACCGCACGTGAAAACATCACATCACCCGCAAAGATCAGGCGATTGTAGGCGGGCGGCTCTACTGCTTCCGCAGGCTTTGGTTGAGGCGAGGGCGGCGGTCCGCAACTGGACAGCACCAGAGCCACCGCGCAAAGGCTCAACGACCAACGCAATTACAATTTTTGAGCGGCGGCGGTATCTAAAAACCAAACTGCCCGGTTTCCTGCTCCCCGGGTAGCAATCTGGCACGGAAACCGCATTGGATCTTCAGGCCCTCGGAGCACGTTATAGATGGGCTCCGCTTTATCCGCACCCGCTGCCTGGATCACTGTTTTGTCTGCTTTCTCAAGCACGCCCGGCAGTAATGTGACGCGGTGATTGTTCATCTTCTCGGACCAGATTGCTGCCGCAATACCGGTACGGTTCTCAATCAGCGGCTCACCCGGGAACAGGCTCGCAGTATGCGCATCCGAACCAATCCCCCGATGCAGAACATCGAACTCCGGAAGCGCCCCTTCGCTCAGTTCAAAGAACTTCTCGATCTCTTCGATGTATCGAATTGCAGCCTCCTCCGGGGTTAATTCTCCGAGTACGCGGTGAATATTGACATGCGGCACCCGAGCCGGCACTAGCAGGTGTTCGTTCGCCAGCTTAAAGTTGCTTCGGTCATCGGTAGGGGGCACACAGCGCTCGTCTACCCAGAAAATATGAACATGCGTCCAATCGAACTTGGCTTTCGCTAAACGCTCGAAGAGTAGCTTCGGTGTGCTGCCGCCGGAGATGGCAAAGGTCGCCCGTTCCTTTGCAGAAAGAGCTTCAGTCAGGGCGCTTGTTACATATTCCGCACAAGCATCGGCAGCCTGCTCCGTGTTTGGAGAGACCCGAACATTGTCATTGGCCAATCAATAACTCCTGTGCGCGGCGAAACGCAATGTCGAAACAGGGGTCAGCGCCAACGATTGACAGCTCCTCATTTAGCAGCGCGTAAAGACTTTCTTCCGAATGAGTGTAAACGCGCTCCCTGCCATTGGTACTGAACAGACGCATTGTTTCGGGCCCTGTCCGTTCGAACTGGATTGTCTCTTCGTCCGAAATGAGACGAATACAGTGTAGACCTGGACAGTATCCTTTGCAGGAGTGAAAATTTACATTCGCCTTGTTAAACGAAGAAAACCAGCCCGCAGCATACATTGCCATAGGGGTTGGCTGCGCGCCATCGTGTTCAATTTCCACAGTATGGAAGGCAGAAAACCTATTGGTTCGCATCGGGTTATCGAAGATTTGTGCAATGGGCTGGCGCCAAAAGGTCAGGCGCGCCCACTCCAGATCTGCCACCGCGCGACTGCCTTGGTGCAATCGCAAGACCAGTTCGAATCCGGACATAGGATCTTCGCCGGCTGTATCTACAATCACCTTCGTCGAAAGATCAAGGACAACCTGCAAGCCCGCCTTCTGCTCCGGTGTCGCGTCTACGCTGAGAGCAGCTTTGTGCCGGCACCAGAAAACAACCGGCAGATCAGCGACCGTCAGCCCAGCCAGCGTCGGTCCGACATTGGGCCAGCTCTCCGGGTGCGCAACGATCTCGATCTGTTCGCAGCAGATCTGCTGCGCTTTCCCGAAAGGCTTCCAGCACTGCGCCATCACACGCGCTTCCACGTCGTGCTCAGCGGTCTTAGATACGGCCAGCACAATCCCACGGCATGGATGCTCACGCATCAACTGAGGAATGATCTGCGATGCCTCAAATCCGCCGTCATTCTCGTCTGTCGCCACCACCATCGTCATGGCACAGGCGCGCAAAACGGTCGGCTTGCCCTGTTGCTTCTCCTCGTGGCCAAGGCCAGTCCAGAGCTTGCCCAAACCCTTTAAAATCTGTTCAGGCTGGGCAGGAAAGATAACGGTGCTGCTCATGGAATTCTCCAAACATGCCCTTGCCGGGCCAGCATTTCTTCCGAGGCTTTCGGACCCCAGCTGCCGGAATCATAGTTGGGGAAATCGAATTTCGTGTTTGCCCATGAATCGAGGATAGGCTGGACAATCTGCCAGCTTGCGTCCACCATATCCTGTCGAGTATAAAGCGTTGGGTCGCCCGCCATGGCGTCCAATAGCAGCGTCTCATAAGCGGTCGGAGAGCGCTCGCCGAAACTGGACCCGTAATTGAAATCCATTGACACCGGGCGAACTCGCATTCCGGTTCCTGGACTTTTTGATAGGAACCGGAGCGAGATTCCTTCCTCCGGTTGAATCCTCAGGACCAGCAAGTTAGGTCTGGCTTCACGAAGTCCACCCTTTGTCTCCTGGCTAAACAGACCAAGCGGCGGCGCGTGGAACTGTATCGCGATATCCGTTACACGCTTCGGCATGCGCTTACCGGTGCGAATGTAGATCGGCACGCCAGCCCAGCGCCAGTTGTCGATAAAGAACGTCACCGCCGCGTAAGTATCGGTCTGGGAGTTCGGATCAACACTCGGCTCCTGCCTAAAACCAAGCAGGTCCTGCCCGCCTACTTTTGCTGGCCCATACTGCCCGGCGACGGCGTATCTCTCAACTTCCTCTGGCTTCATGATGCGGACGGCGCGCAGCAGTTTGGCTCGCTCATCGCGCACGTTGTTCGCATCGAAAACCGTCGGGGGCTCCATTGCCACCGTGGCCATCACCTGGCTCAAGTGGTTTTGGATCATGTCACGTAGAGCGCCTGCTTCCTGGTAGTAAGCGCCACGCCCTTCAACGCCAATCGATTCCGCAGCAGTGATCTGAATAAAGTCAACGTAACGGCGATTCCATAGCGGCTCAAAGATGCCATTGCCGAAGCGGAAAGCCAGGATATTCTGGACCGTCTCTTTGCCCAGGTAGTGATCGATGCGGTAGACGTTGGATTCGTCGAGAACCTGGTGAATCTCCTCGTTCAGCTTGCGGGCACTCTGCAAATCATGGCCGAAAGGCTTCTCGATAATGACCCTGCGCCAGCCCTTGCCTTTTGTGAGATTATGCTCGCCTAGGGCCTTCACCGCTTCTGCGTAGAAGCTCGGCTGGGTCGAAAGATAGAACAACACATTGCCGGCAGTTTGGTGAGTCTGCTCAACTTCGTCCAGCTTCTTGCGTATCGCCTCATATGACTCCGGATTGCTCATGTCTCCGGCTACGTAGAAGAGACATTGCGCGAAAGACTTCCAGACATCCTCGTCGAAAGGGGCGTCCTCCAAGAACTTGGAGACGGACTCCTTCATCTTGTCGCGAAATTGATCGTCGGACATCGGCGTTCGCGAACTACCCACAACAGCAAAACTGGGTGAAATGCGCCTCTCATAGAAAAGTCGGTAGAGAGAGGGGAGCAGCTTACGCTTCGACAGGTCTCCGCTGGCGCCGAAAATCACAATGGCACATGGTGGAACGCGCCGATCGAAGCGGAGCGGATCCTGCAGAAGATTTGCTTCGGTGACCGGCTGAACAATGACGCTCATGGTTCTGGTTTGATGATAAGGCCAGCAGTAAGTGACAGGCCAGTTTCCGTAGTTCGTATAAGAGGGGGCTGAAAGCTACACTCAAATGACACGCATGGCCTCGCAACCTCCTACACCTTCCGGCAGGATTGTGGTCCTGCTGAGCGATCTGATGTTCCAGGTCAAGATCGAGCAGGCGGCAGGTAGGGCTGGCCTCCACTGTATCTTCACAGGCGCGCCTTCCCGCTTTCGCGCAGAAGCAGGCGATGCTTCCCTACTCGTTCTCGATCTGGCGTTTACCGGTGCCGACACAGTGGCTCTCATTGAAGAGCTGAAGAACTCTTCTCTGACTGCAAGCGTGCCGATCCTGGCTTATGTGCCTCACGTAAATATTGAGTTAAGAGCCCGCGCGAACGCAGCCGGGTGTGATGCCGTTGTGGCGCGCTCAGCTTTCGTACAGAACCTTCCGGAACTGCTGGCGCGGTATGCGTCTCCGGCAAATGCCGACGCTGACTTATCATTGAACTCGTAACCCCAGAAAGAGGAAACGATGTATCTCGCCGCCCGGCTCGCCATAGCTTCTGCCATTTCAGTTGCCCTGCTTGCCGCTGCTGATCCCATGCCGCAAGTAGGCCAGCAAGCACCTGCGTTCACCCTGCCTTCACAAGATGGCTCGGATATCAGTCTTAAAGACTTTCACGGCAAGTATGTGGTCCTGTACTTCTATCCCAAAGATGGCACTTCAGGCTGCACGCTGGAAGCCCACAACTTCGAGCGCGATCTTCCGAAGTACCAGGCTGATAATGCGGTAATTGTTGGCGTGAGTGTTGATTCAGCCAACAGCCATAAGAAATTTTGTACCGAGCAAAGTCTCACCTTTAAGCTCTTATCTGATGTGAATAAGGCAGCAGTAAAGGAGTACGGGTCAGAGCGCGGCATGATGGGCGTGACCTTGGCAGCCCGCAACACGTTCCTCATTGATCCTGACGGCAAGATCGTGGAGGAATGGACAGGGGTCAATCCTTCCATTCACAGTGAACAGGTTCTGGAAGCTCTGGAAAAGCAAAAGTCGAAGTAAGTAGCCTTAACCGATTATGAAGGTGTCGGCGTTTACTTTCCCCGGCGCTATTCCTGCACTGTCGCTTGTTGATCAGTCTCGCGCCAGGCGCTGATCTTCAAGCGGCGGCACACCCAACACAACTCTTCATCCTCGCCATTTTGAGGTCCCGTTAGAGGGACCGTGGCGCCGCCGCAAACGGCGCAGCGTTGTTGGGCTTGGGACTGTTCAGGTTCTACCGACTTCTTAGCCATTTGGAAGATCTCAGGTGAGATGATTGGCTCGGGAACCAGTTTCTTTTTCATGCCTGATTTCACTATAGTCCAGATTGGCAGGCGGTCTAGCTAAACCGTTTGTCCGAAAGAAAGTTTTCTCAGTTGACAGCCGAATACGCGTTTCTTTTCCCCGGACAGGGATCTCAGCAAGTGGGTATGGGCAAGCTGTTAGCCCAGCATTACGAGTCGGCTGCACGTACTTTTGAGGAGGCTGACCGTGCTTTGAACTTTTCTTTATCGAAGCTGTGTTTCGATGGTCCGGAAGAACAACTCCGGTTAACCGAGAATACTCAGCCCGCTCTGCTCACGGTCTCAATAGCTGCTTACCGCGTTCTGAGTGAAGCCGGTTACAAACCATCGATCGTAGCCGGGCACAGCTTGGGTGAGTATTCGGCGCTGGTTGCCGCTGGCTCGCTTGAGTTTGCAGATGCTCTCAGCCTGGTGCGAAAGCGCGGCCGCTACATGCAGGAAGCAGTGCCGGCCGGAATAGGCGCAATGGCGGCGCTTTTAAAGTTGCCGGATGGCCGACTTGACGCCGTTCTGGCCGTATCAGCACGTGAAGGCGAGATAGTCACCGCCGCGAACTTCAATTCCCCTGATCAGGTTGTCATTGCCGGGCATAAAGCAGCGGTAGAGCGCGCTATCGAAGCTGCGAAGCAAACCGGCGCTAAGCGTGCTGTTCTCCTGCCGGTAAGCGCTCCATTCCATTGCCCTTTGATGAAGCCTGCTCAGGAACGTCTCGCGGTTGACCTGAAAGACACCATCTTTCGTGACCTGCAAATTCCGTTGATCAATAACTGGCTGGCGCGCGAGGTAACGACGGGCGGCGATGCACGCGTGGGGTTGTCCGAACAGGTTCCGAACCCTGTTCGCTGGACTGACACGATTCGCTTTCTCGTTCACAGAGGAATTGGCCGCTTTGTTGAGGTAGGTGCCGGCTCGGTGCTGACCGGACTTTGCCGCAGCATCGATTCCACTCTGCAGGGCGCTAAATTCGGCGAGCCTGCAGACATGGAAAAGGTTCAGTCGGTCCTGAGCTGAGCAGTACGCCGATCTAGACAGAGCGGGCGATATCTACCAGATCAGCAAATAGGCCATACGCCGTTTGTCCAACGCCCGGGTTAACCGAGATAGTACCCAGCGTGCCCATTAAATCAGTGTGCAGAAGAAGCAGGTTCGAGGTTCCTTGCGCCGTGGCCAATAGATCTGTTTGCGACATTACTTCAGGCGAAACAGCGAGCCGAATCGTACTTCCGATTCGTTCGCCGCGGCTGACCAACATGATTGTCTGGCCGACTCGCGCATAGCTCACAACCTGCTCGGTCGTGAAATCCTGGATGCCGCGCCGGTCCACTTGTTGCGGAGTCATGCGAGCGTCCATCAAGACATTGGCCAGAGCAGCAGCTTTGGCTGCCGAATCCCACCCTTCAAGATCAAAGGCGGCATCGGCCTCAGCAATACCAAGCGACTGAGCCTCCCGGACACCCTCCGTCATGGAAAGGCCGCGCGACATGGCTGCAATCACCACCTTCGAGGTCGAGTTCAAAACGCCTGCGAAACCTTGAATGGTCACCCCGGGCAAATTATTGCGCACCTGATTGAAGATTGGCGTTCCATCCATGACTGTGGATTCGAATCGCAATTCCACTTGGTGGCGTCGAGCTTCGTCGCGCAGTTCCGCATAGGCGAAAGCAATCGGGCCTTTATTCGCGGTGATGACATGTATGTTCCGAGCCATAGCAGTGCGAATATGCGAAAGAGCTGGCTCGCCCGTCTCAGGGTTTAAGGTTGTAATTTCGATGGCAACGTCAGGCTGCGCACGTCCCAAGAACTCATCGATACTGGCTGCCTGTGGACCGAAAGCTGGGTCGGTTCCCAAGCCCCGTGTGTCGTAAGCGGTGCCGTGGCGAGCGGTATGAATTCCAACGATACGAAAGGGATAAACGCTCTTGCGACTCTGCAGCAGATGTGCAAACGCCTTACCAACGCTCCCAAAACCGATGAGTGCAACGCGCAAGCATGAGAGTAGCAAGGCCGGAACAACACTTCTTCCTTGACACCCTCTGGTGCCTTCGGCAGACTTGAAGTTCATCCGATGAGCAACTTACGCGGGAATGACCCGGTTTCGAGAAGGTTTGATTGAAGATAAGACTAGCTGTTCTCTGCGCGGCAACCGCCGTTTTTGCATTGGCTCAGGATGAGCCGCCGCCCACCGGGTCCGCTGCGTCCCTAAACCCGATATCTCTGGCTTCGCAGTTCTTTGAAAGTAACAATTTCTTCAACTACTATGGCTTTGCCAACGTCGTCTACGACAGCTACAACCCAACTTTGGACAGCAACGGCCAGTCAGTAAACAATGGCGGAGTAGGCTATCAAGTTGGTGGCGGCGCCAGCCTGCGGCACACCTGGCAGAAATCGACCCTGGCCTTCAGTTATTCAGGCGATTACCGTGACTACTCGAGCGGGTTCTTCTCCAGCGGCACTGACCAGAATCTGAGTCTCTCGTACAATCGGCGACTCGGAAGACACTTCTTCTTCAACACTGGCGTTAGTGCCGGAAGCATTCTCTACGGAACCGGTTATTTTGGCCAGCAGCCGGTTGGTGTAGGTAGTATCCAGGTCAACCCGTTCAGCAACTCGAGCCGGTTTCTATCCACGTCGGCGAGCTTGTCCTACCAACAGACCCGGCGGTTGAGCTATGCAGTAGCGGGGAGTTTCTTCCTGCAGCGTTACAGCTACTTCGGAGCCGTCGGCAGCACAGGCGGCAGTGGGGATGTTTCTGCCAGCTATCGAATAACAGCTCGCACCACTGTCTCAGCTGACTATAGCCACAGCTACTTTGTTTTCCAGCGAGCTTCAGGTACTTCGGCCGTAGACGGCGTGAACGCCTCCATCTCCCATCGTTTTCAGAACCACTGGGTTGCGGCTGCCAGTGTCGGCGTTGCGCACAGCCACGTCACCGGCATTATCACGCTGCCCGTCACCTTACTCAATCAAGGTGTGGCGCTGGCCGGATACATTACCGGACCGTACGATAGCAAAGCCAACCTTCCGTCCTTTTCCGGATCGGTGACTCACTTCCTGCGAGTCTCTTCTTTTTCCGTCAGCGGCGGACAAAGCATAGTTTCTGGAAACGGGTATTACCTTGCCTCTAAGAGCCAGTATGTTAGCGGGCTCTACTCACACAACTTCTATAAATCAAACGCCAGCATTGGCGGCACCTGGAGCCGGCTCAACAGCGTTGCAAACACGGTTGCGTACGCGTACTCCACTGAAAGTCTCGGCCTCTCGTACAGCCGCGTGCTGGGCCGCCATATCTCAGCGAATAGCCGCTACGATTTCGTACGATACGGAAACTTGAATCCGTTCCCGGCAACATCAGACAATCGCCTGACCTTTGGCATAGCTTACAGTTCGCAGAGTGTTCCGCTCGGCCTTTACTAGCTCCGGCCGCTTCCTACTGCACTCGCGACGAAGCTGTGAGCAATTGTTGAAGGCGGTCAGCGAAGTTTTCTCCTGATTCAGTCTCTAGCCGACGATTGGCGACCGGCAGCGTAGATTCAATCTGATGAACAAGCCGCAGCAAACTCTTTACGTTCGATTCAACCATGCGCGCGCTCCCCGGCACTTCCGGCATTGGCAAGTAGTGGCTGTCGATGCCGAAGTCGATCCGTAAATCTTCCTGATCGAACGACTCGCGCTCGGTACCGTTATCGAATTCAGCATTGAAGCAGGAGAGCGTCACGCGGGCAGGCCGCAATGCCCAGTCCCCTTCGAACTGCCACAGATCCCACCAGCTCTCAACTTCATAGGCAAGGTCGTCACCTGAGTAGTCAACAAAGGTCGATTCAACATCTTCGATATCGATCGGACCATTGACTGCGCGCTCGAGAAGCGTCGGCTCAGTGGCGTCGACTGCCTGTATAGAGATAGTAGTTTGCGGCTGTTCGCGTTGAGAAAACGGAAAAAGGCGTAGCAAACTGCGGAAATGTTTAAGCCGATTTAACTGGGCATGGCGCTCCAGCCAGATAGACAAAAAAAGTTGATCCGTCACGCTCTTATTATCAGTTGAAGCGGTTCAGGGGCCGGACTATTCTGAAGGCCTTGAGCATAGCCGAGCAAGAATAATCTGAATTCCCTCCTTTCCTCTCTGCAGACTTTCCTGTAACTGCCTAAGTTTGGTTAGGTTTAAGGATAGTACTGACGTCTTGTCTGGGCAGAAATCGCGCACAATTTAGGTAAAATTTTCTACTTAGAGGAACCTTTACGTAGATTTCCCTGTACTTCCCCAAAAAGCTCTGGTACTTTGTTGTTAGCTGAACGAAACTGCAGAAAGTACTGGGAGATTTCCTACTCCGAACTGCCTACTCGCTTCATGCCGTGTGGAATGGAGGATTCGCTGTGTCCACGACTGCCAACACCTTTAATACTTCAGAGGTTTGCGAACGTATTGTAACCCTGATTATGGCCGGTAATTCCCAAGGCGAAGAATTGCTTTACTCGACCTTTTCAAGAGGGCTGCGCTATCTGGCTGCTAAGCACTGCCCCGAGTACGCAGACGATTGCTGCCATGACACCATCCTGACAGTCACACGGCAAATCAAAGGGGGTCAGTTGAAGACACCCGCAGCACTTCCTGGCTATATCAATATCGTTTTGAAGCGGACGGCTTGGAACAAAAAGCTGGAATCGGAGCGACTCGGTGCTAATGACGAAGTTTTCACCACAGTTGTGCAGACCCGTTCAGACGATCGCCACGATCCACAGCGCATGCTGGAAGTGGAAGAGCGAGCAAAAATTCTGCGCGAAGGGCTGCAATCCCTAAAGCCGCAAGAACAGGAGATCCTGACCCGCTTTTATCTAAAGGGCGAAAAGCCTGAAGTGATCTGCGAACAGATGAACTTGACAGAAACGCAGTTCCGTTTGAACAAGAGCCGGAGCAAACAGAAGCTCGAAACCTTTACGATGAAGCGGCTTCGATCAACTTTGCGTCCCGCCAGTTCGGTCGCAGTGCGAGCAGCAGCCTGCTAACAGTACCAGCTTGCTCGATCGATGCAAGATATTATTTTAGAAGCACCATGTTACAGTCGCTGTACAGTTTTCTCCGTCGAACACGCTACCCACTGATCAGGAGAGCCGCCTGGCTTGTACGCCGGTCAGCTCTCCATTCACTTCTGCTTGATTAGAAGTTATTTCTAGCTGTAGTGGACCGCACTGTCCCCTTTGCGCGATGTTCCTGCAAAGCTTGGTGCCAGTCCTGATCAGACGACCCATGCGGGCAGCCCCGCTCGCACCAGATTTCATACGCACGCGCCGAAACCGCCTCGTGATCGACGGGACCATAATCCTCAGCTGCGGTCGCCTCACCTGCTGTAATGGCATTCGACACCAGCGAATCGTTGGAACCCAGTACGGTTGTTCCCGAACCCCTCGCACCACCCACTAAGTCTGGCGCAGGCGAGTCGCCCGACAGCCCGGGCGTCAGCATTGTCGAACCCGCTCCGGCTCCAGCGCCGGCCCGAACACCGGAAGTGTCTACTCCGCGCGCTCCCACCGACAGATTAGCGCTGGCCGCGACGGTATCGTTAATGCTCAGCCCTGCCCGATTATGCCTGATTCGAGCATCCCGCTGCTCCGCTGTTAGCTGGTGCTCAGGAAGGTTGGCAATGTCATCACTCGGATCGACTGGAATCTCGTTCAATTTAGGATCGATCATTTTCTGAACCTCACTTCATGGATTGCGTTCCGAACAAATTGTTGTCTTTACGCGAAGCTAGCAAGTTTACGCACGCAAGTGCTTACGCGTCAACTCGCCACGCTTAACGCCTCAAAACCAGGCGCTTACGCGTCGAGAAATGTCTGCTCATCTGCGGCTTTCGCCTGCTGCTCCATCTGCTCTGCATGTCGAATGCAGTATGGCGCTTCAGGGATAGCCCGGAGCCGCGCGTCCTCAATCGGCTCATCATCCACAATGCATAATCCATACGTGCCATCGTCCAGTCGCTGCAGTGCTGAACGGACATCTTCTAAGGCTCTAAACTCACGTGTACTCATTGAAAGCGCAGCCGTTTTTGCCTCAAGCGTAGTCACGCGATCGATCTCATCCTGGACATCGGCATCACCCGACTGCAGCGAATCTTCGCCATGCTGCCTCAATGCTGATTTGAGTTCTTCCTGCCGTGCTAGCAGTCGCTTGCGAATCTCTTCAGGGTTATTCATCATTCGCGAGTATAAAGCTCCTGCAGCCAAAGGGCTCCAATTCGGTCCGTAACCACGGGACTAAAGCACTCAATTTAATTGAGGACTTAGCTCGTGAAAAATGCGGAATTTGCAGAATTGTCAGCGGCCTGCCGCCAATAAATGCACGACATTTCGACCACTGATAACTTCCTCCTGCGCCTTGTACTTCGCCCCGCTCGATCGAATTATCCGTCAATTGCAAAGCTTTTATTAGCTGGAGAGCGGCTTTGCCAGCTGCAATTACCAACTCGGCCCGATGGTGATCGATTATGATTCGCGCAATTGTTCGCGCATATTCGAAGACACGCCCGTTCGTCATGCGGTTCAGCTTGTTCAGTTCGGCCATATTTTGCGTGCGCCACGGTACCAGGAACGCACTTGTTACTGCGTCGTTAATCCAGCGAAACAACCCAGGATCACTCGAGAAGAATCGTTGGCAATTGTGTAGGTAAACATATTGCCGATTCAGTTCCGGCCGGTTAAAGAATGGCACATTCCATGGCGCAGTTGAGGATAAGTCACACGGGGAGTTTCGGGGATGGCCGGGATTCAGGCTGAAGTAGATCACCGGAGACTTGCCGTAGTGCCGTCCTAAAAGCAAGCACGATCCCGACTTAAAATGCTGGTCTCCGAACTCCCGCCGCAGCGCGCTATCGTACCCGGCCAGAAGCTGCAGAACAGCAGCGCGCCCGCCATCTTTCGTCACTCTTCAAAGTAGCGCCTGCCGGCGACACCTCGCAAACACTGTAAGGGCCATAATAATTCGGAGAGAGTCACCATGGCTTGTACCCCCGAAACCCTCAGAGACGTTCCTTTATTCGCCCTTCTTGATGAGGAAGAGATGGCCGTGTTGGCGGGCCAAGTCGAGCTTCGCAGGTTTGCTCCGCGGCAGCGTATCTATAAGGTTGGCGATGCCGACGGTCAGGCCTACGTGGTAGTTTCCGGCCAGGTACAAGTGCGAACCGTGGATGAAGATCATCAGGAAGTGATCCTCGACGAACCAGGCCCTGGAGAGTTCTTCGGCTTCGCTTCTATGATGGAGCAGACCGCACACCAGACAACCGCCGTTGCGCTCGATGACACCGAGTGCATTGAGATTGATCGTCAGGACATCTCAGTCCTGCTGCAACGCAAGCCTATGGCTGGTTTGGATTTACTGACCGTTCTGGGCCGTCAGTTTCATGCTGCTCAGGAGTTGGTACGCCTGCGCTCTACCCGCAACCCGAATCAAGTGATCGAGGAAGAGGCGACCTTCGGCGAACATGTTGCCGACAGCGTAGCTCGCTTCGGCGGTTCCTGGACATTCATCATCTCGTTCGGTATCGTGCTGATTGTTTATACGTTCATCAATAATATCTTGGCCGGAAGAGCCTGGGACCCTTACCCTTATATTCTTCTGAACTTGTTTTTGTCTATGCTGGCGGCCATACAAGCACCTGTGATCATGATGAGCCAGAATCGCCAGGACACCAAAGACCGCCTGCGTGGTGAACTGGACTTTGACGTTAACCGTCGCTCAGAATCTGAAATACAAGGACTAGCGCGTAAATTGAACATGCTGGACGACAAGATTGATGATCTTGAATGTCTGCTGCGAGAAAGGCTCAATTGACGGTAAGGCAGATCATTTTGGCTGGTTCATCTCAAAGTCATTGCGCGAGAGCCTGGAGTGTGGCGGAGCCGGACTGGGGGAGCCGATCGGCTTGCGCACTTCGGGCAGCGAAGCCGGTGCTTCGTTCTCAGCTTCGCGAGTTTTCTGCTCGGCTAAGTGCTTATTGGCCTGATTGACCTTTACGCTCTCATCAACTTCACAAAGTTCGAACCCGATAAAGTATTGCCCGTCAATTTTGGTGCAGTTCCGTACAACACCGAAATGAGTAGTAAATCCGAGTTGAACAGCAGCTAGAGAGCCAGCAATCATGGGGACCGGAAAGCGAAATCCGAACCCGGTTGTGGATTTATCTTGCAGCTTGCCCCACTCGGTCCTCGGCACTCCGGCAGCTTGCCAACTGACCTTAATTTTAGCCAGACACTCCCGCCGTTTGGCTCTGGGCTTATCCATAGAAGATAAGTTCAGTGATGCGGGAGAAAATCTTCGAATTCCGTAAGGTTGTCGAGCACTGAAGCCGTCCGGTGAAGTGGCCTCGGGACTCCTACAACATGGGTCAGTAACTGGCTTCGGCCATAACTCGACTTGGAGTGTCAGCAACCAGACTGGCTAATTACTACTGAGCCGTTGCGAATGCATTAGAAAGCGTTGACGGAGTGATGGGATGTGCCAGCGGCTTAAGGCTGATATGCGCACGATCGCACGTTTCATATAAGCATCCATTTGGGCTGTCTTGTCAGAGCCAAGAGCCATCTGCAAAGTCACCCTGTGGTGCACGAGGATGGCAGCGCGGGTTGCTTGTAGCTGATACAGTTCTGGAGGAATAGAGGGAAGCGGCTTTCCGGCTTGTAGTGCAGCTTGCGCTTGCTGCCGATAGGCATCGATAAGTCTTTTGGCTTTGCCATTCTATTCACCCTTGTTTCTCCAGTATTAATTTTTTGTAGGTTTTAATTCGCAGGCAGCGCCCAGTCTTATCAATAACGAGCAAGCTACCTGGGCGACAGGTGCTGTCTCGATTTGCGCGACTTTCTGAAGCTTGTTAATGAGAGCATCGTTACCGAAAGTCCGATATCGTTCCGATTGCTTTATCGCGTTTTCCATCTCTTCGTTGCTGACGTGCACTCCTCTAGTTAATAGGATATTTAGGATGTCCTCGGTAACTGGCTGAGACAGATTTGGTTTAAAATCTGGGTACGCACCAGAAACGATTCTTACAGCGCTGATGTTTGAAAACTGATCTGAGATTGTTCGGAATTCTCCATAGTCCTTCTGAAGAAATAAAAGCTGACGGCTGTCTTTTGGAAAGTCCATCGGAAATCCACTTGATCCTAGGCTTCTGGTATCTATGAAGAAGAAGATGTTGATTACCTCTCCAACCTTCACATCTCCTCGCAAGACGTTTTCTACTCTTGCTCTCACGCGGTAGAGCCGAGTGAGTAACTGACGGTCGTATCGTGCAGGATGGAATGGACCTATCGGACTCGTATTCTCTAGAATTTGTGCTCCCACAATATGCGGTATTTGCTCATACGCATAAGGTATGGGAACCGAGTAGAAAGGAAGCCGTTCTGTTAACGCCTTCACCTGTGAACATAGGGGAGAGACAAAAATGAACATCAAGGCCCAAGACAAACTCAAGTAGATTCTCATATCGGTCATACAAACCTATTTCAAGAATTAAGCTGGAGCGGCGGAGCACACCCGTTCCAGGACCCTTTGTCTCCGTTTATTGCAATGTAGTTAGGTTGAGCCTTATTGGCTGACCAGGAATAAGCCCTTGGGGATTTTGGCAAACATTGGTCGGATCATTGATCCAGAGTGCACAAACAAGGCCTTGATCTTGCCCCTAGAATCCGTATTCCATAACCAGTTATACAAATCGTAGTCGTCGTGGCTGTGGGGAAAGTTGGAAAGCGGACTTGGCTTTCCTGCTTTTCCACAGCCTTGTTGCTGATCCGCCTAAACCAGTCATGGGTGCCGCCTTGCCCTGCCAGTCTTTTTCAAACTGCATCGGGGCTGACATAGTTCAGCGCCGTGGAGGCGTTTCTTTGCATGAGTAACCGATGTCTTTTATAGTTGAGCAAGCTGTTTCGCGAGTCAAGTCCCAAATTGTCTGTAAATTGAATCTCCCATAAGTTGCTCAATGTTGTTGATTGGCTGCCCGTAGAGAAGGGCGGAGCCCGGAACGGAGGCAGCCAATCAGGCGGCGCTTTGGGCTGGTTCCAAGCCAGCTCCTTCTGGGTATTCCTCCATGCTCAGATAGATCCGTTCCATCCAGTCCTGATTCAGCTCGATCATCAACGTGCTCACCAGACGCAGACACGCCTGCTCGTTGGGAAAGATCCGGATGACTCGCGTACGTCGCTTGATCTCCTGGTTCACTCGCTCCAGCATGTTGGTCGAGCGCATCCGCTTGCGGTGCCGTTCGGGTAGTTGGTACACCGCCAGGATCTCCTCGGCAGAGTTTTCCAGCAGCACCGCCACTTTCGGGGTACGAGGCCCGAGCGCTTCGGCCGCTTCTCCGACTGCCTTCCGGGCCGCGGCGAGCGTCGGCGCTTCGGTGACGGTTTTTAGCTGCGCCAGCATGGCTGCTTTGTCGCGAGCGGCGGTGTGGTTCAGGAGATTGCGCAGGAAATGCACTTGGCAGCGCTGCCAAAGCACACCCTGAAAATGACGATTGATGGCGCGCACCATGCCCCCGTGATCGTCCGAGACCACATAGGCCACACCGCGTAATCCGCGCCGGCTTAGGTCGCTGAACACCTTACCCCAACTCGCTTCGCTCTCCGAATCAGCGATCCACACCCCAAGCACTTCCCGATACCCTTCCGTGCTCACCCCTACGGCCAGCAGCACGCCTTGGCTCACCACCTGGCCCCCGCGCCGGATCCTTTCGTACCGGGCATCAATCATCAGATAGGGATACCTCTTCTCAATCGGCCGCTCGCGCCACCCCTCCACTTCGGTATCCAGCTTCTGCGCTAGCGCCGACACTTGGCTCTTGCTGATCTCCAGCCCGCACAGCGCTTCGGTAATATCGCGCACCTTGCGTGTCGATACGCCCTCCACATACATTTGCGTGATGGCCAGCACCAGTGCTTTCTCGCTGCGCCCATAGCGTTCGAACAACTCGCTCTGAAACTGCCCATCGCGATCTTTGGGCACCATCAGCTCTAACTCGCCCACTCGCGTCTTCAATGTGCGCGGCTTATAGCCATTCCGGTAGCCCCGCCGCTCCCCGGTCCGTTCGTAACTGTCGGCGCCCACAAAGGCCGTCATCTCCGCTTCGAGCACCTGCTGCACCACTCGCTCGACCAGCCGCCGCATGCCGTCATCACCGGCCGCTGCCGCCCCTTGCCACACTTCTCTCAGTTCGCTATCGTTGCTCTTGCGAGCCATCGGTTCTTTCTCCTTTTACGTTTTCTCGACAAAAACATTCTAAGGAGATTCTGTTTGGCTCGCTCGTCCTCGCCTCCCAGCTCGGCAACACTCGCCTTATTTACAGAAGTTTAAGGACTTAATCTGTTTCGCGAACCAGCGGCGTTTCAGTACTTTCAACTTGCCGCAAAGCTAGAATCAATGCCTTGTCACCGAATTGACGATAGTCTAAAGCGTTGTAAATAGAATCGGCCATTTGCTTGTCGGTAATGCCCTCTCCTCGGCTAAGAAGAATTTTGAAGATATCCTGAATTAACGGTTTAGACGGATCACGCTTAAAGTTTGGATGCGGTCCCGATGCAACCTTTAAGACGCATCCCGCTGGAGACTGATCAGCTATAGTGCGGAGTTCACCATAGTCT
>CAXTWQ010000021.1:31286-56865 GCA_964248065.1 uncultured Bryobacteraceae bacterium | reverse complement strand
TGTTCCCCTCGAGGTGAAAGCAAGTCAGGCCTTCTTTCATATTGCTCAATGGCCGGAATCAATGGGAAGCGTGGATCTGGGTGGGCGCGTGATTGACGTGATACCGATACCCGGTCACGATTTTCTGAGCATTGCCTACTACGACCGTCAGACAGGCGCTTTGATGGCAGGCGACACACTCTGCCCAGGGCGAATCTATGTCGATGTTGCCGATTTTAGAGAGCTGAAAAAAAGCGTAAACAGAATGGTGACGTTCACAAAAGGAAAGATCATCACTCACGTGTTCGGCGCTCACGTGGAGGAGACCCGTACGCCCTTCCTGGAGTATCCGTTCGGTACGATTTATCAACCCGATGAGCATGAGCTTTCGCTGTCAAGGGCTCATCTTCTGGAACTCAAGACCGCGCTGGATGAAATGGGCGATAAGCCTGTTGTCAGAGCCATGAGCGACTACACTATCTCGCCCTCCAATGCTGAAGGGTGGAAGGCGATAGATGCTCACTTGAAAGCTACCCAGGAGCAGCAGCAACGCAAAATGTGGGATCAGCAGGCAGTGTCGCCTGGAACTCGCTAACTTCGACTTACTTAGTAATACTTAGTCCTCTCCCCGCCGAGACTTGGCCGCCGTGTAAGCGCACACATTTAAGCCGTTCAGAATCCTGTTCGGTTAAGGAGACATTTGATGCGTATTCTTTCACGCTTGCCTGTACTGGCATGCTGTTTTCTAGCCGGCTTACTGCCCGTAGGTGATCGCCTGTACGGCCAGGCCACTACCTCACTTCGAGGGACAGTGACTGACTCGCAAAACGCCGCCATCGCCGATGCTGCGGTCGTTCTCGCTGATAGCGGAACCGGCTTTGTCCGAAACGCGGTTACCAGTACTGCTGGAGAATATCAGTTTTCGCAGGTTCCTCCTGGTATGTATAGCGTGTCGGTGAAGAAGCCCGGCTTTGCTGTGTACTTCAATCGCGAAGTGAAACTTGAAGTCAATACCCCGGCCACTCTCGATTGCCACATAGAACTCGGATCCGTAGCAACCACAGTCGACGTGCAGGAGGCAGTAACCGCTGTCAACACTGTGGACGGCTCAGTTGGCAATGCCTTTCAGGAGAAGCAGGTGAAAGATCTGCCCTTGCAAACGCGCAACGTGGTGGAGTTGCTCAGCATTCAGCCGGGCGTTACACAAACCGGCGAAGTGCTGGGCGCGCGCCGCGATCAGAACAATATCACTCTGGATGGCGTGGATGTGAATAACAACCAGAATGCCGGTATTACGGGAGTTCAGACAAATGGGTCCGCTACCCTTAACTCAACGGGAAGCAACACGCCCGGGTTCAACGCCGCCATTCCGGTTCCGCTGGATTCGGTCGAAGAATTTCGAGTGACAGTGGCCGGCCAGGGCGCAGAAGAGGGGCGCTCATCCGGTGGTCAGGTCACGCTTATTACGAAAAGCGGAACCAATTCTGTCCACGGAACATTATACGAGTACAACCGCAACACCTTATTGGCTGCGAACGACTTTTTTAACAATCAGGCAGGCATTCCGCGAGCGGCGCTGGTCCGCAATCAATTCGGTGTATCGCTCGGCGGTCCAATCATCAAAGATCGGGTTTTTCTGTTCGGCAACTGGGAACGTCGCATCGACGCCAGTTCCCAGCCTGAGACAGCCACTGTGCCTTCGCAAGCTTTACGAAGTGGCAACCTTACTGTGGGACTTGACAATGGAACGACTCAGGTGTTGACCCCTGCGGACGTGGTGGCGATGGATCCCCTCCATATCGGATACAGCGCCGCTATGAAGCAGTATCTGAATGCATTTCCAGTGGGCAACGATCCGGCTCTGTCGCTTGATCAAGGCTTAAACTTCAACGGCCTCCGATTCAATACGCCACTGGACCTGGACCAATCTGCCTATGTCGCAAAGCTTGACGTCAATATCGATAATGCCCGCAAGCACACTCTTTCCGTGCGGGGCACGCTCAACTCCGGCAAGACAGATGTAGTTGGTGCCCAATTTCCCGGGCAGGCAGCTACACAACAACTGCTGGATAACAGCAAAGGAATCTCCGTTAACTACACCTGGGTGCTCCGGCCCGATATGGTCAATGCCCTGACGTTTGGATTGACGCGCCTGGGCCTGAATAATTCCGGGACACAGGGCACGAGGCTAGAATTTACCGGAATCAGCTCGGTCCAGAATTTCCTCTACCGGCCTTCGATTCAGCTCATGCAGACATACAACATTGCTGATAATTTCACCTGGACTAAGTCGAAACATACCATCACAACGGGTGTCAATATACGCTTTATTCGCAACACCCATGTTAATTATGCAAACTCATATCCCACTTATCAATTCAGTCATGACTCGCTGAAAGGGTTGGGGGGTGACGCAGGTACTTTCATTACCGATTACGTGAATCAGAAGCTTGGAACGAGCGGTGTGAAGTTGGCCGATGCCAATGCTGCTGAGGACGGGCTCGGCAATCTGCTGGGCTTGATCAATGCATATTCAGGAACCTATCAGTTCACAAAAGATGGTACTGTAATACCCTTTGGCAGCCCAGCTTCGCGCGAGTACGCTGTCAACGACTACGAGGGTTATGTGCAGGATTCCTGGCGGGTGCGGCGTGATCTGACAATTACAGCTGGAGTTCGCTACAGCAATCCCTCGGTTCCCTGGGAGGTTCATGGAACCGAAGTAGTTACTACCGTTCCGCTTCAGAACTACTTCGCCGAACGTGTCGGCGCTAGTTTGACCGGAACTCCCAGTTATGCCATACCGGATGCGGCTTTGACTTACGCGCTAGGCGGCGCAGCGAACGGCAAGCCTGGTTGGTATAACCGTAATAATCTGAATTTCGCACCCCGATTCTCGTTCGCGTATGCGCCGGACAGCGATGGCCACTGGTGGAGTTCATTCCTGGGCAAAGGATCGGTGTTTCGCGGCGGATTTGCTCTTGTCTATGACCAATACGGAAGCGATATGGCCTACAACATTGACCAAAGTGGATCGCCGGGATTGGCAAGCACCGTCACTCAGCCGGTGAACACCGACTTCACTTCATCGGCCCGCTACAACGGCCCGAACAGCCTTCCCGCTTTACCTGCAGCACCGAGCGGAGGCTTCCCGTTTACTCCCGCTACCATTACCGGTGGATTTAATGAGGGCGTTGGCGTCGTCTCGAATTTGAAGGCACCTTACTCAATGGTTTTGAACGCCAATTACGCCAGGCAGCTTCCGGGTAAGTTGACCATCGAGGTTGGCTATGCCGGCCGCCTCTATCGGCGCGGACTCCTGCAGCAGGATTTTGACCAGCCATTGACACAGTTCAAAGATCCCGCTTCCGGAACAACTTGGTCACAGGCAGCCCAAATTCTTCACAGCGACTACCTGGCTGCTGGGCAGAACTACGGTCCGATTGCCAATGTTCCCTTCATCAAGAACATGTTTCCTGGGCTTGCTAACGCCTATGTGCCAGGCAGCGCGACACAAAACTACTATCAAGGCTGGGTCGTTCAAAACGGGCTCAGCGATGAAGACAATCTTAATCTGTCTGACCGGCAGCGGATCAAAGGCACTAATACTTGTTACACCAGAACTGGCTGTAACACGTTTTACCCGCTTCAGTTTGCCGGTTTGCCAACCTGGACTAACGCAGCTTTTTCCAATTATCACGCTGCTACGCTTACGTTCCGCCGTCCGCTTTCCAGTGGCATTGCGTTCGATTTCAACTACACGCTTTCGCACTCGATTGATAACTCATCCGGTGCGGAATCCGGCGCGGGCACGGGAGGGGCAATCCTCCAAGACGCTTTCAATACAAGTTCCTTCCGCGGATCGTCAGACTTTGACATGCGTCACAACATAACGGCCGACGCCACTTATGAACTGCCATTCGGGCAAGGCCGACAATTTGCTAACGGAGTTAATAAGTACGTAGAGACAGTCATTGGCGGCTGGCAAATCTCGACGATTGCCCGTTATCACTCGGGTCTGCCAACCACCATTCAGGCAGGTGGAGTTTATCCGACGAATTATTCGTACAACGCCATTGCCAATCTGCTTCCCGGCGCTTCCAACAACGCTGGAAAGACTATCGACAACAATGGGCTGCCCAGTTTGTTCACGAGTACTTCGGCAGCAAACAACTACTTCCAGCAAGCCGGAGGAACAACGGGAACTCGAGCCATCATTCGCCTTCCAGGGTTTACAAACTTTGATATTGCTGTGATGAAGAACTTCAAGATGCCGTTCGAAGGGCACCGCTTACAGTTTCGAGCCGAAGCATTCAACGCTTTCAACCATGTCAATTTCTACAATCCCAGTCTGAACGTAAACAGCAACGCAACATTTGGCGAGTTTCAGAGCGCTTACCCAGCCCGGGTCTTCCAGGCTAGCCTTCGTTACTCGTTCTAAGTTACTTAGCTCGACGCAGGTAATTACGCCAGCCGCCGAAATGCGTGATGTCCTGCATACCAATGACAGCAAAGGGTTCGCAGATGAACCCTTTGACTGCCGTACCATCGCTCATTTGGCAAGTTCCAATTCCTAAGGGCGGCGGGATAGCTGCAACAAAGGTTCCAAACGATTCGGGAGAAAGGCTCCAGATCTCAGCTTCGATACCGGGGCCGTTAAATCCGGGCACTCGGATCAAACCCGGCTTTTGAGGAGTTGTATTGGTGAGGGCGTATAGCTTGTAGTCGCTTGCAGTCTTGACTGTGCGCATGAGCCTTGCCCCCCGACTGATTAGCTGGTGATTTAACGGCTGACCCGATAAGTGTGCGCCCAGGACGGCTAACTGAATCGCCTGTTCTGGCTCAGGTTCAGTGCGTCCCGATCCCAAAGCAAGAAGTTGCTTGTCCTGAAAAGCAGGGGAAATCAGAGTTACTCCAAAGGGCAATCCCTCATTTGTGAAGCCGGCTGGTATTGCCACGGCGCTTAGGTCTAAAAGGTTGACGAAGTTGGTGTAATAACCCAAATTGGAATTTAGTTCTACCGGACTGCGTCTTACTTCTTCAATTGTGTAAGTGGTCGGCGTGGTAGGAAGCAACATCACATCGAATTGGTTCCAGCATGACTTAGTTGCTTGAGCAATGACAGCTAGCCGATAACTTGCTTTGTAAGCCTCAGCAGCGGTGAATTTCTCAGATCCGAGGATGATGGCAGCAACCGTCGGGTCCATATCGCGGGCGTTCGCTTTTGCAAACTCACCAACTGCTGCGAAACGCTCGGCTACGTAGGGACCGCCATAGAGAAGCTGAGCGGCATCCAGAAACGGCTGGAGATCGAACTCAACAACGTGCTCCAGTGTCGCCACCTTTTGCCAGTAGAGGCGTTCATATTCCGCGTTGCCAAAGAACTGAAGCTGATCGCGACGCGGCACTGCATAACGGGTGGGCCCGTGCACTGTCTGCGCCACTGGTTTACGGCTGAATGGATCCTCAGGATCGAAGCTTGCAGCGACATCGAAAACTGCTTGAGCATCGTCGCAGCTGTTAGCGAATATCGACACGCAATCTAGCGAGCGACAAGCAGGCACGACCCCCGAGGTGCTTATCAATCCCTTTGTCGGTTTGAATCCGACGATATTATTGAATGCTGCTGGCACTCGCCCAGAGCCTGCCGTATCTGTACCAAGCGCAAAGCTGACAGTGCCACTTGCAACCGCAATTGCGGAGCCTGAACTCGAGCCGCCCGAAATGTAGCGGTCGCCAAACACGGAGTGGCAAGCGCCGAAGGGAGACCTGGTGCCGACAAGCCCGGTTGCAAACTGGTCCATGTTGGTCTTGCCGATGAGCACAGCCCCGGCATTGAGGAGCCGCTGTACGGCAAAAGCTGTTTTCTCCGGGACATAGCTGAAAGCGGGACAGGCAGCGGTGGTGGGCATTCCAGCCACATCCATGTTGTCTTTCACTGCGAACGGAATTCCCTGCAAAGGCCCGGGCGTTTCCGCCTGCTGCATAGCTTGTTCACGAGAAACTAGTGAGATCCAGACCGGATTGAGGGAGCCGGATTCAAGACGGTCGTAGATTTCGTTAATAGAAATGTTTGCCTTCATTCCGTAACAGGCCTGTAGATCAGCAGCGGTTGCCCGGATGTAACGGTCGCACCTTTGTGACAGAGAACCTCGACCACCTCTGCCGCAACAGGAATCATGATGGCAATCTCCATTTTCATTGCTTCCAAAACCATGGTTCTTTGACCTGCTTGCAGATGTATACCGGCTTCAACATTCAGTGTCCAGACAGAGGCAGTGGTCGGGGCACGTAGCGCTTGGCAACCAGAGGGGATTGTTTGTTCATCAATGGAGGGTGATGCATCAGGATCTTCGAACTTCGCGATATCGAACTCGCCTTGCACTGCCCAACGTGCACGCTCCTCAGCAAACGCCTGCTTCTGTGCCGAGCGAAACTGATCGATGCGCCCCTTATTCGTTTCTAAAAACTTGTTGTAGTCGCGTAGCCGAAACGATTGCTCCTCAATCTGAAGCGAATAGCGGCCTAGCGGGAAGTCGCGCCGCATTTGCAGCAATTCATCCCCACTTACCGGAAAGAAACGAATCTGATCGAAGAAGCGAAGCAGCCATGGTTTGCCCGGCTCGAACTCACGCGTGGTCCGGTAAGTATTCCACATCTGCACCGTGCGGCCGACAAATTGGTAACCACCCGGGCCCTCCATGCCATAGACGCAGAGATAGGCGCCGCCGATGCCAACTGCATTTTCAGGAGTCCAGGTGCGCGCCGGATTGTACTTGGTTGTAACAAGGCGTTGGCTGGGGTCTATGGGAGTTGCAACTGGCGCCCCGAGATACACGTCGCCCAAGCCCAGGACGAGATAGCTGGCATTGAAGACGATCCGGTGGACGTCTTCAATCGAATTGAGGCCGTTCACGCGTCGGATAAATTCCAGGTTGCTCGGGCACCAGGGCGCGTCTGGACGAACCGAAGTCATGTAGCGCTGGATTGCAAGCTGGGTAGCCGGGTCATCCCAGGACAGCGGTAGGTGAACAATCCGTGTCGGAACAGCAGTGTCCTCTAGAGAAGGGACATCTGCTATAGCCGAATCAACGAAAGTGAGCAAGCGATCTCGCGAGACTGCGGAGGGATTGTAATGGATCTGCAGGCTACGTATGCCGGGGGTGAGATCAATAATCCCGTCGAGGCCGGACTGCTCTACTGCATGCATCAAAGCATGCACCCGGAAGCGAAGATTTATGTCAAGAACGGGCTCGCCAAACTCAATCAGTAAATTGCGATCGCCTGCTTGGCGAGTAACTACCGGCGGAGTAACTCGCTTACTGACAATCGGAGTAAGTGGCGAGGCTGCAATACCATCAACCCTACTTTCGAAATGAACTGTGTCACCGGGGCTGAGCTGGCCGAGTTTCCATAATTCAGAGCCAAGCACTACGGCTGGACAAACAAAGCCGCCCAGGCTGGGCCCGTCCGGACCAAGCAAGATGGGCATGTCTCCAGTGAAATCGATTGAGCCAATCGCATACGCATTGTCGTGAATATTCGAAGGGTGCAGGCCGGCATCGCCTCCATCTTGGCGAGCCCACTCGGGTTTGGGTCCCAGAAGGCGCACTCCAGTACGGCTTGAGTTGTGATGGACTTTCCAGGCGGTTGAAAATAAGCTGGCTATGTCGTTCTCGGTGAAGAAATCCGGAGCGCCATGAGGTCCATACATCACTCCAATTTTCCAGTCGTGCGTCAGCGCCGGCCGACGTTCTTCTGATAGAGCATTGTTAGAAGTACCGCTGAATTCCAGAAGCGGCAAGAGATCTCCGGTCCTGAGTTGCCGACCGGTGAGGCCTCCGAAATTTCCAAGTGTAAACGTAGCGGTGCTGCCAAGATACGGTGGCACGTTTAGACCTTTTCGAAACAGGATATAAGTGCGAGCGCCGGAACCAGAAATGGAGCTTGACGCCAGCACACTTCCAGGCGAGATGGGCAGGACGGTCCATAGAGAAACAGGCTTACCGTCCAAAGTAGGCTGCATGTCGGCACCCGTAATTACTATCTGAGTCTCGGAGTGGAACCGCAGAGTCGGTCCGGTAAGAGTGCACTCAAGACCCGCTGCGTCCATATCGTTGCCAAGAAGTTTGTTCCCCAACCTGAACGAGAGATCGTCCATTGGTCCAGAGGGCGGGACGCCGATGTTCCAGTACCCGAGGCGGCCCGGGAAGGATTGCACAGTGGTAAGAACGCCGCCTTCGATGACCTCGGCGCAATGCGGTCGAAAGGTGAACGTGCTGAGGAAGCGGGTGCTAACTCCGCCTATCGCAAATGACGGATCGGCAACGATAGCCTCTAAAAATTCGAGGTTCGTTTCAAGCCCGGTTAGCTTTGTTTGACTGAGCGCGTGTGCGAGTTTCCGCCGCGCATCGTCGCGCGTCTCTCCGTGTGCGATGATTTTGGCCAGCAACGGATCGTAGAACTGAGAAACATCGACTCCGGCTCTAAGGAAAGTTTCGACCCGGCAATTCGTGGGTGGCTGAAAGTACGTGACCCGGCCACTTGAGGGCTGGAATCCGGCAATCGGACTTTCAGCGTAGAGCCTGACCTGGATAGATGCGCCATTAAAATTGGGACGCAGCGCATCGAGAGGCGGAAGAGAGCCATCAGCAAGACGAACCATCCACTCAACTAAATCGATGCCCGTTACCTCTTCGGTCACTCCGTGCTCTACCTGCAGCCGGGTATTTACTTCGAGAAAGTAAAACTCCTCGCGAACCGTGTCATAAAGAAATTCAACCGTGCCAGCCGATCGATAGTTGACAGCCTGCATAACATGGGTAGCCACGTCTGCTAGTTGCCGCCGGGTAGCATCCGAAAGCCCCGGCGCAGGAGTCTCCTCAATGATTTTCTGATTACGGCGCTGGACCGAGCAGTCGCGCTCCCCGAGCGTAATGACTTGGCCAGCGCCATCGCCGAACACCTGCACTTCAATATGGCGCCCGCTTGCCACGAAGCGCTCAAGGTAAATGCCAGAGCCTCTGAAGTGTGTTTCGCTAAGGCGTTGAACAGATTCGAAAGCTTCGATGAGTGACTCTGGCGTTTCACAGAGGCGCATGCCGATGCCGCCGCCGCCGCCTGCGCTCTTCAACATGACAGGAAAGCTGATGCGCGTTGCTTCCGCGATGGCGTGGTCAGCATCGCGAAGTAGGCCGGAACCGGGCAGGATCGGCGCACCACATTGAACGGCAATTTCGCGAGCCGTGTTTTTCAATCCGAATGAGTGAATCTGTGCCGATGTAGGACCAATAAATGTGATTCCACTGGCTTCGCACTTTTCGGCAAACTCAGGATTCTCACTAAGGAATCCGTAACCGGGATGGATTGCTTGGGCTTTGCTAGCGACGGCAGCAGCCAAGATCGCATCAGCATTCAGATAACTTTCCGCAGCAGGAGCGGGTCCGACACAAATGGCCTGTGCTGCCATTTCCACGTGAAGTGAGCCGGCATCGGCTTCAGAGTAGATGGCAACCGGCTCAATACCCAACTTGCGAAGAGTTCGTGTAATGCGGCATGCAATAACGCCGCGATTGGCGACAAGGACTCGTTTGAACATCGACCTTACTTAGCCAAGTCCCAAATCAACAGCTGAACCGGCGTAGGGTTGTAAGCATTACAGGGATTATTCAACTGAGGGCAGTTACTAAGTAGCGCTAGTACATTCACTTCGGCTCGCATCTCTACATATTTTCCCGGCTCAGAAATGCCGTCTGCAAACTCCAACTTGCCATCGGGGGTGACCGGAACATTCATGAAAAAGTTGATGTTACTTCCGATGTCACGCTTGGTCAGCCCGTATTGGGAGTGCACGATGGCGCGCAGAAAGCTTTGCCGGCAGGCATGCATGTAACGCTTGTCGAGTGAGTAGCGAACTGTGTTGCTTTCGGTAGAACAAGCGCCGCCCAACGTGTCGTGCCGACCGCAGGTATCGGCAGTGATGGTCAGAAGCGGACGCCCAAAGTTGGACAGCAGCTTCGTTCCGGTTGTCAGATAAATGTTGTTCTGACCAACTATGGTGTCGGTAGCGCTGTAACGCTCGGCATGATCATCCGCATTGAAAAAGAATGTATCGACGGCCTGATTACCATATAAGTCGACAATGCGGAACGTCTGTCCTGCGGCAATCGGGTGAACCCAAGGCTCACCGGCATCCAGCGTGTAATCGATAATGGCGGATTCGGGAGCGAGCGAGCTCTCTACGATGATTCGATCAGGCATTCCGAGTTAGAGATAAAACCTTTCGGTGTTGATGAAGCCACGGGTGTTCTCCGGGCAGGAGTTGCGGCAGAAATCATCAGCAGACGGCGTTTCGGTGCGGCTCAGGATCACTTGAATCGGCTTTGGCGAGTAGGTGGTTGCCGGGTCAAGTAGATGCTGGCAGGTGTCCAGAATTACTAACGTGTTCATCTCGGCCCGTAACTCGACTGCAGCACCTGGATGCGAGTTACTCGGTACAAAGTGCAAAGCTCCATCTTCTGTGACTATTACTTTGCTGAAAAAGTTTATGTTGTGAGGCAAGTCATTTACAGTCAAGCCGTATTTCTCCAATTCAATAACGAAATTGTCATGCGGATTGCGATGAAAGTCATTGCGGCTTTGCTGATAGCGAGCTTCGCCATACTTTGATCTGACCTGGGACGGCTTTGCATGACCGCAAATCGGGTCATGCCAGCCGCAGGTGTCATCTGTGACGGAACACAAGATCCGGCCCATGTCGGAATACAAAACATGACCCTTTGTGAGGTGTGCCGTATGCTGCGCTTTGAGGGTGTCCGGCATGTTGTAGCGCTCGCTGGGCAGATCAGAATGTAAAAACAGTGCGCCCGCGTTCGCGCCGCCCTCAAGATCAATCAACCGTAGGGACGTGCCGCGCTTCAAGATGTGCGACCAGCAGTCTCCTCCGCGGATGGTTTCCTCCCAGAGGAAGCTATTCGATGCAGTGTCGGATGGCAAACAAAATCCTTTTCGGAAGTGTAGCTGCGAAAAGCAGACAGGGCTGCAGCCGAAGAGAAACAATTTCTTTAGAGCTTAGCTGATCGGACAAGGATGCATCCGCAACTCTATTTGTCCAAAGCAGAAACAACACCGGCAAAGAAGTCACTGTCATCCACAATGGTTGCGCCGGTGGGCTTCTCCCGGGCACTCCAGACAACCACTGCCACGTGATGCTTGGGATTCAAGTAGATGAATTGCCCAAAGATGCCGATAGCCTCGAACGCGCCCTGATGGATCGCAGCAGAGTCAGCTCCAAAGCTCCACCACATATAACCGTATGGAACAAGGTGTCCACCCACTAACTTGGGAGCGCCTGCGTCAGGGAACCAGTTACTGGGAACAACCTGCTCACCATTTGCTTTGCCACCGTCCAGAACAAACTGAGCAAACCTTGCGTAATCGCGCAAAGTAGCACTGAATCCGCTGCCACCAACCTCAAGTCCACCGGGCGACTCCAGCCACCAGGTAGCATCAGTCTCCATGCCGTACTTTGCCCAAATCTTCTCGGACAAGTACTCAGACAACGGACGTTTTACAGCAGCACGAATTAAGGCACCAAGAATGTGCGTCTCGCCTGTACTGTAGTTCCATCTCGTTCCGGGCGGCGACACGCGCGGCAGCGTAGCCATAAACTGCAGAATGCTGCCGGAATGTCCTTCAATCTGCAGATCCAACATGTGCCGTCGATCGGATTGTGGATCAGTATAGGTTTCATTCCATCCCACTCCTGACGCCATCTGAAGCAGGTTTCTGATTGAGACACCGTCATACGCGCTATGGCCAAGTTGAGGAAGATACTTCGTTACCTTGTCGTCCAAACTATGCACAAAGCCGTCCTGGATGGCCGTGCCGAGCAGCGTCGAACTGATCGACTTTACTAGCGACCAGGACACCCATCGTGTTGCTTCCGTATTGCCCGACCCGTATTTTTCAAAAGCAACCGCTCCGTCCTTCAACACGAGAACTCCTGTCACTCTGTTGAGCACCATGTACTCTGCGAGTGAATAAGTCCGGCCGCCGGAGGAAAAAGAGAGACGCGGTAGTGGGTAATTGCTTCTAACTAGTGAATGAGTAGAAGGCCCGTGCGGAACAACACGGGAGGGAAACAGCCGATCGATGTGACGGAAGGTTTCCACTTCCACATCCGGGCTGAGCGTGCCGTCATAGACCGCGCGGACGGATACAGGCTGCTTGTTAGACTCTGCGCGGAATAGCGTAGCAATACAAGCCAGCGGAAGTGTCAGAGCAAGTACTTTAACGAGATTAGTTCGAATCGGCACCGATGTCTCTTCTATCCTGTTACAACATGAAACGCTGGCCGGGTACGATGATAGCTGTTCTTGCCTTGACTCTTCCGGCATTGGGACAGAAAACGATGGCGCCCAACAAACAAGTGGTTCGCGCGCTTGCACCTCTTAGCTCAGCGGAGTTGGCGTTGCGTGAACGCTTGAAAGCTCATGCGCACATGCTGGCCACGACCATCGGAGGTCGAGATGCTGCTCATTACGAAGCTTTGCAAAAGGCTGCGAAGTACATTGGGGCCGAACTGGAGACGTATGGATACAGTCCTGAGCAGCAAACTTTCTCAGTAGGTCGAACTAAGTTCCAAAACATAGAAGCGAAGCGAAACGGGGACAACGGCTCTAAAGAAATAGTCATCGTCGGCGCGCATTACGACACTGCAGGCGGGTTGCCAGGCGCTAACGATAATGGAAGCGGCGTGGCGGTCACTCTGGAACTCGCGCGTCAGTTCGCAAAGCAGAACAGCAAGCGTACGATCCGATGGCTTTTCTTTGCAAATGAAGAGCCGCCGTACTTCCAGACTCCCGATATGGGCAGTTACGTGTACGCGAAGCGATGCCACGAGAGAGGCGAGAAAGTGGTCGCGATGCTCTCGCTGGAGACCATTGGCTACTATTCAAATGAGCCAGGAAGCCAAAGCTATCCTGCTGGCTTTCCCTCGAGCTATCCAGACCGTGGTAACTTTCTTGGTTTCGTTGCCGACCCGGAATCGGCCGCGCTCCTGCAAACCTCACTCAAAAGCTTCGAAGGTGCAACTGATTTGCCAGCAACGGGCGCTTCCGCCCCCGCATCGGTTCCGGGCGTTGGGTGGTCAGATCATTGGTCCTTCTGGCAGTTCGGATACAAAGCTCTGATGCTGACCGACACCGCCCCATATCGCTATCCCCACTACCACTCGGCACAGGATACGCCGGAAAAACTCGACTATGACCGACTCACCCGTGCCTGTCTTGGTATTCGGGCTGTGGTCGCTGAGCTTAGCTCCCGCTGACAGTACTTTCGCCTTTTAGTTTGGTGCTTCGTTACGTTATAATCGCAGTTCTCTCTTCTGCCGGTTAGGCCTTGTCAGCCTCTGGTTTTCAACCATGTGGGACTGTGTTGTGTCGAATCGGGTCATCTTCTCGCTTTTATTTCTTATCTGTTCGTTGCCGTCGCTATTGCCGGCTCAAAAGCCCACGTTCACCGTGGGTTGGTCCGTTTATGTTGGCTGGGACCCGTACCAGTACATGGCCAAATCCGGGTTGCTGAAAAAGTGGGGCGATAAGTACGGCGTCACAATCAAGGTTCAGCGATTCGACTACGCTGCTTCGCTCGACGCGTTTACGTCACGCAATATCGACGCCTGCACCATGACCAACATGGAGGCTCTTGACCTCCCTGCGGCATCGGGAGTCGACACTACCGCAATCATCATCGGCGATTACTCTAATGGCAATGATGCCGTGTTGGCACGCGGTGGGAAGACATTGCAGTCGCTACCAGGCAACAAGGTTCTACTAGTGCAAAAGACTGTATCCGAGTATTTGCTGGAGCGCGCCTTTGTGCTAAACGGCATGGAAAGCCAAGCTCGAAAAGTGAAGCTGGTAAACACGTCTGACCGGGACATTGTCGCGGCTTACTTGAATGATCCTTCGCAAGCGGCTGTCGTGACTTGGAAGCCTCTCGTTTCCCAGATCGCAAAAATGAAAGATGTCAAAACGCTGTTCGATTCTTCGAAGATACCGGGGGAGATTTTAGATCTGCTCGTCGTCCGGACGGACGTTTTGAAGAATGCCGATGGCAGCGGGCAGAAGTTCGCCAAGGCCGTGACGGGTGCCTGGTACGAAATGCTTTCGCAAATGAACGGCGCTGGTGCCGATAAAACTTTACAAGCAGTAGCGGCAGTCTCCGAAGATACTTTGCCGACATACAAAGAGCAGCTAAGCACAACCCACATGTTTTATCAGCCGAAGGAAGCTGTGGGCTTAGCTACGTCTTCGGAACTAAAAGACAAAATGAAACTCGTTCGCCAGTTTTGCTTTGCTCACAAACTTCTTGGCGACGGCACTAAAGCGGCGGACGATGTCGCAATTCAATATCCGGACGGTTCCGTTCAGGGCAACTCGGCGAGAGTTCGGATGCGCTTCGATGCCACGTACATGCAGGCAGCAGCGAAGGGAGCGCTCTGATGCTGCGCGTATTGACTTGCCCAAACAAGTCGGTCGCCTTTACTATTTCCTGGGCGCTCTTTGCTTTGTGCCTCTTCTTGTATTTTCGGACAGCGCACGTACGGCATGTCGAAAACCCTGATGACCGCATCGTTCCAACAGTCGCGCAACTTTCCAGCAGCTTCGTCCACGCCGCTTTCACTCCAGCTGACGACGACGCAGAAGCGGCGCCGAATGGATCTCTGCTTCAGAAATTTCGAAGCAGCATGCTTTGGAATGACACGCTGGCTAGTGGTCAACGATTCTTCATCAGTTTGGCGCTTCTCTTTCCTGCTGCTCTTATTGGAGTGAATATGGGGGCCTTTCCGTGGGTCAGCAGCGGTTTGCTCAGGTTCTTCCTCTTTTTCGACAAGATCATCGCGCTTTCAGTTTTACCGATACTCTTTATTGCGTTCGGCATTGGCGAAGCAGCGAAGATTATGTTGATCGTGATCGGGGTTGCGCCGACGCTGGTACTGGACAGCTACAATCTTGTGAAGTCAGTTCCGAATGAGCAGGTGATTAAAGGGTTCACGCTGGGCGCGAAGGATTTGGCAGTAACTTATCGCGTCATCCTTCCTCAGATCTGGCCTCGTATTCTGAACACCATCCGCCTGAACCTGAAAGCGATTGCGCTGTTCTTGTTTGCCGGAGAAATGATCGCGTCCACAGATGGGCTCGCCTATCGCATCGCCCTGCTACAACGGCACATGGGGATGGACCTGATTATCCCGTACGTGCTATGGGTGGCTCTCCTCCTGTTCCTGGTTGACCTCTCGTTTCGACTATTCACCCGTTACACGAACCCGTGGTTTCGAGAAGCCTAGTGCCACTGATCTCACTCGAACAAGTCGGCTTGCGGTTTCCTTTCAAGGGCGGGGAACAGCTGTTGTTTTCGGGGCTCGATTTAGCTATTGAAGAGGGTGAGTTTGTCTCGGTTGTCGGGCAGACTGGATGCGGCAAATCAACGCTGCTTCGCCTTATCTTAGGATCACAGCACGCTTCCTCGGGTCGTGTTGCAGTCGACGCCCGCACTGTTACAGGACCAAATCGAGATCGCGGATACGTGCCGCAAAAATACTCTTTGTTCCCGGATAAAACCGTTCTGCAAAACGTAGCTTTTGGACCCATTGCAGAATCGTTTCGATTGCATCGCCTGCTGGCACCTCAATGGTGGAAGCAGCGCGCGGGAATCCGTGCCGAATCGCTCGAGTACCTGGAGCGTGTGGGGCTCACTCGCAACGATGCCAACAAGTATCCAGACCAGCTCTCTGGTGGCATGCAGCAACGTGTTGCTATCGCCCAGGCATTGATCCTGCGGCCGCGAATTCTTTTAATGGATGAGGCATTCAGTGCGCTTGACCCAGCGACCAGAGCCGACATGCAGCGGCTGATTCGATCGATCTGGAAGCAGACGAGGACGACGATGATCTTCGTCACGCATAATCTCGCGGAAGCCGTTTATTTGAGTAGTCGTGTGGTTCTGCTGGCGCGGGACAAGACAAGGGAATGCTCGCATGTGGGGCTTGACCTACCCATCTCCCCATCCATCAGGGGTGCAGATGGTTATCCGAGGCAAGCTGAGTTATCGGACATCGTTCGCCAGCTGGAAATGGCAGCTCTCGGCGAGCATCTGGAGCAGGAGATGGCAGAGTTCGGTGGCTAATCGACCAGCAGTTTTTCTGCTTGCCTTTGCTGGCCTCTGGTTCTCGAATTCTGCGTTTGCTCAGATTCCTCAGCCTGATGGCGGCGCAGTGCAGCCTGGGCGCCTTCCTGCCTCGTGGGCCACTGGTGGACCCAATTGCCTGGAAATGCAGGACTGGGAGGTGCACCAGTTCAACCCCGATCTCTTCATTCTGCGGGAGTCGGGCTGCACCAACTATGAAAAGCCGTTTCTGTACTTGATCTTTGGCAAAGAGCGCGCCTTATTGTTGGATACCGGTGCCGGCCCGGCTCAAACTTACGATGCGGTGTACCGGGTGGTCAAGCGATGGCTCGAAAAGAACGGGCGTACGTCCATGCCGCTGGTGGTAACGCACTCGCATGGCCATGGCGATCATATCGAAGGCGATGGGCAGTTTCGCGGTAAGCCAAACGTGCAGTTCGTAGAGCCCACCGTGGCGGGAGCAAAGGACGCATTTGCCATCAAGAACTGGCCGGATACAAACGGGCTCATTGATCTGGGTGGGCGGCCAATCGACATTGTTCCCATACCGGGCCATCAGGAAGCTTCCATTGCGTTGTATGACCGCCTGACAGGAATCCTGCTGACCGGAGATTCTCTCTATCCCGGTCGCCTGTACGTGAACGACTGGCCTGCGTTCAAGTCAAGCATCCAGCGGCTGGTCTCCTTTACTGAAGGTAAGATTGTCACTCACATTTTGGGATGTCACATCGAAGAAGCACGGCAGCCTTATCTCGACTACAAAGTCGGCACTAAGTATCAGCCCGAAGAGCATAGCCTCGATCTGGGCCGCGGAGAACTGTTGGAGTTGAATGCGGCTCTGCAAAACATGGGCTCTACGCCTGCTCGTGCCGCCTTTCGTGACTTCACTATTTGGCCGAAGCAACCCAAGTAACATCTCTCGTCCCGGGTCGCCCTCGCACCGCAGCCATTCGAGTTACCCTGAAAGCCTATGGTCGCGGCGTCGCCAAGTCCAACTACGTTTTCCGTAGCGCTTGACAGGGAAGCTGCGTTCGCCCGCCGCATTGCTCTCATCAGCGTTACCCTCGGTCTCCTGCTCTCGGTTGCCAAGATCTGGACTGGTCTCGCCGCTCACTCTGCCGCCGTTATCTCAGACGGCCTTGAATCTGCCGGCGATGTTTTCTCGTCTGGCATTGTCTATGCGGGCCTGTGGGCGGCAAGCAAACCTCCTGATTACGAACATCCATACGGTCATGGCCGCTATGAAACTTTAGCCGGTCTTGCTGTTGGTGGAATGCTGCTGCTTACCGGCACCTTCTTGTTCTGGAATGGCGTTCTCCATCTTCATGAGACAAGGCCAGTTGAGCTGTTTGCTATTTACCCTCTGCTCGCGGCCGTGTTGCTAAAAGTTGCACTTGCTTCCACCAAACTCCGCGTTGCCGCCCGGGTGGACAGCACCTCATTGAAAGCCGATGCGTGGCACGACTTAACCGACCTGTTCTCCACTGCGATCGCCCTCGCTGCCATCGGCCTCACCTTACTCGACCCGGTTCGCTTTCGCAGCGCTGACCGAATCGGGGGCATGCTCATCGGCGTCATCATCTTTGCTCTTTCCATTCAGGTGGTGCGCCGTGTCGTGGACAAGCTGCTCGACACCATGCCCGAACCGGAGAAGCTTGCTGAGATCAAACACGTGGCACTTAGCGTTCCAGGCGCTTTGGGTATTGAGAAATGCCTTGCCCGTCAAACCGGCCTCAAGTACCACGTCGACCTTCACCTTGAAGTCGATGGCGGCATGACGGTACGCGAGTCCCACGAGATTGCCTCGCTAGTCCGCCACGCCATCAAGGCTCGTCTTGCCTGGGTTGCCGATGTGCTCGTACACGTTGAGCCCTCCTCCAAGTTCCGCCATGGAAAATAAACAGATCGCGCAACTGCTTTCTGAAACCGCTGACCTTATGGAAGTAGCGGGCGAAGATGGGTTTCGGATCCGCAGTTATCGCAATGCAGCTGCCGCGATCATGTCCCACCCCGAGCGCGTTGCGGATCTACTCTGCCATCCCGAACGCAAGGTCACCGATATTCCTGGCATCGGCAAAGGGCTCTCGTTCGTTCTTGCCGAAATCTGCCAGCGCGGCTCTTTTGAGCGCCGTGATCAGATGCTCGAACGCTACCCGGCTTCTGCTCTTGAGCTGCTCAAAATTCAGGGCCTTGGTCCGAAGAGCATCGCGCTGCTCTACGAGCATCATGGGGTGAAAACGGTTGACGATCTAGAACGACTCTGTCTCGCTCACAAACTACGTGAGCTTCCTCGCATGGGCGCTAAGCTCGAAGAAAAAGTTCTGCGTGGCATCGAGTCGTATCGCAAGAGTTCTGGACGTTTCCTGCTGAGCTTTGGCCAGCGTATCGCCGACGAACTCACCGCCGAAATCATAGCCTTTCCGGGCATCGAGAAAGTGGAACCGGCCGGGAGCCTTCGCCGTGGCCGCGAAACCATTGGCGATCTCGACATGATCGTTACCGGACCTGGCGCAGAAGCCATTCTCGACCACGTGGTGCGCCATCCGCGTGTGCAGGAAGTGCTGGGGCAAGGGCCGAATAAGGCCAGCGTTCTCTTCGGTCTCGAACGCCTGCAAGTGGACGTTCGCGCACTCCCGCACGAGAGCTTTGGCGCTGCCATGCAGTACTTCACTGGCAGCAAAGAACATAACGTGGTGCTGCGTACCAATGCTATTCGCCAGGGCCTGACCTTAAATGAGTACGGGCTCTTTCAGCTCGAGAACAATGAGCGTGTGGCTGGCGAATCGGAGGAAGAACTTTATGGGCGCTTGGGCTATCAATGGATCCCACCCGAGATCCGTGAAAACTCCGGCGAACTCGAAGCTGCTGCTAAGGGCACGCTGCCCAGACTGATCGAATTGGGTGACCTCCGCGGCGATCTCCACATGCACACCAGAGCGACTGACGGTCACGCGAGCATCCGCGAAATGGCCGAAGCCGCTGCTGCCTTGGGCTATGAGTACATCGCAATCACAGACCACTCGAAAGCTCTTGCAATGTCAAACGGCCTGGATGAAGACCGAGTGGTCGAGTTCGCGCAAGAAGTCCGCGACCTGAATCGAGAAGGTCTTCCATTGCGCGTCTTCTCCGGCTTGGAATGTGACATCCTACGCGACGGCACGATGGATATAGCCGAAGATGCACTGGCTGAACTGGACTTGGTGATCGGCAGCGTTCACAGCTACTTCAATCTAGAGTCGAATGAGATGACCGAGCGGCTTCTCCGTGCGCTTGAATCACCCAATCTAAGGATCTTGGGCCACGCTACCGGACGAATTCTCTTGCAGCGGGACGGCTATGCTTTTGACTTCGAAAAGATAGCGGACGACGCCGCTGCGAAGAAAGTAGCACTGGAGATTAATGCGAGTCCCGCTCGCCTCGACCTGCCCAGCCATCTGGTGAGAGCCGCGAAACGGAAGGGCTGTCGCTTCACTATTTCGACTGATTCGCACCGGCCGTCGAACCTGCAAAACATGCGGTATGGAATCGCCACTGCCCGCCGGGGTTGGCTAGAGGCTGCGGATGTTCTCAATACGCTGACCGTCGATCAGTTTAGAAATGTGGCCAGGCGGTCTTAAACGGTCGTTTCTCGCCCTTAGGTAGTTTCTTAACTTCATTCCAACACGCTTGGGCTTGAGTTTGCGGCACATCTTGAGAAGTAACCGTTTGCAACTTAGAACTATGGAAAAATGAAACCGACTTCATTCCTTAAGACAACAGATCAGAGTTGGTCAGTAAAGAAGCGGTCACCCAACTGCCCTTGAAGCAATTTTGAATGTTTGTAATCGTGCCCTGATCCCACTCGTTGCTATAAGTCGCAAATACAACTTGAGACGCGTTGAGCTTCATTACCATATTCTTGAACTTGTCTAGAAGGGCTACTTCTTTGCGGTTAATCTGGGATAGCTTGTTGTCAATCTTGGCCTCGCCGAATATTAGCTTTCCGTCGACGATGCAGTTTATGTCCATCTCCATTTCCGGCTTTGCATTGTCAGTCTGACGGAATTGAAGCTCATGAGCATAAAGGAAGCTTTCCTTCGACCCTCGTCTAAGTAGGTCGAGCGTTAACAAGGGCACATGCATATTGTTAACTAAGCCCTGGTAAACGACCTCATCAAGTTGGTAATACAGGTTCGGTTGGTAAGGAAATTTCCAGTGATCCTGAGTGAAAATCTGATCTCGATGACATCGACTACACTCAAACCTATCTGTTAATCGAGCTAAGGGAATGATCTCAGCAAACCTGCAGTATGCACATTGGAGAATAAATCCGCGGTACAAGACGCTAGAGTTGGAAAGGTCCGTCAATAAACAGCGCGCCTTTTCGGCATTACCAATTGCAGCTTCAACCGAAGCGGAGTCAAGATAACGACGGTCGAGAAGAAGTACTCCCGCGCTGTGCTCGTTTTGCCTTGGTTGAGTCCGATCTTTGAAGGCCTTACAGAGTGCTTGACCCTCTTGAGAGCGTAAAAGGTTTGCCAGGACACTGAGCCCGCCAATTTTCCGACAAGACTCATTTGCGTAGAAACCTTTATCCGAGGTTTGCGCTTCAAGTTGCGCAGCGCGAGCAATGGCTAGAAAGACGTCGAGTGGTTTAGGGATTCGAATGTTCGGCCAAACGACTGAACTCGCGATATCCGATTCAGCGATGATAAATGGATTCGGACACAGATAGGCGGGTCCTTCTGCTGAAAGTCGAACCTCGTTAGTTGTAAGAGCTTTAGCTTCGAATATGAACGAACCCAACGTTGGATGCCTTGGCAAATGGTATTGCGAAATGCTAAGCTCCGTGATCCACCTGTGCCTTGAGGGCTGAATTTTTGTAAATCCTTTGGGAATGGGCGTTTCGAAGAGCCGAATCATACGGTCATCCCCGACGCTGAACGATCTTATCTGCAACCCACCTTTAGCCTCCGCAAAGCGGATTGGAAATTCCGGTATGAGAGATTCGAGTTCGGCAAAGGTATTAACATTCAGCTTACTAGGGTTAGCCCTTTCAAGGGATTCTCTTACCTCGTCCAGCTGTATTGAAGTTAGCGAAATACTACCGAGTAAGATATGGGAGTTATCATCGGCATTCTGTCTTTGGAGACCATCCAAGGCGTCACAGAATAAAAACTCTGAAGAACGGTCGGTATTATCACCGTTGAGCGAGGCATCTTTCGCAATGAAAGGTGGAATCCAGACAGTACGGCCCCTGATTCGGGCCAGTGCATAATAAAATGCAAAATCTTCAATTGTGCTACCGGAATCGCGATAGCCGGTTCGTTCCAGTCCGCATAATCCGACGACCGAAAACCATCTAGTCCCAAATTCGAGAAGGCCCATGGCAACGATGATCTCGGGGCTGATAAAAAGGCTTGTGAGGTCGTTGAAGCAATACCTTTTGAAGCGACACTGGATTCACCTTCGATCGCTAGTTCAACGAGTTTCCGAAATTCAGTCGTATTACCGCCAAGTCCGACAAGCTCTATACCCTCTTCGGCGACCTTTTCTTTCAATTCCTTATTCTGATAACCGAACACGGAAGCCCACCACAAAGGTGACAATCGATTCTTGACATCGACAACGTCTAAGACTTGAGCGGCGTGGTTAGCCCGAGAAAGAAGGTCCGCAACATCTGTTAGCGGGTATTGCGGAGCGTAGCCCGCTCGAACTGCTCCTAGCCTTACAACGTGACCATCGAAGTAGAACGGCGCGAGACGTTCCTTGAGTTCTTGTTCAAGGGAGGGAGAAATAACGAAGGTGCTATCTGATGCCTTCTGCAGCTGATCCCTAATACGGTCAGACGCCAAAGGATGTGCCGCGTGCCCTATTTGCTTCTCCCAATGGGAGACCCGCTCTTGGTGAAGCCTTTCAAATTCATCTGGTTCCTCTATTTCTAAATCCCTTCCAGACCGGCTATATGTGTATAGAAGGTCTGGATCAAACTGCTCCAGCAACTTCCAAAAGGTAGCTCCAATCGACTTACCGTCAGTAGGGATAACAATGTTTCCGAATCCACCCCAGGTTCTAGTAAAGAATTCGATAATTCGAAGGCAAGTCTGCTCCCAGTTTTCGTCATTGATATCGGTCAACACAGCAACACGGGGCGCTCGGATACGAGCCGCAACATCGACATGGCGCATAGTCGTTGTCTATCTTTTCCTGTGCAAGAAGCGGACTCTCGTAAACAATTGGCCGATTCGGTTCTGGTGACGTCTAAGTCGAGAAGCATTCTAGCTATCTCGCAATGGTTGATCGGATGGTAGGGGCGAGAGGGATCGAACCTCTGACCCTCAGCTTAGAAGGCTGATGCTCTATCCAACTGAGCTACGCCCCCATCGCTTTTAGTGTAGCCGGGTCATGGCTCGATGGTCAGTAGCAAATCACCTGCAGTCACGCTTTCCCGGAGCGACACCGCTACTTCGGCAATGCGACCGGCAATGGGCGCGTAAACCGTCGTTTGCATTTTCATCGCTTCCATTACCAGCAGTGGCTCGCCCTTCTTGACGGCGCTGTTTGATTTCACGTGAATGGTTGTTACTGAGCCGGGAATGGGCGCGCCTACCTCGCCCGGCTTCGCTGAATCTGCTTTCTTTCTAGCACTAACTGTCTGCTTGAATGACTTGTCGCGGACCTGAATTTCCCGCGGCTGACCGTTCAATTCGAAGAATACACTGCGCATGCCGTCCTCACGTGGTTCGTCGACGGTGAGCAGGCGGACGATGATCGTCTTGCCCGGTTCAAGGTCAATCGTCACTTCGTCACGCTCTGCCAGACCATAAAGAAACTGCGGTGTCGGCAGTACCTCTAGTTCGCCATACTCAGCTCGTGAAGTAGCGAACTTCGCAAAGACATCGGGGTACATCAGATAACTCATCAAGTCGGTTCGACTAGTGGAATCGAACTCTTTCGCAATCTTGTCGGCTGCGGCAGCCAGATCCGTAGGTGGCAGTAGCTCTCCAGGTCGCTCCAGTTTGCTTTTCCCACCATGTAAGATGATGTCCTGCATGTTCGGAGGCCAGCCCCCTTCCGGCTGTCCGAGTGAGCCCTGAAGCATATCGATCACTGAATTGGGCAGAGTGAGATTATGGTCCGGGCCGAGATTCTTGAAATCCTCGATGCTGACTTTGTGACTTAGCAGGAATAGAGCCAGATCACCAACCACTTTGCTGGAAGGCGTCACCTTAACGATGTCGCCGAAGGCGAAGTTCACGTCAGCGTACATGCGCACTACATCGGGCCAGCGGTCGCCCAACCCCATCGCCTCGGCTTGCTCTTTCAGGTTCGTAAATTGGCCGCCGGGCATCTCGTGGATATACACGTCCGCACTGCCTGATTTGGGCGCGTTGTCGAATGGCGTGTAATACGTGCGAACGACCTCCCAATAATCGGAGCACTTTGTGAGAGCATCAAAATCGAGCCCAGTATCTCGTTCGGTGTGGGCGAGTGCGGCCACGAGCGAATTCAAGTTCGGCTGACTCGTAGTGCCGCTCATGGCGGAGATGGCGCCATCAACCGCATCGACGCCGGCTTCAGCTGCCTTTAACAGCGTCGAAGCATTGATCCCGCTAGTGTCATGCGTATGCAGGTGAACGGGCAGACCGGTTTCCTCACGCAGAGTCTTCAGCAGCTTGTAGGCAGCATAAGGTTTGAGAAGCCCGGCCATGTCTTTGATGCCAAGAATATGCGTGCCCATCTGCTTCAGCTCTTTCGCGAGCCGGACGTAGTAATCGAGCGAGTACTTCTCGCGTTTTGGGTCGAGGATGTCGCCCGTGTAGCAGATGGCAGCTTCACAAAGACGACCAGTGCGCAGCGTGGCCTCCACGGCAACCTGCATGTTCGGCATCCAATTCAGCGAGTCGAAGATGCGGAAGATGTCAATGCCTCGCACCGCAGCCTCCGCGATAAACTCGCGAACGACATTGTCCGGATACGCGGTGTAGCCAACGGCATTCGAAGCTCGCAGGAGCATTTGAAAACAGATATTCGGGATGCGTTCGCGCAACTCCTGTAAACGCTTCCAGGGATCCTCAAGCAGGAAGCGCATGGCCACATCGAATGTTGCGCCGCCCCACATTTCCACGCTGTACAGCTGCGGTAGCTCGCGCGCTACATAATCAGCAATGCGCAGCAGATCGTAAGAGCGCATGCGCGTGGCCATTAACGATTGGTGCGCATCGCGAAAGGTGGTGTCAGTACAAAGTAGCCTCGTCTGGTCACGCGTCCAGTCGGCAAACTTCTCAGGGCCGAGCCGGTCGAGCAACTGGCGCGTACCTTCCGGAATTTCTTCGCGTGTGGAGCGCGGCACGGGCGCTACCCGAATCACAGCGGGCCTTGGCCGGTTGGCAACTTCAGGATTGCCGTTAACGATCACATCAGCAAGATAGGCCAGCAGCTTGGTAGCGCGGTCGCGCGTGATTTGGAACTCGAAGAGCTCGGGCGTCCGGTCGAGAAACGATGTGGTCATGGCGCCCGAAACGAAATCGGGGTGCCTGACTACGTTCTCCAGAAACGGAATGTTTGTTTTGACGCCGCGAATGCGAAACTCCCGTAAAGCGCGGTCCATGCGATCGCATGCCTGGGGAAAGTTGTTGTCCCAAGCCGTCACTTTCACCAGTAGGCTGTCATAGAAAGGCGAGATAACGGCGCCTCCGAAAGCCGACGCGCCATCGAGTCGAATGCCGAAGCCGGCCGGTGAGCGGTATGTGGTGATCTTGCCGTAGTCAGGCGTGAAATTGCTGGCAGGATCTTCGGTGGTCACCCGGCATTGTAAGGCTGTGCCGTGAAGCGGAACCTGATCCTGTTGAGGAAGTCGGATTTCCGGACCGAAGAGATTGAAGCCCTGTGCAACTTGGATTTGCGTTCGAACAATATCGACGCCGGTCACCATCTCGGTCACGGTGTGTTCCACCTGAACGCGCGGGTTCACTGCGATGAAGTACCACTCGAAAGTTTCAGCATCCACCAGGAACTCGACTGTGCCCGCGTTGTAGTACCCGGCTGCGGTGGCTAGTCGTACAGCAGCGTCGGCCAGTTCCCGGCGGGTTTTGTCAGGCAACCCGATGGCTGGGGCGACCTCGACCACCTTCTGATGGCGCCGCTGAACTGAGCAGTCGCGCTCATAGAGGTGCAGGATATTCCCATGGCGGTCGCCAATAATTTGAATCTCAATGTGTTTTGCCTGACGAATATAGCGTTCAAGGAAAACGGCGTTGTTACCAAACGCGGCACCAGCTTCCTGACTGGCCTCGCGCAGTTTCCCGCCGAACTCAGCTGCTGAGTTAACCACGCGCATGCCACGGCCACCGCCTCCAAACGCCGCTTTGATCATCAGCGGAAAGCCGATTGATTCAGCAAGGGAATTGATGTTCGTGTCTTCCGGATA
>CAXTWQ010000021.1:28218-31276 GCA_964248065.1 uncultured Bryobacteraceae bacterium | reverse complement strand
CCCGGAACGACGGAGATACCAGCGGATTGCGCGATCTTGCGGGCCGCAGTCTTATCGCCGAGTGCGTCCAGAATAGTTGCGCTGGGACCAACAAAGATCACCCCGGCTGCTTCACAAGCGCGCGGCAGAGCCGGATTTTCAGCAAGAAATCCGTACCCGGGATGGATCGCATCCACTTCGTGCTCCACTGCAAGCCGGATGGCATCGTCTACGTCCAAGTAAGCTTGTACCGGACCCTTTCCCTCACCGATCAGGTACGCTTCATCTGCCTTGAACCGATGCAGGCTGAGTCGGTCTTCCTGTGAAAAGACGGCCACCGTCTTCAGCTTCAATTCATTGGCAGCGCGAAGAATGCGGATTGCGATTTCGCCCCGGTTAAGGGCCATTAGTTTTTTCATCGGGAGAGAAAGAGAGTGTCAGGGTAGCACGGAACTTTTCCGCGACGATTCCGTACCTTCATCGTCATACAAACCTGTTAGGGAACCTATCCAGGAACAACGGAGGACGAAATTGAGAACTTTGACTGTAGCAAGCTTAGCCGCTGTGGCGGCACTCTCGGCCATGCCAGGCTTCGGTGCCTGGGGCCAAGTATCGAAAGACTTTCACTTTACTTACGATCTGCCCCAGAATGGCCGGCTGGACCTGACGAACATGAATGGATCTGTGGAGGTGAGTGGGTGGGACAGAAACTCGATCGACGTCTCCGGCACAAAGTATGCCCCGGATGAGAACGCCCTGGAGAAGATTAAGGTCGACGTGAGCGTGCATGGCGATACGGCGCGTGTCGAGACCGACCTGCCGAAGTGGAACTCCTGGCATGGTTCTCTTGGCGTGCGTTATCGAATTCACGTGCCGCGCAAAATTCGGCTCGATCGCCTGGAGACGACTAATGGCGAGATCACTGCAGAAAACCTGGAAGGTGGCGGCCGGGTGAACAGCACCAATGGCAAGCTGACCTTAACTCGCCTGAGCGGTGATTACAACGGCACGACAACGAACGGCAATGTCATTTGGGAAGAATGTACCGGCAATGAAAGATCAGAAACCACAAATGGTTCAGTGCAGGGGCACATCAAAGCTGGATCCATCGAGGCAAGTTCAACCAATGGCAGTGTCGACCTGACACTTGAGGAGCCAGCCGCGGGCAAGCCGATTCACGTTTCCACCACGAATGGAAGCGTGACGCTGGCTATGGCTGCGTTCAACAATAACTCGGTCAAGGCAGAAACCACCAATGGCAGCGTGAACCTGCGCCTGCCCGAAAGCACCAACGCTCACCTGAGCGCAGAAACAACCATGGCCAATGTTTCAACCGAGCTTGCCTTGTCTTCGACCGAGGAGAACTCTAAGCACCACATCCGGGGACTGCTGGGCCATGGCGGCTCAAACATTGATGCATCGTCCACAATGGGGAGCGTACGCATCCAGCGCTACTGAATAAGTAAAATGGGCACGTGAAACATTTCTGGTTCTTACTGCTTGCGATTTTCAGTGTTACTGTCGCACCGGCTCAGGAACGCGATGGCAATTTCACCATTCGTTTCGAGCCGACCGTTGTTCTACAGGCCCAGACGGAAGTGCCATTTTCGATAGTTGTGATTGATCCTTTGCGCAAACCAGTCGACCACGCCCGGGTGACGCTACAGATCAAGAGCCACGACGGCATGGACGTGAAAGACTTTAGAGCTACCATGACAGGTCCTGGTTCTTACGTCGCCAAACCGGTGTTCGCCAGTGGGGGTGCGTGGAGCGTCTACGTGGAAGTCCGGCGTGACCAGGATTTGTCTGCCCGGAACATTATGTTCCAGGTAGCGCCGTAAAGGCCATTGCTAAAAGAAAAGCGGCGAGGTCGATTAGACCCCGCCGCCTCTCTTCTGGTTTGACCAGCCGAACACCTAGAACATATAGAGCGGAGTGCCCGCAGTTACCAGCGCTGTATCTTCTTCCGCGGCGCCGGCAATCACTGGCTGCCCTTCCAGATCACCAATCTGCCGGCAGTAGATTCCGTTCTCACTGAGATAGATTTCAAGCTCAGCAGGACGGGGCAAAGTGCCTTGGATCAGCGCTTCGGAAAGCGGATCCTCAACATACTTCTGCAATGCGCGGCGTAGCGGACGAGCGCCGTAGCTGCGGTCAGCACAGGTCTTATCGAGAATGTACTTGGCAGCGTCCGGCAGAAGCCGAATCTTGAGCTGCTTGCCGAGCAGGTTCACATTCACCTGATCAACCAGCAGCGCCATGATCTGAAGCAAGTCTTCATCTACCAGTGAGGTAAACAGGATCACTTCATCCAGCCGGTTGAGGAACTCAGGGTTGAAGGCGCGCTTCACTTCACCCAGCACCTGCTCCTCAATCTTCTGAGGAATGCCGGTGTTGGCGGCCGAGAACCCAATCTGCCCGCGCTTGTCCAAGAAGCGAGCGCCCAGGTTCGAGGTCATGATGATGATGGTGTTCTTGAAGTCCACCGTGTTGCCGAGACCATCGGTCAGTTGGCCGTCTTCGAATACCTGCAACAAAATATTGTAGATATCGGGGTGAGCCTTCTCGATTTCGTCAAGAAGAATGATGGAGTACGGCGCGCGCTTCACACGCTCGGTGAGCTGACCGCCTTCCTCATAACCAACGTAGCCGGGAGGCGAACCGATCAGCTTCGAGATCGAATGCTTCTCCATGAACTCCGACATGTCGAAGCGGATCAGCGATTTCTCGCTGCCGAATAAGAATTCAGCCAACGCCCGTGCGACTTCAGTCTTTCCAACGCCCGTAGGTCCAAGGAACAGAAACGAACCAGCAGGGCGCTTGGGAGACTTCAGGCCGGCACGCGAACGGCGAATTGCCCGGGAGAGTGCCGAAATTGCCTTCTCCTGGCTGATGACCCGCTTGTGCAGCTCTTCTTCAATGCGGAGAAGCTTATTGATCTCTTCTTCCTTGATGGACGTCATCGGCACGCCGGTCCAGCGAGCGACCACGTCTTCGATATCGTCCTTGCCGACAATGCCGGTCGACGTATCGTCCAGATTGTACTTCTCGCGGAGCTGCCGAAGGTTCTCGCGTTCCT
>CAXTWQ010000021.1:0-28208 GCA_964248065.1 uncultured Bryobacteraceae bacterium | reverse complement strand
GAGTAGAAGCGCGCCTTTTCAAACTCGTGGTTCGCGATCGCGTTCTCCATCCGGTGAACGATGAACTTAATTCGTTTCTGGATTTCGGAAACTTCGCTCGGCAGCGTGGTCTGGCGAAGCTTAACGCGAGCACCAGCTTCGTCGATCAGATCGATCGCCTTGTCAGGCAGGAAGCGATCTGGAATGAAGCGGGTTGATGTGTAGACCGACGACTCAATTGCCTCGTCCGTGTACGCCACAGCATGGAACTTCTCGTACCGTTCCTTGATACCGAACAGAATACGAATAGCATCCGCTTCGTTCGGAGGCGGCACTTTCACAGCCTGGAAGCGGCGTTCCAGCGAGCGGTCCTTCTCAATCGACTTGCGATATTCAGCTGGCGTAGTTGCGCCAATGCACTGAATTTCACCGCGCGATAGAGCCGGCTTCAAGATGTTGGCGGCATCCAGCGAGCCCTCAGCTGAACCGGCGCCAACCAACGTGTGAAGCTCGTCGATGAAGATGATGGCGTTCTGATTTTCCATCAACTCCTTCATGATCGTCTTCAAGCGCTCTTCAAACTGACCGCGATACTTGGTTCCGGCAACGATGAGGGAAAGATCGAGAGCCAGAATCCGCTTGTCCGAGAGAAACGACGGGACATCGCCATCCGATATTCGCTGAGCCAGACCTTCAACGATGGCAGTTTTGCCAACGCCAGGCTCACCGATCAGAACTGGATTGTTCTTAGTACGGCGGCAGAGAATCTGGACCACGCGGTCCACTTCCGTATCCCGACCGATCAAAGGATCAAGCATGCCGTCAACAGCGGCCTGCGTCAGGTCGCGGCTGAACTCCGCGAGAAGCGAACTTTCCTTGGGCCGGCTTGCCGAAGTCTTCTCCGAAGCCGAACGGGCAATCTCTTCGCGTACTGCTGAGAGCCGCAAACCACGCTCATGCAGAATCTCGGCTGCAAAGCTTTTCTCTTCGCGCAACAGCCCCAGCAGCAGATGCTCGGTGCCAATATGCTTGTGGCTCAGCCGTTCGGCCTCTTCAGCGCCATAGGCCAGCACGCGCTTACACTCATGGCTGAGAGGAAGATCGACCGACGTCGATACTTTCTCGCGAACCGTCGTATGAGCCTCTATCTGCTTGCGAATCGATTCGATCGCGGCATGGGATCGAAGAAAACGATTCGCAAGTGCCTTATCCTCGCGCAAAAGCCCGAGGAGCAAGTGCTCTGTCTCAATATAAGCACTGCCGAACTGACTAGCCTCGTATCTTGCGAAGAAGATAACGCGACGCGCCTTCTCGGTATATCGTTCAAACATACGTGCCACCATCAAGGCGGGTTGCGCCCTGTACTACTTCTACTTCGTGCGCGACTACTTCGTTACCGTAGTGTTGCAATTGACCCTTCTTTAACTCTAGAACCCTGTCGCACCTCCGCGCAAATGCGAGGTTGTGTGTTACCAGGATAAAAGTGAGTGAATGAGCCTGGCAGAGTTCGCCAATCAGACTCATCACCATGTCGCCAGTCCGCATATCGAGGCTGCCGGTTGGCTCATCCGCAAGCAGAAATTGCGGTTCACCGGCCAGCGCTCGTGCCAACGCCACTCGTTGCTGCTCGCCCCCGGAAAGCTCCCCGGCACGATGGTCGGCCCGAGTCGCCAAACCCACATCGCTAAGCCGCTCACTGGCAATTCTGGCCGCCTTCCCCGGTAGAGAGCCCCGTATAAGCAGAGGCATGGCAACGTTCTCAGCTGCCGTAAATTCCGGAAGCAACGAAGGATTTTGCCAAACGAACCCAAGCTTCCGATTCCGAAAGGTAGCTAGTTCAACTAGCCCCAATCCTGCAATGTCGGTATCGCCAAACCGGATGCTGCCACTATCGGGCCGGTCCAAACCACCAAGCAAGTGAAGCAGCGTTGACTTTCCACACCCGGACTCGCCCACAATCGCTACGCTCTCACCACTTGCGACCGAAAAACAAAGGGAGCAAAGAACAGAAACTTGCGCAGCACCGGATCGGTAGCTCTTACTAAGCGATTCGACGACGATGGCAGAAGCTGCGTTCAACCTGCACCCTCCTTCCTCCATTAGAACAGCAATGTACTTTGTCCTTGGAGCCTTTACAGTTTAGACGTGCTCTTGGGCGAGTTGGATTCCCGAAAGCTCCCGCAGGCTCCAGGTCCTTTGGCCTAAATCACACTGCGCCGGAATTGTAGCGGACGTCAGGTTCCTTTGCCAGTGGCGTGTCGTAGGAAAATCGTGAGTAGGGGAAGGGACAGACCGCTCTGTCCAACGGCGCCCTCACGGGCTTGGGACAGAGTGAGTCAGTCCCTATATATCTCCGCTGGTGCATGTAAGACTTAAACGAATTTAAGGAGACACGCCACTAGGTTTGTCTCATGCCGTCAACTGAGCTCGTTGAAACTTCCGGCTAACACCTGCTGAATGTGATTGAAGCTGCGGCCGCGGAGCGACGCCAGCACGACCGTGCGGACAGCGCGGCTTTCACGAAGGCGGACATACTGGCAGCCCGCATGGCGATCAATGGCCATCTCCGGCACCAGTGAAAGCCCTACACCGGCCGCGACCATGCCCAGGATGCTGCTGAACTGGCCGCTCTCAAACGCAATCTTGGGATTAACATTCGCGCTGCGGCAAAAGGCGAGACTCAGATCTCGAAAGCAGTGACCGTCCCGCAGCATCAGGAGAGGTTCTCCGCGCAGCTCTGCCAAGGAAAGAGAGTCATGGGAGGCGAGCGGATGCTTTTCGGGCAGAGCCGCCAGAAGAGGTTCGGTCCGTATCGGACGCAAATCGAGATCTTTATGACGGAGCGGGAGCGCGAGCAGGGCGAAGTCAATTGACAGGTCACGCAGGCCGCTTAGGAGGATGGGTGTGGTCTCCTCTACGATGCGCAACCGAGCGTCAGGGAAGCGCTCGGTGAAAGCTACGGTGTAGCGCGGAACCAGGTATGGCGCCACCGTCGGGATGGCGCCTAACGTGACGTTCCCACGAACATCGGCATGATTGGAAGCGATGCTGGCGCAGGCAGCATCCACCTGCCGAAGGATGGCCTGCGCATGTGGGAGGAACGCGCGCCCGGATTCGGTCAGCCGAATGCTACGGCCGAGCCGGTCGAAGAGCCTGCCCCCGAGTTCTTCCTCCAGCTTTAGGACCTGCTGCGATAGCGAGGGCTGGGCAATTTGGCAACGCTCGGCTGCGCGGCTGAAGCTGCCGGTTTCAGCGACTGCGCACACATAGCGAAGCTGATGGAATTCCATAGGTATAGCCTATACCGGGAAAGCTTATTTGATATTGGAACTATGACTCGCTTCGGTGGTACTGTGGGAGCGGAAGCCTAGGAAATCACGTGGAAACCTTGCAAGAAGAGAGAACAGAAAACGCGTCAAGCGAGGCGAAATGCCCCGTCCAGCATAGTGGTGGCAGCGGAAATGGTAACGGCAACCGTAGCGGCGCTCGCAGATCAAACCGTGACTGGTGGCCCAATCATCTGAACTTGGAACTGCTGCACCAGCACTCAAGACTGTCGAACCCCATGGAAGAGGAGTTCAGCTATGTCGAGGAGTTCAAGAAGATCGATTACTGGCAGCTGAAGAAAGATCTTGCGGCGGTAATGACGGACTCGCAGGAGTGGTGGCCGGCAGATTTCGGCCACTACGGCCCATTAATGATTCGTATGGCGTGGCACGCGGCCGGCACGTATCGGACGTTTGACGGCCGAGGCGGAGGCGGACGCGGACAGCAGCGCTTTGCACCGCTGAACAGCTGGCCTGACAACGTGAACCTGGACCGCGCCCGCCGGCTACTCTGGCCCGTGAAGCAGAAGTACGGCAAGCAGATTTCCTGGGCTGATCTGATGATCCTGGCCGGCAATGTCGCGCTGGAAACGATGGATTTCAAGACCTTCGGCTTCGCTGGCGGACGCCCGGATGTGTGGGAGCCCGATCACGACGTCGATTTCGGTTCTGAGGCGGCTTGGATGGGGACCGACGCGCGTTTCGTTGGTGAACGTGAGCTCAGCCCCCAGCATGCGACCACGACCATGGGGTTGATTTACGTGAATCCTGAGGGTCCGGAAGGAAAGCCCGATCCGGTTGCTGCGGCGCGCGACATCCGCGTGACCTTTGGCCGGATGGCCATGAATGATGAGGAGACGGTGGCCCTGATCGCCGGCGGCCACACCTTTGGCAAGACTCACGGCGCGGCACCGGGGCATCATCTCGAGAAAGAGCCCGAGGGCGCACCGATTGAGAACCAGGGGCTTGGCTGGACCAGTGCCTACAAGACCGGCATCGCCGGGGACGCCATCACCAGCGGATTAGAGGTGACCTGGACTACGAAGCCGAGGCAGTGGACCAACGACTATTTCGATCACCTGTTCAAGTACGAGTGGGAAGTAACCAAGGGTCCGGGCGGCGCATTCCAATGGAAGCCCAAGGGAGAGGCTGGCGCGGGGACCGTTCCCGATGCGCACGACCCCAGCAAGAAGCACCAGCCGGGCATGCTGACCACTGATATCTCGATGGTCGCGGACCCCGAGTACCGGAAGATCTCAGAGCGTTTCTATAAGAACCCGGACCAGTTTGCCGACGCTTTCGCCCGTGCCTGGTTCAAGCTCACTCACCGCGACATGGGTCCGCGCGCCCGTTATGTGGGCCCGGAAGTTCCGGCGGAAGTGCTGATCTGGCAGGATCCGGTTCCGCCGGTTGACCATCCAGTCGTCGACGAGGCGGACATCCAGGCACTCAAGGAGAAAGTGCTGGCATCGGGGCTTTCGGTCTCCGAGCTGGTCTCCACCGCCTGGGCTTCTGCCTCAACCTTCCGGGGATCGGATAAGCGGGGCGGTGCGAACGGCGCTCGGATTCGGCTCGCTCCGCAGAAGGATTGGAAAATAAACCAGCCGGCCCAGCTGGCCCGCGTATTGGCGGCTCTGGAAAAGATTCAGAGTGAGTTCAATGCCTCGGCCGCAGATGGCAAAAAGATCTCGCTCGCCGACCTGATCGTGCTGGCGGGTGCGGCAGCCATTGAAAAGGCGGCCAAGAACGCCGGCAGTGATGTTACCGTCCCCTTCACGCCGGGACGCACGGACGCCTCGCAGGAGCAGACCGACGCCGAATCGTTCGAGCCCCTTGAGCCTAAGGTGGACGGGTTCCGCTCGTACGGTTACAAAGATTCTGAGCCGCCGGAAGTGGCGCTGCTGGACAAGGCGCAACAATTGCGGCTGACCGCGCCAGAACTGGCGGTGCTCATCGGCGGCTTGCGCGTGTTGAACGCCAACTATGGAGGCACGAAGTTTGGTGTCTTCACAGATCGCCCGGAGACGCTGACCAACGACTTCTTCATCAATCTCCTCGACATGAAATACGCGTGGAAGGCGACGAGCGGCTCGCAAGATACTTTCCAGGGCAGCGAACGGAAGACGGGGCAGCCTAAGTGGGAAGCAACACGCGCCGACCTGATCTTTGGCTCCAACGCACAGCTGAGAGCGGTGTCGGAGGTCTACGCGTGCTCGGACTCGCAACCGAAGTTCGTCAAGGACTTCGTAAGCGCCTGGCACAAGGTGATGAACCTGGATCGCTTCGACATTATCAAGACGGTTTAGTTGTTTTGACGATGTAAGTGATAGGGGCCGGCTTAACTGAGTTGTTGGTTAAGCTGGCCCTTGTTGTTTTGCGTTGCGCAAAGCGGAGCGGCCCGGGTCACTAGCTTTTCGCAAAGTTGTCCACTAAGCAACTGAAGCAGAATGGATTTGCCACAACCGGACTCGCCGGTAGCAACGCTTTCGCTCTGGGGAAACCGGTAAAGAAACAGACGCAGAACAGGAATGGGCGCTAAGCCAGAGATTGCTTTGCTAAGCGACTGAACGACAACAGCAGGAGGGTTCAATCCAGCACCCTTCTCTCTTCCATTAGAACAGCTATGTACCTCAGTACATGACCGTTAGCTTTTAGACGTGCACTTGCAGAGGTTGGATTCCCGAAAGCTCCAGTGAGGTCGGGGTCGTTCGGGCTGGAAATGAAATGGTGAGTTGTTTGATTCTCAATGTTGATGTTTTGATCTCGGTGCTGTAAGAGGCAGTGGGTCGGATTATTTGCGAGAAGGGACTTTCCGTTCCGTATCTGGCTCACACTGTTCCGACATGGTGACGACACGTCAAGGTGGACAGCTTCCAAGTATGCTGACCCTGCGTAAGGAACCTAGCATCTAGTACTCGTATCCGCGTTAGGAAGAAGCGAATTATGGAGTAACGAAATCACAACGCGCCGGGAGGTGTGATTTCACGAGCCATCGGTTGCGCTTAACGGCAGAATATGAAAATGTCAGGCGCAGGATTAACAACTTTAGAGCCAGTCTAGGTCCGATACTATGCTAGGAGCCAATTAGAGCTTATTGAACTGAGGGTTGCTGGCGAGAATAATCAGTTTTCTAGTTCACTGCTGAGGATTATCGATGGGGATGACGGACAACCCGCATGGGGCTGCTGCTTCGGTTCTGGGTTACCTTTTTCAATGCCGCTACGCGCTGCTTGAGGGGCTGCGCGCCGTGCCCGACATGCCTCAGTTGCTGATCTCGATTGAGAAATTCGATGACGTTGCGTTCGAGGCGAACGGTGAGCCGACCGAACTCATACAAACAAAGCATCACATCGACAGGACCGGTGATTTGTCGGATGCCAGTATTGATCTCTGGAAAACAATCGGCATATGGCTCAAGAGGATTGCCGAGGATGTCGAGGTCCCCTTTCGTACGACATTCGTGCTGCTGACCACGGCGAGTACCCCCGACGAATCTGCAGCTTCATTTCTACGTATGCGCGACAGGGATGAAGCGATGGCCGACAAACTGCTGATGGCTGCAGCAAAGAGCTCGAAAAACAAAAAAATCGTGAGTGCTTGCGCATCGTACACGGTTCTGCCGGAAAATGTCCGGCTAAGCCTCCTAAGAGCGGTTATGATCCTTGACGGGTCACCAAATATCATTGATGTCCGCGAAGAGATTGGGCGTGAATTGCATCATGCAGCCCCGCGCGATCGTATCGATAAGCTGGTCGAGCGTTTGGAAGGCTGGTGGTTCGGCGCTGTAGTCAGAGCACTGAGCGGGACTGCACCGTCTGCTATCCGGGTTCTGGCGATAGAGCAGCGTGTCGACGAACTTAGGGAAGAGTTCAAGCGTGATGCTCTGCCGGTAAATTTCAAGGGTGTTGACCCGTCACCAACGGTGATCGCCGATCTCGACAAACGACCCTTCGTCCGGCAGTTGCGCACGATCCAGATTGGGCCGAAGCGCATCGAGTACGCCATCCGCGACTATTACCGCGCCTCTGAGCAACGGTCGCGTTGGGCGCGCGAAGACCTTTTGATCGATGAAGAATTGGGGTATTACGAGCGGGAGCTGACCGAGGCTTGGGAACCGCGCCACGCCGCTGTGGTTGAGAAATGTGAGTCCGGCTCTCCGGAAGAGAAGGTGGCGCTTGGCCAGTCTCTGTTTAGGTGGGCTGAACAGGAGGCAAATTTTCCGCTGCGCTCCGTGCGCGAGCGTTTCTTAACCCACGGTAGTTACCACATTCTGGCAAACCGCTACCAGGTAGGATGGCATCCTGATTTCAAGACGGATTCGGATCAGACGGATAAAGGAGATAAGTAATGCAGGCGTGGTCAAAGCGCGCCATTGAGGAGGCAAATCTATTGAACCCGGCGTTCTGCGCGGTACTCCTTGCGAAGGCCGCCGAGGAATTCGCGAAAAAGAACCAGCAACCGTTTCCGTTCGCACTCGCCTTTCTCGTCTTGCCCGTGGTTCTCCATCGCGGCACCAGAACGTCCCTTCCCGGCTCGACGATCACAGCGCTGCTGCCATGGATACAGAACAATCGCGAGCAACTCGTGAATTTTCCTGAGCGCGTTCGGTCCTTGCGTGCGATCACCCGGGAAGGAATCCTTTTCGGGACACAGCACGACACACTCGTCGTTACCGAGTCCGGCGGCATCGCCGTGGGTGCCCGCAGACTGTCGGCGACCGACCGGAGAACTGGCCTGTTCACGGATGAGGCGCGCGAATGCGTCGAGCGCGCCGGTTTTCTCGGTCGTTGGCTTGCCGCCGCCGGCACACCAGCAATGATTTATTCCGCGTGGGGGATCGCACCTTGAGCTTGCAGATCGAGAAAATCATTCTCTACAGCCGCAAGGGCGAGGTGCGGGAAGTGAAATTTAAGCCCGGCCAGCTGAATGTTTTGACAGGAGCCTCCAAGACCGGCAAATCCGCTATTATCGATATCGTCGATTACTGCACGGGGCGGAAGGAATGCAACGTGGCCGACGGCATCATTCGGCGTTACGTGGGCTGGTACGCAATTCTTTTTCAGCTCAACGGCTCACAAATATTCATTGCTCGCCGCAACCCGTCGCTCGGGGAGCGCACAAGTTCTGATGTGTACCTCGACCGAGGTACTGTCATCGTGACGCCACCAGCAACGGCCCTTTTAAAAAACACGACCGTTGACGCACTCGAACGATTTCTGGGTGCAGCCATCGGCATTAGTGAGAACGAACATCGTCCGCCGCAGCCCACGCGCGATCCACTGGAGGCAAACTTTCGCCATGCGTTGTTGTTCTCCTTTCAGGACCAGAACGACATCGATAGTAAGCAGCGGTTGTTCCATCGGCAGGGTGAGGACTTTATCAGCCAGGCGATCAAGGACACCCTACCCTATTTCCTGGGCGCGGTAGATGAAGACCGTCTTTTAAAGCAGGCGCAGTTCGATCAGGCCCGCCGTCTGCTCCGCCAGCTTGAGCGACAGCTTCGCGAGGCCGATGCCGCGGACACTAGCAGCTACCCAAAGGCTCAGGCGCTTCTTGACGAAGCGAAACAAGTGGGGTTGATCGATGAGAGGACCATTGCGACGACATATGAAGCTGTTATCGCGATCCTGCAGCGCATTACGCGCGAGTCTGAGATTAGGGGTGACGCCGTTATAGGTGACGGGGAAGACTTGCTTGCGTCATTGCGCGCCGAGAGGCAGGGACTGCGGACCGAACTCGAACGGATCAACGCGGAGGTCCGCTCGACGAGAAACTTCACCCTTGAAAGCGGTGGATACGAGCGCGAAGCGAAGGAACAGCGCGCGAGGTTGAGTGCCGTCGGCCTAATGCGGTCTAACGGCCACGATGCTTCCATCTGCCCGGTATGTGAGAGCCATCTTGAAATACCTGTGCCGACCGTTGCGCAGATCAACGGGGCCTTGCGGGATATCAGTGAGCAACTAGAAACGGTTGAGGCTGAGAACCCCCGCCTGCAGGTCCGGCTCGCCTCCTTGCTAGCGGAAGAAGCGGCGCTCCATGAGCGCCTCCGCGACAACCAGCATCGCATAAACGCGCGCATGCGCGAGAACGAAATCTTTCAGGTGCAGCAGGAGAACTTCATCCTTCAGGCTCGCGCCCTCGGCAAGATTAGTCAATATATCGAGACGGCCGGGACAGGTGATGCAGGTTCGAGGCTGCGCAAGCAGATCGAGGTCGCCCGTTCCCGCGTCGACATACTTGAAAGCGAACTCGATGCGGACACGATCCGCGAAAAGCTGAACGCGTTCATGAACATAATCGGCCGTTACATGGACGATTACTCGGACAGGCTAGACCTGGAGCATCGCGGAAGCCAGCTTCGTCTCGACATCCGAAACCTCACCGTTGTCGCGGATACCCTCGATGGCCCGGTTTCGCTGTTCCGTATGGGAAGTGCCGAAAACTGGGTCGGCTACCATGTGCTTGCCCACCTCGCTTTGCACAAGTGGTTCAGGCAGAAGAACAGGCCAGTTCCGGGATTCATCCTGTTTGATCAGCCATCTCAGGCTCACTATCCCGCCGATAGGGACGCAGAAGGTTCGATCGATGGGCTGGGCGATGAGGACCAGAGAGCAGTGCGCCTGTTGTTTAAGCTGATAAGCGATGCGGCAACCGAACTTGCACCGGAGGTGCAGGTCATCATTATGGATCATGCAGACCTGAAGCACGACTGGTTCCAGGCTGCTGTGGTTGAGCGTTGGCGCAAGGGCATAAAATTGGTCCCTGCGTCGTGGCAAGCGCCTTGATCGACGGAATTCTTGGAACTCAGGGCTTGTGGCTGAAACACGCGCGATCCTCAAATTTATCCGTTGGGCTGCAACTTGACGGGAAACGCGCACACCGCTGAAGTGACCAAGCTCTGATTACCCGGCAGGATGACGAACGAAAAAAGCTGATGGATCTGGAAATCGCTGACGCTCGCAAGCAGGCACAAGGTCCCGAGCCGTTTGTAAACCGTCTGACTAAGTTCGCGCTAAAAGCATCACACGACCATGTCAAACCGTAATAATCCGGGTTCCGCTTGGATTCTATCGACAGTTCATCTCGGAGTGGTCGGTTGCATGAGGGAGCGTATTCCGGTACCGCGTCTGTTTATGTAAACGAGCGTCAGGCGATGGAGCTAACAAGAGTTCCGCTTTGTTGAATAAACCTCCTTTCATGTGGATAGTGTGCCTAATAAGCACTCAGGAGATTCGCTAGAGGCGGCAATGACGAAGCTCTAGGGCTGAGCTCTTGTATTAACCGGAAGATCCGCAAGCTTATTTGTGTAAACTAAAACAGCCTAGGGTTAACACAATCTTTTTTGTCTCAAGTACAGTTAACACAACAATGAAGCCATTCATTCCAGACGAGTTGCCGATTAAAACAATCGAGTGGCAGTCGCTCATCCCCCTAATTGGACCTGCGAACCGAGCTCTGTCCACATTCAATGGTGTGCTGTATGGGCTGAGGAATCCAGACGTCCTTCTTTCGCCACTGACCACTCAGGAAGCCGTACTCTCGTCTCGAATAGAAGGGACGCAAGCAACTCTTGGCGATGTTCTTAAGTTTGAGGCTGGAGAAGCTCCTGAACAAGAATCTCGAACTCTGGATATACAGGAGATACTCAACTACCGACAAGCACTTTTGCACTCTCAAAGCGATTTGCAAAAGCGCCCATTTAACCTAAATCTTTTGTTGGAGTTGCATTCGATCCTCTTAAACAGTGTTAGAGGAAGAGATAAAGGGAGAGGACGATTCCGCAAAACTCAAAATTGGATAGGCTACGCCGGGTGTCCTATAGAACGTGCCGACTTCGTCCCTCCTGAGCCTCTTCTTGTGGAGCCAAATCTGCATCAATGGGAAAAATATTACCACTCTGATGAACCTGACCTTCTTGTTCAACTGGCCGTCATTCATGCTCAGTTTGAGATTATTCACCCGTTTGTAGATGGCAATGGGAGATTAGGTCGAATGCTAATACCCCTTTTCCTGTTTGAGAAGGGACTGCTGTCGCGGCCAGTATTCTACGTTTCCGCATATTTTGATCAGAACCGGGAAGCTTACGTTGAAAAACTTCGGGCCATCGGCCGACGTCGGGGTGCGTGGAATGACTGGGTTGAGTTCTTCTTGACCGCAGTAACGCGACAGGCAGAGGCAAATACGAATAGCGCCCGACAAATTATGAGCCTTTATGAGCGCTTGAAAAATGAGGTGATTGCCTTCACGAATTCGAGATTCGCGGTTCCCGTACTTGATGTTCTCTTTGAAAAACCGATGCTTACCCCAACGGAGTTTGAGAACCGTATAGGCTTGCCAAGCAAGCCCATGCTTATGCGACTCCTCGAGAAGCTCAAGGATGCGAAGATCCTGTCCGTCATTCGCGAAGGAAGCGGAAGACGTCCTCAGATTCTTCTCTTCAATGAGCTCTTTGAACTCTGCGAGGGAACCGTCAATCAAGCTTCGGAATAAATCGCAACCGGATCAGCTCCTGTGGTGTACCGATGAAAGTAGTTTATTGCAGCGTACGAACTGGAAGACCTATAACGAATGTCTGTTTGCAAAGCCAGTGTTCAATTATTTGCAAGCGGTCGCAAGTTAATGAAGCAATGGACCTTATCAATGGACAGATGGATTACGACCGAAAAACCCGCTTGTGGTGAGCATTCGCAATCGCCAGCTTACCTGTCGCGGTTCGATGTGCATTCCCTCTAACTCATCACTGAGTCGCACCTACTTAACAACCACATTGATCAGCCGTCCTGCTACAACAATCACCTTGACAACTTGCCTACCTTCCAGCAGCGGCCGTATTTTCTCGTTCTCCAAAGCCAAACGCTCGAGTTCGGCAGCGGCCATTCCGACAGCCACCCGAAGATGCCCCCGTACCTTGCCGTTCAGCTGGATTGGAATTTCAATCTCGTCCTCGGCAGCCAGCTGCGCATGGTACGCCGGCCAGTCCTGGCGGAATACAGGGCCGGAGTGCCCCAGGACAGCCCAGAGCTCCTGTGCCGTGTACGGAGCGAAGGGAGCAAGCAGGAGCGTGAGACTCCGGCTGACTTCAGCAACGCAACTTGCCGATAAATTGGCCTCCAGCTGATACAGCTCGTTCACCAGTTCCATTAGCGAGGCAACAGAGGTATTGAAGTGCCAGCGATTGTCGAAATCCTGAGTGATTTTGTCGATGGTCTGATGCAGTTTGCGCAGGGCCTGCCGGTCGGATGCGGCACCAGGCTCAGACTTGTCGGCGGCGCGGTCGGCGTTCCGTGTCACAAACCGGAAGAGCCGTCCCAGAAAACGGTTAATACCTGAGACGCCATCCTCCTGCCAGTCAAGATCACGATCTGGGGGCGCCGCGAACAGGGAGTACAGCCGCGCCGAATCGGCTCCGTACTGCGCGATCATGTCATCGGGAGAAATCACATTGCCCAGGCTCTTGGACATCTTGGCGCCTTCCTTGATGACCATGCCTTGCGTAAAGAGCCTGCGCGTTGGTTCATCATTTGCAATCACGCCGATGTCGCGCATCATCTTGGTCCAAAACCGCGAGTAGATCAGATGTAGAATTGCGTGCTCGACGCCACCGATGTACTGATCGATGGGAAACCACTGCGCAATCGCTTCCGGCGAGAACGGCGCGGTGTCGTTACGCGGATCGCAGTAGCGGTAGAAATACCACGAAGAATCAACGAAGGTATCCATGGTGTCGCTCTCGCGCCGTGCTGGAGCGTGGCACTTGGGGCAGGGGACGTTCATGAACTCGGGTACGTTTTCCAGAGGCGATCGACCCTTGCCTGTGATCTTCACGTTCGCCGGAAGACGGACCGGCAGATCGCTCTCGGCAACCGGAACCGCGCTACACGTTGGGCAATAGATGATGGGAATCGGCGTACCCCAGTAGCGTTGCCGCGAGATGCCCCAGTCTTTCAGCCGGTAGGTGATTGATTGATTGCCGAACCCATGAGCTTGCGCAAATGCCGCCATCTTTCCGCGCGCCTCGGCACTCGGCAAGCCCGACCATTCGCCTGAATTCTCAACGACCCCATATTGCAGAAAGGGCTCAGCCATGGTTGTGCCATCGGCCAGTTCGCCGCCCTCCGGCCTGATAACAGGAACCACGGGAATGCCGTAGGCGCGGCAGAACTCGAAATCGCGCTCGTCATGGGCCGGCACTGCCATAATTGCGCCGGTTCCATAACCCATCAGCACGAAGTTGCCTACCCACACAGGAACTCGTTCGCCTCCGAATGGCCGGATGGCATAGTGCCCCGTGAAGAGCCCGACCTTTTCGACATCACCCGGGCCTTGACGCGCAGTGGCGTCGATCATCTCCTTTACTTTCAGCCGATCGTTCCCGTCTGTAATCAGCTGGTCAACAAGCGGGTGACCGGGAGCCAGGATCAGACACGTGGCCCCGTAAATTGTGTCAACGCGAGTGGTGAAGATCCGAATCGTTTGCCCAGAGCCTTCTAATGCGAAGTCGATTTCGGCGCCTTCTGAGCGGCCAATCCAATTGCGCTGCATGGCCAACACGCGCTCAGGCCAGCCTTCCTCCAGCTTCGCCATGTCCCCGAGCAAGTCGCTGGCATAAGCGGTTGTTTTCAGGAACCACTGCTGCATGGCGCGTTGTTCCACAGGCGTGGTTTCGTGCCGCCAGCAGCAGCCGTTCACCACTTGCTCATTGGCAAGCACGGTGCCGCACTCGTTGCACCAGTTCAGCAATGCCTCTTTGCGATAGGCCAGCCCGCGCTCGAACATCTTCAGGAAGAACCACTGGTTCCAGCGATAGTATTCGGGCTCACAGGTAGTGATTTCGCGATTCCAGTCGAAGGCGAAGCCCAGCCGCTGCATCTGCGCCTTCATGTGGGCGATATTTGCGAGCGTCCACTCGCGCGGGTCGCGGCCTTCTTTCAACGCTGCATTTTCAGCCGGCAGGCCGAACGAATCCCAACCCATCGGGTGAAGCACGTTGTAGCCGCGCATCCACATATAGCGGGCCAGTGCGTCGCCTATAGAGTAGTTCCGGACATGCCCCATGTGCAGCTTGCCGCTTGGATACGGCAGCATTTCGAGCACATAGTACTTCGGCTTCTCCGGCTCGTTAGCTACGTAGAGCGCCGGGTCTTGCGTCCAGCGGGCGTGCCATCTGGGCTCGATTTCTTTTGGGTCGAACGCTTGTTCTGGGATACGAGCTCCTTCAGTGCCTTCACATTCCGAAGGTCGTCACCCGGCTTATCGACGGGCGTTTCGAGAATGAATGCTTTCGACTGCAGCTCCGGATGGTTCAGGATGCGGCGAAAGCCTTCCAAACCAATATAACCAGCGCCGATGTGGGCGTGACGGTCCACATGTGAATTCAGCGGCATCTTCGCGTCGTTTGCGTGAAACACTGGGACATTCTCAAGGCCGAGTGTCTCGCTCGCTAGCTCTACAAATTCTTGCAAGCCTGCTTCACTAGCGATATCGTATCCGCTGACATAGCTATGGCAAGTATCCAGGCAAAACCCGACCGGGATGTCCAGGTAGGGCGTCACCAGCTGGCGTATCGTCCCGAGTTCTTCCAGCTTGCCGCCAAGCTGTGCCCCAGCGCCGGCCGTGTTCTCCAACAGGATCTGAAGTTTCGCGCCTTGCTGCAGGCTCTCGTCAACGCCGCGCCAGGCAAGTGCCAGCGCTTCAGCTACGTTAAGAATGCCTTGCTCTATCGTGAGCCCTTTGTAGTTGCCCGGATGTGCAACCAGGTAATCTGCGCCGATGATCAGGGCCCGCTCGATCTCACCCGTAAATGCGTTGATCGACTGCTCGCGAAAAGCGGAGGCGGGCGCTGCCAGATTAATTAGATAGCTGTCGTGGATAGTGAGCGGATGCAGGTCGTGCTTCTCGCGATGACTACGGAGGCGCCTCACCTGCTCGCCATCGGGAGCCTTGGCTCGCCAGATACGCGGGCTGGCAGAGAAAATTTGGAATGTGTTGGCCCTTAACTCGTGCGCTTTGAGTGCCGATTTTTCCAGGGCGCCTGAGGTGGAAGTGTGGATGCCGATGCGCAAACTCCAGAGTAGGCTTCAGCCCCAACGGGACTGTCGTAGGCTGTGTACAGTCGTATCCATTTCGCCGCAGCCAAGGAGCGCGATTGTCTATGGAAATTCTCGACAGGATGGTACGCGCGCTTGGTCCGCCACAGGCCTTGCATAAGGTCGTGAGTGGAAATCGCACACTCGCTGCAGTCGGCCGCTGGCGTCACCGGGGTGCCTGCGTTGACCTGAGCGGTGCTCAGACCTTTCAACTCGTCTTCAATGTGTCAGCGGCACAATTTGTTGAACTTAGCTGGCGCGAACAGTCCTTTCAAGGTACGGTCAGTGCGGGTTCGCTCGGTATCGTGTCTCCTGGTAACCCTGCAAAGGTAGCAGTGGCCGGACCGGCTGATACTCTTCAGATCTTCCTCACCAGTGACCTGATCAAAGCAGTCACGGGCAGGCCCGTCCCTGTGACTCCGCCAAGACTTCATGCTCACGAGCCGCAACTACAGCGCGCTGCCACTCAGGCGCTTGTTGCGCTTGGGAGAGGCCGAGGACATGGTGCCGCCGAACTGGATGTACTTGTGCGTAGAATTGCCCGCCGTCTTGCACAGCCTTCCGCCATCTCTCCAGTCGACATGCGGGGCGGATTATCCCCAGGGGCACGGCGACGCGTTCAAGCACTCATCAATGAGCGGCTTCACAACCATCTGCTCCGGATGCCCACGGTAGGCGAACTCGCAGCTGCGGCCGGCCTGAGCGTTCATCACTTCAGCAGAGCCTTTCACCGGACGGAGGGAGAAACGCCTTACGCGCGCGTGATTGCTTGCCGCCTCCAACATGCTTTAGCTCTGTTGCTGCAAGCGGATGCTCGGGTGGACCAGGTCGGCGAGGAAACCGGTTTCTCTTCGCCATCTCACTTCATCAGTGCTTTCAAAAGCTGCATGGGTGTAACGCCTGGTGCTCTCCGCGATGCAGCGCGCAGCTAGAGGTGTATCGTCCCCAATGCTCGGTAAAACAGCAGGATTTCGATACCGGATAAGCCTCAAAAAGCCGTAGCCTCAAAAGAGGGACATGCTCTTGGAAATTTCTAAATGGATCATCGCGTTTGTCGCAGCCTACGGCTTTGGTGGATTGATTGCAGATGCCATTGTGCCGTCAACAGCAAGGCAGCATCTTTGGAATCCGGCCTGGCCGCCGCATGCAAAATTTCATAACGGCCAGACGATGCTGATGGGCATTTTGGGCGGCTCACTATCCCTCTTTATTCTCTTTGGCTCTCGGCCGCTCACTCTTCCTCTGTTGTTGATCGCCGCCGCTATAGCCGCATCCTATTGGGTCGCCATGGTCGGCGCACAGCTTTTTCCAGGTACCGCCTGGTATGATCCCGAATTCAAAAATGCCTCGAAGCATCCACTCGGGCTGAGTCCGCAGCAACTCTTAAGTTACTTTCTCTGCGCGCTCGTCGTAATCGCTGTCATTTTAGCTGCGCGGTAAATGGAGGCCGTCTGGAGCTGCTGGTTGTTACACTAGCCGTCGGATGCTATTGGCTCGCGAATTTATTGGATTTCTCTCCCGGCAACTGGTCGAGAGGCTGAGTCCAAGCGCCTTCGAAACATCAAATCCGACTTACGCGGCTGAATTAATTGCCCAGGTGATTGAAGAGGATCTTTCTGCTGAGGACCGCCTGAATGATGAAGTTCGGGACCTGCTTGACGACTACAGCGACTACATGCGCCGGGAAAGTATTTCCTATCAGGACATGTTCCGCAAGATCAAGAATCAGATGCTGGCGCAGCGTAAGATCAGTCGGGCCGCGGGGCGGGATACCGGCGATCCGATGAAGATTTCTCGTGATCGCGTGAACGAATTAGCCCATAAGATCGTTGCGGAGATGCGAAAATCCCGCGAGTTTCGGGTGCGAAAGGACCCTAATGAGCTACGGCTCGCGCTAGTTCGGGAAATGACGGATCTGTTGCAGATGGAGGATCGCATTGATAAGGCTGCTCGCGCGAAGGTGCGGACGCAAAAGCGCGACATCCCCGAAGGCGGGGAGGAATATGACATTCTGCATCGCCGCTACTACTCTGAAGAGCTTAAGAAGCTCGGCATCAATCTGAGTAGCTAATGGGACAGTGCCGCTTGTAACAGGTGCGCATCGTAGATTACGAAGGAGTCAGTGGTCAGTTCGGCTTTAACCCCTGGCAGCCGGTGAACGCGGCTTAGCACGATATAGTCGCTGGGTATTACGAGTAGCTTTTTCAGAACGGGAAGTGAGTATTCTCCCTCGCCAGTGTCACGCCAGCGGCGATCCCACTCGTGCGCGAACTCAGGAAAAACCCGTATCAGATCGCGGCTTTGCCAATCGACATAGACCGCCCGCGTCGAGTAACCGCGGAAAGCGCCGGCCTCGGGCGACCGGCCTGCGTCAGGAAATAAGAAAAGAGAAGCGCCCCAGGTGTTATCGCGAGCCCACAGCGCGATGGCTTTAATCTCTGACAGGCGCGCTCCCTCGCCAGTAGTTGGCCCGCGCTGACGGAATGCAATCAGTACAGCGAGAACCGGAATGATCCAGAGGCCCGCAGAGCTCCAACGCCCCTGCTTTCCGGCACGCAAAGCACTGATTGTCATTAGCACGAGAGAGCAAATAACAGTCAACGTCAGGCTTTGCATCACTTGTGCCTCACCTGCGAATGACCACCGCAAACCCTCTACTAACAGGAGAGATACCGGCAGGCTCAGAATACCGATGGCCACAGGAAAGAACAGGATATGCGAAGCGAGCGAGGCTGTTTTTCGAAGTGATAACCAGGCGCAAACGCCGATTCCACTCACAGCCAGATAGAAGAGAAAAGTTAGCCCTGGCCAGGTTGAAACCCAAAGTTGCGGAACACGCAGCCTTTGAAGATGAGCCCACTCCGCTGACATCTGTCCGAGTATGGGTTGCGATTCGGAAAAGCCCGGCTGTAGTTGTGACGCATTAGCAAGCAGCAAAGCGAAAATGATCAGTGCAGGTAAGGTGGCGCGATACATGGGACGCAAAGTCCTGTCTAGAATCAAGCCGCTGATTATTAACAACCAAAAGACTGCCGCGATGAACGGCTGATAGGCAAGAGCAATGCCCGCAACCAGACTGGCCAGCAAGGGTTTCCGATTCGCCAGCAGCCCCAGCGCCAAGATTGTGAATGATAGCCCAAAAGCAAATAGCGTTGGTTCGCGATCGACCGTCGAGAGTTCGATCCCCGGCAGCAGCGCACCCAGATTAATTACTGCGGTAATGGCAACTGCCGCAAGCGCTCCGGTACCGGCCGCAAGGCACAGTAGGGCCACGCCGAGTAGGGCAGCACCCCGCCCAGCAATCTGCTGCCATTGCAGTATTGATTCAATGCTCCTGCCAGTTGCTCGATGAAGCAGAAGAGTAACTTCGTCGTAGATGGTGTAAGTAAGATTGGGATTAGTGGCAGCTAAGTCGCGTGATAAAAGGCCGGGCTGATCCAATCGCTCAAGGGCAGCAACTGTTACTTGACTGGTTCCGGCCAGATAACTATGGCCGGGATAGTAAAAGTATTCGAAGTAAGTGAGTGCGATGATCCCGGCGAAGAACAGGAGTGCCCGCCTCATCTATTGCGCAGGCGTTTTTTGTAACTGCTCCTTCGCCCAAACTCGATTGGGAGACAGGGTAACCGCTTGCTGAAGAGCCGCATGCGCCTCGGCATTCTTTTTTTCTTTACGGAGTGTAATGCCTTTCCAGAGATAGGCTTCGGACGACTTCGGATCTAAAGCAATTGCCTTATCGAAGTCTTTGACGGCAATATCAGGACCGCCGCCCATGGAGGGAGGCAGGTAGGAGTTGCCAACGCCTCGACTTACATAGGCAAGCGCATTGTTGGGGTCCAATTGAATTGCTTTGTTAATCTCATCGCGCGCGCATGGCCCGTACTTGAGCGTTCCCATGAGCGGATTGGCTGGAATCACTTGTCCGCAGAGCGCGCCTAAAATGCGATGGTACTCGGCGCTCTTTTCATTTGCAGCCACAGCTTTCTTCGCAGCGGCCAGTCCGGCCTCCGCTAATTGCTCTGACTTGGCCTTGTCCTTCTTTTCAAAGGCGACTTCAGCGCCATAAGAGTAAGCGAGGGCCAGCCGATATTGCGGATCGCCCGAGTTGCCGCCTGTAGCTGCCCCTGCTGCTTGCTGAATCATCGCGTCCAGAGCACCGCTATCGCCCCGATCTCGCGCGGAAATGAGATCACTGGTCGACACCGCTGCACTAAAAGCTGAGTAGCAGAATATCAGCGAGAGTATTATTCGAAAGCATAATCGTGAACCAAACATTCAACTTTATTCTAATTTGATCGGCAAACGCCCTTACAGCTTTGCCAGCTTTCGTTGCACAACTAAAAAGTAAAGTGACAGAAAGATCACCAGCGTTCCATTCAAAGCCATCACCACAGAGGCCGAAGTTTGCTTGATCAAGATGCCGGAAAGCAGGCTTCCCAGCGGCATTCCTCCGCGGAACGCAACGCTGTAAATCGCCATCACCCGCCCGCGCATAACATCGGACACGTAAGTCTGGACTAGCGACGTATTCAAAGCAAACACAATCATCAGTAATGTCCCAGAGAAGAAGATGAGAGTGCTGGTGAGAGCGAACAAGTGGGACAAGCCGATGCCGGTGATGAATACGCCCAATACCATCATGACCAGGAGCGAGCGACGCGCTTGGCCTGCCTGACTCTTGGCTGCTGCGACGAGCAAGGCTCCGCAAACTGATCCGCCACCGGAAAGGCAAAGAAACAGCGTGAATGTATTCGCATCGCCATGGAAGATGTCACGAGCGATGACAGGCAAAAACGTGATCAGCGGATAGGAGAGCAGCGTGAGGAAGAAACCCAAGGCGACCAGGCTCACCATGCCTTCCCTCTTTCGAAGGAAATCAGTCGCCTCCCGCATGCTGTCCAGCACCGAGTCTGTGCTCTGCTGGGGAACGAATCTGGTCTTAATGGCCAGCAAGGAAGCAATCACAGCTAGAAAGGAAAGCCCGTTCAATGTGAAGCACCAGCCGGCACCCAACTTGGTTAGTGCGATACCACCAATTGCCGGGCCAACGACGCGAGCCAAGTTGAACTGAATCGAATTCAGCGCGATCGCATTCTGCAAATCTTTCTTGTCTACCAGTGTCGGAACCAGCGCCGCATACGCCGGTCCCCCGAATGACTGCGCGATTCCGACCACAAACGAAAAGCACCAGATATGCCAAACCTGCACTGCCTTTGAAACAACCAATGCGGCTAACAGAAACGCACAAGTCATCTGAATCACCTGGGACATCAGCAGAAGCTTGCGGCGGCTATTCCGGTCGGCGAAGACTCCGCCGAAAATCGAGAAAAGAAAAATGGGAATCTGCCCGAAGAACGCGTCCAAACCCAGATAGACCGAAGAGTTTGAGAGGCGATAAACCAGCCAACTCTGCGCCAGAATCTGCATCCATGTACCAATGCTCGACGTGCAAGCGCCCAGCCACATCAGCCGGAAGTCAGGATACTGAAACGCTTTGAAAGTTCGCCGTAGCAATCAGCGTATCGGCTTCTGTCGCTTGATCAAATGGAGCAGGTTACCATCGGGATCTTTGAAGAATACAAGCCGATTGCCTTCGTTTTCGTATGGTTCCGCTTCGAACCGAATGCCCTGTTCCGTAAGTTGACGACAAGCTGCGTCGAAGTCATCCACCTCTATCGCAACGTGTCGCAAACCGGGAGTGCGCATCGCAGCATCAGGCCGTTCGCCTTCCGACGGAATAATCTCTATGAGACCACCATCAGAAGCTTCGACGAAAAAATTGCCTGAGTAGGCATGAGTGACTTTGAAGCCAAGCGTGGAGACATAATACTCGGCCAAGCGCTGCGGATCGGGCGAGGCGATGGCGAAGTGCTCAATACCTTTGAACATCCACGTGGATTGTAACAGTCGTCGGTCTGCCCGAATTTGCTAATCTTCAGACGGGCGCTGTTCGCGGAGCCACTGCTCGAGCCGTGGATCAAGAAAATCGTTCACTTGAATATCAACTCCAGTGAAAGAAGTGGGCGTTGTTTCCACGCCAACTACACGCATGCCAGCCGCAAGACCAGCCTCGGCTCCGGTGGGCGAATCCTCAAATACGATGCAATTGGCCGGATTGATACCAAGCTTCTCTGCGCACTTGAGATAAATGTCAGGAAAGGGCTTAGGCCGCTCAACCATTGACCCGTCCACCGTAATTGGGAAGTAGCGACGGAGGCCCAAGCGTTCGAGAATAAATTCAATGTTCTGTGGTTCGGCATTGGAGCCGATTGCTTTCGGCACATTTTCATAACGCGCCAGGAATTGATTGACTCCGGCCACGGTAAAGTCCTGTGATGCGTCTGCCGTCATCAACTCTCGAAAGAGACGTTCCTTAGCCGCGCCGTGGTCCACAGCAACTTCTTCGGGGACAGATGCTCCTAAGAAATCCCAGACCAGTTCGGTATTGCGCTTACCGTGCATCCGCTGCTCCAAATCGGAAACATCGACGCCCAGACTTTGCAGGTATTGTCTCCATGCAGTCGTGTGCAGCGGCATGGAGTGTACAAGCACACCATCCATGTCGAAGATCATAGCCAGGCCGGACAGACTCGTGTTATCAGCATGTACAGGCGGTGTATCAGTCGCGCTCAAGGCGTGAGGATAGCATGTCGGGCTGCCAGCCCGGGTCCACCTAAAGGGCCGCAGCCGAGGTTATAATCGGGGCACAGACGGGTTCATCCCGCTTCACTTTCAACACGTGGTTCAGCTTTTTGCATTCAGTTTCGATGGGTAATCTCGGTTTGTCCATCCGCCGGATTGTGACAGTGGCTGGCATCGCCTTTTGTCTGCTGACGGTTGTGGGTATAGCGGCACCGTTCATTGACGGCTCGGGATATAGCGCACCCATTCGCAAAACAATTGAAGCAACTCTGGGCCGAACCGTTGTATTCGAAGGCATTCACTTCACCCTGTTTTCCGGCCCCGGCTTTGTGCTTCAAGGCGTGACCATTGCTGAAGATCAGCGTTACGGCGCCGAGCCTTTTGCCTATGTACCGGAGTTGCAGGTGCGCTTACGATTAGACAAACTGCTCCTCGGTCATATCCAACTTTCCAGTTTGCGGTTGCTCGATCCTTCACTCAATTTTGTCAAACGAGAGGACGGCACCTGGAACGTTGTGGAGTTGGTGAAGCGGCTTGGCGTATCACGTCGTACTCCGCTGAATTTCTTTCCGGTATTTGAAGCATCTGGGGGGCGCATCGACTTTAAGTTCGGGGCGCGTAAGTCTACGTTCTACATGCTTGACTCCGATCTGCAGGTTTACCCCGAATACGCGAATAAGTTGAATCTTCGATTTTCGGGATCCCCTGCTCGAACTGACCGCGCCGGTAACGGTTTCGGTCATCTTCACGGAACAGCTAATTGGTATCTCAACGGGAAGAGTGCCGGTGAAAACCAGTTGGAGGCTGACCTTGTTCTCGATCCCAGTAACCTGAGCGAAGTTACCACCCTTGTGGAAGGTCACGACGTCGGCGTCCATGGAACCGTGCGATCACGCGCCCATGTTTCTGGGCCGTTATCCGCTCTCCAGGTGACAGGCCGAATGCAAGTGGCAGATGTTCATCGCTGGGACTTGATGGCTGCCAGCGGTTATGAATGGGCAGTGCCTTATGTGGGTGAAGCCGACCTGCTTAGCAATCGGCTGACGTTGCGCACCATCGCCGGATCGGCGGGCGAGATCAATCCAATCAACGTGCTCCTGACAGTAACCGAACTTCTCACAAATCCTCGCTTTTCGCTTGCTGCACATCTGGATTCCGTTCCTGCCGGGGAAGTTTTGCCGCTGGCGCGCCGGATGGGATGGTCCGTTCCCCCGCAGCTATCGCTAGGGGGCAATCTAGGCGGTGACCTGAGTCTTTCGAGTGGACAGGGAATGCGGGGCAATCTGCTCTTAACAGATGTCAGCGCGACCCTCCCAGCTGCCTCGCCCTGGCGCACCGATCACCTTGAAATTGCGGTCCTGGACGATCGCCTGCAGTTCCGCCCAGCTGTTCTAGAGACGGCAGGCGGTGCTTTCCAGGTAAGTGGAGAAGTATGGCTGGCTAATACTCGCGCGACTGCTTCCATTGGCGTGCAGGACGTGCCTCTCTCTGCCTTGAAGCCAGCAGTGAATGCGTGGTTTGGCACTCCGCCAGTGCTCGACTTATTGAGTAACGGGCTAATGACCGGGACACTTCTCTACAGTTGCGAGCAGGGTGCAGAGCCAGTCTGGTCCGGCAAACTTCAATTTGCTGACGCGACTATCAGGGCTCCCGGAATGGCCGCGCCTCTGACTCAGGCGGAAGGCCGAGTCAGTTTTACAGGTGCGATTCTTGACATTCCACGTATGTCCGCGCGCTTACAGCAGCATGCGCTGAAGGCTATCTATCATTACAACCCGAAAGCACGGCACACCTCGCGTTTGCACGTTGAGTTAGCGACGGCCGGTTTGGGCGAACTGCAGGACATGCTCGCGCCCTCACTTCAGGTACAGAGTTGGCTGACCCGCCTCGGTGTCACTTCACGCACGGTTCCTGCCTGGCTGGCTGATCGCGATCTGGAAGCTGAACTCGAGGTGCGGCAGTTTTCAGCCGGCGATACGGCGCTTGGCTCACTCAGTGCGCAAATCTTGTGGCAGGGAACTGACTTGCAGTTCGGATCAATCAAGCTGGCCATGCCCTCAGGAAATGTAGAAGCGAAAGGCAGTGCGAACCTTGCTTCGTATCGGCCTCGTTTCGAATTTACGGCCAAGCTCAATCACTATTCTTGGCGAGGCGGTTCGCTTTCCGCCAATGCTGACATGGAGACTTCAGGCATGGGTGAGGAAGGCCTTCGCAACCTGCGAGCTACCGGTCTCTTCAACGGAACAAATCTGCAGTTGACAGCGGACAATGTCTTCCCTGAGATGTCCGGCTTGTTCCGGTTCTCGTACAAAGAGGGATGGCCGGATTTAACGTTGTCAGGTATCCAGGCCTCTGATGGCGAGAGTGCTTGGCGTGGAGCGGGAATGGCGGAAAGTGACGGCCGGCTTGTGCTTGATCTGGAGCGCGAAGGCCAGCAACGCCGTTTCATCAGCACTCTTGCGCCTGAGGCCACCCCGGCTGCATTTCCATCGGACCATTAGAGAAGGGGCGATGTCCCTGAGTTCAGGCTAAAATCAAAGCACAAGATGGATGTTTTGGATCAGGCGTTGCACTCGCTACGGCGCGAGTTGGAGGACGCCGTTGCCAAGCAGACGCGAGCGGAGCGCGATGCTTTCACATCGGATCTGAATCAGCTGTTGCGCAGACTGCGGCAGTACAGCAGTGAAAGCGAGTGGGTCAACACACTCGTGGAAAGCGCATCCCGATTTGCAGGACCTCTGGCCGTATTCGAAGTCCGTAGGGATGCTCTGCATCTGCGAGGGCAACGGCAGATGCAGCTGCCGCCCGACTTGATCATTCCGCTTGCTTCGGCGCCCGCCTTTGCTAGCTGCATCTCGGCTAAAGACACGCTCATAAGCTTGCGTGTTCCCTCGGAGCTAGGTCGTGAGTTGGCTCAAAACACCAATGGCGAACGTGCACGGTTGATACCGGTTCCAAATGGTGATCGTGTTGTGGCAGTGCTCTTCGCAGGGGAAGATGAAAGGCTTGATGCAAATGCGCTGGAGCTGATCGCTGGCGTTGCCTCGGTGGTTCTTGAGCGCGGGGGGAACGCGAGTTTGCACAACCAAATCGCGAGCGCGCCGCCAGTTGAGAATATTGCTCGACAGGCCGCACCATTACCTGAATGGTCTGATTTGGATGCGAAGGAGCAGACCTTGCATTTGAGAGCGCAACGATTTTCCCGAGTGGCGGTGGCTGAGGCGCAGTTGGCGCGTCCGGAGGCCTGCGCGGCTGGGCGAACTGCTGGCGACCTCTACTTGTTTCTGCAAACCGAGATTGACCGGGCTCGCGACACTTATCGGAAGCAATTCATGGTGGTTCCGTCAATGGTCGATTACCTTCACCTTGAACTTGTTCGTGTGCTGGCAGGCGGCGATGAGACTTTGATGGGGGCCGAGTATTCGGGAGCGATGGTCTAACAGCGTGCAAAAAATCCGGCGTTTCGCTCGGCTGGCAGCGGTTCTGTCGCTGGCTTGTTCACTGCTTCCGCTAACTGCACAGCATTCGAAAAAGCGTGGGACGGGAACTGTCAAAGCGGCAGTACCAAAATCTGAAAGTCCCAAGGTGGTGGGAGCCGCAGGTCTCATTGCGGTTGCCCAGCACGAACTGGACAAGCAGAACTTCACCGCTGCTGCGGACTACTCTTCTGCCGCGGTTGCCAAGGCTCCCGTCCTGGCTGATTACGCCTACTACATACGGGCACAAGCCGAGTACGGCATGCGCAACTACAGTGACGTTGGTGACGCAGCAACGCATGTGTTCAGCCAGCAACCACCATCTCCGTTCGTAGGTTCGGCAGCCGCGCTTGCCGTGCGTGCGGATTTGGATGGTGACAGTCCGAAGCAAGCACTGGCGCTCATTCGGAAGTACTTCGATGTGGTTCCTCAGCCGCAGGCTGATCTGCTGCTGGCGCGCTGCTTTCGCGAGACTGGCGATTTGGCCGGGGCAGCGGATTACTTCCAGCGCGTCTACTATCAATACCCAGTAGCGAAAGAAGCAAGCGATGCAGCGGATGCTTTAGTGGAGTTGAAGGCGCGGATGGGCGATACGTTTCCTCCCATTCTGCCCGGCACTTTGATCGCCCGTGCGCAGAAACTCTTCGATGCCAAGAGGCCCGCGGCAGCCCGCATTGAATTAGCTGCGGCGATCCCTCAAATTTCCGGCGCTGAGCGTGACGTTGCGCGAGTTCGCTTGGGCGTAGCAGACTATCTTTCAGGGCAAACGCAAGCCGCTTTCACATACCTCTCGGCTTTGAAAGTGGATGACCCGGAGGCCGACGCCGAGCGCCTTAGCTACCTGATTCGCAGCGCTCGAAAAGCAGACCGTCATGCTGATGTGAAACCTTTCTTGCAGCAATTGGAAAGCGCGCACCCTGCATCGAGTTGGCGATTGGATGGGCTGATCTATGTCGCCGACCAGGCGCGTTCCGAAAACGATTCCGGCACTTATCTGCCGCTCTATGGCGCATGCGCAGCCAGCTTTCCAAAAGATCCGAAGTCTGCTTGGTGCCACTGGCGGTTGGCTTTCGACAGCTACCGCAAGGACGGAGGGGACGCTTACGATCTCCTACGTACTCATGTGGAGCAGTATCCAGGCTCGGAAGACATCAATGACGCTCTTTACTTCTTAGGGCGCTTGCAGGAGCGCAAGAATGACAACGGATATGCCAAGGCCTGTTATCAGGTACTGCAGACGCGCTTCCCCAATACTTACTACGCGATGATTGCCCGCGAGCGGCTAAAACAGTCCAGCTTGGAAGGGGCAACTGCGAGTCCTGCTGCTGAAGAATTTCTCAAGGCGGTTCCATGGCCTACCCGCCCTGAGTTTCCGAGCTTTACGCCCGGCGACCTGGCACGAACTCGACTGATCCGGGCCAACCTTCTGCAGTTAACCGGGCTCAACGCTTTCGCCGAGCACGAACTGAAGTTTGGCGCGCGCAATGATGGTGATCAGGCCAACGTTTACGCCTTCGAACTGGCCAAGTTAGCTACCGCTCGCGACGCACCCGATCAAGCTCTGCACTACATCAAGACTTACGCTCCCGGGTACCTTTACATGCCGCTCGACCAAGCGCCCACCCAGTTCTGGCAGATGGCTTTTCCTATCCCTTACCGTGAATCGATCGATTCGCACAGCCGTGAACAGAGCCTCGATCCGTTTCTGGTCGCGGCACTTATTCGGCAGGAGTCGGAGTTCGCCGTGGCTGTTATTTCTCACGCTAATGCTTACGGATTGATGCAGCTTCTGCCAACCACCGGCAGAGATCTGGCGCACCGGTCGGGCATCCGGTCCTTCAACGCGTCTCAACTGCTTACATCCGACCGAAATATTCAACTAGGCACTCAGTATGTGCGCAATCTCCTCAACTCTTTCGGTGGTCAGGAGGAGTACGTGTTGGCTTCTTATAATGCAGGTCCCGGGCGCGCCAAACTCTGGGAGACGTGGGGACCTTTTCGCGAACAAGCAGAGTTTGTCGAAGCCGTCCCGTTCCATGAGACTCGCGGCTATATTCAGGTAGTCCTGCGCAATGCCGATATTTATCGCCGCTTGTACGCCGGAACTGTTCCGCAGATTCCCACCTACCATCCAAAGCCCGCGCCCAAAGCAAAGCCTGCCACCAAGCGGCGCGTCATTAAACGTCGCTAGCATTGCAGGGTGGACCGACTCTCTCTATGAGCCTCTGGATCTTGCTGGTCCTGGCGGTTCTGATGGCTGCATTGACCATCTTTCTCCGTAAGCGCATTGCTTACAACTCGACTCACTTCAAGCGCTCAGGGCCAAATGCAGACCCTACCGACCCGAGTCCGTTGCAAAGATGGACGCTGGCAGTCGTTGCACGGTATCTGATGGAAGTGGAGTTGCCAATCGACTCCTTCCGAATTGTAGGCTTCCGGCGAACGGGAGCACTCGAACCTATGCTGGCAAATGAGTGGAAAATCCGTGACCGCAATGGTTTGCTGGAGCAGATCACTCAACTGCACACTGCCGGGCATCGCGAACGCTTTGCAGAGCAGATGCATCGGCCTGCTTCGCACTTTCTCGCCTGGGATCTGATGCGTGCAATCCTGCTTGCCTGGGCGGGTGTAAACCTCGATTGGATCACCTCCGCCGAGTTTGCAGCTATTCTTCTGGATATCGGCCCGGAGTTGCAGAG
>CAXTWQ010000020.1:11279-57442 GCA_964248065.1 uncultured Bryobacteraceae bacterium | reverse complement strand
ATCCAAAGAGCGCGTACACCGCACTGACCTCATCGAAACGCATTTCGTAAATCAGTTTCTTGAAGACGAGCGGATCATCGGCGAACAGGTCAACACCCCACTCCCAGTCGTCGAAGCCGATTGATCCGGTGATGATCTGGCGCACCGAATCGGCATAGCGCCGTCCAATCAAACCGTGTTCGTGCATCATGCGGCCGCGCTCTGCCATCGGCACCTGATACCAGTTCTTTTCCTCGCCGCGCTTGCGGTCCATTGGGTAGAAGCAGAGAAATTTAGCAGCCGGGATTTCAGGATAGAGTCGCGATGCCATAGCGGCAGACTGGCGAGCAGTCACCTCCGCGATCCCCGCTTTCCACTCTGCCGAGTGCGGCTCCAAGCCCTGTTCGGCAAGTGCAGCATAAGTCTTCGCAGACGATTCGTAGAGCCCGAGCTCAACCACTGAAACGTAGGAATGGGTCGGCTCCAGATACTCTGTTATCCGTAATTGAGCGAAGGCCAGTTCTACCTGATGTACTTCCTCGAGGGTGTCACGAAAATGTAGCAGGAGCAGATCGCCTTTGTGACCCAGCAGCGAGAACAAAGCGGACTTGGGTCCAAAGAGTGCAGCGGCTTCGGCGGTAATCCGCGTTTGATCCTCCAGTGGCAGAGCCCGCCATTGCGAACGCCGCAACCGAAACATCTGGTGCAGTGCCCAGGCGCCTTCCAGAGTCAGAGGAACTTCGGGCATCTCAGCCACGGGCAGCCACCTCCCATTCTTTCGCAGGCAGGGACGGCATCTCGTGAGCGAACCGGCCTTCGAAAATCTCGCCGAACAAGTGCAGCGTCTCTTCGTGAATCAAACCGTTGTCGGCCAGCAAATGTGGCCCATGCAGGTTAAGCGCTTCGCCGCGCATGCCTGACACTTTGCCACCTGCTTCCTCTACCAGCAGAGTGCCGGCAGCCATATCCCACGGGTTGAGACCGAATTCCCAGAAAGCCTCCAAGCGTCCACATGCGGTGTAGGCCAGGTCGATTGCCGCAGAGCCGCCGCGCCGGACGCCGTGCGTCTGCATGGCCAGCTGATAGTAGAAGTGGATGTTCACGTTCTGGTGACGTTTGCGGCTGGGAAAGCCGGTAGAGACCAGAGCATCATTCAGTACCGGTGCTTTGCTGACGTGTATCGGGGCACCGTTCAAACGCGCACCCCCTCCCCGCTCGGCAGCAAATAGCTCCTGATTGCGCGGGTCGTACACAACGCCCGCCACCACCTCGCCTTTGTGAGCTAAAGCAAGGGTCGTATTCCAAAGCGGATAGCCGTGCGCAAAGTTCGTTGTGCCATCTAAAGGATCCACGTACCACCGCCACTCGGCTTCCAGCGCCGCCCGTCCGCCCTCTTCGGCTACAATGCCGTGTTGCGGAAAGTGTTCCTGCAGCCGCTGAACCACGAGCTTTTCACTAGCTCGATCAGCTGCCGTTACCAGATCGTAATCGCCCTTTAATTCGAAGCCAACGCCTGAGTGCGCCATCAAAATCTGGCCGGCCTCCTGAGCGATCGCAATCGCCGTGTCCAGGTAACTATCCATAGCTTTTACTTGAGCACAAGCTTTACTGCAGAAACGGCAGCTAGGGTTCGTAGTAGCCGGATCGCACGCTGATTCGCAGCGCTGGGTCCTGCGTTCCAACTTTCACGTTGTGGAATAACCGGGGCTGCATTTTGACATCGCGGGGATAATAGCCAATCAAGTACTGGGTGCGGAGCTCACGAAGAATGTCGGTGAACGCAGCGTCGAGTTGGGCAAATCCGGATGGATTAAAGATGCGCCCACCGGTCGATTGGGAAAGTGTGGCCAAAGCGTGTTCACCGCCCAAGTTGCGCCCGGCATCGGCAGCAATGGGTACAACGACAATTGGATAGAGCACTGCATCGGCACGTTGCGCAGCTGCTACTGCATCGCCATATTTTTTATAGCTGGTTGTGTCGCCCCCATCAGTTACCACCACCATCACATGACGGCCCTCGCGTGATGCAAGAGTGTCACTGGCCAGAAAGATAGCGTCGTAAAGGGACGTGCCGCCTTCGCCATGCAGACCATGCAGAGCGTGTTCAGCACGGCTCGGATTGCGCGAGAAGTCCGCTTCCAGATTTGTACGCCAGTTAAAGCTGATCAGCTCGAAAACATCGTCAGGATTACCGGCTTTCACCAAGCTGCTGATGAACCGCTGAACCGATTGAGTCTCATAGTGCAAGTCAATTTGCGTACTGCCGCTGGTGTCAATCAGGATCGCCACCGAAAGCGGAAGAGAAGTGTTGCGTTCGAACAGTGTCACATCCTGAGCAACGCCATCCTGGCTCACGGTAAAGTCACTCTTGTTCAGATTACTGACGATCGCTCCGGCGTTGTCCCGCACTGAGACAAGCAAGCGAACCAGGTTCACTTTCACTGAGAAGGTGGGCTGTTCACCTTGCTGCAGAGCCGTGCCAACAGCGAGGGCAAGCAGGAACAGGCTAAACAACCTTGCGAAGTCACGGCAGCGGCGAGCGGCCAGCAACCGCCAGCAAACTCTCATCCCACTCCCCCTCAACCCAGACGGCACCATCGGCGAAATACTCTTTTTTCCAGATTGGAACTTCGCGCTTCAGGCGATTGATGGCTTCCAGTGCGGCATCAAAGGCGGGCTTGCGATGCGGTGCAGACGCCGCAACGACAACGCTGGCTTCGCCCACTTCAAGGCGGCCAAGCCGATGCACGATTCCCACGCGGCCAATGGCAAACTGCCGGGCAATCTGCTCTCCGATCTCGCGCATCTGTCGAAGCGCCAAGTCCTCATAACACTCGTACTCAAGATAGAGGGTCTCCCGGCCTTTCGTATTGTTCCTGACAACGCCATCGAAGGTGACCACTGCGCCATCCTCGGGCCGCTGTACTTGGTGAACGAGAGCAACTTTGTCGATCGGGTCACGCGTGATAAGAAACAGCGTATCGGGACGGCCCGAGCCGCCACTAACTGGTGGAAGAAAAGCAATTTCGTCGTGATCGGAAACGGGCGTATCGGCGCTGGCGAACTCGCGGTTCTTCGCAAACAAGATGGACGGGCGTCGGCCTTGCGAGGTTGCAAATCGGGAGCTATACAGAGCGAATATGCTGCCAACGGTTGCGTTTGGTTCAGGAAGTTCCACCGTTGTCTCGGCCGTGCCAACAAGGTCCTTCAGCACACCAAAAAATAGAACTCTGACGGCCATGTCTGAATGCTAGCAAGGGCGTCGCTACTATAGCGGAGGAGCAGGGATGTAGGTGCCGCCTCGAAATCAGACAAGTGTTCGTGTTCGTTATGCGGAGACCGATCAGATGGGAATCGTGTATCACGCGAACTATCTGGTGTGGATGGAGATTGGAAGGGTAGAGCTGGTAAGGGCGCTCGGGGTCAACTACCACGATCTGGAAGCATCAGAGGGTTTGCTGCTGTCCGTTATCGCGGCGAGTTGCCGGTATGTGTATCCGGCCCGGTACGATCAGGAAGTGATTGTGCTGACCGAGCTGGCTCTGGCGAATGCGCGCACTGTCGAGTTCCAATATGAAATTCGATCCTGCAAGCCCGATCGTTTGTTGGCCGAAGGCAAGACCCGGAACTTATGGCTTAAGCGCTAACGGCGCCCTACGAGACTGCCTCACCAATACCTCCAGTAACTGCCGGGGTGGGGGGTCTAATGACGCACGACGTTCTGATCGTTGGTCCGCTTCGGTGTAACTGTTCAATCTTCGGAGATGAGGCTAGTGGAGAAGCGATCGTGATTGATCCTGGCGGAGACGGGCAAGCCATCCGCAAGAAGCTTGAGGAGCGAGCGTTGCGGGTGAAAGCAATTGTAATCACACACGCTCATATCGATCACGTTGCTGCCGCGGCACAGTTGCGTGCTGAGACGGGCGCACCGGTTTATATGAACGAGCGTGACGGGCTCCTGCTGAAGATGCTACCGATGCAGGCAGACTGGATTGGCGTGCCCGCGCCTGAGTCGCCGGCCATTGATGTCAATGCGAAGGCCGGCAGCAAGCTGGAGCTGGGCGGGTCAGAGTTTCACGTATTGGAAACGCCGGGGCATACCGAGGGCAGCCTCTGTCTGTGGATACCGGCGGAAGGCAAGCTGGTGGCAGGTGATACGCTTTTCCATCGATCTATTGGCAGGACCGATTTGCCGGGAGGCGACAGCCGCCGCATACTGCATTCGATCGCGACGGTGCTGATGCCCTTACCGGAAGCGACCGTGGTTATCCCTGGACATGGACCAGCGACAACTATCGGTGAAGAGAAAGAGCATAACCCGTTCCTGCAAAGCTAGGTTTCCCGTGATGCTTCAGTAGCCTTCAGGCTACCGAGGACGCTGCTGATCAATTCCTTCGCGTCGGTCAGATTTTTGCTGATGATCTGGATGTCCATGGCGGGCTTACCCGGCTGGCGGGCGCTTTGGCAGTACACACCGTGCTGACCCACCAGCACAAGCGCGTCAGTAATGCAATCGAGCGTCACGGCAAGACGGCCGCGCTCCTGGCCCATCATGAACTCGTAGCGCTCCAGATCCTCCCGGCGATCGTCGTAAACCGTCATTTCTTCAGTCTCGCAGGAGGAAAGAAGGCATCATGGAGGCGATGAAGTCAGACTCTGTTGCCTTGCCGGTCGAAGCACTCACCTTTCTCAGTCAACTGAAAGATCATAACGATCGTGACTGGTTCGCCAACCACAAGGCTGAGTACGAACAACACGTGAAAGCTCCGTTGCTTCAATTGGCAGGCGCACTGAGCGAAGCACTTGCGACAATCGCGCCTGCTTACGCGAGTCCTGCGGAAAAAGCAGTGCGCAGAATCTACCGTGACATACGCTTCAGCCCGAACAAGACGCCTTACCGGACCGAGTTGGAAATCCTGTTTGCCCATCGCGATTTGGGCAAGGGAGGAGGCACCGGCTTGTACGTGGCAATCTCGCCCGAGAAGCTGCACATCATTGGAGGGCTGTATTGGCAGGAGCCGGCCGGAGCGCATGCTGTTCGCCAGCATTTATCTAGCAATCTTACGGCGTTTCAAAAGCTACTAGCGCACAAAGCTGTGCAGCAGACCTTCGGTGCTCTCACCGGAGAACAAATGAAACGCCCACCGCGCGGATTTTTGCCAACCGATCCAGCCATCGATCTTCTTCAGCGGACGCAGTGGCTGCTGCAGTGCACCCTACCGCCGGAGGCGATTACTAAACCAGATGCAGTCGACGTCGTCTTCAGACGATTTCAAACACTGCTGCCATTCGTGCAGTTTTTCGAAGCGCCACTGCTTGCAAAAATCAAGCCTGTGCACTTCGACTAGCATGTGAGCTAGGCTGCTGATCTCCCGCCGTCATACATCCTGTTACAAATAGTGCCGACTTGTTTTGTCGCATAACACGTAAAGAAGTAAACTAGGCGGTAGAAATTCTTCCAGTTGCGCTGGGAGATAGGCGAGAACAACTTCCGCCTAAACTCTCCGTAACGTATTCACTCTAAAACGTTTCCACTCCGAAAGCCGTAAACGCCCGACCAGCAGTTAAACTGTGGCAATTTGCTTGCAATAAGGATTTCCGAGGAGAAACACATAATGCTCTGGTACACCTGGGTATTCCTGGTTATTGCACTGATTGCGGCCGTACTCGGCTTCGGGATTGTCGCTTCGGCGGCTGCTGGTATTGCGAAGATTTGCTTTGCCATCTTCGTGGTCCTGTTCCTGGTCAGCATTTTAGCTGGCCGTCGTAGCGCCTTGTAGACCGCTATTATTCAAGCTTGCGAGCGAGACACTTCGCCCTACTGTGGAGCGAAGTGTCTTCGATACTTGCTTAGTACTGCTGATAAGGGCTGCCGTAATAGGGAGTCTGGTAGTAGCCCTGCCGATAAAGTTGCTCGTTACGCTCACGTTCTCGCCATTCGTGTTCCCGCCAAGCCTGCTGACGAAATGCTCTCTCGCGAGCTTCCCGCTCCCATCGTTCGCGACTGTGCCTGTCCCAATCGCCTCGTGATCGGTCGCGGTCGCCGTGGTCTCCCCCGTAGTAACCGTATCCGTCTCCCTGTCCATGCCACTCCTGGGCTGTCGCAACGGAAGGCATAACTGCCATTGCAGCGGCCACTACCAACCCCAACACACCAAGCTTCTTCAACATGACGAACCTCCTTCAGGCTCTTTCGGAAGTCTTGTTGCTTCCTGACCATTGGACGTTATCGCCCACGGCCTTGCGCCGCCGATTCTGTGTGAGTCTCCGTGAATCCTCTTTAATGCGGCGGTCGCCCGTTAGAATCATGAAGGCATGAAGGAAACACCCTGGGGCGAACTCTCCGTTAACGATGCACATATCCACTTCTTCTCTCACTCCTTTTATGCCGGCTTAGCCAGGCAGAAAAAGCTTGACTCGCTCGAGAGCCTTGGATCATTGCTTGAATGGGAGATGCCGCCTGCCGATGTTCTATCGTTGGCGGGGCAGTGGCGGCGTGAACTGGACGGGGCTGGAGTCGGTCGTGCCTGTCTCATTGCGAGCGCCCCCGGCGATGAAGATTCGGTCTCCGCCGCAGTTGCGACAGACCCCGACCGGTTCTTCGGATTTTTTATGCTCGATCCATTGCAGCCGGACGCGCTAGAGCGCGTCGCTAAAGCAGCGGCCGATCCTCATCTGCACTGCATGTGCCTGTTTCCAGCCATGCACACTTACTCGCTTACCGATGCTCGGCTGGTCCCGCTTCTTGAGATCGCCTCCGACGCACGGCTGGCCGTTTTCGTTCACTGTGGAGCGTTAAGTGTCGGTGTGCGCAAAAAATTAAATTTGCCAAGTCAATTTAATTTGCGTTATTCAAATCCATTAGATATTCATCCGGTGGCTCTCCATTTTCCCCAGATTCGCTTTATCATTCCGCATTTTGGCGCCGGACTACTTCGCGAAACTCTTATGCTTGCTGACCTGTGTCCGAACGTGTACCTTGACACTTCCAGTTCCAATCGCTGGATGAGCTACGAATCTCTCGATCTCCGGACTGTGTACCGGCGCACTCTAGATGTGATTGGATATGAACGGCTGCTATTCGGCACGGACTCGAGTTTCTTTCCTCGTGGTTGGCACAGCACTATCTTCGAAGCCCAGGTAAAGGTGCTCTACGAGCTCGGCTTGGATGCTGAACAAGCTCAGCAGATCCTTGGCAGCAATCTGGATCGCCTGTTTCGTAATATGCTCTGAATTAATAAATAAATGCACGTAATTCTAAGAGTTTAAATAGAAATTAACTTCCACTATAGTCAGCTTAAGAGTGAAAAAGTTCCGAGTTTATGAGGTTCTTCCAGAAGACAAGTCTTTAGATGAGTTGTGGCGCGCCGTTGCGGCCTGCCTTCAATGCATTCAAAGATCGGACGAGCTGCTGGCGTACTCTTCCAGCGAGAGAGACCTTGGGAACGGTACTGCAAAGTGGCAAGACCACTTGGTACCTGTAGCTTGAATTTTCTGCTCAGCGCGGAACGGCAGGATACTCGGAAAACGAAAGCAGATTAGCATCAGGTCAAGCTTAAGCCAACGGGCTTAGAACCTGCGAAAATGCCGGGGTGTTTCAAAAGCAAAGTTCGGCTCGGCTGTTTTCACCTGCTCTGACCGCTTTGTGTCGTAGCAGGGAGAGGCAAAGTCCTGATGACCGCGCAACTTTCCGGCTCAACCTATACCAGCGGGTTAGATCATCAGATAAGTCTGCCGAGAGCTCCCGCCGTTTCGGATCACCTACTTTGCACGGCAGAGAATTGCATGCAGTCTCCTCTCGAAACCAAGCGGGCGCGTAAAGAGGAAGGCGGAATTTCACGCCGGAAAGTGCCGCTTGCTGGAGCAGCAGGCCTGCGCGTTATCCAACTAAGTGCCCGGCCTTTACTCTTCGAAGGGGCGCAGTATTGCTCGCTTCACCAAGCCGGTGTGCTGCCGAGCCTCAAGCCCCAAGTGCTGTTAGGTTCGGCTCAGGAATTAGAATCGCTAGCCAAGCAGGTCAATGCTGGTCAAATCGAATTGACCTGTCTGGACCGGGCCATTTTTGTCGTTACCGCCTGCCATGACGTTCCGCTCAAAGAGTGCTCAAGGCTTCTTCTATGGCGGACGTTCGGCGTTCCAATTTATGAGATGCTGCTGAGCAGCGACGGCGCGCTCATAGCTGCCGAGTGCGACGCGCACGAAGGGTGGCACATTGCCGAAAGCGTCAGCTTTACTAGCGCAGACGGCCAACTATGGTTCCAAGTGCGCCGGGCCCCTCCGCAGGGTACTGGTCTTACTGGAGAAATCGCCACTGTTTTGTGTCCTTGCGGGCTGGCCGGAAAGCGGATCCTAAATGCATCCATGGACTACCGCGATCCGGTTCGTCATCATTTGGCCCACACCGCTTAGAATTACTTCGTTCCGGAACCGGCGCGTAGCTTCACCAGCACCACCCCGTGAGACGGAACATCGGCTGAGAACTGCTCATTCGCAGACTGCTCCGCTCCCTGCCCGCTTGTCTGCGCCCAAAGATCACGCACCTGCATCGAGCCAGTAATCCGGAGGTCGGCCCAACGCGCAGTAACTTTGGCCGTCTGTGGTCCGCGATTAAACAAACCAACCGCATGGCTTCCGTCCGAAAGAGGCCGCGACCATACTTCCAGATCGCCATCCTTGGACGCCCGCGTTGCCTGCTTCCCTAAACGGTCCTGGTTGATGGCAATCACTTCCTTGTTGGTCAACATCGCGAGGGTAGCTGGCGGTACATGGCGAAGGTCGTTCCCCGCCAGTAACGGTGCGGCCAGCAAGCTCCACAGACTCATGTGAGTGCGGTATTCGGTATCGGTCATACCGCCGTTGCCTACTTCGAGCATGTCCGGATCGTTCCAGTGGCCCGGACCTGCATACGGCGCCAGGTCCACCTGCTGATCGAAGCCAATGTGCGACATCGATTCCCAGTTATCGCTGATGTCGCCCGTTGTGCGCCAACTGTTACCACCTACTTGCGCGCCCCATTGCGGTCCTTTCATCACCCCGTACTGGCACAAGCTGAACAAAATAGGACGGCCGGAATGGAGTAGCGCTTCCCCCATTTTTGCGTAAACAGCTTGCATCGAGTGGTAATCATAGACACGGCTTCCGCTGCACCAGTCGTACTTTAGATAATCGAATCCCCAGGCAGCGTACTGCTTCGCATCCTGCTCTTCGTGCCCGAAACTGCCTTCGTAGTTGGCGCAAGTCTTAGGCCCAGGCGATGAGTAGAGGCCAATTTTCAGGCCTTTTGCGTGCACGTACGCGGTGAGCGCTTTCATGTCCGGAAATTTGCTGTTGGTTGTCGGGTTTCCCGCCGCATCGCGCCCGGCTTCCCAGGTATCGTCAATGTTGACGTACTCGTAGCCGGCTTCTTTCATTCCATTGCTCGCCATGGCATCGGCGGTTTCTCGGACCAGCTGATCAGACACGCGCCCAGCAAACTTGTTCCAGCTGTTCCATCCCATGGGAGGCGTTTGTGCCAGGCCGTTAGGGGGAACCGCAGCGGCTGCCGGTAAAGTGATCTTAGGTTTCGGTGGCGGTAGCGGCTTTGGCTCTTCGCTCGAAATGCGAGTCATGGTGAGTTGCGTTCGGGGCCGCCCGGGATACGCCGGCGGCGTCATTAACAAGTCAGCACCGGAGCGCGTGCCGCTCCACTCACCGTGACGTATCTCCCCGAAGTTGTCGGTCACAATGGCAAACGAGATTCCATCGTTCGTCGTTTTGCCTTCGCTGATCGGCGTTGGCGTTTCGCCTGCTCGCGCATAGTATCCGGTCAGATCAGACCCACTCTGTTTAAGCCAGAGCGATGATTCTCGCGTCTGGCCATCCGGATTGTGGACCGTGCTCTTCCATTGTCCGGTTAAACTGTCTGCCGCAGGAGCCGCCAGCGCCAGAGCGACAACCGCAACTGCACTGGCGGGAAGAAGGGAGAGAAGAAATATCTTCATGGTCGGAAAGATTCTATCGCTATTGTCTTCCGAAATGCTCGACAGCCGACCGACAGCATCGTAAACCCGAGTCGCCCGCCCGATGCTATCCTCCGGACTGAGGCTGTGCGTATGAACCGGCGAACTGCTTTGGGGCTGACGATTGCCGTTTCGTGCCTGTGTAGCGCTTATGCGCTTGATCGAACTCTTCCCAAACCATTCCGCGAAGTTCCCGGCATTGAGTATCGTATCGGCTCCATCCCCTTGCCGCCCGACTACAATCAGCGCACTGAATGGGCTTTTACGCGCTTGGCTTTTCCGCCGGGTTGGAACAATGGTTATGAGGGCCGCGATAATCCCGAATGGCAGGCTGGCACGTCACTTTGGACGCAAGACTTTCCCCGGGCCGACCGCCACTTTTCTGAGGCCGTGCGCCGCCTCACGCGTGTGAATGTACGCTCGGTTGAACAGGTTGTCAATCTCGACGAGGGTGACGACGTTTACAACTGGCCTTGGCTGTATGCCGTCCAAGTAGGCGAGTGGGGTCTTACCGATGGACAAGCCCATCGCCTGCGCGATTATCTTCTGCGGGGCGGCTTCTTCATGGCCGACGATCTGCATGGCACGGTCGAGTGGCAGGTCTTTGCAGAGTCGATGAAGCGGGTTTTTCCAGATCGTTCCATCGTCGAAATTCCTGACACTGATCCGCTGTTCCATACCGTGTACGATCTTCAAGACAGGTATCAGATTGTTGGTGCCGATCACCTGGGAGAAGGGCATAAGAGCGATGGATTTGTCGCTCATTGGCGAGGCATTTACGACGATAAAGGCCGCGTGATGGTGGCTATATCCGAGAACTCAGACATGGGTGATGCCTGGGAATGGGCCGATGAGCCTGCCTACCCGGAGAAGTATTCCGCCTTGGCAATGCGCCTCGGGGTCAACTATCTAGTCTATGCAATGACGCACTAATAGAATCGCGAACCGCCGCGAGGATCATTTTGCCAAGTTTTGCTTCGTGTCTTGCTTAGTTCTGCTGGGGTATGAAAGACGTGTTGACGATCCACCACTTCTCATTGCGCTGAACGAATGTGTCAGTCACGATTGATTCGCTCTGACTCGGTTTTCCGTCGCAATCGCCGACATGATGCAGCTTATAAATGAGGACAGCTGCTCCCGATGAAATCTCGTGCAATTGCACCTGATTCATTGAGTAATTAGCGAGTGAACAGTGTGACAATGCTGCGAGCCAACCATCTCGCTGCATTACGCCTTGCGGGCCGACAAAGAGAAAGTCGGGTGCCATTGTTGCTTTCAGTGTCGCAACGTCTTTCTTTTGCCATGCCACCATCGCATTGCGTCTGAGCAACTCCAGCTTAGGTTCTATAGAGCTTCTCAGATCGGCAGATTGCGCATTGGCATTGCCAGTAAATGCAGCAAAAATCACGAAACAGGCTGCTGTGTGTAATGCGCTCTGTCGCATTCTGAAGTTGAACGCCCAAGCAGTGCTGACCGGGTGAACCATTTTTCACGCTCCAAGGCCGGACTATGCTTGAACCGCTACGAACTGCGGCTGCATTCCCAAGCCTGGCTACGTTACGACTCAGGTGAACTTAAAGTTCCCTAATCCTCAGCCAATCGGCCTTCGGTAAAGAGCTTAGAAAGGAAACTTATGCGGCAGACTTGTGCCTAACGAGATGCGCGTTCACCGCCGGCCAGCAATTGCTCAACTTCGCCTGTAATCTCCTGCTTTAGATCTCGATTGAACTTACCGGTCGAAGGTCCTGCAAACCCGGCGTGGACGGAGCGGACTCTTCCATCGCGCCCTAGGAAGAACGTTGTTGGCCAGGCATTTAGATTGACAGCTTGCGGAATCTTTGCCGCGAGTTCACTCGGTTCTCCGGCCAGCAAGTAAGTGTATGAGATTCCATACTGTTTAATAAACGCGTGCAGCCGAGTCGGATTTTGAAGTTGTTCCGGCTCCTCGAAATCCAGCGCCACAATCTCCAGGCCTGCAGCGTGATACTTCCGGTATAACTCGGCCAGAAAGGGCGCCTCATCATGACAATTCGGGCACCAACTGCCAGTCACATTCACCAGAACGACTTTGTCTCTAAGCTGTCTATCGTTATTGGAAACCAGCTTCCCACTCAAATCAGGGAAAGAGAAGCGAAAAGGCTCATTCGGATCACTGACTCGCGTGTGCTCGCCTGGGTCAGTAGGCTGAGGCAGACCCTTCGTCGCAATCTGCTCCTGGCGAACAGCGGTGAAGTGCTTCGTCGGATTATGAAAGCCCTTCAGCGCAACGTCCAGCGTTCCATCTGGTTTAGGAACAATCTCCATGACCGATGCCCTTGCGCCATCGAAGTGGTTCAGAACAAACCTGTCCTTTTCGTAACGACCAGTTAAGGCACCGGTATCTCCGTCCACGCGCAGAATGGCAGCAGATGCTTCTGCGCCCTTTTGTCTGATGATCAACCGCCAGGCATGCTCGCCTTTCGGACTCTCGTTCGGAAGGTTCCAAAGTCCATGGATGCTTGGCGCCGTTTCGTTCGGGAAGGAGACCTTGGTGTGAGGCTTGGCTTCGAATTCATGCGAACCCGATCTCGGTCCGCCATAAGTACCTTTTAGAACTCCGCCTGTAAGTGTTGCCTCCAGATGAGTTGCATAATGGGCAAAATCCGCCTTCAAAAGACCATCCTGAAGAGAGCCGCTGGTGGAGGTAACACGGTCGTCGCCGTTAAAGAAAGACACGGAGACAGAGTTCCCGGACTGCTTGAATTCGACCGGAAACGGGATCTTGTAATCGTCGTACTGGATAGATCCGTCCCAGAGTCCATTCAGGTGCTGAGCAGCAAAAACGGACGAGGAACTAAATACAAGTAGAGACACTAAAGCCAATTTCATGAGAGATCCTTTTGGAGGGGTGAGAGATTATGCAAAGACCTTGCCCAACCGCGAGATGGACTCGGTATTGGTCTTGTCAGGCACTGAGCAACCAGGAGACAGAACGAAGGCGCGACCCGCTTCGGCACGGGCAGCCTGTGCCTGCTCCCTCAATTGGGCCGTGGTTAACGCGGGGAAGTGATCTTCATCAATGCCGCTGAGAATAAGTCCCGGAAATTCGGTACGAACAGCTGATATCGGGACATGGGTAGCTACGCTGGAGTAGTTAATGGCAGCAGTAGCCCAGCCTTTGGTGAAGCGCTTCCAATAGATCTGCTCGCCGTGCAGGTGGAGAACATTCAGCGGAGCATTGCGAGCCGCTGCGAGAATTCGCTTGTCAAACGGCTCACTAAACTGGGCAGGGAACGGATTCGCTTCCGGGCGCAGCTGAGTGATTCCACCAGCGCTCTTAGGATACTGAAAGTCACTCATCACCTTGACCAGGTCAGTGCCGGTCTGCCGGTGGAAATCGACTGTGGCTTTCGCAAAGACCTCCGGTCCCTGCGATTCCAAATGAAAGTGGTGCCAGGCCGAAAATGGGGGCCGGTCCACGTCTTTTCCTGCCAAGGCCCGCTCAATGCGCTGACGGCTGTCCAGACCGCTACCGGCATAGGCGGCAACAGCGAATGTAGTGATTAAATCCCTGCGGCTTAGTTGCAAAACAAACCTCCTGTGACTGAACGAAAATCAATCGTAAAAGGACGTTCAACAACAACCAGCGGTTCGAATCCCACCGGACTGGTAGAAAGAATCCATCAATGTCCAGTTCATAGATAGAGATTATGGGATATAGGACCTCTTGTCAAGCAGTATACGCGGCAGCCCACCAACTTAGCGTCTCGTTATTTTTCTTGAGGAACGGAAATAGCAGCTTGCCTTGAGAACCACCACGCTCACGCTGAGCTTGCGCCTCACCAACCTGCTCTAACGTAAAGCGCCCGGAGATAGTAAGACGGACCTGCTCATCTTCCAGCATTCTCGCCCCTCGCTCTAAGTCACGGGTTGATTGCGCCATGGCAAAGCGAGCTCGTTGCCCGGGCGAGTGTGCGAAAGCGGGCTTCGGTCAACCCGCAGCCCGCACGAGCATCCCTTCTGGTTTTAAGGCGGCCCAGGTTATAGCTTCAGATCTGCGCTGTTCCCCCATCTACGCACAGCTCGACTCCATTCACAAAGCTTGAATCATCCGAAGCCAGGAAAAGAGCTGCTGTGGAGATCTCCTCGGGTCGTCCCATCGTGCCTCGTGGAACCTGAGATGCAAAGTACTTCTTGGCTTCGGGTCCGAACGGATCAAGGCCGGGCGTGTCGATGGTGCCTGGGCTCAGCACATTGACGCGAATGTTACGGTCCTTCAGATCTGTCACCCAGGATCGAACAAATGCGCGTAGCGCGGCCTTGCTTCCCCCGTACACGCTAAAGGCAGGCAGTCCTTTCAGGTGAGCAACCGAGCCGTTCAAGATAATCGAGCCGCCATCTGAGAACAGAGGCAGGGCTTTTTGCACCGCGAACAGAGTGCCGCGTGTGTTTAAGCCGAAAGTCTTATCGAACTGCTCTTCTGTGATCTCGCCGATCTTCCCTAACTCGCCTCGCCCGGCGCTCGCAAACAGGATGTCGATCTTGCCCTTCTCGCGCTTCACGGTGTCGTACAAGCGGTCGAGATCGCCAAGGTTGGCTCCATCACCTTGCACCCCAGTGACGTTGCTTCCGATTACCGCAATTGCTTCATCGAGCTTGTCCTGACGCCGCCCTGTAATGAATACGTATGCGCCTTCCTCGACGAATAACCTGGCCGTGGCCAGCGCCATGCCTGATGTTGCTCCTGTGATTACTGCAACCTTCCCACTTAACTTCCCCATCGATTTCTCCTGTTCAGTTTTGGTGCTGCCAAATCTGGTTTAATAGTTCCGAACTACGGAACTATTAAACCACGGATCAAAGCTCGTTATTCTGAAAGGAAGTTCAAAATGAGGCCGCTTGTTCATCCTGCGATCGAAGACATCTCCATCGAGGGAGTGCTTCACGCTCTGGCTGATCCAATTCGTGTCGCCATATGTGCTCAACTATCTGATCCAGGATGCACGGCTAACTGTTCGGTGCTACAGGAGGTGCTGAACGAGCCCGTTCCGAAGTCCACACTTTCGCAGCACTTTCGCATATTGCGCGAAGCAGGACTAATCCGTAGCGAGCGTCGCGGAGTGGAGCTACTCAACTCTTCCCGGTTCGCCGAGGTCGATGCTCGATTTCCTGGCCTGCTCACGTTAATTGTGGACGCTTATAAGCTGCAGATTGCGGAGAGACAAGCGCACTCGGGGAAGAAAAAGCGCGTCCTTCATGCTTCCTGAGAAACGGAAATAAGCAGCTTGCCTTGAGAACCACCATGCTCCAACTGAGCTTGCGCTTCGCCTACGCGTTCGAGCGGGAAGCGCCCGGAAATGGTGAGGCGCACCTGCTTATCGTCCAGCATTCTCGCGACTCGTTCCAAGTCCTCGCGGGTTGATTCCGCCATGGCAAAGCGGGCTCGCTGCCCTGGTGAGTGTGCGAGGGCAAAATTCGGTTGGCCGGCAGCCAGCAGGAGCATCCCTTCCGGTTTCAAAGCAGCCCAGGATTTCTCCTCGGCCTTGCCACCTGCGAGATCGAACACCAGAACTATCTGGCCTGCAAACTCTTTCAGCTGATCCGTGTTGTAGTCGATTGCTACGTCTGCACCTAGCTCCCGCAGAAAATCCTTGTTCCTGCCGGACGCAGTCGCGTAAACGGTTACACCGAGCTGATGTGCGAACTGAACGACCCCACCGGATCCACCCTGGATCAATACACGTTGACCGCGGTGCATTTCGCCCTGCGTCATCAGACCATGCCAAGCCGTCATCGCTGCCAGAGGAACAGCTCCAGCATCGACAAGAGGAATGGATTTCGGTGGTGCAGCAATCTTTTCAGCGCTAAGGCATACGAACTCCGCGAAGGTGCCCCGGTCTGCTCCAGGGAAGCCATAGACAGCATCTCCCGGCTTCCAGTCCGTGACACCCGTGCCCACCTCTTCCACGCGGCCGCTGGCATCGAAGCCGAGCAGCAAGGGCAGGCGCTCTGCCGGGAACATATGTGGCAGTTCTCCGGCGCGGGCCTTGACATCGAGGGGGTTCACACTCGTTCCTGCAATCCGGATTAGGACTTCCCCAGCTCCCGGTGATGGCCGTTCGATTTCTTGGGGGCGAAACTGATCGACTCCTCCAAATTGAGGCAGGATCATTGCTTTCATCTTCTTCGCTTCCTTAGTATCTGAATCCTGTGACATAGCCGAGTCTCCTTTCGGCGTCGGTCAATAGCCGACATCTTTAACGTAAACTTCGGAGAAGCGAACGACAATGTGAAGACGTACGCTTTTTCGTCTCGATCATCCGGAGATCTCATGGACCCACTCTCAGATGTGCTGTCTCTCCTTAAGCCTGTGAACTACGCCTCCGGCGGACTGACTGCGGGAGGAGAATGGTTGCTGGCCTTTCCCGAGCACCAAGGGATCAAGTGTTACGCCATCGTGGAAGGAGAGTGCTCCCTAGCTGTCGACGGCAGTCCGGCAGCCGTTCATCTTCAGGGAGGCGACTGTGTAGTTCTCCCCCATGGAAGGCCCTTTCTGCTGGGGAGCAATCTGGCGTTGACAGCTGTTGATGCCCGGACCCTCGTTTCGACCAAACGTTACAACGGTGTTATGTCGTGCGGCTCAGGACAGGGGTTCTTCCTTGCCGGAGGTCACTTCCTGTTGGACGGCGAGGTTCGTATCCTTCTGAGCCTACTTCCACCCATCGTGTTGCCCCATGGTAATCGAGAGAAAGAGGCGATGCGCTGGCACATCGAACGCCTTAGCGAAGAGTTGCGGGTATCAAAGCCGGGCGGAGCGCTCATCGCACAACAAATCGCGTACAGCATGCTGGTTCAGGTGCTTCGGCTTTATCTAGGGGAGGCGCAAGGTCATGGCGTAGGCTGGCTGTTCGCACTCTCAGACCAGCAGATCAGTTCGGCACTTGAGCTGATGCACGGCGACCCAGCGCACCGATGGACAGTATTTGGAGCTTGCCAGAGCTGCAGGAATGTCTCGAACTACGTTCTCTGAAACCTTTAAGGCGAGAGTGGGAATTCCACCGTTGGAGTACCTGATTCGCTGGCGCATGCGGCTTGCCGGAGAACGGTTGTTGCACTCAAATCAGGGAGTTGGCGAGATCGCACCCGCACTGGGCTACGAATCCGAGAGCGCGTTCAGTGCCGCGTTCAAGCGCGTCGTGGGAAGTTCTCCGCGGTCGTACATGCGTGCGCTACACGGGAGTGGCTAGACCGCATCGCCTGATCTGGCTCAGCACGAAAGAGTTGGCACCTGAACAGCTCCACCCTGTCGATCCGCCTTCCCCGGGCTATGTAATTCCTATAGCTGTCGGCCAGTTACTGGGAATCAGCTTCCGCCGTGAGCTTGACTCCCGCCTTTACCTTGCCCCAGAAGATACTGCAATCGCGAATGTCTTGCTGATGGGGAAATAACTCGGCCAGCTTCATCTCTTCAATCCTTTCGTCTTTGCAGCTTTCGACGGTGGCGAAGCGGCCCTGCCGAACTTGCTCATTCAGTTCAGATTCTGAAACGATGTGATAGAGCGCCTCCTGTTTCGGGGGCAAATCGAGCTTGTGGGAGTAGGAGAATTCCATTGCCGGCGGCGGCTTACGATGCAGCAAAAAGTAGACCTGCTCATCGGCATAGATCAGCCCACCTGCAGGCGTAACCTCTTTCACTTTGGCCGCGATCTCCTCATAGTGGCTCCAGCGTGTTGAATCACGATCGTCGAAAAGATCTTTGGCACTGGAGAGAAGCATGAGCCCGCAAACAACCACGGCAGGTCCTGCTGGATGAAGTGCTCCCATTAGACGTGAGCCTACGGCGTAAAGGCCGACTGCGGCCAGCACCGCCCAAAACGGAATGGCGACGATGAAGTACCGCTGAAAGGTGGGGTGTGCCGTCGCAATGTAGGCGACCAGTGCCGCCCCCAGAGCGCCGCTCAAATAGAACTCGCTACGGCGTTGCCGGTCCCACATTTGACTCTTGCGTAAGTAGATGAATCCGGCAATTGCCAGAGATCCCAGCAGCAGGGCCGGTGCCGATTCGAGCCACGCCCCTAGAACGTCAACATCGTGAGAGGTTGCGCCAGCCCATTTGACTCGCCGGAAGATCGCCTGGTACTGAAAGACGTTGAACAATGTCTGGGCAGGAGCTTTAACAAAAAGCGCAGCTACCGGAAGGAAGGGAAGGGTGCAGCCAGTCAGGAAAGCCGCGGTTTTCAGCAAGCGTTTCCCGAAAACGTCAAAAAGGAACATCCAAACCAGCAGAACGGGCACGACCGGCGCTGACAGGAGCGTAGAGGCGGCGGCACCAGAGGCCAGCAGCCCCGAGCAGAATGCCCACACAGCCGACGATCTGCGCACCGCAATAGTAGTCATGCGGAACGCGGCAACGCTCAAGAACAGCGCTAATGCGTAGGATTGCCCGATAGGCCCGAACTGGACGAAAACATTGTTCAACCCAATCAGGCTCAGCGTGGTCAGCGCACAGGGGAGCTGCCAGAGGCGAACGGGAAACCGGAGGAGAACGAAATCCGCCATCAGCCAGACTGCTCCTGCTAGTTCCAGTGCTGCTGCAACGTGTGTGACACGCCATCCCTGGCCGAATATATGCATCCAAAACGCGTTCCAGTAAGCGTTGAGAGGCGTTTGTGGAAAGCAAAAATCGATATAGGGTGTCTTGCCGTTGTCAATCAGTTGAGCGGCAAGCAGGTGAAAGCCTTCGTCCCAAACGAATGCCATGGTCTGGGAATAGAGAAGCAGCGCAACCGTCAGCGCTCCGGCAACCAGTGCCAGGGTAAGCCGGGGCGAGAGGCGCGGTAAAACGAGACGATTCACTGAACTCAAAGCTTCGGAGCGAGAGGGCTAAGGCTTGGCATACCAGTCACGCAGGCGGACGTCGATGCCAGTACCGCTCAAGAGCTGGGCAAATTTGGCCGGATCCTGCCCGCGGTAGTGGTAAGGATAGACCACCTTGGGATGAAAGGCCTTCACAGCGTCGGCGGCCTCATCCACGGGCATCGTGTACGGCAGATTCATGCATACGAAAGCAACGTCGATGTTCTTCAGATCCCGCATTTCCGGAATGCCTTCGGTATCGCCTGATATATAGAATCGCTTGCCTCCATAGGTGAGAACGTAGCCGTTACCCCGGCCTTTGGTATGGTACAGCTGGCCGGGAGCAGGGCCGCGCTTCTCGTTGTACATGGGCACTGCTTCAATCGTCCAATCGTTCCAATGCGTGGTCTCGCCATTGCCCGAAATCTCCGCGCTGGTAATTGTTTTTGCAACAGCCGCAGGGGCAATCACCTTTGTGTTCGAGCCGGATAGTTCGTTCACCGCACCGGCATCCATATGATCGGCATGAATGTCTGTAATAAGGATGAGGTCTGCCTTCGGCTTACCGGCGAACAGCGCAGCCGGCGAGGGGTCCACATAGATGGTTTTTCCGCCAGCGGTGAGGGTGAAGCTGGCATGCTGGATTGGCGTGATCGTTACCGGTCCTGCTGCCGTGCTGAACTCGTCAGCCGCCCAACTGACCCGGCAAAGCTGCGTACCTGCCAGTAAACAAAGGAGCAAAACCTTTTGCATGTACCAGAATTCTAACCTAGCAGCAGAGGAAAACGAACCGAAGCCAAAATGTGAGTGAAATAAGCTAAGATTGTTGTAGCCTTAAACACTAAGGCCGCATCTGACTGATAGAGAGTTTTTACTATGGATTTCAATCGACTGACAGAGAAATCGCAGGACGCCATTCGCCAGGCTCAGTCGCTCGCCTCGGCCCATGGGAACCAGCAGGTCGATGTCGAGCATTTATTGCTCGCAATGTTAGAGCAGGAAGGAGGTTTAGCCCCTTCCATTTTGTTGCGCGCCAATGTGCCGCTTGAGTCGCTGCACCGCCGATTAGAGCAGGAAATTGAGAAGTTTCCCAAGGTCAGCGGCGTCAGTGCCCGGCCGGACCAGCTGTACGTCACCCCTCGCCTGAGCAAGCTATTTGCCACAGCTGAAGAGCAGGCCAAACGTTTAAAAGACGAATACATATCAGTAGAGCACCTGTTGTTAGGGGCCGCGGACGACGCTGGCTTCTCCGGCAAGCTGCTGAAGGAGTTTGGGCTATCGCGCGACCAGCTGATGAAGGCCCTGGTGGAGGTTCGCGGCAACCAGCGTGTAACTTCCCAGAACCCGGAAACCACCTACGAGGCCCTGCAGAAATACGGCCGCGACCTGACCGAAGCTGCTGCCCAGGGCAAGGTTGACCCGGTAATTGGGCGCGACGAAGAGATTCGCCGGGTCATTCAAGTGCTGAGCCGGCGGACTAAAAACAATCCGGTGCTGATTGGCGAGCCCGGTGTTGGCAAAACCGCTATTGCGGAAGGTTTGGCCCAGCGCATTGTCCGTGGCGACGTTCCCGAAGGCCTGAAAGAGAAGAAGGTGGTTTCGCTCGACATGGGTGCGCTGATTGCCGGCGCAAAATTCCGGGGCGAGTTCGAGGAACGCTTGAAAGCTGTCCTGAAAGAGGTGCAGTCGTCGGAAGGCCGAATCATCCTGTTCATCGACGAATTGCACACAGTGGTGGGCGCGGGTAAGGCAGAGGGCGCCATGGACGCCGGCAACTTGCTGAAGCCAATGCTGGCTCGCGGCGAATTGCATTGCATCGGCGCGACCACTCTTGACGAGTACCGCAAGTACATCGAGAAAGACGCGGCGCTGGAACGGCGCTTTCAGACCGTGCTGGTCGATCAGCCGAGCGTTGAGGACACCATCTCGATCCTGCGCGGTCTGCGCGAGCGCTACGAGCTTCACCACGGCGTCCGTATCAAGGACACTGCGCTGGTTGCCGCCGCCGTACTTTCCAGCCGCTACATTACTGACCGTTTCCTTCCCGATAAGGCGATCGATCTGGTGGACGAGTCTGCCGCCAAGCTGCGCACCGAGATCGATTCTATGCCAACTGAGCTGGACGAGCTGCTGCGCCGTTCCATGCAACTGGAGATTGAGCGCGAGGCCCTGAAAAAAGAGACCGATGCGCTCTCGAAGGATCGTTTGGCGCGTCTTGAGAAAGAGTTGGCGGAGTTGAAGACGCAGTCGGCGGCGCTACAGGCTCAGTGGCAGGCCGAGAAGGACGCGGTGCAGGCCGTGCGGACTTTGCGCGAGCAGATCGATAACGTCAAGATCGAAATTGCCCAAGCCGAGCGCGCTTACGACCTGAACAAAGCCGCCGAGCTGAAGTATGGCCGGTTGAGCGAACTCGAACGGCGATTTAATACCGAACAGGCGCGAGTTTCCGGCAACGCGGGTACCACCCGATTGCTCAAAGAAGAGGTAGACGAAGAGGATATTGCAGAGGTTGTCAGCCGCTGGACCGGCGTCCCCGTTTCGAAACTTTTGGAAGGCGAGATGAAAAAGCTGCTTGCCTTGGAGGACGAGCTGCACAAGCGAGTTATTGGGCAGGATGAGGCTGTGATGGCCGTTGCCGAAGCGGTCCTGCGGGCGCGGTCCGGGCTAAAGGATCCGAACCGGCCGATTGGCAGCTTCTTGTTCCTGGGACCGACCGGCGTGGGTAAGACAGAGTTGGCGCGTGCGCTGGCCGAGTTCCTGTTCGACGATGAGCGGGCCATGATCCGCATCGACATGTCCGAGTACCAGGAAAAGCACTCGGTGTCGCGGTTGATCGGAGCGCCTCCCGGCTACGTTGGCTACGATGAGGGCGGCCAATTGACTGAGGCTGTCCGGCGTCGCCCGTACTCGGTGGTGCTGTTTGATGAGATTGAGAAGGCGCATCACGACGTTTTCAACACTCTTCTGCAGCTGCTCGATGATGGCCGGTTAACCGACGGTCAGGGCCGCACGGTAGACTTCAAAAACGTTATTGTGATTCTCACGTCCAATATAGGCAGTCATCGGATTTTGGAGTACCGGGGTGCCTTTGAGGGCGAGGATTATCGCCGCATGAAGGACGCGGTGCTGGAAGAGTTGAAAGCTGGGTTCCGGCCGGAGTTTCTCAATCGCCTGGACGAGATTATCGTTTTCCACGCTCTGGGCGAGGAGCACCTGGCGAAAATAGTTAACATTCAGCTGGCGGGATTGCGGAATCGGCTGGCCGAGCGGCATATCGAACTAGAATTGTCGGAGGCAGCATTACGGCGGCTGGTTCGTAACAGTTACGATCCGCATTATGGAGCACGTCCGTTGAAGCGGGCCATCCAGCGAGAGATTGAGACGCCATTAGCCAAGCGGTTGATTGGCGGCGATATACGGGACGGACAGATTGTCCGTGTCGATGCAGAGGGGCAGGGAGGCGGGCTCACTTTCGAAGTGCTGGCCCGCCAACCTAAAGAAGAAGCAGCGGCTGTTCCTGCCTGACAGGAATAGCTGTACATCGAAAGTTAGTTTAAAACGTCCAATATAAGTGAGAGTGGTGGCCTGCCAATGCTGGTCGCCGGAGGAAAGGATTTTTGAAGGACATGGCAAACGTGGTCCAATTTCGCCGCTCAACAGCAGTCTTGACGCTGACAGCGGCTTCGATTGGTGGCGGTCTAATTTCGGCTTTGGCAGTCGCCACCCATAATAATGCGCCTGTGGCGGTAACAGCCCGGGCTGACAGCAGCCAGAGCGCACAGCGGCTGAACTCGCTTTCCAATTCATTCGCCGACATGATTGAGAAGGCCTCGCCAGCGGTGGTCAAAATCAGTTCAACGCGCGTAATTAAGGCATCCGAGCAGCAAGGGGGCGGCGGGAACAATCCTATGATGCAAGACCCGTTCTTCCAGCGCTTCTTTGGCGGCCAAGGCGGCGGGCAGCCGCGTGATCAACGCGAGCGTGGTCTCGGTTCCGGCGTCATCATCTCCAACGATGGTTACATTCTGACCAACAATCACGTGATCGACAAGGCGACCTCGTTGAAGGTTGAGTTGTCCGATGGCCGGGTTTTCACAGCTAAGCTTATCGGTGCTGATCCGCAGACCGATGTGGCAGTGGTGAAGATTCCTGCAACGAGCTTGCCGACTCTAAGCTACGCCAACTCCGATGCAGCGCGCGTAGGTGATCTCTGTTTTGCGATTGGTAATCCCTTTGGCCAGGACCATACGGTCACAATGGGTATTGTCAGCGCGAAGGGTCGTACGCTCGAGCGGGGAACCTACCTACAGAACTTCATCCAAACGGATGCGGCCATAAATCCCGGTAACTCCGGTGGCGCTCTGATCAACGCCAATGGCGAACTGATTGGTATGAACACCGCGATCATAGCTGGTGGCGGTGGCTCGGCCTTCGGCGGCGAGGCTGGCAACGTTGGAATCGGCTTTGCAGTTCCCTCTAACATGGCCAAGCAGGTTTCTGATCAGTTGTTGCATGGCGGTAAGGTTTCACGCGGCTACATGGGCGTGACGCTTGGCAATGTGACTGAAGACAAGGCGCCTTTCTTCGGATTAAAAGACACGAAGGGCTCCATTGTTGGTGACATTACTCCCAATGGTCCTGGCGCGAAAGCCGGCCTACAGTCCGGTGATGTTATCACCGCGATCGACGGCAAAAAGGTTGATGGCCCTGACGATCTCACTATGGATGTGATTTCTAAGACTCCGGGAACGACGGTTACGCTCGACGTAATGCGGAACAGTCAGCCGACCAAGGTGAAGGTGACATTGGGTCAACGGCCTGGCGCGGTTGACTTTGATAAGCCTAAGAATGGCGATAACGACGGAGCTAATAACGACGAGGACAACGGGCCAACAAGCGGAGCGTCAGCACGCGGCATCACTGTTCAGCCTCTAACTCCGGAAGTGGCACAGCAGATCAAGGCATCGCCGAATACCCACGGTGTTGTGATCACTGATGTTGACCAGAGCGGCCCTGCTGCTGATGCTGTGGCCAAGGGTTTGATCGTTACGGCAGTTGATCGCAAGCCGGTCAACACGCCTGGCGATTTCAAACGCTTGATGGCGCAATCGGAAGGTAAGGCAGTTCTTCTGACAGTAGTTGCGGGTGGCGCGACTAGCTTCCAGGTTGTACCAGCGAAGTAACTTGCAGGTTGTAAAACTATGCCCGGGATCGGCTTCATCGCCGTCCCGGGCTTTTCCATTTTGTGCCGGATGATAAGCCAGGTGGAGCATCTGGGAGTGGAGCATCTGGGGCATCTGGGGACAGACGGAGTGAATGCCTGAGGTGGTAGTCTAGGCCCCAGGGCAGTACGTCTCAGATATTCACTCCGTCTGTCCCTAAGGTCCTTCTAAGGTCCTCTAAGGTCCTCTAAGGTCCTATTTTGGGCCGGATGATAAGCCAAGTAGACTGCGTCTGTCCCTAAGGTTCCCTAAAACCTACCAGTCATTTCTGATCTCGGCTGTTGCTGCCGCCGTCCATAACAGGACGAGCGTATAAACTCTGGAAGACATCCCACCTCGGGAGCTTGTGTGTTCGCAATCACGGGAGGCGCTATGAACAGGACCTTAGTGCCGCATTACGAAGCGGAATCATCCGCGACCGGCTAAGAAAGTCGGGCTTGCCTGTCGATCTTGCCAGAGCTGAAACGTCGTAAAAATGCAAGACAACGGGGTTCAGTTTTCGGGATTGATCCCAGCCAAAGGAGGCAAGCAAAATGCAATACATGTTACTGATCTATGAGGATGAGCAAGTGTATGGACCGGACAAGAACGGCCCTGCCATGCAGGAGATTGGAGGCAAACACATGGCGTTCAATCGCGAGCTTGGAGTCACTCGCATCGCCGGCGCGGGCCTGAAGAGCACAGCAATGGCAACAACGGTGCGGACCGCTCAGGGTACGAAATCGATTCATGACGGTCCCTTCGCAGAGACTAAGGAGCAACTCGGCGGCTACTACCTAATAGATGTACCTGATCTGGATGCAGCGATTGCCATCGCGAGGAAGCTTCCGATCCTACAAGACGGCGCCGTAGAGATTCGGCCGCTTCTTGGAGGCAATTGAGCGAACTCGACACCCTCGATGCTGCCGTGCGGGAGAGCAGACAGCGGATAGTGGCAGCGCTGGCTGTTCGCTTCCGTGATTTGGACGTGGCGGAGGAGGCGTTTGCCGAAGCCTGCACTCAGGCTGTGGAATCGTGGGCTCAGGAAACTCCTCGCGATCCGGCAGCCTGGCTCTACCGGGTCGCAGACCGGCGCGCTCTCGATGCGCTTAGGAGGCGTCTTACGCGCGAGCGGCTGCAGCCTGCGGTGCCCGGATACCAACCGAGTGTCGAAGAGACGATGCAGCAGACAGGATTCATTCCGGACGAGCGGCTCAGGCTCATCTTTGTGTGCTGCCATCCGGCGATCGCCTATGAGTCGCGAGCCGCTCTGACCTTGCGAGTGATTTGCGGCTTATCGACTGAGGAGGTCGCCCGTGCCTTTCTCCTCTCCGAATCGACGCTGGCACAGCGGCTAACGCGGGCGAAGCGCAAAATCACTGAAGCAGCGATTCCGTTCGAAATACCCGGTCCACAAGCCTGGCCCGAGCGGGTGGACGCGGTTTTATCGACGTTGGAAATTGCTTATTCGAAGGCGCACGAGGACGCTGCTGGTTCGGGAGCGCACGCTCACTAGGCTTCCGACATGCTCGAGTTGACGGAGGTTCTGGCTGATCTGCTTCCGCAAGAACCTGGTGTGCTTGCCCTGGCGGCACTGGTACGTTACGCCGAGGCGCGACGACCGGCCCGGCTCGACACGAACGGCATGATGGTGCCACTCTCCGAGCAAGATCCCAGACTCTGGCGCCGTCCACTCATCGAAGTGGCCGATCAATACCTACACCGCGCTCATGCAGCGGGACCGGCTACTGCACGCACGCTGCAGGCCGCGATCCACGGCCTATGGTGCGCGCGACATAGCTTAAGAGAGCCGGCACCATGGCCCGGTGTTCTGGCCCTGTACGACCAACTGCTCGAACACCGGGACGACTCCATTGTGCGATTGAATCGGGCGGTTGCGCTCGCCGAAGTAAGCGGACCTGAGGTCGCCTTAGGCGAGGTTCGGGCGATGAATGAAGCTGCGCTTGGGGGCTTTCTTCCCTGTCAGGCTTTGAAAGCTGATCTGCTCTGGCGAACCGGCGATAAAGAAGGCGCCCGGACCTGTTACGACGCTGCTCTGGCACTCCACCCGGCATCGGCCGAGCGGTTATGGCTGGAAAATCGACGTGCACGAAGCTGACCGCTGCGGGTTTCTGGCGGCCTGTCATCTGCTCCGGCTTCTCGGGGTACCGGGCGCCTTGCACCGTGATCTTTGAGGCGGTTTCCGATGTTGCGCAGATTATCGGCGTCAGTTTGCTAGCGGAAGCTCTGGGTTAGCAGTGCTGCGCCTGAAACGCCCGCGATGTTCTTAGCCTTCAGGATTGAAAACACCTCATCGGGATACGTTGAGCAGTGCTCCATTGTCCGGGAGCAGACCTGGATTGCTTTTACCAGGTGAACCTCACTAAAGGCGCTTCGGTACTTGCCTGCCAGGCCAATGGCTAGCGTCCTTACGATTGCGAAGTAGACGACCATCAGCAGATACGCCTGGAAAATGGGGCGTCCAAACGGAAACAAAGTTTTGTAAGCGTATGCAACTAAGTAATGTTCAAGAATGTACTCGCGTTTCCGGATGAACGGCGCGAAGTAGTTGTTGAAGGCTGCAATATATTGAGCGGCCAGCTCGGGAATGGTGGATTCGGTCGTCAGCTGCAGCCCATCGGAGAAGTCGCAGTAGAGATCGCGAAAGCGAGGCGCTGTGTAGTCAAGCTTCATACGCGCAACCACGAGTTCCAGGACCACGGCGAGCTGCGAAGCTGCATTTGCTTTCAGCTGCTCGAGATGATTGTCAAAGCAACCGGCCTCCAACGCGAGGCGGAAACCTTCCAAGACAGACGATGTCTGCGCTTCCTGTCCGCTTCCCCTAAGCTCGTCAAGCTTGTCGCAAATATGACCTACCAGCAACAGGCGCTTCTCAACCGTCCAACGACGACTCTGCAAGATTTGCAGGACAGCTTCTCGAATCTGTCTTTCGTGAGGCCCGAACGGAGAGGGCAACTCAGAGGCTTTTCGGTCTTGCGCAATGGAGAGCAGCCTTTGCGCTACCGGGCCGTTTTCGTCGGACCAGATGAGATCGGCTGATGCCGAACTGAGCAGAGCGATTCGTGCTGCCTCAGGACAGGAGAGGTCAAGCGACCGCTCCCGAACACCTTCAACCACATTGACCACGCGTGGATAGGTGGCGCACGTACGGCCTAGATACTCTTCTCCCAAGTCAGCCTGCACGCTGCACAATCCGCCGCGGATCAGCGAGCAAGTGGCTCCTTGCATTGCAAGCCGCGCATAATCATTGGTCTGACCGGGAGCCTGGATGGTGACCAGTTCCCGCAGCTTCGGACCTAAGGAGGGGTGAGTGACTTGCTGATAACGGTCGAATGTTTCACGGTCAACGCTGATGCCCCAACCGCTACAGCAGGTATCCTCGCAAGCTGCGCCTATACATCGAAAGTCAGCATAGTAGGTCGGTTGAAGCCACAGTTGGTCCAAGAAGTGCTCCGCTCACTCCTTGGTCCCTGGCCGTCGCTGTTAATCTCAGTCGCGCTCGATTACGACTTCCTCGCTCAGCAAAGTCACCGGCTGTTCGAAAGGCGTCGTAATCTGAGTCTTGTTGATCCGGATCTCTTCAATCAGCCGCAGTTGCTTCGTGACGATGACGAATTCCTTCACTACCGGAATTACTACTTCGTCGCCTTCAGTGCGGATCGGTGGCGCGGACTCCAGCAGTTCGTCTTTGGGCACACGCGTCACTTCCGTTTTCTCGGAGATCAAGTTTGCGCGTACTATCTCTTCTATCTCGTGCACGGTCTTTTTCACGCGCACGGTACCGGTCTGGCGAACTTCTTTGCCGACCGTTATCTCTTCTTGCAAAACCGGGATTACGGTACCAGCCGTGATATCGGTATCCGTTCGCAGGCCCTGCTTCAGAATTTCGGAGTCATTTCGTTGGTCCAAGTCAATTTCCTCACAAGGTAGAGCACAATCGGGTACTTGCGGTTACTACCGGCAGGAGCCGCCGCCGTACCGGGTCGAAGGCGCATTCATTACCCGGCACTAAATTCACGTGAGCCGACCGCCATCGTATTGGTTTCAATGCCGTACGCGCGATGCACGTCTTCCAGTGTCAACACACCCAGTATCTGGTCAGGGCGCAAGCGGCTGACCACGCCCAAGCATCTCTCCACGGCTAGTAATCGCAAGGCAGCATCGAGCGGTTCATCGGGAAAGAGCATGACGCTTGGCGCGAGATCTGCGTGCGACTTTGCCGTCAGCAACGCGTCCTCCACCCGCAACGGTTGGAATGTTCGCTTCTCTTCCGCGGTAGGCAGGTTCACGCCTTCCAACTGCGCCAGCATCTTGAAAAACGGTACCGGGTGCAGCCGTCGTGAGATCAGGTAAGACGTTATGTTGGCGATCATGACCGGCAGAATGATAATGTAGCTCGCGCTCGCTTCAAAGACCATGAAGATGGAGGTGATGGGGGCCCGAAAGACGCCGGCGAAGAAAGTGCCCATACCGACCAAAATGTAAGCTTCTTCAGAAGCCGCTCCATAGGGGGAGTAGTGGTGCGCCAACCCGCCCATCGCGCCGCCCATCATTCCACCAATGAACAGGGCCGGCGCGAACATGCCGCCCGGCGTCTCAGCACTGAAGCAAATCAGCGTTGCCAGCAGTTTGGCCAGACCGAGATAAAGCAGAACTTCCCAGGTAAATTGTCCGTGTAGCGCGCTATTGATGGCATCGTACCCGGCGCCCATCACCTCTGGAAACCAGAGTCCGATCACCCCGGTTAGAAATCCAGCGGCTGCAGGAAGTGTATAAACTTTCCAGTCCGGCACATGTTCCAGCCGTTTTTTCATCTCCTCGATGGCCCGGATGAAGAGAGCCGAGAGGCCGCCGCTGACCAGACCAATGCCTGCATAGACCAGCAACTCAGAGGCGCTTGCAATCTGGAAAGTCGGAATTCGAAACAGCGGCTCGTCACCCAGGAAAGCACGCATGGTAACCACAGCCGAAACGGCAGCCAGCACGATCGAACCCACCGCATTGGCGCTCCAATCGGCAAGCACCTCCTCCATAACAAAGAGAACGCCGCTGATAGGGGTGTTGAATGCTGCGGCAATACCGGCTGCAGCGCCCACCGGAGCAATCAGCCGCATATTGGTGCGGGGCAGGTGAAACAGACGTCCCAGCCACGATGCCACCCCCGCGCCCATCTGCAGCGAGGGGTCCTCAGGCCCTAAGGAATTTCCGCTTCCGATAGAAACGGCGCAGGCCAGGAACTTGCCCACAATTGTGCTGGAGGCGACGTAACCCTCCGAGCTGTAGATTGCAATTTTAGTTTGATTAACACCACTGCCACGAGCGAGCGGAAAAAGAACCCGGACTGTTAGAACGGCCAACACGGCCCCTACTGCCGGAGTGAGCAGCCGCACCAGGCGGTACCGTCCCGAAAGAGCGCCCAGAGATCCCCAGCTGATGAAATCGATGGACATGTGGAAGAGCACGACAAGAAGACCTGCGAAGACTCCGATTAGCAGAGCCAGCAACAGAAAGCGCTGGGTGTCAGAAATGCCGAGGCTTCCTAATCGGCTCTGAATGATCCTTCGCGAGCGCGAGAACGTCGCGTCCCAGACCGGGTGCGGAGCCGTGGAGCTACTCATTTGGGATCCGTTCCAGCACCTTGGTAACAGCTTCGTCGACCAGTGGCTTCCCATTTCCGCAGAGGCTGGCACTTGCGGTCCATAACTGTTGCGCCGTTCTCTCTATCTGAAGAGCGATGTCAGGATCATGGCCGGACTTAGCCTCCAATATAGCTTTTGCGTTTACCACTCTGGTGTCTTTTGCCGCCCCCTCACATGGCGCTAAATCGTTCAGGACACGCCGCAATAGGTTGAGGCTGCGCCGGTATCGGTCAGCCGACGTCAGCCCTGGCAGTTCAGGGTCCAAGTCGATAATCGAATTGTCCAGAGCCAGCCCTTCTGCGCTCGAACGGTCTTTGGGGTTTAGCCGAACCGCCCGCTCCAGCTCACGCCGCGCTGGAATAAAATCTCCTCCGGTCATCAACGCTTCACCAAGCCCGCGATGAGCTTCCGCGTTCCGTGGTGTCACGCGGGTAACATCCCGAAACACCTGGGCACCCTCTGCTGTGGCAGAGCGTTTCAGCAATTCAAACCCGATTCGCATTCGAAGATTTGCATCGTTGGGTGCGTTTGCATACATTGTCATCAGTTCAGCTATCAGCTCCTCACGGCGGTCAGTCTGCTCCAGAAGTTGAATGAGCTCCCATCGGGCCTGCCTGCGCTCATAGGCTCGGGCTGGAGGCCAGTACTCGTATACGGCTCTCTCGTAGAACTCAACCGCTTGAGCCGTCTGTCCGCGCTTGGCTGCAATGCGCCCTCGCATCAGATTCAGCACGCCGTTAGTTGGGTCCTCCTGCAGCAGTTGATCGATGTGCGACTCAGCCTCGTCTACCCGGCCCTCGTTAATCAGCGCTTGAGCAAAGGAGAGCCGGTACTCTGTTTTGTCAGGAGAATAGATGAGCGCCTTTCTAAATTCTTCTACCGCGCCGGTAGCGTCAGACGTTTTCTCAAGCCGTAAACCTTTGGAGTAGTGCGATTCACCCAAGGCAACCTTTTCTTTTCGGTAGGCCGCATTGATGAAGCCCGTTACCAAGAATGCAAGAACCAGCAGTATCGATACCGAGGTTGTTACGCGAAAGGTATTTTTGTTCAGGAACAAGAGCTTGCTTCCAGGATAGGAGACGCACCCGCAGGCTCTCTGTTCCGTAGAGGATTGGGAGTACCGAGGGATTGATGGAACAGGGTTGAAGAAGTACTGGCACTCAGCTGGGGCCAGGTATCAGCCGTAGCTTCCGATGCAGCCCTACCGGTGCTGCTCGAACTCTGGGCATACCACCATTCTGTCTTTTCGACAACGATTGCTTCGGAGTTGAGGCGAAAAGTTCAACCTCTCTTGGTAGCTCATGAGACGTTTGGCCTTTTGAAGTCTCCGCGAGAGGAAACCATCGATGTTGTCACATCCCTCTTAGGTGATTCGATGAAATTAGTAAGACAATTGTATGGGTGCGCGTGGGGTCTGGTGATTGCAGGAGGACTCTCGTCCTCGGCTTGGGCCCAGGCGACGAACCCAACTCCTTCTCTTCCCATCACACAAGAAACTACTCCCGGGTTTACGCCCATTCCTGTCAAGGACTCCGGCCTCGTGCCTGCTGCGCCCGTTGCTGATACTAACGGCTCTGAGGCTTACCCGCTCGAGCGATGGCTCGACATGAAGACAGCGACTTTCTCGCTGCGCTATCGCAATGTTGCAGATACCAATGGTGCGCACGAATATGAGCAGGGTTCGCAGAGAACCATTGCCGATGGCCGGTTCAAATTTGACTCAGGGGGCAAGTACTCGCTTGGCTTTCATATCTCGTCGGGCCACTATTTTGACTGGGCGTATGCCGACTTTGCTGGCGGCGGTCTCGATAAAGCTCTAGGGAAGACGGAAGCCCGCCTGGCCCCGGACGACTTAACCAATCTGCAAAACGGATTTCTTAATTATCCAAACGAGATCAAAGGCTTGAGATCAGGTGGTTGGTCTCTCTATTTCCGCCGTTTCCACTTCGATGCAAAGCCAGTCAGGGCAGTGGAGTTCCAAGTAGGTAGTCTTGATATCGATCGTGGTGCCGGCTCCGAGATTACGACCTACGACGATGATGCGTACATTGATGGCGAGCGCCTGATCCTGCGCGCTCCCAAGCAGTTGTACTTCGACCAGGTTTCGTTTACATATGCATATCTTGGAGATCTTTTCCAGCCGAACTTCTTTTCGCGGCTGGACCGAATGGGGCAGGGAAACTATCGGCAGTACATGGTTCGCAAGGTTTTTGGAAAGCGCGTTGATGCATCTGCCGATTTCACTGACACAAGGAACCTGCAAACATTTCACGAAGCAGCTTTTGTGAAAGTTCCTGAAGCAAAGGTAGTCGACGCTGTTCGCGTAGAAGCATACCAGCGCTTAGCTCCTTCGTTCTTCGATAATTTCCAATATGAGCGAGGGAGTGGGTTTGCCGTTACGGCATCCAAGAAGATTCGTAAACGGCTTGACCTGGATGCGGGTGTAGCGAATCTCGACTGGAATTTCGACGTCTACACCCACCTGAAAATTGCTGCCATTCTGGGCTATTCCCTCAATGGCGACGGTTACAACACCGGACAACACTGGTTCGTCAGACCTACGCTTCATATTACGAAAGAGTTCAGTGCGAGCGCCTTCTACTCGCGCATGTTCAATTACAACTACGATGCGGATGGCTATCTCTGGAACAAGTCGAATCTTCAGGTTGGAGTCAGTTACAACTTTACTGATCTGTTTCACAAAAACGGGATCGTCCAGTAACAGTGTTAGAGCTGCGGGGCGCAGGCCCTAGGCTTCTGCCCCTTCGCAAGTAGACGCCCAACACGCTGACACAATTTGCGGTCTATGGAATGTGCTTCCATAGACCGTTTTTCTGTTTTTGTCACAGCTGGTAATGGTTAGTTTGGCGCACTCCATAACTCGTTTTCGTAGGTTAGACGTGACCACTCCATATTGAATCTGGCACGGCCCGTCTATAACTAAATCAGTTGCAATTGATGCACCTGACCTCCCCTTGCGCGTTGCTCTCAATAGTGGAACCGGTGTTAAACGCTGGGCATAACTAAGATGTGTGTAGCCCGGAACATAGGTGACACTTCGGTCCCAGAACACAGGTAGCGGTCCTTTCGGTCCTTCTTCAGTGTCGCAGGAGCGGTGTCGCGGCGCCGGAGGCGGAGCGACACTGCTCCCTAGTTTCCGGATCGCCGACAATCCAGGAGCTGAGCTAACGTGACCGGTTGAGCCTAGCCCTACCGACATGGGCGTTTTAGCGCGACGTTGAGTTCAATCTACGAGATGCGCGTTATACGTCCAAATTCATCGGCGCCAAACGGACATGGTGCGACCCCTGGCGCACGGCGCCTCCAAGTCTCTGTTTGTCCGCTTCGCACGGCTTGAATGCACGATGTAGATGTCGGTGCGCATTGATCCCAGCCTCAACTCCTTTCAAGCAGGTTGCGGTATTTGCTCCGCAGCGAGCAGTTGCGATGATGGTTGGCAGATTTGGCAGCCGCCATTGAACACGCAGACTTCGTGTGGCACGGCTCGGCTGCAAGGGATAATGCGCAGCAATGCTTCAACGCCAAATGATGATCGATGAGATCCGCAAGGGCTTGGCGGTGTATGGAAACTACGTCGCGCCGGGCGGAACTTTGAATCTCACGGACACGAACGTCCACGCAGAAGACTTTGTCGCGGGACTGCTGAATGGCATTTATGGTTGGAGCCTCGTCAGTACGAATCAGTTGACGGCGAACTATCCCTGCATCGATCTGATCGATGAAACGTTGGCCTTGGGAGTGCAGGTCACCTCAGAGGCGGGTTCCGCCAAACTGACGAAAACCCTCGAGTGCGCAAAGACCCACGACCTCGCGAAAAAGGTCAAACACCTCAAAGTGTTCCTGCTGATCCCCAAACAAGAAAAGTACAGCGTTCATGCCGAATGTCCCGGCATCAAGTTCGATTGGGGGCACGATGTCCTCGATTTCAGAGACACGCTGCAATCGGCTCAGGCCATCAGCTACCTGCCGCAAATGGAGCGAGTTCACCAACATGTCGTCCAATCGCTACCTTCCATCTTCCCCCAGCATAAGCACGACCCTCTGCCGTTGTTTATCCCAATTACCGATCCCACCAAAGCATGGCTTCCGTTCTCATCGCGAGCCACAAGCCTCGTGGGTCGGGACAAGGAACAAACCCGGCTCGAAAATTTTTTAAACTCCGAGTCGACGTTTTCCTGGCTTCTGATGACCGGGGATGCGGGGAGTGGGAAAAGTCGATTGGCCCTGGAGCTGTGTCGGCACGTTGGCAATGAGTGGCATGCCGGCTTTTTCAACCGCACCAAAACGGACTTCAAATGGTCACGGTTTTCGCCGATTCGGAACACCCTGATCGTGATTGATTACGTTGCCAGCCGTGCTTCTGAGGTGGGCGAAATTGTCCTCATTTTATCCCGCACTTCTTCTGCGTTTACCAAGCCGGTTCGAATCCTGCTACTCGAGCGCGAGAAGAGTTCTTGGTGGACGAGCTTCAGCCGCGAAGCGAGTCACAGCGAGTCGGCAGAGATTGTTGCCTGCCAGTACGGCGATCCTTTGGAACTACCAGGCATGTCTCCCACGGCGATCCTGCAAATTGCCAAAGAAGTGGTGCTTGCTCGTAGCGGCACATGGGATATCCAAGTAGCGCGCGAGTTCCTCGCGAGAATGTACGGTTACGATCGCCGTGGACGCCCTCTGTTTGCCATGATTGTCGCTCTGTATTTAGAAGCCTTAAAAACGGACGCAGCGCGACCCAAATTGTTGGAAACCGTACTCACCAGGGAGGCCGCGCGTCGCAGGGAACTACTACCTGACCCTGTCGCATTGAAGCAGATGGAGAACCTGTTGTTGCTCGCAACGCTGACGGGCGGTCTGGCACCAAGGGCGGGAAGCTTCGCGCATCTCGCGGCCAGTCATGTGGCGGGATTACTGCCTAATGTCGGACTGCTGGACCAGGCCTTGTACAACGACCTCGCTTCGGCCGCGGGAGGAGTGGATGCAACCTTAGCCGGGCTGCAGCCGGATATCCTCGGCGAGCGGTTCATCCTGGATCAATTGTCTATCGGGGGAATTGCTGGGCAAAATGCCCGGACACTGCAGCTCGTCGCGTGGTCCTGGCAACCGAGTGATCTGCGGATTGTGGCCCTCCGTTGCGTTCTTGATTTCCCAGAGGATCCCGCGATTCATACCTTCTTCGACCTGCCGCTCGACACTGTTGAGGCTCGGCACTGCTGGGCGGACATCGTTGCTGATCTCATTCCTCACGCAGTCCCAGCCGACGAATTTGCTCAATTACAGCTGCAAAAGTTGCATTCGATCGCGGACGAGCATCCCAACGAGCAAGAATTGCAGGAAGCCACCGCTCGAGCCGACTATAACCTCGCGCTGCGCTTTATGTTTCAGGACAACCGCTTGGCGATTACGCAATTTGACACTGCCGTCGCCCGCATCGGCACCGATTCCTTGATTGGGAAGATGGCCCTGCATAACCGAGCGATTGTGCAGCGCGTAGATGACGAGCGCTACGATCCGTTCGAAGTATTTACGATGATGATTGACTCGAAAGATGCGCCGGATGAACTGCGAGCGTGCGCGTTCAACAATCGCGCCGATGTGTATGTAAAACGGGGTGAACATGCGCAGGCGATCCGCGACCGGTCGGAAGTTCTCGCTCTGAAGGAGACCTCACCGGATCGGCGGTACATTGCCCTCGTTCGGCGCAGCCGTTCGCACGCTGCGATGGGAGATGTGCCAGCCGCTTTGGAAGATCTGGGCCGCATTCTGGAAATCTGGGACATCACTCCGCATCAAAAGGCGGAAGCGCGGTTGCGGCGTGCGGCAATCATGAGTGATCTGGAAAGGTGGGAGGACGCAAGAACGGACCTGCAAGCGGTGCTAGACTCCCATTATTTCTTCGAAGGCGCGCGGACGACAGCGCTCGTGAACCTGGCTGATGTGTTGCGCAGGACCGGCGATTACGCCCAAGCAAGTAAGTTGCTTAGCGAGGCGCTGAACGACTCTGACATCTATGAGGAAATTTGGATCGATGCATTGATCGTCGGTGGGCTCCTACTGGAAGATACGAACGATCTGGAGGGCGCTGCCGAGTGTTGGCGAAAGATCCTCGGCACACCTGATGCCAGCGAGCAACAAGTCCGGACGGCTCGGAACCGACTGAATGCGATGTCGCAGAAAGGATCGGTGCACGGTCAATAGTTTCGTTCCCCTTTCTACCATCGAAACCCTCGCTCTTAGCTAGATCCGGTCTCAAGCTCTGGAAAGATCTCTGAATGCAAACACCTCTCTCCGATGTGCCTTGATTCTCGCCGGCTGTGCGTATCGTGGATCTCTTTCCAATGCCACTCGAAACTCGATCACATGGCCGTATTGTCGGCTTTGCTGAGATTGGCGGCCCACAGGGCTTCGGTCAATTCACCGTTGCGATAAATCGCCTTATAGGGACTCCGGTAATTGATTCTGGCGAATCACCCGCTATCCGGAAACTGGATGCTGTTCATGTGTTTGCGCCTGTGGCGGACACTGTCTGTTTGGGTTGAATGTTGCCGTTTCGCTTTCGAGGATTCCTAGGTACATGTGTTCGAAGTAGACCTGGAATGCCCCATCCCGTGTTGGAAGAGGGCCAATGCGCTCACGCCGGAGCACCTCTGTGCTGAAGACCTCTCTGCTTTTCCAGCGAATTGTGCCATTCTTACGCACTGGGCGCACGATGTGACGTTCGTCGTACCGAATCTCAGCAAGCTCATGTGGGAGATGCCGGATGATCGGGTTGTACAGCGAGGCAGGGGTTTGCCTGAGAAGGGGCCATACACATCAACTGTGCTCGCTCCATCGGAATGGTGACTTTAACTAGCATTCCCAGGTCGCAGGAAGGATCATCGGAAACATGAGCGTTGTTTACTACTATCGATAAACAGCAGCATTTCTGGCATACGCTGCCGTCGTTTTAAGAAGTAGGCGAGCCGTGAATTATATCGAGCGACTGACCTGCTTCTTGCAAGGAACATTCACCAACGCCTCCCTGAGCTTGAGTGGTTGATGTACTGAGGTTTCTCGGAAGTGGTGTATGCGCAAGCTGAATACGTTGCGGGGAGCGCGCGCAAACAACACCGCAAACCTTGTTACAGATGATTACCGGTCGAACTCAACGCTCTCTTGCTCAAAACGCTTTTAGTTCCCTTTGACTTCTTCGGGAAGTAAAGACATTTTGACGTAGCAATTAGCATGCAGTCTGGTCGGCTTCAAAAGAGTTACCGGAACCGCAGGTATCTTGTTACTCGCGGTTGCGCGTAAGGAACAATGAAGCCTACGCAGCTGCGAGCGCTTCCAGGTCATCGATCACCTGCTGCATGGATTCGGCTTGTGCTTTCAGTTGGTAGCTGGCAGAAGCACTTTCCTCTGCGCCGGCTGCGGTCTGCTGCGTTAGCTGTTCCATCTGCACCAGTGATCTTGAGATGTGGTCGACACCGGTCGACTGCTCGGCGGCACTCCTGCTGACAGCATCAATGAGTGATCTCACCGTAGCGGCATCAGTCGTGATTAACTGTATCGTACTCGCGAGTTCGGTCAAACGCAGGTTACCATTCCCTGCGTTTTGCACTGACTCATCAATCAGTTCAGTAATATCGTGTGCGGCCTGGGTCGAGCGATGCGCTAACGCTCTCACCTCTTCTGACACAACGCTGAAACCTAATCCTGCCTGGCCGGCTCGCGCTGCTTCCACTGCCGCATTTAAAGCAAGAATATTGGTCTGGAATGCTATTTCGTCGATCAGCTTGATGATCTTTGCTATGCGATCGCTGGAGCTGATAATCCTACCCATGCTAGCCACCAAGTGCTCGAGTTTCTTGTTTGCTTGAATGATCTGGTCATCCACATGAATCATCAGCGTTGCTGCTGCGCTTGTATTTTCAGAATTGAGCTTTGTCATTGCGCTGACCTGGTGGCCGGAAGCAGAGGTTTGCTGAAGGGCCGCCGCCTGGTCGCTGGCTCCTTGCGCCAGGTCTCGACTAGCTGATGCAACCTGCGCGGAAGCATTTACTACCTGTTCTGCGCTGGAGCGGATCTCGGTGGCTGAGCGGGCCAGCACCTGGCTAATTTTTCGCACAACTACGTAGGCACAAACGGATCCACCCGTTAGCGATAACAACAGCAGACTCCACGTTAGATTGTTGGAGAACCGAGTAGCAGATTCCGCGTCGGCTACAAAGCTTCTTACTCCGTTTTTGTCGAAGTCAAGCTCACTCTGAACTGCCGCCCGAAACGCCTTGGAACGAGTACCGCCCTCGCGCGACCAGTATTGGCCAGCTTCTGCGGCCTTGTTTTTAAGGCTCATCTGGCGGTAGCGCGCACAAACTTCCAGGAAGCTTCGTGTACTCGAATTCAATTGGTTGAATAAGGGCCGTTCCTTGATGGAAACGGTCTCGCCATATTTTGTCAGCAACTCAAGGGTTTGTTTATGCAGTTCATTGACATGGGCGAGCTGTTTCAATTTGTAGTCAGGCGCAAGTCCAGGTGAACCCATCAGGAAGCTTGTCCCGCGTAATTCCAGTGTCAAGGCTTGCAGCGTTGCTAATTGCTCCACTCCAGGGAGCGACTCCGTTGCGACACCATTGAGGTTCTTGGCCACTCTCCCTAGACTAGAGATGCCGACAAGTCCTATAAGAATCCCGAACGCCAGGAAAAGGGTAGAGGTCGCAGCGATCCTTTTCCCAATGGTCCAACTCTTCAACTCATATCCTCCGTGCGCACTAGGGTGTACACCAAACAAGATCCCTGGTCTCAGTACGACCGACTTTTTGACCTAAGGAGGCTCTAAACACTAATTGTGTGGTGGTGGCGTAGCTTTAATCTCCTACGGCCTCGCCCGCTTGACATGGGTTGAGAAGGTTGTGGCTACTGTGTCTGCCCGGAGTCTAAGCTGTTGAGCCTGCGCCTGTCCTATTCTTCCTACGCCTAACGTCCTAAGTGGTCCTGAAGTACGCAGATTGCCTCATATCAACTAAACTTTCACCCGTGGCGGGCCGAAAAGAGTGGTAGGTCTTATGCCAACTCTTTCAGACGACATCTCCGTCCCTCATCAGCCGCTTTCCTACTTTGCCCGCCATGCTCCGGACTGGTCTGATGAACGGGGGTACTCTGAGGCCGACGTAACGGCGCACAGGTCGAGGGTGGAGATCTCAAGAAACCAGCTAGACAGCTGCGCTCAGGAATTAAGCCGTCTCGCTGAAATGTCGGCGCAGGGAATGCTGGAAGCGCAAAGAGCCGCCCAGATGAAAGGTGATTTGCTGGCGACGATGAGCCACGAGCTCCGGACGCCCTTGAATGGCATTCTGGGTATGACCGGTCTGTTGCTCGCCCGCAATCTCAACGCCACGGAGCGTGACTATGTCGAAATCATCAAGCAGTCTGGCGAAATGCTGATGGCGTTAATTGACGACGCCCTCGACTTCTCAAAGATTGAGGCTAACCGGCTTGAGATTGAGACAACCGAGCTGAATCCGCGCCAAGCTGTACAAGAAGCAATCCGGATTGTTCAAGTCTCTGCCGACAAGAAAGAGCTAAGTCTTATAACGGAGATCGACGACGGTGTTCCAGCGGTCATTGAAGGCGATAGGCTGCGCTTACGTCAGGTCTTACTCAATCTTCTTAGCAACGCAATCAAATTTACTGCTGCAGGCTCTATTACCATCCGGGTCTCAAGATCAGTCGATTCAGCCGGCCACAATGCGCTGCGATTCACGGTAACTGACGGTGGCATCGGCATCAGCCCGGAGGGACAGGCCCGTCTGTTCCAGCCATTCTCTCAAGCCGACCCCTCCATTTCTCGGCGCTTTGGCGGCACCGGGCTTGGCCTGGCAATTTGCAAACGGCTGGTTGAGTTAATGGGCGGCTCTATTGGTGTGCAGAGTGAATTAGGTGCCGGCTCTTCATTCTGGTTTACCTTGCGAGCAAAGGCGATGGGTGCCAATGTTTCTGTACTGCCCTGCTGCCATCGGCAATCCGAAGTTGCGCCACTGGAAATAGGGCCAAAAATTTTGTTGGCGGACGACAATGCGATCAATCGAAGAGTCGCGGCGCTGACCCTGAAGGACCTTGGCTATGCCGTAACAACCGTTAAGGACGGAGCGGACGCTGTTCAGGCCGTCAATGCTGGCTTTTACGACCTGGTGCTGATGGATTGCCAAATGCCCGGAATGGACGGCTTTGCCGCTACTCAAGCCATCCGGCAGAACGGAAGCCAGATCCCGATCATCGCCATGACCGCGAACGCTTCCGCACGGGATCGAGAAGCGTGTTTACTTTCCGGAATGAACGACTTCCTCGCCAAGCCAATGAGTGAAGGTGCGCTCCAGGCAACTATCGAAAAATGGCTACGAGTTGATGATTTACATGCCGAAGCTGCGATCGCCTGACTGCTACAATCATCCGCGTGCCCGAGCTTAAACAGTTGATACGCGAGGTTCCGGATTTTCCGAAACCCGGGATCAATTTCTACGACATTACAACCTTATTAAGAGACAAGACAGGCTTTGCCAGGACAGTCGATGCTCTTTCGGCCCATTATCAAGGGCTGGAGATTGATTTGATTGTGGGCATAGAGGCTCGCGGCTACTTTTTCGCTCCGGCGTTGGCTCTTGCTCTGGGTGCCGGATTCGTTCCGGTCCGCAAACCGAAGAAGCTGCCGTCTCAAGTTCGCCGGATTGAATATGCTTTGGAATACGGAACCGATCAACTCGAGATCCATGCAGATGCTGTCGAGCCAGGACAGCGCGTGCTGATTATCGATGATGTACTGGCAACGGGTGGTACGGCCGCGGCAGTGACGCAGCTTGTGGAGCAGTGTAGTGGACAAGTTCTCGGGCTTGGATTTGTGATTGAGCTTACTTTTCTGAATGGCCGCCAGAAGCTGGGTGGCCGCGAGATCTATTCGCTACTGCAGTACTAGCGTGCAGGTTACGGTTCCTTCGCTGGCCAAATTAAATCTTGATTTGCGTGTTCTTGGCAAGCGGCCAGACGGCTATCACGAGCTCCGGACGATTTTTCAGACTGTCAGTCTCGGTGACCGGCTGACAATTGGGTACGAATTATCACGGCGTCCGTCGCTCGACCTCGACAGTTCCATCGACATTCCTGACAATCTCATCCTTCGAGCGGCCAAGCTTGTTGTGGAGAAGCTGAGCATTCGGGCTCGCATCCACATTTCATTGGAAAAGAAGGTTCCAATGGGGGCGGGGCTGGGCGGTGGCTCAAGCAATGCCGCGTCCATTCTGCTGGCCCTACCCGCTTTAGCGCACAAGCCGATAACGATGGGCGAAACGGTTCAGTTGGCCAAGAGCTTGGGTAGCGATGTTCCCTTTTTTCTCTTTGGAGGCACTGCGCTCGGCATCGGACGAGGAACGGAGCTGTATCCTATGGTTGATCTTCCCCGCCATAGCGCGGTCATTGTTCACTCCGGCGTCCATGTTTCCACGGCCGAGGCGTACCGGGCGTTGGGATATGAAACTGTTACGAATGCGTTGACTTCGCAGCCTGAGTTTCCTATGCTGGGAGAGTTTCAAGCAGTCGCTTGGAACCTGAACCGCTCCCCTCTGGAGCACCTTTCCCTAAAGAACGATTTTGAGGAACCTGTTTTTGCCTTGCATCCGGAACTCGCCTCTACAGTGCGCAAGCTCCGCCGCTTGGGAGCGCGGCCCTCGCTTATGACGGGCAGCGGTTCGGCCGTATTCGGAATCTTTGCCAATTCCAAAGAAGCTTCTGCGGCAGCAGCGCAGTTTAAGCCCGGAACGACGCATATAGTTCACTTCGTCTCTCGTAAGCAATACGCGAAGCTGTGGACCCGCGCTGTGGGCCGTTCAAGTTTCTGACGATGTCCGCTCCTCAACCGGTCCGATCTCTCTTTACCGACTACAAAATTTTTAGCGGCTCTGCCAATCCCGATCTTACTCAGGAAATCTGCGACGTGCTGGGCTGCCCGCTCGGCACCATGATGATCAAGCATTTTGCTGACGGCGAAACGAACCTGCAGATCCAGGAAAATGTCCGAGGCGCAGACGTGTTCCTCGTACAGCCGACTTGCACTCCGGTTGACCATCACTTGATGGAACTACTGCTGATGATCGACGCGTTCAAGCGGGCCAGTGCCGAACGGATCACAGCAGTGTTACCCTATTATGGGTATGCAAGGCAGGATCGTAAGGATAAGCCTCGCATGCCGATCTCGGCAAAACTGGTAGCGAGTCTGCTGGAACGGGCTGGCGCAAATCGTGTCCTGGCACTTGATTTGCATGCCGCTCAAATTCAAGGTTTTTTTGACATCCCGGTGGATCATCTGTTTTCGGCCCCGGTCATGGTCGAGTACTTTGAAGGCAGGTTCAACCGGAAAGAACTGACAGTGGTGTCGCCGGACGCAGGTGGCGTGGAACGTGCCCGGTCCTTTGCCAAGCGTCTCAGGTGTCCGCTGGCGATTATCGATAAGCGCCGAACGGATGCCAACGTTGCTGAGGTAATGAACATCATCGGCAATGTCCGTGACATGCATTGTCTGATTGTGGACGATTTGGTAGACACGGCAGGAACTCTGGTGAAGGGCGTGGAAGCGTTAGTCGACCAGGGCGCACGATCGGTAACGGCTTGTGCTACGCATGCTGTCCTATCGGGGCCGGCCGTGGAGCGCATCAACGGTTCGGCGTTGCAAGAACTGGTAGTCAGTAACTCGATTCCACATGGGGATCAGGCTAAGAGGTGTTCGAAGATTCGGACGCTTTCGGTTGCGCCCTTGCTGGGGCGGGCCATTCAGTCGATTCACGAGGGTGGATCGATCAGTACATTGTTTATATAGGTTTGCAAATTAAAGCTGGGGCCCGGTTGCTCGGTAAGTGCGAGTAGGCAGCCGTCCCGGCCATGAGGTGAAAGATGGTAACTGGATTAACGATAGCCGCCGAATCGCGAGAGTCGCGCGGTAAAAATGAAGCGCGGCGGTTGCGTGTAAAGGGCTTTATGCCCGCTGTCATGTACGGTGGCGGAACGGCTCCGGCGGCTTTGGCGGTCAGTCCCAAAGAAGTAACCAAGATTCTAAACAGCCGCACCGGTCACAACACGATCTTCAACATCAGCATTGCGGGTGGCGAATCGATTCCGGTGATGGTAGTCGATTGGCAGAACGATCCAATTAAGGATCACCTTCTGCATGTTGACCTAAAGCGGATTGACCTGAGCCAGCGTATTACGGTGAAAGTTCCGGTGATCACGCAAGGCGAACCTAAGGGCGTGAAGCTGCAGGGCGGTCTTCACGAGATCATTACTCGTGAGATTGAAGTCGAGTGCCTGCCGAACGACATTCCTGAGCAGTTTGTTGTCAACGTGGGTGAGCTGGGACTAGGCGAGAGCATTCGTGCCGCAGATATCCCGCTGGTTGGGTCGATGACACTGGTAAGCCCGGCCGATTCGGTGATCTCTCACGTGATCTCACTGCGGAACGACGAGGCCGCAACGGCAACCGAGGGAGTTGCCGAACCGGAAGTGGTCAAGAAGGGCAAGAAGGAAGAAGGAGCAGCCGGCGACGCTGCCCCCAAGAAAAAGTAAGCTGTGGATGCTGTCGAGGCGTCCGGGTCCGAACCGATTTGTATTGCCGGTTTGGGCAATCCCGGTTCGCGTTACGATCGGACACCGCACAATGCGGGGTTCTGGGTCGTAGACGAGTTAGCCCGGCGCTTCGGTATTCCGGTAACAAAAGAGGAGAGCGGCTGCTCCTTAGGCACTGGACGGGCAAGCGAAAAAGCTGTCATTCTGGTAAAGCCGCAGACTTTTATGAACCGGTCGGGTGATGGCCTCAGCGCTGTTTTGAGGTTTCGCAAGCTGGGATCGCAGAATCTGATTGTGGTTCATGACGAACTTGACCTGCCTTGGACAGCTTTGCGGATCAAGGCAAGAGGTTCGGCGGCTGGGCACAACGGTGTCAAGTCGATAATTGGCGCATTAAAGACCGATGTCTTCGTGCGAGTACGGGTGGGTATACGCCCGGATCATCCAATCAGGGATGTGTCCGATTATGTTCTCGCTCCGCTGGAGCGGGAGCTAGCAATAGACGTAGATGAAGTTGTGTCTTATACCGCGGACGCAGTTGAATCGATCGTTGCCGAGGGCGCCATTAAGGCCATGACGAAATTCAATCGTCGCGCTCGAGGCTTAGCAGAAGAGGAAGAATGAGAATCTACGAGGAGCTTTTCATCGTTCGGGCGGACGCCACCGATGAAGAGGTAGACCCGGTTATTGACCTGGTTAAGAGTGTGGTCACCCAAGCGGGCGGCACTATCGATAAGACCGAGAAGTGGGGAGTGCGCAAGCTTGCTTACCGCGTCAACAAGCAAAGCGAGGGTCAGTATATTCTGATCCAATTCACCGCCGGAGCTGAAACGGTTCGCGAACTTGAGCGTAGGCTGCGGGTCAGTGATCTAGTCATCAAGTTCCTGACTGTCCGTATCGACGAGAAGATGAAGCTGATCGAGAAGCGGCGCAAGAAGCGGGAAAAGCGTGCTTTGCGTAAGCCGCCAGCACCCCCGGCTATGCCTGCGATGGGTGGCGGTGCTCCGGCATTTCCGCAGGAAGCAAGTGGGCCCGTTCCAGGCGCGCCAGCACCAGGAGCACCGGCTCCGGCAACCCCGCCTGCTCCAACAGAAGGGGAAGGATAAAGGAGAGATCACATGGCAGAACCACGAAGCGGTGGCCGCCCGATTGCGGCATCTCAACGTCCCACCGGCGGCGACAAAGCGTTTGCTACCGGCAAGAAGCAATATTTCCGGCGTAAGAAAGTTTGCCGGTTTTGCGTAGATAAGGTGGACGACATCAATTATAAGGACTCCAAGATGTTGTCGAGCTTCGTTTCCGAGCGAGGCAAGATTACTCCCCGACGAATCTCTGGAGTGTGCACCCCTCATCAAAAGCGCCTGAGTGAAGCCATCAAACAGGCTCGCAACATCGCGCTGATTCCATTTGCATCGCGTGTTTGAGGCACATCATGGAAATTATTCTAAGAGAAGATGTTGAAAAGCTAGGCGCACGTGGCGCCATGGTCAAGGTTGCGGATGGCTATGCCCGCAATTACCTGCTGCCTCGCAAGCTGGCTGTTCCGGCGACAGACTCGAACCGCAAGATTGTAGAGCAGGAGCGTGAGGCTTATCTGCGGCGGGAAGCCAAGGTCATCAGTGAAGCGCAGGATCTGGGCCGGATGATGTCGAATCTGACTGTCACGTTTAAGCGGCGCGTTGGCGAAAACGATCAGCTATTCGGATCGGTGACGGCCAAAGATATCGCTGACGCCCTTGAGGCCCAAAAGTACCACATTGAACGGCAACGTGTTCAGTTAGAAGAGCCAATCCGAACCTTGGGTGAGCACAAAGTAACAGTTCGCCTGCATCGCGACGTAACGGCAGAGATCACCGCCGTGGTCGAGCCGGAATAACGGTTTCGCTTTGCCTTTAGACCCATCCAAACTGAACGAAGCCAAGCCTGAGGATGTGCTCGCCGCTGCTGCGCGCGGGCACTTGGGCGTCGATCACCGGTTTCTTCATGCCATCCTGGATCGCCAGGAACACGCTTTGCCTGCCGTGCATGCTTTTGCCAACGGCGATCGGACAGGCGACGTTGTTGATCTAACGCCCGAACTGATTGCCATCTTTCGGCACTGGAAAGAGCCCAACGCCCTTCCGTTTCTCCTCCGAGTGATCAAAGAGGACCCGACCGAGATTCCGGATCAGGCCATTGAGGCGATCGTGGAAATCGGTAAGCCCGCGCTTGAGCCGTTGCTCGAACTCTACGGTCAATTGGAAGAGAGCGAGAGCAGCGAAATCGCGTTTATTCTGGCGAATTTGGGGGTGCGAGATCCGCGTATTTTGCAGCTGCTCCTGGATCGGCTTGAGTACGATTTGGCCGACACAGCACTGCTGCTGAGTGTTTATGGCGATCGCAAAGCGCAGCCGGCATTGGAAGAAGCAGCGGGCAATCTGGCAACTGGCGATATTCAGCTCAAGCGGGAGTTGACCGAAGCTATCGAGGCTCTGGACAGCGCGGATAAGGCTGGCACCAAGTCCGAGGAACAAGAGCCCTTCGACATCTGGTCACTTTACCCGGACGAAGATGATTTACCGATCGATCTCTTGGAAGAGGATGAACGGTTGGAACTGCTGACAACGGGTTCGAATGAAGATGTGCGGGCTGCGGCCGCAGGATCGTTCTTCAACCAGGAGCTAACGGCTGAAGCTCGAGCGGCTTTGCTGGCTGCAGCAACAGGGGACAAGTCATCGATTGTTCGAGGCCAGGCCTGGGAAGCGCTGATGAACTCGACTGAAGAGGCCGAGATTGTAGGTGCGATGCTAAGGGCGCTTCGAAACCCTGATTTGCCGACTGACGAGCGAGGCGGCTTGCTGGTGGGGCTAGCTCCTGAAGCAGACCGTAATGAGGTCCGCGACGCTATTAAG
>CAXTWQ010000020.1:0-11269 GCA_964248065.1 uncultured Bryobacteraceae bacterium | reverse complement strand
CTATTAAGAGCCACTACGCTACCAGCCAGGGTCGGGCGAAAGCGTTGGAGGCCATGTGGCGTTCGATGCATCCGAGCTTCCGGGAGAACTTCGCAAAGCATTTGGACGACGCTGACATCGAAGTTCGGCGCGGCGCGATTTGGGGCGTTGGCTACTATGGTCTCAAGTCGGAACTGGACAAGATTCGAAAGCTTTTCGATCACGAAGAGCTACGCTCCGATGCGCTGTTTGCGTATGCGCTCGCAATACCGACCGAAGTGTCAAAAGGACGCATGAAGGGCTTGCTAGCCAAGATTGAGAAAGATGCTCGCGGACTTTCCGAGCTCGAAGAAGACCTGGTCAAGGCAGCGCTGGATGAGAGGTTGATGCTGGCAGGTAAAGAGCCGATGTTTGCCGGACAGCAGGACTGATCAAAGAAGAAGCGATACTCCATTCTTCGGAAATAGCATTAGCTCGTGATTAGGGCCAATCTTGCGCGGCATGCCGGATACGCAGTACCTGCAGCTGGTCCTCTATGATTTGATAGACCGCGATGTAAGGCAGAGGTGAAAACACCAACTCGCGAGTACCGGCTACGGTTCCGATGCGCCCGCGGTTCGGCATCGTCCCTAGCGCTGCAATGCTTTGATAGATCATTCGCGCTATGCGCTGGGAGGCAGCCGGATTCTCCTCACGAATACGCTCTACAATTCGCGTAAGATCGCCAGCTGCGGGTTCGGTCCAGCGAACACGCACCTAGGAGCGGAACATCTTCTCAATGCGCTCTACTAGTTCGTCATGCTCGACAAGGTTGCCATTCCGGGCCGCAGCACGGCCCGCTTCGACGGCCGCGCTGAATTGGGCGTTATACTCCAACAATCGGTCAACAGCTTCCCCCACCACCTGTGATGTATTTTTGCCCGTGCGCGTGGCAAACTGGTTGAGCTGCGCTTCCTTCTCCGGTGTCAGATAAACTTCCATGCCGTCAGTTTAAAGGAAAGGGTTCGATTTGAAAAGTGCCGAGTCAGTCATCAATGAAACCGCTTTGGTAGACCGCAGCCTCAGCATGCCAGGATTTGAGAGCCGGAACATATGGCACAACGCTTGAACCTGTTATTTCAGACAGCGCCACGTCAGTATCTGGAGCGGACGGTGTTGTTTACTGATCAGCTCGGCGACCCCAAAACACTGGCTAAGATGGCGCATAAGATGACTCAGCACGTTGATATAGAGCCATTACAGGTGCGTTCCAGCGTCCGCATTTTGCAAGGGCTGCACGAATATCAGGACACGCCGTTAACGTCCTATGTCGCTTTGTCAGGCACAACGACACTGATCCCTAAAACAGACCCGCCTTTCCGTTTTGTTTTCCTACCCGAGTTCACGCAGTGCCGATTATTAGTGCAGCCGGAAGAGGACGACTGGCTTAAGCTGCATGTCGAAAGCAACCTGGTTGGCCGTACGCCTCCAGCCGGTTCGCCCTATGTCGACTCGTTCTCCTATTGGGACGAAACCGGTGGTTTACTAGTTGGAAGAATCCGCGCTTCTGCTGTGCTGGTGAAAGAACCCGGCGAGCCATGGGCCATACTGATGCAGCAAATTGTCGGAACGGCGGGACATGAGGTAGTACGAAGCTTTGTCTCCCGTACACTTCGGTACTGATCGTCTTCTTTTTCACAGCGACATGCCGCTTCGTACTATTCTGGTTCGCGCCACCAACTGGATTGGCGATGCAGTGATGTCGGTTCCTGCGCTGCAGCAATTACGGTCTGCATACCCCGATGCACATATTTCAATTCTGGCGCGTCCCTGGGTGGCCGGCTTGTACGGTCGTGAGCCGTTCTGCGATGAGTTGATTCCGTACGAAGCGCCGAAAGGCTGGGCTGGGATCAAACGTAAATGGCAAGTGGCGGCTGAACTTCGGCACCGTCGATTTGACTGTGCCTTGTTACTACAAAACGCATTCGAGGCAGCAGCTCTTAGTTGGATTGCTAATATTCCAATCCGAATCGGGTATGATCGCGATGCACGCGGCCTCCTGCTCTCTCATCCTGTTGCAGTGCCGAGGCCAGGCGAGATTCCAAGACATCAGCGGTTCTATTATTTGGAGTTGCTGAAGCGTGCAGGTTTGGTTCGGGACTACCCTCAAAGGTCAACGATTCAGCTCTCCGGCGCTTCTGATGCAGCAGGGGCGGGCCGCTCCCATTTCGCTATGGCGGGCCTGGAAGGCGCGGTAATCGGCGTGAGCCCGGGCGCAGCTTATGGCGGAGCCAAACGTTGGCTGGCAGATCGTTTCGCCAAGGCAGCCGTGAGTGTTGCGCGTGAACGCGATGCAGCCGTAGCGGTTTTTGGATCTGAAGCGGAGCGCGACATTTGCGAGACTGTGCATCGGCTGGTGATTGCTGCGGGCTGCCGGTCAATCAATCTGGCCGGTTCGATTACGCTCGCTCGGTTCATTGAGATGGCAGCAGCGTGCAGACTCTTCATCACCAACGATTCTGGTCCAATGCACATTGCTTCCGCCCTCGGAGTTCCCACGGTGGCGATCTTTGGCGCAACCGATGCCGAGGCGACTGGCCCGACCGGGGAGTGGAGCAGGGTGGTGAGGCATCCTGTCGAGTGCAGTCCCTGTCTGCTGCGGGAGTGCCCGATTGATCATCGTTGTATGACAAGAGTCGAAGCTGCCGACGTTGCTCTTGAGGCGCTGACGATGTTCGGTGCAGCAGGAATAGCGAAGCGGTAAATTAACTGAGAAGGCAAGCTTGGATACTCGGCAGAAAATTGTATCGCTAGATATGGCGGCGGAGAAGACAGCTTCTGGCAGATGGGCCATCGTGCTGGCATGGCTGGACCCACTTACTGCAGAAACCGCTCAGCAAATAGCCGAGGTCGCGCGGCTCAATCCGGGGCGTTCCTTGTGCACAGTTGTACTGGAAAGCAAGTCTGCGCTTCTCCCCGGTAACGTACGTACAGCGCTTGCTGCCGCGCTTCGCTCAGTGGAACTGGTAACCTCGGCGTGCCAAGAGACAGCGCAAGCGACATGGCACAGCGACGGTGACCGGCTGATCATCGTCGATCTGAGTAGTCAGGGTGCACGCTCCTCGCAGGACTTCGTTGATCTAGTAATTGCAAAGCAGCAGACAGTAGCAGTATGAGCGGCATTCTGGTCGTGCGTCTGGGTGCAATGGGGGATGTGATTCATGCGCTTCCAGCCGTAGCAAGTCTGCGCCTCAGCTTTCCGCAGCAGAAGATTTCCTGGCTGGTTGCGCCACGCTGGATGCCGCTGCTGAAAGGCAACCCCGCCGTGGATGAACTGCTTCCGTTTGAGCGCCAGACGCTTGCGCGCCTCCGTAACACAGCTGGCCGCTTGCGCCAATTGCGCCCTGAGATGGCCATCGACTTTCAAGGGCTGTTGCAGTCCGCAATTGCGGGACGGGTCGCAGGGCCAAAACACTTCTGGGGCTTTAACCGGCAGATTGCACGTGAACCGTTAGCGGCAATGTTTTATAACCACAGACTTATGGCAGCAGGACCACATCGGGTGCAGTCGAACTTGCAATTGGCCGCAGCTGCCGGTGCCGACCAGTTAACGTCGCGAGCATGGCTTCCCGCTGGCGAGCCTGACGGAACACTGCCCGCCTGCCCATATATTTTGGCAAGCCCGTTTGCTGGCTGGACTGGAAAGGAGTGGCCGCTCCAGCGCTACTCCGAACTGGCTCGAAGTCTGCGGAAACAGGGCTTACGTCTTGTGCTGAATGTACCGTTAGCCCGAGCTTCAGAAGCCATGGGCTTGGAGAATGTTGACGTGCACTCGTCGTCACTGGGTGGTCTCATTTATGCCACACGTGAAGCGACTGGCGTACTAGGACTTGATAGCGGGCCCATGCATCTGGCTGCCGCATTAGACAAGCCTGGCGTTGCCATCTACGGGCCCACTGATCCTGCCCTCACCGGTCCGTTCGGCGGGACCATTCGTGTGCTGCGCGCAGCCCCGGTTGCCTCCACTTACAAGCGCGATCGTCAGATTCACGCCAGCATGCAGGCTGTCACGGTAGAACAAGTGTACGCCTCACTACTCGCCTCAGTTGAACAATGCAGAGTGGGTCGTGCCGTTTGATTACGCCGATCGACCAAAGCACACCATCGGCGATGTTCGCTAAGCCTTACGCGGATATTGCGCAGCGTTTGCGCGTGCCTTGCGGGTTCGTGTTGCTCATTACTTTTGGCTGGTTATCACGACCGCGGCCCACATTGATGCTGCTCGGCCTGCCAATAGCAGCAGGCGGGTTGCTTCTGCGCGGTTGGGCCAGTGGGCATTTGGCTAAGAATCGTGAACTGGCGACTTCAGGCCCTTACTCGTACATTCGCAACCCGCTCTATTTAGGAACGTGCATCACAGCCGCGGGAGTGGTAATTGCCTCCAGAAGCGGATGGTTGGCCAGCATCTTTGCGGCAGCATTCATGCTCATCTACCTGCCTGCAGTCGAACTGGAAGAGCAGCACCTTCGAGCAATCTTTCCGCGCTATGCAGAGTATGCCAGGCAAGTACGCCGCTTTCTTCCGACTTCAAAGTACCCAGGCAGCGACCGCGCGTTTTCCCCGGTACTTTATCGGCGTAACCAGGAGTACAAGGCGCTTGCAGGCTTCTTGATCGCAGTAGGCTGGCTCCTGTGGCGAACCGTTCGCCTGTGATACTCTTTCGCTGATGAGAGTCGGCTGCTTCACCCCATTACTGTCCCAATTTCCGCTTGATAAGGTTATCGAAAAGTTGAAAAGCTTGAAGATTTCCACGGTCGAATTGGGCACCGGAAACTATCCTGGCGATCCGCATTGCAAGTTGTCAATGCTTGGGAACGAAAAGGAGTTGACCGAGTTCAAAAAGAAGCTCGACGATGCCGGTTTCACGATTAGCGCACTGAGTTGCCATGGTAACCCGCTGCATCCCGATGCTGCGATCGCTAAGGCTTACGCGGACGTGAGCCGTCGAACGGTGGAACTGGCAGAGAAGTTAAAAGTTCCGGTTGTAATTGATTTCTCTGGTTGCCCTGGCGATAGTGACTCGGCCAAGTATCCGAACTGGGTAACCTGTCCGTGGCCGCCGGAATATTTGGACGTCCTCGACTGGCAATGGGAAAAGAAAGTCACTCCTTACTGGACCGAGCATGGCAAATTTGCAAAGGACCATGGCGTCAAGATTGCGATCGAGATGCATCCCGGCTTTGTCGTTTACAATCCCGAGACCATGCTGAGACTGCGCTCGATTGCAGGAGACAGCGTTGGTTGTAATTACGACCCGAGTCACATGTTCTGGCAGAGTATCGATCCGATCAAAGCGGTGCGTGTGCTGGGCGATGCCATCTTCCACGTACATGCCAAGGACACCCAGATCTACGATTACAACTTGCCGAAGACCGGCGTGTTAGACACCAAGAAGTACACCGACGAACGTAATCGCGCCTGGATCTTCCGCACTTGCGGTTACGGGCACGCGTACGGCTGGTGGAAGGAATTCATCTCTACGCTGCGCATGTACGACTACGATTATGTTCTGTCAATTGAGCACGAGGACACGTTGATGTCGCCCGATGAAGGGCTGACAAAAGCGGCAGAGTTTTTGAACCAGATTATTATTCGGGAACAGCCCGCTGCACCGTGGTGGGTGTAAGCGATATCTCGAGTTTTTAGAGTCACCGGTAGGCTTCTTGTGATTTTGACAGCGGGTATTCGAAAATCTTCGCATCAGATTGAAATTTTGTGAATACCGAGCCGAAGGCGGAGCTTACCGGCGTGTTTGCCTCGAAGCGCTTTTACATCTTCCTCGCCGTTGAGGGAGTAGCGGTAGATATCTTCAGAGATTGGCATTGCGGTTGAACGATCGAGAGCGCGAACATCGGAGCGCGCCTCTTCAGTCCACCCGATCTGAACAGCCATCTACTTGAGCTTGAAATCCTTGGTGCTCACGCCGAACTCGGCCAAGACTTCTTCGTGCGGAATGCCTTTGCCATTGTTTGCCTTCAGCCACGCTTCCGAGCGGTCGAGTGCTTGATTGTTTGCACTGATATCCATGCTGATTGGCCCTCTCTTGGAACTGTATTGGTGGCAAAGGCACTTGGGCCTGCGATCGTAGAGAAGCCCAGGGATTTGAGTCAGCAATTGAGGAACTACTGTCCGATACACTAGAACTTCCAGCAGCAACAACAAAACAGGAGACCTATCAGACGACCTATGCCTGGTAAGAAGATCGGCATTTTAACTGGTGGCGGTGATGTTCCCGGCCTGAATTCAGTTATCAAGAACGTGGTTTATCGGAGTACCAGTGACGGCCATGAGGTAACCGGCATTCGCCTTGGCTGGAAGGGTTTGACGGACCTAAACTTTGACGATCCGGAAAGCGTGAAGCGGTTCGTGCTGCCACTGAATCGTGTCAATACACGTACCATCGATCGCACTGGAGGAACTTTCCTGCATACGAGCCGCACCAGTCCTACCAAGATGAAGAAGGTGCCGAGCTTCCTCAATTCGTCTGACTTTCCGTCCGCGCAGACAGCCAAAGACGGAGTCACCAGCACTACTTACGACATGAGTAAGCGCGTGCTGGCGAACCTTGAGAAACTTGAGATCGATCACCTGATTGCTATTGGCGGCGACGATACGCTCAGCTATGCGGCCGTCCTAAACTCGCTGGGATTCAAGATCATTGGAATTCCCAAGACGATGGACAACGATGTGCAGAGCACAGAATACTGCATTGGTTTCTCTACCGCTATTTCACGCGCACAGGAAGCTATTCAAAGGCAGCGGACCACTGTTGGTTCGCATGAGCGTGTTGGTATCTTCCGCGTCTTCGGTCGAGACGCCGGTTATACTGCGCTCTACACCGCTTACGTGACATCGATTCGCTGCGGGATTCCTGAGTTCAAGTTCAATGCCGATCGCATGGTCGATCTGCTGATGACGGACAAGCGTAATAACCCGAGCAATTACTGTTTAGTTATTCTCTCCGAAGGCGCGCAGTGGGAAGGCTACCAATTGAAAGAATACGGCGAGCCCGATGCGTATGGCCATCGCAAGAAGTTCAGCATCGCCGAAGCATTTAGTGACGTCATTACTGAAAAGACCGGCTCCGAGACCGTAGTGAGCGATCTCACGTATGACCTGCGCAGTGGTGCCCCGGATTTCCTTGATTCCCTGGTCGCGACAACTTTCGGGACTATGGCTTACGCAGCGATCGCCGACGGCAGAACAGGTTTGATGGCGTCAATTACGGATGGCAAGTTCGCAATGGTTTCCATTCCTGATTCGAAAATTGGACCGCGTCACGTTGACGTCGAGACGATGTACAACAAAGAGCGTTATCGGCCCAGCTACACAAGCAAGCAGGGCCTGCCCGTTTTTCTGACACACGCTTGATGGCTGAGGATTGTCAGAGGACAGGGCCTGAGTCGCTGCCCTGCTGCGAAATAGTACAGGCGCAAGGGCACCTGATCGACTCGCATATTATGGAGCAGATCTTCGATTCGGTTGTTGAATTTGGCGGCCGTTTCGAAGTGGAGCAGTTCACCATTGGACGCACCAATGGCGATCCTTCCTCTTTGCGATTGCGCGTAGAAGCTGGGACGCAGGGTCAGATGGAGCGCATGCTGACCCAACTGCTGGGCTTAGGCTGTGCGCCGGTTCACGCGGGCCAAGCCGAGCTGAAGTTGGCTGAGCGCGATGGGTGCGCGCCGGAAGATTTCTATTCGACAACTAACCAGCGCACACTCGTGAACTACCAGGGCCAATGGCTAGAAGCGGCAAATCAGCGAATGGATGCCATGCTTGTGGTGCGGGATGGCCAAGCAGTCTGTCGCCGTCTTCGCGATGTGAAAGCAGGCGATGCGGTGGTGACCGGCACGAAAGGCATTCGCGTTATTCCAGAAGCCAAGGAGCGCGATCGGATGGCGTTCTCGTTCATGAGCAACGAGATTTCGTCTGAGCGTCAAGTAGAGATGGCAGTCAATCAGACTGCAGCCATCATGCGCCAAGTTCGCGAGGCCGGCCGCAAAATCATCGCTGTTGCAGGTCCGGTGGTCGTGCATACCGGAGGCGGAGAGCCTCTCTCGCGCTTAATTCACCATCATTGGATCGATGCTCTGCTGGCGGGAAATGCGCTGGCTGTGCACGACATTGAATCGGCGCTGCTGGGAACTTCGCTTGGAGTGCGCACACAGGATGGCCGCCTGGAAGAGCACGGGCATCGCAATCATATGCGCGCCATCAACGCGATCAATCATGCCGGAGGGATCGCTGAAGCAGTTGCTAACGGTCGGCTTTCTAGCGGCATTATGTATGAATGCGTAAAGGCTGATATTCCGTTCGTTCTGGCTGGCAGCCTGCGCGACGATGGTCCGTTGCCCGGCGTAATCACAGATATGAATGTGGCGCAGGACGCTTATGCGGCTCAAGTGCGGGATGCAGGCGTGGTTCTTTGCCTCAGCTCCATGTTGCACTCAATTGCCATCGGAAACATGTTGCCCGCATGGGTGAAAATTGTATGTGTCGACATTAACCCAGCGGTACCCACCAAGGTGAGCGATCGCGGTACCGGACAAGCCGTTGGTGTTGTTACCGACGTCGGCTTGTTTCTGGAGTTATTGTCACAAAAATTGATTGCACGAACGTAAATAAGAAGTAAGTTACATGAGTACGAATTCTACATACACGGATGAACACGCAGAGGCTGGCGTCAATGCCGAGCTGCCTGAAATAGAAGTCTGGCCGAACCAGTATCGCGGTTATCAGATTGAAATCGTGATGCCCGAGTTCACCTCCATTTGTCCTAAGACCGGTTTGCCTGACCATGGCACTCTACGGTTGGTCTATACGCCCGATGAGGTCTGTCTCGAACTAAAGTCGCTGAAAATGTACACGCTGGCTTATCGCAATCTGGGCATCTTCCAGGAGAACAGCGTTAATAAGATGTTGGCCGATGTAGTAAAAGCAACCAACCCGATTGAAGCAACTGTCATCGGCGACTGGGCAGCACGCGGCGGTATCTCAACCCGGATCACTGCTACTTTCAAAAGACCGCACTAGAAAGCAGGAGGCTCACGTGCATCAACTTCGGTGGCACGCTTTGTTGCAGCAATGGGTCGTGGTGACCACTGCCAGGCAGAATCGTCCGCAGATGCCAGCCAACTGGTGCCCATTCGACCCGGGGTCCGGCAAGGTGCCAGACCATTACGACGTGTACCTGTACCCGAACGACTTCCCGGCTTTTTCGCCAGATGCTGATCCGTTCGACCCGGAGGCGCAGCCAGGGCTGTTTAGCGAAACGGGCCCGAGAGGCGCCTGCGATGTGGTGCTGTACTCGCCCGAGCATACGCTTCCACCCTCGATGCTGACATTAGCGAATTGGCTGAAGATCGTTGACTTATGGACGGAGCGAACGCGCTACTATCAGGCCAATCCGGATATCGCACTGGTCGCCGTATTCGAGAACTGTGGTGAAGCTGTTGGCGTTACCATGCCGCATCCGCATGGGCAGATTTACGCCATGCCGTTCGTCTCTCCAACGGTTGAAAAAGAGGTCGCTTCCACTCTGCGTTACGCCGAAAGCCATAGTGGCGCGTGTCTCTTTTGTGATCTCTTAAAAGGCGAGTTAGCGGAGAAGACTCGCATCGTAGCGGATAATGCGGACTTTGTAGCGTTCGTTCCGTATGCGGCTCGCTTTCCGGCAGAGCTTGCTATCTACTCGCGCCGGCACGTTCGCACACTACCGGAACTGACGGATGAGGAACGAAAGAACTTGGCGGAGATCATCAGCACCATCCGCAAGAAATACGATAATCTCTATGGATTTTTGATGCCGCTGATGATGGCAGTGAAGCAGGGACCACTAAAGCCGTCCGACTCGCTTTATCATTTCCACATTCAGTTTCTGCCTCTGCAGCGGAGCCCCACCAAGTTGAAGTTCCTGGCCACCATCGAGACCGGCTACGGGACATTTCTGGCTGACACCGCGCCCGAGCAGATGGCGGAAAACCTGCGCAAATCAGAGCCGGCAACCCAGCCTTACTCCGGTTCGTAAGGCTTAAGCCGATGGCGCGCGAGGACCTCGCGGGCTACGTGCAGATCTTTGGGTGCGACATAGAAGAAAGCCCCGGTCAGGTCACGCCGCATAATGAACCCACCGGTGTAAGTACCCGTTTCCACGAGGTAATCGACTCCGGCCGCGGTCAGATATTTCTCCATCTCAAGCGCATCACTTAGCCGGCGTGCCATATAGACCAGATCGAGTTCGGCCTCGCCGAAGTATTCCGTTTCCTTTCGCATGCTTCTGCGTCGTGGCTCCCTTAAGCGGCAGCGAAGCGCGCCACCGATACCTCACCTTTCAGTATCGGAGATAGCCTCAGGAGCACGACCCACTACCGCCGTCAACGGATCACTGACCGAGCCATCAGCGACCACATGAACCTGCACGTCAACGAAGCCGGCTCGCTCCAGGTAGAGGCGAACGAGTTCGGCATGCCCGGTCTCATCAAGAGCGCGCCAGATAGCAACCGCCTTGGCCGGAAAGCAGCGATTCGAAAAGCTGACGATCAATGGCGCTTCGGCTCTCAGCACACGAGCCACGTCGGTGAAAACCTCGACAGGAGATTGCAAATATTGAACACCAACGCAACATAGGGCAGCACTGTATGAGTTGTCTTCCAAAGGCAGGGCCGGGGTTCGGTTTAAGTCCTGCACGAACGTACGTGTGAGCCGAGGATTGGCGGCCAGCTCCTGCTCATTCATGCCGTGGCCGACTACATCAGACCACTGCATCTCCGGCGGAAGATGGCTGACCCAGCTTGACATCAAATCAAGGATCATGCCGTCATGCGGCAGTACAGTTCGGTAAAAAGCTGTGAGCGCAGCCGTTGCTCTCTCATCGATATGCGTGACGAGCCGCGGCGAGAGATAAAACGTCCTGTCATCAGTGCCGTCCTCTTTGCGGAATGCTTCGGGCGGCAACTCTGGAAGTTTACGAATCATAAGTGTCGGCAGCGTTTGGAAGTCAAACGCCGAGCAAGCAGGCACGATAGCATCTCGAGTGGAAGTGCAGGAACCTGAGTGGAGTGTCACCATGCTGCTCAAAATCGTTCGACGAAGATCGGGTTCAATTATAGGCTGAATTGTTCTACAAAGCTCTGAGCAGCTTGTACAACTCTTGTCCTTCTCTGGCTCTCGTTGCTTCAAGCGCAATGGGCTGTAAGGGAATTCCTTAGCAAGTGGCCGATTCTCAAGCCCGAATCAATTGGACTTTCAT
>CAXTWQ010000019.1:57740-58193 GCA_964248065.1 uncultured Bryobacteraceae bacterium | reverse complement strand
CGTTTGGCCCAATCAATCCGAGTCTGTCACCCTCATTGATGGTGAATGATATGTTCTGAAACAGCGGAACCGCGCCGTATGATTTCCGCAGTTCGTTCGCATTAAGTAAAAGCGCCACTCCCTCCAGTTTCCTACGGCGGACCCGATCCGCCCTGCATGGCAGAAGAACGAGGCAGAACCGGCGTCATCTTTCAGTCCTGTACTGGCAATCCCGGCCTGCTGCTGCCAAATTTGTAAGCGGCTTGAAACATATCTGGACAATTATCTACTTAATTGGTAGACCTTCAAGTACGTAGAGGTTACTCGACCTGGTAGTCGGACACAGATCAAAACGAGGTTGCTTATGGAAATCGTGGGAGATCGTAAATTTGTTGAGCTGCCCGGCGCCAAGACGCATGAACTTCCGCCGCTTCTGGTAAAAACGCTGCCCGAGCGTCAACGGCTCGACCGCAT
>CAXTWQ010000019.1:30345-57730 GCA_964248065.1 uncultured Bryobacteraceae bacterium | reverse complement strand
TAAAAACGGCGCCCCGCGCTTAACGGGCGCCACCGCTGGGTCGCGACGGCGGCCGAAATGATCGAACAGGAAGACATGGTGCCGATCCTGACCGCCGATCAATTAGCGCAGCCAGAAGCTCTTGCACGCCGCAAGATGGACTTGGCAATTCAGTTGGTAGACCGTTATATGGGATTGCTGGGGCAGTGGCACTGGGGCGATGCGGTGGTTGAGTGGATCCGGCAGTGCGAGATTACCTTTGGTTCGAGATTGGAACTCCGCAATTTACTACAAAACGATCTTTGGCCGCATGCTGGCCGGAGTAGTTTCGTTACCCTGCTCGAAGACAAGGGCGTGACCGACAAAAATTTCAAGCTGGCCAAAGCCGTCGGTTTGCGCTTGGCATTCCGGCAGATGCCTCCAATGCGCTGCTGCTCAGATCAGTTCCTGTTTTATCTGAATAACAGCATTGCGCAATCGGCTTATCAGACATGGTTCGATATGACGCCAAGCCCGATCTCGAGTTTTCCGCCTGAGCGCTTCGAGTTCCAGGTCGTAAACATGTCTTTGGAAGTTCATTAAACCGAAATGCGGCTGCAATAAGTCGCTTTCATCGGCCTCGCTGAAGTACGGTCACAAAATCGGAAAGTTTTTCGATTGGTAGTTCGGCTAATGCATGCTCGGGCCTGGCATTAGCTTTTCGTAATGTTTTGGCGGAAAACAAGGTATTCACGTACAGTTGGGTGACCCTGAGCCTTGCTTTATTGCTTTTGAAAACGGCAAAATCAGAGGTAAGCTCAGGTGTTGAGCGCGAAATACCATCTCGAAGAGCTTAAGATTGCGCTGGACCCATCTCATCCGGCACACATCCTGCCCCCGCGCGTCTCTTTGGGAAGCCGCGTTCTCGACCTTGGTTGCGGGGCAGGCCAAACCTTGATCGCTGCTTATCCGCACCACACCACGCATGGTTTGGATATTGACCTGCCAATTCTTCAGCTTGGTCAAACCCTTAGCGGTGATGTCCGGTTCTGCTGCGGTCGCGCCGAAGCTCTTCCATATCGGGAGGATGCGTTCGATATCGTGGTCGCTCGTGTCTCGCTTGCCTACACCGATATTGGCCAGACACTTCAGGAAATCCGGCGAGTGTTAAAGCCTGGCGGGCGCCTCTGGATTACCCTGCACACATGGCATACTCCCTGGGAAACTGCCAAACGAGGAAATTGGCGGGGCAAGCTCTTCTTCTCTTACATCGTTGCCAATAGTTTGCTCTTTCACCTTACCCAGAAACAATTTTGTTTTCTAGGCCGTTACGAATCTTTTCAGACGCAAGGTGGCATGCTCCGCGCATTACGGAGCAGCGGTTTTGAAGATTTGGAAGTGTCGCGGAGCCGGCATTTTCTAATTCAAGCCCGGAGTTCGAAGGCAGCAATGACAGTCGGTGTTCTGGTGGCCGCGCAATAAGTCTTCCATTTAGGGCTTGAAATCCCGCCCCGGGAGAGCCTTTCTCTCCGGCCGGCACTGACTTCTAAGGTACTTTTTTGCAGGATCAAGTTCATAAAACGAAGCTAGCGCCTAAAGGTTTACTGCAAAAGGACCGAAAGAGAAGTTGATGACTTGCACACGTTGCGGCAGTGACGTCTTCTCGCGTTCCAGACGACGCGGGATAGGCGACCATATTCGGGCGGCTCTTGGTCAATGGCCATACCGATGCGATGGATGCGACCTGCGCTTCTGGGCAGGGGGAAGACGTGCTTCTGGAACACGAGAGAGCAGCAAGTTGCGCGTTGGCAGCGAGACGGTCGATAGGTTGAACATTCATGCGGATCCCGGCACAAACTTCAGAGCGTTTGCCGAACATGCAGCCAAAAATCAACCTGCACCGGGCGGTCCTGAAATGGCCTTCCGAACGCATGAGGAAAAACCGCAGGCAAAAATTGTGCTTCAAGCAGACTCGCACGAGCAACTCAACCATCTCCTGCTTGCCCTGAACCGCGCTGTGATGTCTTACCAGCCGGAAGTTCAGGGGCAGCGCGAGCCTGAAACAGCGAAAGCCAAACGGTAAGGCCCTGTCCTGATCGTTCGCCGAACTGACCTTCTGAGGCTAGCGATCGTTCACTGTAGGTGCAGCCGCGAGACCGTCGGTTTTGCTTGCCTGCAAAGAGGCATTCTGTTCACCCTCGCGCTCCTGCTCTTTCACAAATTCGAGAATGTCGAAGTGCTTCACCCCTCGGCTATCTAGACCGTCGAAGCTGGTCAAGGCGGCATCCACATTATCGAACTTGGAGAACCTTTGCTCCACTCCGCATTCAGCAAGTTGAGCAAGCAATGGTAGCCGCGCTCCCGCTAGTCGAATATCGCCGCCTGCCTGCTCCGCCTGCCCCTGCATGTCTATCAATACGGATATGCTAGGCGGGTCCATCTGCACCAAGCCATCCACTGCCAAGATCAGGCTTTTTTCACCTGCTTGCAGCCGAGCCTCCAACAAGTGACGAAGCCGCAGCCCATCACCGTCAACTGCCTCGCCTTGTAATTGAATTACCGTAATCGTCCGCTCTTGGCGTGCCTCTATCTGCAGCGGCATAATGGTTCCTCCAATATACCTGTTGCGGCAATAGGGGTAGAATCTCGCCCTGTACGGTCTCAGTGGAATTTTTCTGGTAAAACTAGAATCAAGGAGAAGGTAAGAGCAATGACAAAGCTTCTAGCACTTCTTATGCTCTTTCAAGCCCCAGCAACGAAGTTGCCGGAGTTCCGCATTTCCGATATGTTCAAACCGCTTGCTTCACCGGCCCAGTCGGAGAAGGACGTGGCGATGCTCACCTTCGCTATAACCGGAGCCATTTACGTTGTTGTGGCCTCACTTATTTGCTACGCCATCTTCCGTTTCCGGCGCAAGCAGGGTGACGACATGCATCAGGAGCCGGCGCAGGTCTACGGGAGCAACCAGATTGAAGTCGCCTGGACCGTCATTCCGATCCTAATTGTGTTCGTTCTGGTGGGAGTCTCAGCACGCGTGATCGCCGGAGTGCAGAACGCGAGTCCGCCCAAAGATACTTTGCATGTCACCGTGGTCGGCCACCAGTGGTGGTGGGAGGTCCAATATCCCGATTACGGCATCAGGACCGCTAACGAAATTCATGTTCCCGTTGGGGCTGAAGGAAAGGTCGCGACTTATCTTCAATTGGAAAGTGCTGATGTCATTCACAGCTTTTGGCTTCCGCAACTCTCAGGCAAAACCGACGTGATTCCGAACAGGACCAACTATATGTGGATTGATCCGCATAAGGCAGGCGTTTACTTTGGAAACTGCGCAGAGTACTGCGGAACTCAGCATGCCAACATGCTGCTGCGGGTAGTCGCCCAGGAGCCGGCTGACTTTAAGCAGTGGACAATCGAGCAGCAACGCAAGCAGCCGCAACTTCCTAATGCCGTTCCTGCTGGCGGTCAACTGCAGACGGCATCGCTGCAATCCAATGTTAATCAGCAGAGTCAGGCAACACGCAACGAGGCAGCCTTCGAGAGCTTATCTTGCGTGAACTGTCATACGGTGCAGGGTACGGTAGCAGACGGTAAGTTCGGTCCCGATCTCACGCATTTGATGAGCCGCAGCACCATCGGTTCCAATGCAATTGAACTTACGCATGACAACCTGCGCAAGTGGGTTGATGATCCTCAAGACTTGAAGCCCGGTTGTTTGATGCAAAGTCTGAAATTAACCAACCGCGAACTCGATCAGGTAGTCGCATACTTAGAGACTTTGCGCTAGAGCAGATACAACATGGCAACTTTTGACTATCCCTTGGACCGCCCGCGAGAGGCACTGCCCGAGTTTTCCTTTTCCGAGACCCTCTATAAATGGGTAGCCACGGTCGATCACAAAAGGCTGGGGATACTCTATGTCCTAAGCTCGCTGATTTACTTCTTGATAGCAGGCATCGAGGCTACGATGATTCGCCTCCAGTTGGCATTTCCAAATGGGCACGTAGTCGAAGCGGATACCTACAATCGGATGTTCACAATGCATGGCACATCGATGGTGTTTCTGGTGGGCATGCCGATGATTGCCGGATTTGCGAACTACCTGGTGCCGCTGATGATCGGTGCGCGCGATATGGCGTTTCCTCGCTTAAACGCATTTGGATTTTGGATCTTTTTATTCGGCGCGCTACTGCTCTACTTCAGCTACATCGGCGGCGGCGGTCTCGGCGGTTCCGGCTCTGCTCCTGATGTTGGCTGGTTTGCTTATTCGCCACTTACGTCTCGCGCTTTCTCGCGTGGCAACAGCACCGATTATTGGATTCTCGGAATCCTGATTACCGGCATAGGCAGTATCGCCAGTGCTTTGAATGTGATTGTTACCACTTTGACAATGCGGTGCCCAGGCATGACGCTCAGTCGCATGCCGCTCTTTGTCTGGACGATGTTAATCGATTCCTGGCTTATTGTCATTGCGCTCCCGCCGCTCTCCGCCGCCCAGATCATGCTTCTTCTGGACCGTCAGTTAGGTGCTAATTTCTTCAATACGCAGTCAGGTGGTTCAGCTGTACTGTGGCAGCACTTCTTCTGGATTTTTGGGCACCCGGAAGTCTATATTCTCATCTTCCTTGCCTTTGCCGTGCTCAACGAAGTGGTTCCCACCTTTTCGCGAAAGCCGATGTTCGGCCGCCAGGCAATGGTCGGCGCTCTGGTAGGTATCGGGTTTATCAGCCTGGGTGTTTGGGCCCACCACATGTTTGCGGTTGGTATGAGCTCCTGGTCCAATACGTTCTTCGCAGCATCAACAATGATGGTGAGCGTACCTACCGGTATCAAGATCTTCAACTGGACGGCAACCATGTGGGGCGGCAAACTCCGTATGACCACTGCCATGCTGTTCTGCTGCGCGTTTCTCCTTCAGTTCCTGCTTGCGGGTTTAACCGGCATCATGCTCGGAATGACTGCCTTCGACTGGCAGTTGACAGATTCCTACTTCGTTGTCGCGCATTTCCACTTCACCCTTGTCGGTGGATTGTTGATGGGCATCTTCGCTGGATTCTATTATTGGTTCCCCAAGGTGACTGGACGCATGATGGATGACCGCCTCGGTAAGTGGCACTTTTGGCTCTTCGTGATTGGCCTTAATATCACCTTCCTTCCGCAACACTTACTTGGCTTTTTAGGTATGCCGCGGCGTATCTATACCTATGCTCCCGGCCGTGGTTGGGAGTTGTGGAATTTTATCTCCTCGTTCGGCGTGATCTTCCAAATTGCCGGAGTGCTGGTGTTCCTCTACGCAATCTGGCATGGCCTCCGTTCAGGTGAACCGGCTGGCGATGATCCCTGGGATGCCTGGACCCTTGAGTGGTCCACCAGTTCTCCGCCGCCTGAATACAACTTCGAAAAGTTACCTGTGGTTCGTAGCAGCCGTCCCTTGTGGGATCTAAAGCATCCTCAGGACCCAGATTGGAAGTTCAACCAATAGCCATGGCAAACGCAAGCGTAGCCGCCCCCGAGGGATCACAAAATGCCCGTACGATGGAGCACGAATGGAAGCTGCCCGATCGGGGCACGGTGGGCATTATCTTCCTGATCATCTCTGAAACAGCTCTGTTCACCATTTTCGTTGTTGCCTATCTGGTCTACATGGGCAAGAGCCTGACTGGGCCGTATCCGAAAGACGTCCTGGAGCTGCCCATCTTCTCTACTATTTGTCTGTTTTCCAGCAGCGGAACCATTGTCTTTGCGGAGAACGCGCTTCACCACGGCAAGATCGCAGCCTTCAAGCTCTGGTGGTTCGTGACCATTGCCTTGGGCCTAGAATTCCTGACAGCAACGGGTGTGGAATGGCATCACCTGATCTATGACGAGAATCTAACAATTGCGACCAACCTTTTCGGAACTACTTACTATTCGCTGGTTGGGCTGCACGCCACTCACGTTATTGTTGGGCTCGCTTTTCTGATTCTGGTGATGATGGTCAGCCTCTTTGGTTTTCCAATCCAAACCCAGATGCGGCGAGTCAAGTTTCTTTCCTGGTATTGGCATTTTGTCGATGCCATCTGGGTGGTTGTCTTCTCAGTTGTTTACTTGATTGGCAGATAGAAGGTCCAACATGGCTCACGAAAAACATCACGGCGAGGCGGGCGAGCAGACTGCCGAGTCGCACATTCAGCTACCCGCTCCAACGTTCTGGCCCATGGTACTTGCTTTTGGGCTCACACTCGTCGGGGCCGGTCTGGTGACGCATTGGTCGGTGAGCGCTGTGGGCTTAATCATCGTCATGTACGGTGTCAATGGTTGGTGGCATAACGTAATTCCTAATGAAGAGCACGAGGAGGTCCCGATCGATGTTAGGCTTCGCCCTGCTCCCATTTTGGTCGAGTCGCGTTCAGTTGTCCGTATGCGGCCGGGCGAAGATCAGCATCGCCAGCTGGTGCCGGAAACGGTTCAGCCTTATTCAGCAGGAATGTGGGGTGGTTTGGCTGGGGGCGCCGCTATGGCTGCTCTGGCCTGTTTATACGGCTTAGTGGTTCAACACAGCATCTGGTATCCAGTCAATCTCTTATCCGGCGTTGTGATTCCCGGCATGGGTGAAGCGACAATTGAGCAGCTGAGGGCATTCAATGGACCTGCCTTCTTTGCCGCATCAGCCGGTCATATTGTCATCTCGATTCTTGTGGGTATTATTTATGCCACCATGCTGCCCATGTTTCCTAAGTACGCGTTTTTTTGGGCAGGTATCCTGATGCCTCTCTTCTGGAGCGGCTTGGTTGCTACTGTTCTCAATGTGATCAACCCGGCTATGAATGGCCGAATCAGTTGGCCGTGGTTTATCGTTGCTCAGCTTGGCTTTGGTGTGGTTGGAGGGTATGTGATCGCTCAGGCCACCAGCATCAACACAATGCAGAGCTGGACGTTGTCGGATCGCTTATTCGTAGATGCGCCCGGGATGCGCGGGCATGAGGGCGACAAATGAACAGCCGTCTGCTAAGTCTTGCGGTGGGCGTTGCTGCGCTTCTGACGGCAAGCTGCGAGCCATGGGGCAAACCTGATCAGCCGGAAGTTCCTGCTTCAGACTTGATGGACTTTAAGGCGCTGTATGTTCAGAACTGCTCTGGTTGTCACGGGGCAAACGGGATGCAGGGACCGGGACGCATTCTTCATGACGCACTGTACCTGAAGCTGATTCCGCGCGAGGAGATGCACAAGGTCTTGGTCTACGGTCGTCCTGGAACGCAGATGCCGCCCTGGGCCTTTTCGCAAGGTGGACCGCTTAACGACAAGCAGATCGACATTCTAGTGGACGGAATGTATAAGAACTGGTCGGGACCTGTGGATCTGCATGGGACAGAATTGCCGGCCTATAGTGCGGATATCAGTTCGGGCGACCCCGCCCATGGCAAGAAGCTGTTTAGTCGCAACTGCTTTATGTGTCATGGTCCGGGAGCGCCTGTCGGTATGGTGACCACTGCTTCTTACCTGCAGTTGGTCAGCAATCAGAATATTCGGACCTCCATTATCGTGGGCCGCCCGGATCTGGCGGTAAAGATGCCGAATTACATGACTCTAAATGCAGGACATGCGTTGAGCAACCAGGACGTGTCGGATCTTGTGACATACATTTCGTCGCTGCGTCCGCCGAGCCAGATCCTGGAGGGTGCGCATACCGATGAGGCTGAGAGCGGTTCATCAGCTCCCGGTGCTGCAGCAGGCAGCAAGGGCAGCGGGAATGGCCCGGGCAGTCCCTCGCACGATCAGGTCACCGGCAACGCACATAACAACAGCAGCCAGAGTGGAGGAACAGTTGAGCACCGAAAACCACAACACTAACGACACCAGGCAGGCCAAAGAGGGCGAGCAGAATAGTGTCAACCCTTCAAGGCGCGACTGGCTCTTCAAAGCCGGCGTTTTGCTGAACGTAGTGGCCGGAGCTGTCCTGGCCGTGCCTCTGATTGGCTTCGTTTTTTCAAGCGCCGTGGAAAAGAAAGATCCGCGGAAATGGATCTCGCTAGGTCCGCTGGAAGGCTTTCCAGAGAAGAGTACTCGCATTGCGACTTACCGCAACCCGTTTACCCGTCCGTGGGATGGCGAAACTGCTGATATCCCTTGCTGGGTTCGCCATGTAGCGGGGAACGAATTCCAGGTGTTTGCCATTAACTGCGCGCACCTGGGGTGCCCGGTGCGTTGGTTTTCGGAATCGGGATTATTCCTGTGCCCCTGTCACGGCGGGGCGTACTACGAGGACGGCTCCAGGGCAGCGGGTCCGCCTCCAAGAGGCCTATTTACTTACGACTACAAAGTGGATAAGGGTGAGCTTTGGGTGAAGGGCGGAGAGATGCCCACACTGTCAAACCCGGTTTAGCAAGAGGTATTGAGATGAATTATATCCGAAATGTAGCGGTGTGGCTCGATGACAGGCTACATATTTCAGCGCTCTATGCATCGACCGCGGGCCACGAGGTGCCGTCGAGTGCCGGCAGTTGGTTTTACGTCTTCGGCAGCGCCACATTACTATGTTTCGTCATTCAGGTAATTACTGGCGCGATTCTTGCGTTCGTTTATGTTCCTTCCACCAATGAAGCTTGGACGAGCCTTCAATACTTGAACCACGCTCAGTTTCTGGGCTGGTATCTTCGCGCCATTCACCAATGGGGCTCCACTTTCATGGTCGCGATGATGACGCTTCACATGATTCAGGTGTTCCTGTTTGGCGCCTATAAGTATCCGCGCGAACTCACCTGGGTCACCGGCGTGTTCTTGTTTGTCATGACTCTTGCCATGGCCTTTACCGGCCAGGTAATGCGGTTTGACCAGGACGCCTATTGGGGTCTGACGATTGGTGCTTCCATCACTGGGCGGGTTCCAATCTTTGGCGCTCAATTGGTTCACCTCTTACTCGCCGGTCCCATCATTGCCGGCGAAACGCTTTCGCGGTTTTTCTCACTGCACGTATTTATCATTCCTGGTCTGCTGATTGCGATCATCAGCGGTCACCTTCGCCTGGTTCTAACTAAAGGAATCAACGAATATCCAAAGCCGGGTGTTCCGGTTCACCGCGGTACTTATGATGCCGAGTACGCCGAGGTGCTGCGGAAGGATGGTGTTCCGTTTGTTCCTAATGCCGTGGGTAAGGATTTGCTTTTCTCAGCGGGAATGATCGTTGCGATTCTCGTGATCTCTTTCGTTGTCGGACCCAAGGGTCCCGGAGGTCCACCAAACCCGACGCTAGTCGATACCAACCCTCGTCCCGACTTTTACTTCCTTTCTATTTTCGCCGCGCTCGCCTTGCTGCCCGACTGGATGGAAGTGGCGGTGCTCTTCGTAGCGCCTGCGCTGATGGGTGCCTGGCTTTTCGCTCTGCCGTTTATCTCCGGCACGGGCGAGAAGAGCTATCGCCGCCGCCCTGTCGCTGTGCTCAGCGTTGTCTTCATCATGCTCGTTATCGGCAGTCTTGCTTATCTGGGCGAGACGTCTCCGTGGTCTCCGAAAATGGGTGCTTGGAGCGGCAATGCGGTCCCCGTGCAGTATGTGAAAAACCTTAGCCCGCTCGAAATGCATGGGGCTCTGGTCCTACAAAACAAGCAGTGCCGAAACTGCCATGCGCTGGGCGGATATGGTGGTCAGCGTGGGCCCGCCCTCGACGCTGTGGCGACCCGCCTCACTCGCGACGAAATGGTTCGTCAGGTTATCCAGGGCGGTGGCAACATGCCAGCTTTCGGCAAGAAGCTGTCCCCTGCCGAGGTCGACGCACTTGTCTCTTTCATGCAGACCTTGCATCCGCAGATGAAGCATCCTGCGCGTAAGTCCGACACGCCGGAAAATCGATTACCGCGCGATATCGCTTCCGCTGAAGTCCCGCACCCGGCCGCAGAGATCACCCGCTAAGCAGTGGATCAGCTTTCCAGTGCCGTCTTTGCTTCCTGGACTTTCAGCTCACCTCTTATAGCTGCACTTTTAGTCACCCTCGCCATTTACTTGCGAGGGTGGCTGGCAGGGCGACGCGTTCTTCAGTCTTCCTCCGACGTTCCCCGGCTTTGGTCTTTCATCGGTGGATTGCTTGCCATCTTTATTGCACTCGCTTCACCGCTAAATTCGTTCGATAGTTTTTTCCTTTCGGCGCACATGACGCAGCACTTACTGCTCATTGTTGTAGCGTCGCCTCTTTTGTTGTTCGGCCAGCCATTCTTGCCCATGCTGCGGGGATTGCCCAAGCCGTTTGTCAAAGAAGGTTTAGGACCGTTCTTTACATTTGCTCCTCTGCGCCGGGCTGGCGATGTAATCACCTCTATCCCGTTTGCATGGCTTGCTGCGGCTCTAAGCACCGTGCTCTGGCATATACCGCGCTTCTATGAGCTAGCGTTATCTTCGCCTGCTTGGCATGGAGCCCAACATGCCTGCTTTTTCTGGACGGGGGTTTTATTTTGGTGGCCGGTTATCAGGCAGTTCCCAAACAAGAATCGTTATCCGGAATGGGCTTTCATTCCGTACTTGTTATTCGCTGACATTGTGAATACAGTGCTTTCGGCGTATTTCATCTTCTCAGGTAGAGCGCTCTATCCCAGTTATCAGACTGTTCGCCTGGCGGGCTTCAGTCCGCAAGATGATCAAGCGCTTGCGGGTGGAATCACGTGGGTGCCTGGATCATTGGTGTACCTCATTCCGGCGTTCATAATGACGTTGCGGCTGCTTGCCACGCGGCCCCCAGTGCCGGAATTCAGGGCAGTACAGTCGCTTCGGCATCCATCCTCCCGTCAGCCGCTATTACGCGCAAAACAACTGCCAACCATCCGGCGATGGGCGCAAGCTGTGATGCTGATAATTGCGTGCGCTGTCATGGCCGACGGCTTTCTCGGTCCGCAAGCCGCCCCGCTCAATCTGGCTGGAGTACTGCCCTGGATTTATTGGCGTGGGTTCTCCGTACTCGCTCTACTGGTGCTCGGCAATCTGTTTTGCCTCTCGTGTCCTTTCACGTTGGTGCGCGATTGGGGGCGCAGGTTTCTTCCGGCCAACCGGCGCTGGCCACGCGTGCTTCGCAGCAAGTGGGTGCCGATCATTTTGCTTGTTCTTTATCTCTGGTCTTATGAGGCGTTTGGTCTCTGGAACAGCCCGTTCTTAACTGCGTCGATCATTGCCGGATACTTTCTCGCCGCTTTGCTCATCGACGGCGTCTTCCAGGGTGCCAGCTTTTGCAAGTATGTCTGTCCCATAGGCCAGTTTCACTTTGTGACCTCCCTGGTGTCTCCAAAGGAAGTGGGGGTGCGCAGTCAGGCCGTCTGTCAAAGCTGCCGTACGCACGACTGCATTCGCGGCAATAGTCAGGCAAGAGGCTGCGAGCTCGATCTTTTTCAGCCAAAAAAATCCAGCAGTCTCGATTGCACCTTCTGCATGGATTGCGTGAAGGCGTGTCCGCACGACAATGTCACATTGCTTCGCGTGCTGCCGGCTGCAACGGTGATCTCCGACCCTTACCGCTCCTCTCTTCGCCGGCTTTCCAAGCGAACTGATTGGGCTGCTTTGGCCCTGCTCATCGTGTTCGGAGCATTTGTAAACGCCGGGGGAATGATCGAACCGGTCATGATGTACGAGCATCGCTGGCATGCGCGACTGGGTCCTGGTGCGATGCCGCTGATCACCGGCATCTTCGTTCTGACCGGTGCGGTGTTGCTGCCCGCCCTCGTCGTGCTTCTCAGCGCGGTTCTGAATCGAGCGGTGAGCGATGCTCGGTCAACGCTCGATTACGCTCGCCGGTTTTCCTTTGCGCTTGTTCCAATAGGCGTAGGCATGTGGACCGCACACCTGATCTATCATCTGGTGACTAGCGCTGATTCTGTGGCACCGGCCTTGGCTCGTTTGACTGGCGCTAATGCGGCGATTGCTGCAACCTTCATACCGGCTTGGCTTACGCCTGTTCAGATCCTTATCCTCAATACAGGGCTGTTGCTTACGCTTTGGGTCATCTGGAAAATCGCCGTAACTTTGATGCCGCTTACCCGTAAAGCCGTTGGGCTCTTTGCACCCTGGGCTGTGGTAGCCGTCTCTCTTTATGTGATCGGCATTGTGATTCTGTTGGAACCGATGGAGATGCGCGGGATGATGATGCATTGAGACTCGCTACTCTCCTCCTGACCTTCGGAGCACTGCTGTGGGCGGATGGAGGCACGGTTCAGCTCCAGCAGCAAGCCGGCCCTTACCTGGTGACGGTCTTCAGTGAACCTGTCCCGGTACGCGTCGGCCGCGTTGACCTGAGTGTTCTTTGTCAGCGCGTGGCCGACAAGGGGGCCGTGCTGGATGCGAGAGTACTGCTGCACCTGCGAAAGCCGGGCGGCGGCGAGATACTCGAATTCACAGTACCGGCGCGGCACGACAGTGCAACCAATAAGCTTCTGTATGCCGCGGCTCTGGACATCCCGTCTTCAGGCATATGGCGTTTTTCTGTTGATGTCGAGCGCGAAAAGTCTCTTGTGTCAGTAGCTGGAACCATGCGGGTGTCAGACAAGGAACCACCGCTGGCCACCTATTGGCCATTCTTTGCAATGGTGCCTTTAATCGCGGGTTTGTTCGGCGTCAACCGGTGGCTACGGCGCGGCCGCGAGGCGCGTTATCGTTCGGTGAAACCTTAGCTGCCGTTTCAAAAGTGTCCCGCTTATGGCTCCGGCTCTCTCCCGATTCGATGCATTGCCGGAACTCAATGCCGTTTGTGGCTCTAATTCCGGTATGCGACGTGACGGTGGCCCAGCAGTTGACCGGGAAGGGTCATTCCACGTCGTCCATCGCCTACCGGCCAATAAGGTCTGGGATGACTTAGGCTGTCGAGGATTGGAGTTGAGCTTCTCGCCAGTGTTAGAACAGAGGAAGATCAATCATGAGATTTCACCTTTTTGCACTGCTCGTTTCAGTTCCCGCCTTCGCGCAGTATCACTACCAAATCGACCCAGTGCATTCTTCAGCCCAGTTCTCTGTCAAGCACATGATGGTGACCAATGTTCGAGGTGAGTTCAATAAGGTAAGCGGCTCCGTTGTTTTTGACCCTACCAATGCAGCAGCTGATCAGGTGGAGGCAACGATTGACGCAACAACTGTGAGCACTCGCGACGCGCAGCGTGATGAGCACTTGAGAAGTGATGAGTTCTTTGATGTTACGAAGTTTCCCACGCTTACTTTCAAAAGCACCAAGGTAGAGAAGAAGGATGGTAAGTATCTTGTTACTGGTGATCTGACTATGCACGGCGTCACCAAGCCTGCGGTGCTGACCGTTGATGGTCCCACGGCGGAGGTGAAAGATTCGCGCGGCTCTTACCATGCTGGTGCGAGCGCCACAACGACAGTCAACCGCAAGGATTTCGGACTGGTGTGGAATAAGGCGCTTGATGGTGGCGGAGTGATGGTGGGCAATGACGTCACCATTACGCTCGACATTGAGATGGTGCGCAAGCCTGCCGAACAGTCCGGTGCGGCTGCAACGAAGTAAGTCATTCACGCATTGCTGCTAAGGGCGGCAATTTCCTCGGGAACCAGGCTGTCCAGCTTGCGAAGCTTCGGAAACCAGAGCGCCCAGATGATGACCACAGCCATAGTGCCTACCCCACCAAATAAAACGGCGGGCACGGTTCCGAGCCATTGTGCGGTAAGGCCTGATTCGAATTGACCAAACTCGTTGGAAGCTCCAATGAAAATACCGTTCACAGCGCTGACGCGGCCTCGCATGCTGTCAGGCACGGAAAGTTGCACCAATGTGCTGCGTACAATGACGCTGACCGTGTCTGCGGCTCCCGCCAGCAGTAGCGACAGCACAGATATAGAGAGATTGCGCGATAACCCGAAGACGACGGTGAACACGCCGAATGCAAAAACGCAGGAGAACATGGTGAGACCGGCGTGTTTGCGTATGGGAACGTAAGCGACCGCGATTCCCATGATAACCGCGCCCACGCCTGGAGCACTGCGCAGGATGCCCAGACCTAGCGCGCCAACATGCAGAATGCCTTCTGCATAGACAGGCAGAAGCGCCACTGCTCCACCTAATAGCACAGCAAACAAATCTAGCGAGATCGCCCCGAACACAAGCTGGTTACGCCAGATATAACGCAGTCCTTCCAGCACGAGCGTAGCGGAAGCGGCAGTACCAGTGGGCGGCGGGCGCAAGGTTTGAAGAGCTGTCATGAGAAGCAGGGCGAATGCGTAGCAGAAAGCAGCAGTGGCGTAAACAGGCGCAGGATTACGTACGAGCCCATAAATCAGACCACCCGCGACCGGTCCAGCTACTGTTGCAGTTTGAAAAATGGAGGAACCCCAGGCAGCAGCATTAGGGAAATGCTCGGGTTTCACAAGAGAAGCGAGCAAGGCAGATGCAGCGGGGCCCTGGAAAGCACGGACAGTGCCGTTAAGTAGCAGGACTGCGTAAAGCGGATACGCCGAGTGCACACCGAGAAGCGTGCAGGCGAAAAGCAGAGCCGAGCAAATCGCGAAGCCGCTGAAGCAGATTGTGAGAATACGCGTCCGTTTGAAGTGATCGGCAACATGCCCGGCTACCAGGAACAAGCAGATAGCAGGAAGGAATTGCGCAAGCCCAACCAGCCCAAGATCGAGCGGCCGTCGTGTAATCTCGTAGACTTGCCATCCAACCGCGACTGACTGCATTTCAGAAGCAACAGTGACCAGGAAGCGAGCGGCCATTAGACGATTGAAGTTCGGATAACTGAACGCAATGCGGGAGTTGCCGGGTGGCATTGCAGGCATTCATCCGCCAGTTTGCCACAGGAGTAAACTTTGGAGGAGTAAACCGCGTTCTGGTGTCCTCTGAAGATGGACTGCCAGTACGGCGGTCAAGGAGTTTAGGAATGTCTTCAGAGAACTTACAAACCGGGCCGCTGGGCCGTCGAGAATTCTTTAAGCGTACGGGTGCGTTGAGTGCAGGAGCTGTACTCGCCAAGAGTGCATTTGCTAAGGCTAACAACAAGTTAAACCCGTCGCGCGTGCTGGGCGCGAACGATCGGATCAATATCGGCTTGATTGGTTGCGGCGGCCGGGGTTCCGATGACGCCCGGACGTTTACAAAGTTTGCTGATTCAAACAACAATGCCTGCCAGATTGTGGCTGTTTCTGACGTTTATGAAAAACGTAAGAAGCAGCAGGCAGACATGTACAACGCGAAAGCTTTTACTGACTACCGTGAGTTGCTGGCCTTATCTGAAGTGGATGCCGTTATTGTGGCAACGCCCGACCATTGGCACGCTCGCATTGCACTCGATGCAATGGATCAAGGTAAGGATGTATACCTGGAAAAGCCCATGTGTCACACCAACAAAGAGATCAAGCAGTTGGTTGACACCGTGCGTGAGTCCAAGCGTGTGCTGCAAGTAGGGTCGCAGACTACCTCGGCAGACCAATGGTGGAAAGCCAAGAAAGCCATTGCTGATGGCATGATCGGGAAAATGATTATGAGCCAGGGTTCGTATCATCGAAACTCGATTGAAGGTGAGTGGAACTGGCCTATCGACGCGAGCGCGGGGCCTGACGCCAAGGGTGAGGATCGCATTGATTGGAAGACATGGCTGGGACCAGCGCCTTCTCGGCCTTACGATGCCGACCGCTTCTTCCGTTTCCGTAAGTATTGGGACTACTCAGGCGGCATTGCGACGGATTTGTTTTTCCACGTCGTCGCGCCTTTAAATATTTGTTGGGACAAGCCGCAATATCCGACGAAGGTGATGGCCTCGGGTGGCAAGTACGTCTTCACGGATGATCGCGAAGTGCCGGACACATTCAATCTAATGGCCGAGTACGCGGAAGGGCACTCGCTTGTACTCAGTTCTTCGATGGCGAATTCGCAGCACATTCCGGGCCTGATTCGCGGGCACGAGGGAACCATCATTATGGTTGAGCACGGGATGTTTGAGAGCTCGACACCCGATATTATCGTGCGCCCCGAACTGGTCCGCGCCGAAGGCGAGAACGAGCGGCATCCATTCCCCGACTATAAGTTCGGCGCACAGGAGATTCGGATTCCAGTCGAGCAGAAAGACATGATGCAAGCTCACATCGGCAACTTCCTGAGCAGCATGCGCACACGGCAGAAACCGCATTTGGATGTGGAGACCGCCGCGCACGCTCAGGTGCTGATTAACCTTGCGGTCGAGTCTTATCGCGACGGACGCGTTAAGTATTGGAACGAAGAAAAGTGGGAGTCGAGCGATAAGCCGGTGAAGGCTTAGTCTACGATCTCAGGCAACGATGTGGGGGCCGGCTTCGGTTCCCACAACTCAATCCGGTTCCCGTCAGGATCAGTAATCCAGCCGAACTTTCCAAAATCAGCGCTCTCGGTGTGTTCGTCTACGGATACACCTTCAGCACGTAACTTTTCTAAGATCGAGGCTAGGTCATCCACAATGTAGTTGATCATGAACTCAGCCTTACTGTCCTTCATGTAATCGGTTGTGTTTGGAAAGATAGACCAGACAGTTTGGCCATCCGGCACGGAATTCATGGGGAACGACGCTCCCACGCCAGGCTTGGCTGTAATGCCCAGGTGTTTCTCGTACCATGCGTAGAGTTGCTGAGGGTCTTTCGATTTGAAAAAGATGCCGCCGATGCCTCGAGCTTGTGCCATGACATTACTATAGGACGACGGTAGAGGTTTGATTGAGACCGAATCAGCATTTGACGAATCGTTTCGCGCAAAACTGGCCGACTTGCTTGGAAAGCGGCGCGACGTACGCCGGTTTCGTCGCGATCCGCTGCCGAATGGATTACTGGAGAAACTGGTTGCGCTTGCGTGTCTGGCGCCGTCAGTTGGTTTCAGTCAACCTTGGCGGTGGGTACAGGTAACTGCACCCGAACGACGAGCCGCTATCCTGGAAAACTTTCGCACGTGCAACGCAGCAGCTCTGAATAAATACTCAGGTGCACGCGCAGATCTTTACGCGCGATTGAAATTAGCTGGCCTGATTGAGGCCCCTGTTCACCTGGCGGTTTTTGCTGACTCCCAGACCTCGGTCGGCCAGGGACTTGGTATCAAGACAATGCCCGAGATGCTGTCTTACTCTGCAGTCTGTGCCGTGCACACTCTCTGGCTTTTAGCACGGGCGTCCGGCATAGGACTAGGCTGGGTATCGATTCTTAATCCGGTGCAAGTGCGTACGACGCTTGAGGTTCCATCTGAGTGGAACTTGATTGCTTACCTGTGCCTGGGCTACCCGGAGAGTGAAGGCGACCGTCCGGAATTAGAAGTCGAGGGCTGGGAATCTCCACAGCTGGACGGACATTTAATAGTGAGCCGGTAGAGATGGAACCAGTCCAATCCGAATCTTAACGGCGCACTAAAGGGGACAACCCACACGCTAGTAGTTAAGAGCGAGATGGCAGTAGCGCCCAATACGGTGCTTGACTTGACATTATGAGGCTACTGCGCGTGCGGGTCCGATACGGATGCAACAGATTCGCTCTTCCCAGAGTACCGACAGCAAGCGCCATAATCGCGAGACCTGACAATAGACGCCTGCCTGTGAAGGTCAGCGTAAGGTGATCCAAGAGTGATGAAGACCATAGCGCCTGGGCCAACGTGTCGAAGTACGGAGGCTGCTTAATGTAGCCGAATCTTCGCTCCAGAGCTTGAGTCTGAGGGCATCCATTCGCAGCCCTGATTTCTACCATCTGGTGTTATCCGCAGATATGTGGAGAGGTCGGGCAGCGTCTAATCGGTAGCCGGAAAAGAGCAGGACTTGCAAGTCGAACTTGCGGTTTAGCTGGATGGCTGTCCTGGACAACTTAAGAAATTAATCGCATGTTACACATTCACTTCGGAGCTGGACGCCTAGGCCTTGGTTTGATCGCTCCGTTTTTCAAAACTCCTGATTCAGAGCTGTTTATACTAAACCGGTCGGTTTCTGCCATGAATGAGACCGGCAGTACAGAGCTCCCGCCTCAGCGGCGGAATGAGTTGCTGCAAACTAATCCCCGTGAGGTGTACGTAATTCAGTCTCCGGGTGATTCGTCGTCCTCCAGGGAGGTTGTCAGTTATAACGGGTACTGCCTTTATGACGAAAGCGACCTCTGTGATCTGGTGCGCTCAATTGCCCGGAAGTCCAAGCGGAAGCAGATTGGCGTCGTTGTTACCGCCTCTATCATAAAGCTCTCAAACTACAAATCCGTTATTCACGCTCTTAACACTCTTTGCGAGATCAAAGAGGAGGAAGGTGGAATTGGAAACATCTTTTTGGTCGCCTGTGAAAATACTTTAAGCGCTCACCAAGTATTCGCGGATGATAGCTTCTCGGACTTGATTCATCCGAGAACCCGCTGTCATGTTAGGTGCGTTCACGCACTGGTAGACCGCATGTGCGTCGGCCTGGAAGAGTATGAGGGTGACGAGAGCACTGGTTGTCAACCCACGGTCCTGGTGCGAGCGGAAGAGTATGGATCTCTCAAGCTAGAGCTTCGGCCCGATGTTGAGGATCTTCCAGAGATCTGCAAAGGGAGCAGGATAGAGTTCAGCAGACATTTGGAAGTGGAGAAACAAATTAAGAGCTGGCTCCTCAATGGCGCTCACTGGCTCATTGCTCTGTCTGCCTTTCATGAGAGTCAAGGCGACACACGGTTGAAGTTGAACGAGTTTCTATCTAACGATCCCAACCACCAGCGCTTTGCTGCCTCAGTGCTGAAAGAGATGCGCGACGGAGTCGAGATTTTGCTGAACAAAGATCCCCGTTATCAAGCCTTCGTGCATGATGTCAATGCCTCGGATTACCTGGACGGAGCCGCGAGAATGATCTTGCGCCGCTTTTCAACAACAGAGGATTCCATGTCGCGAATCCTGGCGCGATTCCGTGCTCCGAAACCAGAGGAGGTCATGACGATTGAGGATTTCGTCAAGCGCTTTCTGGATCGGGTGGACCCGCCGCTCACAGCCTATCAGGAAGAAAAGGGCGTTGCTCCCACTGCAGCAAGTCAGGGCATGTTCAGCCTCTATCGGCTGGTGGCGTCTGGGCACTTCGTCGACGCAGCTTCAGCCCGCGCTTAAGTAACTGTTCAATTCGTCTTCTCGTTTCACAAAGGAGCAATCTGTGTCCGAAGCCGTCAGCCAATCTGTCGCAACCTTTCCCAAAGCTGCTACTACTGAAGCAACCGCGGAGCGTCCGGCCCATACTGGCAACAAGGGATTCCTGCTATTCGTCACAGGCGTTACCGCGATTGCCGGATTCCTCTACGGATACGACACGGGTATCATTTCGGGTGCTCTTCTGCAAATCAGGAAGGAGTTCAATCTCTCTCATCAGATGCAGGAGATTGTGGCCTCCTCCATTCTTGTCGGGGCTGTCATTGGAGCTCTCTCTTGTGGTTGGTTGTTCGAACGCATCGGGCGAAAGCGTACCCTGACGCTGCTCGCTGCTGTTTATGTGATGGGAGCAATCGCTTGCAGCCTGGCGCCTAACCCTCTCTTGCTGATAGCCGGCAGGATCTTTCTCGGCTTCGCCGTGGGCGGCTCATCCCAAACAGCGCCGGTCTACATTGCTGAGTTAGCGCCGGCCAAAAGCCGCGGTCACTTTGTCACTTCGTTCAATGTAGCCATCGGGATTGGAATCGTAAGCGCCAATTTGGTGCAATCCAGCCTGCAAAACGCGTGGTCATGGCGATGGATGATCGCCGCTGCAGCTATGCCGGCTGCTCTCTTCTTTCTTGGCACCCTAAAGATCCCTGAGAGCCCACGCTGGCTGGTGGGACAGTGCAAGTTAGACCAGGCGCGGGGTGAACTAACAAAGGTGCGCCCAGATCAGTCTCGTATAGACCCTGAGATCAAAGAAATTCAGGAAATTACGGCAAAGGAAGAAAACGCTCCTGTAAAAGGGTGGGCCGGCCTTAAACAACCTTGGGTGCGCCCTGCCGTAATTGCTGCTCTTGGCGTAGCGGCTTTTACTCAATTGACCGGTATTGAAATGATGGTTTACTATGCGCCCACCATGCTCACCGGTGTTGGCTTCAGCCACGCTGCCGCGCTTCATGCGAGTTTAGGCCTGGCCATTGTGTACGCGATCATGACAACCGTAGGTCTGTCGATTGTGGACCGTGTGGGCCGCCGTCGTCTCTCTTTATGGATGCTGCCGGGGGCAGCGTTCGCTCTGCTGATCCTAGGGGTGCTGCTGGCCTTCCATCTAGCCGAAGGCAAAAGCGCCTGGACGATTGTGGCTTGCCTGCTGACTTACATGTTCTTCAATGCGGGAGGGATACAGGTTGTAGGTTGGTTATCCGGTTCGGAGATGTATCCCTTGTCCGTGCGAGGCGCAGGGAGCAGCGCACAAGCAGCCATGGTGTGGGGGGCAGATCTTCTGGTTACTATGACAGCGCTTACGCTGGTCAGCACTTTGGGTACTGGCGGCACCATGTGGGTATATGCAGGCATGAACGTGCTAGCTTTCCTATTTACTTTGCGGCTTGTTCCCGAAACGGCAGGTCGCAGCCTTGAAGATATCGAAAATTCGCTGCGCCAGGGAGAGTTTCACCCTTAAATGGCCAGCAGACATGAAGGGCATCATCAATTTTGAAACAGACCGACCTGATTATCTTCGATTGCGACGGCGTCCTGATCGATAGCGAGATTGTAGTGTGCCGCATCGCGGCGGAAGAGTTGACGCGTATCGGCTATCCAATTACGACAGAGCAAGTCATCCAGCGTTTTGCGGGTAGGCCCGACCGCGAAATGCGCGCTGAAATTGAAAGCGATTGGGGCAAGCCGCTTCCCTCCGAATACACGGCACGCATCAATCAAACGGTGGAGCAAGCCTACCACCACGAACTTCGAATCATCAATGGCGTGGCAGATGCGCTCGACTTACTTGACGTTCCGGTTTGCGTCGCTTCCAGCAGCTTTCCTGAAAAGCTAAAGCTGGGCCTGGAGATGGTCAATCTTTATGACCGGTTCGCCCCTAACGTTATCAGTGCAACCTCGGTAGCACGCGGTAAACCGGAACCTGATGTCTTTATCTTCGCTGCCGGCTGGATGAGGGTGCCGCCAAGAAACTGTTTGATAATTGAAGACAGCACGGCTGGGGTTCGAGCTGGGTGTAGTGCTGGAATGCGAGTCTTCGGGTTCGCAGGGGGCGCACATTGCGGGCAGGGTTATCGAGATCGCCTGCTCGATGCAGGAGCCGAACTGGTCTTTGACAAAATGACCGACCTTCCGTCACTGGTGGAAGTAGCCCGCGACCTTGTTACGGCCTGAGGTCGACTTTCAGACGTTCCTGACTAGTCGCCGCAGGCCCCGAAGTGGCCCGCAGTGAAGACGGGAATGACGGCATCAAAGTTCCCGATCATTGGTGCCGCATGATCCCCCCGCATTGAGGGCAATCTCGCCATCGTATAGATTGTTCTTGTGCCTCCCAACGCCGTAGTTAGGACAAAGTCATGCGCCTGAGTCGCTCGTGGGGCTTGCCGTTCCTCGCTTTAACCCTGCTATTTGCCGAACCAGAGGGGCAGAAGACGGTCACTATCGCCACTGTCAACAATGGCGACATGATCATGATGCAAAGGCTTGCCAGGGACTTCGAACAGCAACACCCAGACATTCATCTCGACTGGGTAGTCTTGGAAGAAAAGATACTGCGGGAAAAGACGACCACGGATGCCGCAACACACGGCGGCCAATACGACGTGGTCACAATCGGCCCGTTGGAAGCGCCCATCTGGGGACGCCGTGGCTGGCTCCTGCCCTTAAATGACAAGCTTTCAGCGGGCTATGATCTGGGCGATCTACTACAACCAATTCGCGATGGCGCCTCGTATGACAAAAAGGTTTACGCTTTGCCTTTCTACGCAGAAAGCTCGCTGACGTACTACCGCAAGGATCTTTTTCGCAAGGCAGGCCTGACCATGCCTGCTCAGCCGACCTACAAGGATATTGAACGCTTCGCAAAGAAACTGAATGACCCGGCAAACGACGTATATGGAGTTTGTCTTCGAGGAAAGCCTGGCTGGGGCGAGAATATGGGCTACATTTCGACCGTGGTCAACACGTACGGCGGCAGATGGTTCGATGAAGCTTGGAAGCCGCAGCTTAACTCGCCGGAGTGGCATGACGCGATCAATTTTTATGTGAATCTACTCGGGCGGTATGGGCCTCCGGGTAGCAGTTCTAACGGCTTCAACGAGTTGCTTACCTTGTTTGAAAACGGTCGCTGCGGCATGTGGATCGACGCCACCGTGGCTGCCGGTGCACTGCACAGCTCAAAGCAATCCACCGTTGCAGAAAATGTTGGTTTTGCTCCCGCACCGATTGCGGTTACCCCGCGCGGTGCACAATGGCTTTGGTTCTGGGGATTTGCCGTTCCCTCGGCTTCGCAACATTCTGCGGAGGCGCTGAAGTTCATCGAGTGGGCAACATCCAAAGACTACATCCGGCTCGCTGCGAAAACAAATGGCTGGGCCACAGTGCCGCCTGGTACGCGCCAGTCTACTTATCGGCAGCCGGAATATCTTGCCACTGCCCCGTTTGCGGATCTCACTTACAAGTCAATCATGGCTGCCGATCCACTGCACCCTACTCGGTTACCGGTGCCTTACACCGGCATTCAATGCATTGTCATCCCATCGTTCCCTACTATCGGCAATCAGGTGGGACAGTTGCTTGCCGCCGCGCTGGTTGGAGATCTATCGGTAGACGAAGCCCTGCGAAGGGCTCAGGCAGCCACCGAGCGAGTTCAGGCGCGTACTGGAGTATCGCAGTAGAGGCGGCACGGAATGATCATTTCAGAAAAAGCGCTCAGCCCGAAAATCCTGCCTCGCAACGAAACCAACACTAAAGGCTGGCGAGATAGCATGGCGGTGCTGTCGCTAAAAGCACCGGCTATTGCGGCGCTGTTCATCTGGTCGATCATCCCGCTGCTGATGACCATCTGGTTTTCGTTCCGGCGCTACAACATGATGGCGCCGGACAGGACAGGCTTCGATGGATTGGGCAATTATCGCTATCTGCTGAATGACCCGAGCCTTGCTCTGGCAATCTGGAACACGGTACTTCTGGTAGGCTCCGTACTGATCATCACGATTGGCTTAGGCACGCTGCTGGCTGTTCTGTTCGACCAGGAATTCTTTGGCAGAGGCCTCGCCAGAATTCTCGTGCTGGCTCCGTTCTTTATCATGCCCACTGTTAGCGCGCTGGTTTGGAAGAACATGTTGATGAACCCGGACAATGGCTTTCTGGCTTTCCTGATGCGATCGGTCGGGCTCAAGCCAATTGACTGGTTTGGCGTTGCGCCTCTTACTTCCATCATCATCATCGTGTCGTGGCAGTGGCTTCCCTTTGCCGTGCTCACGTTGCTGACTGCCGTGCAATCGCTGGATGGAGAACGCAAAGAAGCTGCTCGCATGGATGGTGCCGGTCCAATTGCAATGTTCCGCTATATCATCTGGCCTCACCTGGACAGAGCTATTGCGGCGACTATGATGATTGAGTCAATCTTTTTCCTGGCTGTTTTTGCCGAGATCTATGTAACCACTTCGGGCGGTCCGGGCTTTGCTTCCACCAATCTTTCTTTCCTGATCTATCGCTATGCTTTGATGGAGTACGATGTCGGCGGTGCCTCGGTTGCCGGCCTGGTCGCTATTGTGCTGGCAAATGTTTTGGCTCTCTTTCTGATGCGCTCGTTCGCGCGGAATCTAGACGCATAGGAACAAGTCGTAATGTCGAACAAAGTTAGACAGAAATGGGCGATGACATTGCTGGCCTGGTGTGTTGCTCTTCTTCTTGCGTTTCCGGTGTTCTGGATTGTTCTGACCGGTTTCAAGACAGAGACAGAGGCCATCTCGCGCGTTCCTCACTTTTTCTTCCAGCCGACACTCGAAAATTATCAGGCGATAGGCGAGCGAGCCAGTTACTTTCACTTCGCCTGGAACAGCATAGTCGTGTCGATTGGCTCTACCTTGCTGGCGCTGCTTTTAGCTATACCGTGCTCGTATGCAATGGCCTTCTCGCCAACCAGGCGTACGAAAGACACGCTCCTCTGGATGCTTTCCACCAAGATGATGCCGTCGGTTGGCGTACTTGTACCGGTCTATCTAATCTTTCGCGACACCGGCCTGCTTGATACAAAGACAGGACTGCTTGTTATTGATGCGATGCTCAACCTGCCGATCATCATCTGGATGCTTTACACGTTCTTTAAAGAGGTCCCGCGAGAAGTGCTGGAAGCGGCGAGGATGGATGGAGCCGGTCCATTGCGGGAGTTGTATAACCTGCTGCTTCCACTGTCAATGCCCGGCATAGCTTCTACCAGCTTGCTGGCTATTATTCTTGCCTGGAACGAAGCTTTCTGGAGCCTGACCTTAACAGCCGCGAAAGCCGCTCCACTTACCGCATTTATTGCGTCCTTCTCCAGTCCGGAAGGATTGTTCTACGCAAAGTTATCTGCCGCCTCAACCATGGCAATTGCGCCCATTCTGCTGCTGGGATGGATCAGCCAGAAGCAATTGGTTCGTGGCCTCACATTCGGCGCGGTTAAATAGGGGGAACTCGCCATGGCAACCGTTCAGCTGAAGCAGGTGCGCAAGAGCTACGACGGCTCTGAGGTGATCAAGGGGGTTGACCTCACCATTCGCGATCAAGAATTAACAGTGTTTGTCGGTCCTTCCGGCTGTGGCAAGTCCACGCTGCTGCGGCTCATTGCCGGGCTCGAAGAGATTACCTCAGGCGACCTGCTGATTGATCATCAGCGAGCCAACGATATCGCTCCAGCGAAGCGCGGGTTGGCCATTGTGTTCCAAAGTTACGCGCTCTACCCTCACATGAATGTTGCCGACAACATGTCATTCAGCTTGAAGCTGGCGGGCATACCGAAGGAGGAACGCGAGAAGAAAGTTCTGGAAGCCGCGCGCATCCTGAATCTTGAGACGTTCTTAGATCGGAAGCCAAGAGCGTTATCCGGAGGGCAGCGCCAGCGGGTTGCGATAGGCCGCGCTATTGTCCGTGACCCGAAAGTGTTTCTCTTCGACGAGCCGTTGTCGAATTTAGACGCTGCGCTGCGGGTCCGCATGCGGCTCGAACTGACCAAGCTTCATCGCCAGTTGCGCGCCACCATGATTTACGTGACTCACGATCAAGTGGAAGCCATGACAATGGCTGATCGCATTGTTGTTCTGCAGGCGGGCGTGATTGAGCAGGTCGGTTCTCCTATGGATCTCTATCGCTATCCACGCAATATTTTCGTTGCCGGGTTCATCGGGTCTCCGAAGATGAACTTCCTCGAAGCTTCCGTTCAGCAGATTGTTCCCGACGATGGCCTGGTAGTCGTTCTAAAAGATGGGACACCAATTGCTATACCGGCAGTCTCTGGGGTAGCCGCAGTCGGCGACAAAATTACTGTCGGCATTCGCCCGGAACACATCAGCTTAGTCGTAACAGGTGGCATCGCTGCCCAGGTTCAAACGGTTGAGCACCTTGGAAGTGAGAGCTATCTCCACCTCAATGTTGGGTCTGGCGAGGCGCTGACTGTCAGGATCAATGGAGAGACAAGCGCGGTTCCCGATCAGCAGGTTCAATTGAAGATGGAACCGAAATCGCTTCACCTGTTTAATAGAGAGGGCCTTGCAATGAGACCTGGGCCTGTCGGTTCAGCCTGAGAGAAAAGATAACGATGAGTGAAAAGAGCCCTACTATTCGACTGAGCAGTGCAAGCCTGGGGAAGCTCCGCGGCGATGTCCAGGTTCCTACCTATGATCGCGGCCAGCTTCGACAGCACACGGTGCACCTGGGTGTGGGCGGCTTTCACCGGGCACACCAAGCTGTTTATTTGGATGACCTGCTTGAGATGGAGGGCACCGAGAGATGGGGCGAGTGTGGGCTTGGAATCTTAGAACTCGATCGTCGGATGCGCGACATATTGCGTCGGCAGGACTTCCTCTACACCGTTATTGAGCGTAGTGCAGAGGAACAGACCGCGCGTGTGATCGGCTCTCTTGTTGATTTCGTTTTTGCACCCGAACGTCGTGAAGCCACGATCGAAAAGATGGCTGACGCTGAAACTCGCATCGTGTCACTCACCATTACCGAAGGTGGTTACTTCATTGATGAAGGAAGCGGGGAGTTTCTTGTCAATCACCCTGATATCCAACACGACATTGAGCATCCTGGGGAGCCGTTCACTTCACTGGGTCTGATGGCGGAAGCATTGAATCGGCGTCGTCAACGGGGGCTGCCGCCATTCACGGTCATGTCCTGCGACAATCTTCAGGGCAATGGACATTTCACCAGCAAGGTTCTGCTTACCTATTGTGGTCTCTGCAACTCCACGCTTCAGCGCTGGATTTCCGACAATGTCGCATTTCCAAGCAGCATGGTTGACCGAATCACTCCGGCGACAACTGCCGCCGACATCGCCTCGCTATCCGAGCGGTTCGGCTTAGAAGACGCTTGGCCCGTGGTGACCGAACCGTTTCGTCAATGGGTGATCGAAGACACCTTCTGCAATGGCAGACCGCAGTGGGAGCGAGTCGGCGCGGAACTGATCTCCGATGTCGCTCCTTACGAGATGATGAAGATTCGTCTACTGAACGGCAGCCATCTGGCACTGGCTTACATGGGAGCGCTGCAGGGTTTCACTTACGTGCACGAGACGATGCAGGACCCGCTTTTTTACTCGTTCATCGAGAGTTTCATGGAGCAGGTAACGCCTGCGGTGCCGGCAATCGCAGATGTCTCGGTGACGGATTACAAAAGTACTCTCAGAGAGCGCTTCGCAAACCCAACCATCAATGATCTAGTAACCCGGGTTGCTTCTGAGGGCTCCACGAAACTTCCCAAATGGTTACTGCCTTCTGTTACGCAATTACTGGAAGAGGGTTGTCCGACCGATCTGTTGAGCCTGGTTGTTGCCAGTTGGATCTTCTATCTCGGACGGGGTGTCAACGAGCAGGGCCAGCCTTTGGACATCATCGATGTGCGCGCGGTGGAACTAAGGAAGATTGCCAAGAACGCGACCATTGATCCACGACCTATGTTGGCCGTACGGTCCATTTTCGATGAGAGGCTGCCGGCGAACCCGCAATTCGTGAACGCGGTAGAGAGCGGTTTGAAAATGCTGGCGCAATCGGGTGTAGCCGGAACCATGCGCAGCTATTTGGCCCGTAACGCCTAGCCTTCTCTCATCTCCGTTTGTCCTTCGAGAAGCAATTGCTGCTTCGCAATGCCCGCGCCCTTAGGCTCATCGCCTAAATGCCGCCCAGGAATCAAGTAATTAACAACATAGTCACGTACCCCGTCAGCTAAGGGTGTCATGGGTCGGCTGTATCCGAAATGGCGCAGCTTGCTGATATTTGCGCAGGTGAAGTATTGATACTTGTCCTGTAGCTCTTCTGGCATGTCAATAAAATCAATCGTAGGCGTCTGTCCAAGTGATGCAAAGATAGCGCTGACCAGTGCCAGCCAGGTGCTGGCGTACCCTGACCC
>CAXTWQ010000019.1:25400-30335 GCA_964248065.1 uncultured Bryobacteraceae bacterium | reverse complement strand
ACGTTGAACAGGCCGCCGCCCTCGACGTGTTCGGCAAGATAGAGCGTCACATCCACTGCGTCCTTCACATATAGAAAGTCACGCCGCTGTTCGCCGTCGCGGAACTCCGGTCGATAGCTCTTAAAAAGAGATACGCGGCCTTTCTCCAAAATCTGATAGTAGGCTTTGTGAACCACGCTACGCATATCGCCCTTGTGGTCTTCGTTCGGCCCGAAGATGTTGAAATACTTCAAGCCTGTGATGAGCGGAAGAACATCTGAACGTTCGGCCCAGCAATCGAACAGGTGCTTGGAGTAGCCGTACATATTCAGAGGTCGAAGAGAGTCAAGCGGAGCTTCTTCGGTAACTGCTTGTTCCAGGCACCCGTACGTTGCGGCCGACGAAGCATATACGAAACGACGCTCGCCGGTTAATGCAAACGTAGCCAGTGCTTTGGTGAACTCAAAGTTATTGCGAATAAGAAAGGCGGCATTTGTCTCGGTGGTGGACGAACAGGCACCGAGGTGAAAGACGGCTTTGATGTCATCGAATAGATGTCCGGCCACATCCAGCCGCATTAGCAGGTCGTCACCTTCAATGTAGTCGGCGAACTTGAGAGGTACGAGGTTTTTCCACTTGGAATCTTCGCCCAGCAGGTCGGCTACCAATATGTTGGTCAGGCCGCGCCGGTTCAGTTCCCAAATTAGAGCGCTTCCGATAAAGCCGGCCCCGCCGGTGACCAGGATTCGGCCCTTGCTGAGGTCAGCCATGGCGTTTGGACCCGTCCACGATGAGCAGCGGCACCTTGATTCTATGTCTCAGGTTATTAATGGTTGTTCCCAGGATCAAGTCTTTCAGACCGCGGTGGCCGTGCGAAGCCATAATGACTAAGTCCGGGTGCAGGTCACTGACTGCCCCTGCAATCTCGTCTGCCGGGCGATGCCCGTGCCGAACCACAGCCTCTACTCTCACCTGCTGCTCGCGCAGGGACCCCATCAGGTTAGCCAGATAGTCCTGCCCCTCCGCGACCTCGGCTGTTGAGGAGAGCGCTCCAAATAATTGGCTTGTCACACCTTCTTCGACGTGCAAAAGGATGATTTTTGCATCATGCATTTTCGCTAACGCCAGTGCGTTTCCGAGTGCCTCCTGGTCGGCATCGCTATGGTCCAGGGGAACCAGGATGTTGGTGTAACTCCGAATTGGGAAAAGAGGTACCGACTGATCCCGTACCGTGACCGCCACATGCTTCGGGGCTCGCGCTTCACGACGCAGCCAGGGCCATGCTGTCAGAATTCCGAGGAAGAGTGCAAAGCAGAATGAAAGAACCAGGACGAGACTGAGGAGCAAAGGCCTGTACGCTCCACTTCTACCGATCCAAGCGCCGAGTTGTGTCCAGAGCAGCCAGACATTCAGCGCCAGAATGAATAGAGCGCAGAACCAAGCAGCGGTCTTCAGCACGGGGCCATTTGCAAATCGGCCCATTCGCTTGGCGTCGCCTGTTAGATGGACCAAAGGGACAACGGCAAAGGGCAGTTGCAAACTCAGGATCACTTGGCTCAGGATTAGCAGTCTGTAGCTGCCCGCTTCGCCTGCGAGATAGATGGTAAGCGCCGCAGGAGTGATGGCCAGAAGACGCGTGATTGTGCGTCGGAGCCAGGGCTGTATTCGAAACTGCAGAAAGCCTTCCATGACAATCTGCCCGGCCATGGTCCCGGTTAACGTTGAGGATTGACCTGAGGCCAGCAGCGCCAGACCGAACAGGAGGCTTGCAACGGTTGTTCCCAGAAGAGGCGAAAGCAATTGATGCGCTTGCTGAATTTCTGTCACCACGATGCCGCGTTTGAAGAAGACGGCTGCGGCCATGATCAGGATGGCTGCATTGACGAACAGCGCGCCGTTTAAAGCGATGGTTGAATCCAGAAGATTAAAGCGGCAGGCCTGCGTTTTGTCTGAATCGGTAAGCCCAATCTGACGTGTTTGCACCAACGCCGAGTGGAGGTATAGATTGTGCGGCATCACGGTCGCGCCGAAGATGGCCACAGCAATGTATAGACTGCTTGCGTTCAGGTGAGGAATCAAGCCATGTAACACTTCGGTTGCTTGCGGATGGGCAAACAGTATCTCGACAGCGAAGCAACCGCCGATTACCGCGATCAGCGCCAGAACGAACGCTTCGATGAAGCGAATTCCCAAGCTGGTAAACCACAGCAGCAGGAGCGTGTCGGCGGCGGTCGCCAATACGCCGATGAGGAGCGGAATGTGGAACAGCAGATTAAGCCCGATTGCTGCTCCGAGCACTTCGGCCAGGTCGCAGGCAACAATAGCTAGCTCACCCATCAGCCAAAGGAGAAACGAAACAGGCTGCGGATATTCATCACGGCAAGCCTGAGCGAGGTCGAGCCGGGTGACGATACCAAGTCTTGTACTTAAGGTTTGCAGCAGCAAGGCCATGAGGTTCGACAACACCAGAACCCAGAGCAGGCTGTAGCCGAACTTCGCGCCGCCTTCCAGATCAGTGGCCCAATTGCCGGGGTCCATGTAGCCTACGCTGACAAGGTACGCCGGCCCACCAAAGGCCAGCATTCGCCGCCACCAGCCCGCATGGCTCGTTTCCACGCTTCCCTGTACTTCGGGAAGGGAAGTCGCCGCTCGGTCACTGGACATGGATGATTTCAGTATGCGTGAGAGGATACCCTAATCTACTGATGCGGGCGACCAACTTTGAATTCCGTTACCGATTCTTTGTGCTTGCGGTAGTTTTCTTCTTGGGCTTTGGAGTAAGGTTTGATCGCTTTCAGATGATTGCGGCCGAGTCTCTAGCAAATGTAAGCGGTCGGCCAACGCAACTCCGCACCCAATGTTTTATCGGTTTGGGGGCGCTGATCATTGGGCTGGCTGCCGCAATTCGTACCTGGGCCACTGCATATCTGAACGGGGAAGTTGTGCACGACATGGCGCTTCACTCAGATCGCGTAGTTGCCGATGGCCCTTATCGTTATGTGCGCAACCCGCTGTATCTAGGCACGATTCTGTTGACGGTGGGGATCGGTTTGCTGGCACCAGTTCCGAACTGGATCTTGATGGTAGCGGCCGGAACTCTGTTTAACTATCGGCTTATCCTTCGAGAAGAAGATGCTCTGACAGCGAGCCAATCAGAGGATTATCTAAGATTCAAGCGCGCAGTGCCACGGTTGATTCCGTCACTCACTCCGCGGCTGCCAGCTTCCGGGCGCGCTCCTGCCTGGAGTCAAGCCTGGCGGGCGGAGAGCTTCTTCTGGGCCTTTGCCATCGGTCAGTTATTCTTCGCTTTCACGCTCAGTCGACAATTGCTTTTGACCAGCATCTTCGGCGCGTTAATAGTGTACGCAATTGCTCACGTCGTTAACAGCCAACGCCAAAAGCGGCGCGTCGCCTGAGTGTAGCCAGGGTACTCGCGCAGATCCATGGAAGGCCAGTTCGCCCTCTGCAAGCGGGACGCTACCCTAATCCATTGATGCGGGCGACCAACTTCGAATTCTGGTTCCGATTTTTTCTGCAGCTAGCGATCTTCTTTGTTGGCTTTGAGCTGAGGTTAGGACATTCAAGATTGATAGTGGCTCAATCTCTTGCCCTGCTAACCGGGCACGCGACGCCCGGGCTCATCCAGGCTTTCATCGGTGCGGGTGCCCTGATTGTTGCTTTAGCTGCTGCGATTCGAACGTGGGCAACAGCATATCTGAGAGCAGATATTGTGCATGACATGGCGTTGCACTCAGATTGCGTGGTGGCCGATGGACCCTACCGTTATGTGCGCAATCCGCTTTACCTGGGATGCATTCTGATGGTGGTTGGCATTGGCGTGTTGTCGCGATTTCCTAATTGGATCCTTCTCATAGCTGTCAGCACGCTCTTCTATTTGCGTTTAATACTGCGGGAAGAGGATGCACTGACGCGCAGCCAGCCGGACAGCTATCTAGCCTTTCAGCGCGCAGTGCCTCGGCTGATCCCGTCGCTCTATCCGCGCTTGCCTTCATCTGGCAGCAAGCCCAAGTGGTTGCAGGCCTGGGGCGCAGAAAGCTTCTTCTGGGTGTTTGCGGTGGCTCAATTCTACTTCGCGCTGACGTTTGACTATGACGTGTTCACCACAGTAATTGTTGGCGCTCTGGCCATTTATGCCATCGCGCATATCGTTAACAGCCTGCTCCGTAAACGGCAAGCTACGGAAGAAAGTAGGGCGGTCGGCTTACCAAGGTAGCAGTCGGCCCTTATGAATAAATGCCCCGCTAGGGCCATCTTCCCCCAGCAGGGCCAGATCAACGGCTGTCTTGGCTCCGTCCTCTACGCTCAGAGGAGCGTTTGCGCCTCCCATATCAGTTTTTACCCATCCGGGATGCGCTGCGTTTATCTTTACCCTGGTGCCTTTCAGTTCGAGTGCAGTGACAACTGTAAGCATGTTCAGCGCTGCCTTGGAAGACGTATAAGCCGGTGCCGCAAAGGACCCGCCCTGGCCTTTGCTGATGGAACTCAGCGAACCCATAACGCTTGACTGATTGACAATACGTCCTGCGGGACTGGCCTTTAGCAAAGGAAGCAGAGCTTTGGTCAGAGCGTAAGGTCCGAAAACGTTCGTCTCATATACGCTTCGAAACAGTTCGAGAGACGAGTCGCCTCTGCCGACATCCGTAAACCCAGCGTTGTTGATCAAAATGTCGAGGCGGCCAAATCTCTCTTGCAAAAATGCTGCCGTATGGGCAATGTCAGGTTCGCTCGTAACATCAAGCTTCAAAGGCGTTACGTCGGCGCCTTCCCCTTTCAGCATTCGTGCAGCGTTAGCAGCTTTCTCCTGGTCGCGCGCCGCAACAACCACGGCAATACCTCGCGCCGCCAGTTGCCTGGCGATCTCCCGCCCGAGCCCTTTATTCGCGCCTGTTACCAAAGCGACCAGTTTGTTCACCATGCTGTTAGGATGCCTGGGAG
>CAXTWQ010000019.1:343-25390 GCA_964248065.1 uncultured Bryobacteraceae bacterium | reverse complement strand
CCGATTCCATTGTCGCCGTAACCTGTCCGTCATGAAAGGTAAGCCAAGTGGCGTTCGCTACCATTGACTATGACTTGCCGCATAGCGCTTCTCTTGGCTTGCTCAAGCATTGTTTCTGCTGCACAGCCCATCACGGTGAGACATCCAGAAGGGTCTACTCACGGGTTCCTAGTCTTAAGGAATGGGGCTGGAAAGCCAATCGCCTCAGGTGATCTCATGGAGGTGGTTCGCGGAGATATAGTCAGGGTTCACGCTGTCTTTCGTTTCCACGACGGCTCGATCGATGATGAACAGTCCGTATTCTCACAACGTGGAACGCTTAAAGTAATCAGTGATCACCGAATCCAAAAGGGTCCATCGTTTCCAGACAAGATGGACGTCAACATTAATGGAGTTACAGGCCAGGTCAGTTATTGCGTTTGCAAGAACGGTAGAGAGGAGATGAAGACCGAGCACGTTGATCTGCCGCCTGATCTCTCCAATGGCGTAATCTTTCCCATGCTGAAAAACGTGTCACCCAAGGCCAAGGAAACCGACGTATCCTATCTTGTGGTCATCTCCAAGCCGCGCGTCATCAAGCTCTCCATTCGTCCTGAAGGCAATGACGGTTTTTCGGTTGCTGGGTATAGATACACCTCGACTCGGCTTGGCATACATGCGGAGCTCGGCGGAGTGATGGGCGCGGTAGCACCCATAATTGGTAAGCAGCCTCCGGAGACGCAAGTTTGGATTGACTTCGATGGCGTGCCGGCGTTTGTGAAAGCGCAAGGTCCATCCTTTATAGGTGGTCCATTGTGGACCACTGAAGTAGCCAATGCAGTTTGGTAATTTTCGGCCAAATGACGCTCACCTGCCCAAACGGCTGATGTCGAAGTTGCCGTTCGAGTCCAGAGTGGACTCATGAGCAACACCATTGGTTTGGATCTCCAATCCTTTTCACAGTCACTTGCCGATCTGATTTCTAGAACTGCCTCCGGAGTTGTAGCCGTGAGAGCAGCCCCTTATCAAACGGTGAGCGGAGTCAGTTTACCCGGCGATCTGTTGGCAGTTACTAGCCACACGCTGCGCAGGGATAGTCGCGTTCCGGTGCAAGCCGCAGATGGATTGGAAGGCTACGCAACAATCCTGGGCCGGGACAAGTCCCTCGATTTGGCAATTCTCAAGGTAGAAGGGCTTCCGCTTGCTCAGCTTTCGCCGTGTGATCCAGCAAGCCTAAAGGCCGGAACTCTGGCTGCGGTTGTTGGCATGACGTCCGATGTGGGTGCCTCGGCCAGTCTTGGGATTGTTGGCGCAGTAGGACCAGCTCGCCGCACTTGGCGTGGGGGAAGTCTCGATGCCTTTTTGCGGCTTGACGTGAACCTTTATCCTTCGCAATCGGGCGCGGCTGTGGTGAATGCGGAAGGCCAGCTAATTGGCATGGCAACGCCCGCTCTTTCGCGTCATGCTGCCGTTGCAATTCCGACGGCAACCCTGGTTCGCGTGGCAAGAGAACTGGCCGAACAAGGCCATATTCGCCAAGGCTATCTCGGGGTCGGCATGCAATCGGTTGTCATTCAGGAAAGCATTGCTGCGAAACTGGCGAATCCGGTCAAAGCGGGATTGATTTTTCTCAGCGTTGAACCTGACTCTCCTGCCGAGAAAGCGGGATTGCAGATTGGGGATATTCTGTTAAGCCTGAACGGGCAGCCCATCACTCAAGGCGAGGAGTTGCAGACTGCGTTACGCGGCGATATTGTCGGCAAGAGCGTGCCCGCAGCTATCCTACGAGGCGGCCAATTGGAAACGGTGACTGTGACCGTTGCCGAGCGTCCCCGTAGAGCTTAGGCAGCTCCATTCTGTTTGCGCAACTCGAGATCCTGGCGTGATTCGAATCGCAATCATCGCTGACTCCCAAGCGCGGTCGCAGGAGCTCTCCGTTGCGCTCTCTCATTCAATGGAGCTGGTATCAACAGATCCCGAAGTCCTGATTGCAAGCCACTTAACGATTGAGGAGTTACCGCCGGACGCACCCCCGATTGTTCTTCTCACCGATGACGACTTGAGCCCAGCATCTTTGCCTGTCGGTGTCTATGCTCTGCTGCCTGTAGACGCTAAAGCGGCTGAGATTACTGCCGTCGTTACTGCGGCTGCTCACGGTTTCACAAGCCTGACTGACGCGCAACGCGAACGTTGGCTACGGAGAGAGAGGAAGGGGAAGCAACCGGACCCCGTCGTACCAGTTGAGGCCTTGACTGCTCGGGAAGGGCAAGTTTTACGCCTGCTTGCGCAAGGAATGGGTAATAAGGCGATTGCGCGAGAACTTAGCATCTCAAACCATACTGCAAAATTCCACGTCGGCCAGGTTCTCGCTAAATTCGCAGCTACGAGCCGGGCTGAGGCCGTGGCTATCGGAATTCGCCGCGGCCTGGTGCCCATCTAAGCGTTACCGGTAGCTGACTGGAGCCGGCTCTACTTCTGATAGCTCCTGGAAGTCAGCTTTCGACAACTCTACACCGGCTGCTGCGATGTTTTCTTCCAGATGTTTCACTGACGAGGTCCCCGGAATCGGCAGTACGACAGGCGACCGCTTCAGCAACCACGCTAATGCTACCTGCTGAGAAGTTGCTCCCATCCGGGCTGCTACTGAATCGATCACCTGGTGCGCTTTGCGGCCTCCGCCTAATGGAGCCCACGGCAGGAACGCGATCCCGTTCGACTCGCAGTAACTCAGCACGAAATCCCACTCGCGATCAGCAAAGCTATACCGGTTCTGCACTGACACAATCGGCACAATCTTCCGGGCTCGTTCGACGTGTTCAAGCGTGACATTGGAAAGTCCCACGTGCCGTATCTTGCCTTCGTCTTTCAGCTTGGCAAGTGCCTCCATCGAAGCATCGAATGACACGGCAATGTCCGGCGTATGCAGTTGATACACATCGATTCGATCCAATCGCAGCCGCCTGAGGCTTCCTTCCAGCGCTTCGGTCAAATGTTTCGGGCTGGAGTTGTGCGTCCACTGTCCGGGGCCGGGCCGCTCCCAGCCGCCCTTTGTGGCCACGATGACGCCATTCTTATAAGGAGCAAGCGCTTCAGCAATCAGTTCCTCTGAGACGTTAGGACCGTAGGAGTCAGCCGTATCAATGAAATTGACCCCAAGTTCGACGGCGCGCTGGACTGTCCGGATTGACTCGTTGTGATTTTCAGGCGGACCCCAGATACCTTTTCCCGTAATTCGCATTGCGCCGTACCCTAGCCGATTTACAGTCAGGTCGCCGCCCAGCGTGATTGTGCCAGCGGCACTCGCGTTCAGTTCTTTCGTCATTTGTTTTTCCTCTCTACTAGACACAGTTGGTGGCGGGCATTGCACACTGCGAAAATAGAATTCCTTGCCATCTTCCGAAATGGAAAAACCTAAGCACCCGGAGCGCACCGTCTATATAGCGCTAGGGGCGGTCTGCTTTTTCTGGGGCACAACCTACCTGGGAATCCGCATTGCCATTGAGGACATACCGCCGCTGTATCTGATCGCCAGCCGCTATGTTATCTCTGGAGGCATTCTGGTAGCCCTAGCGGCCCTGCGCGGTGCCGCATTTCCGCGTGGCCGCGCACTGCTTTATACGGCAATCTATGGGGCCATCTGCATCGGAGTCGGAAACGGATTTCTGGCCATTGCGGAGAAGTACGTACCGAGTGGATTAGCCGCACTCTTTTACACCAGTTCGCCGTTCTGGATGGTCGGCATCGATGCGCTACTGCCGGGCGGAAAGCGGCCATTGCTGTCAACAGTTGGCGGGCTCGTGATCGGGCTGCTCGGAGTTGCATTCCTGGTCGTGCCGTCACTTTTGAAGGAAGGGCTAGGCGGTCGAACGGTGTCCGGTTTCGCCTTGCTTGAAATCAGCGCATTGGGCTGGGTGCTCGGGGCCTTGCTGCAGAAGCGGGTAGTCACTGTGGCACACCCACTGGTGGTAGGCGCGGTTCAGCAGCTGGCAGCCGGGCTCGCGGTCTTCGTGCCGGCGATGGCCTTCGAAAAAGCACCGCACTCCATCGGTTGGCACTCGGGTCTGGCCGTTGGCTATCTGGTGATCTTCGGCTCTCTCATCGGCTTCAGTTCTTTCATCTACTCGATGGCGAAGCTGCCGGTGGCAATTGTGTCGATTTACACTTTCGTAAACCCGATCGTGGCTGTTTTACTTGGCTCGCTGCTTTACGGTGAGGCGTTCGGCGCGCGTGAACTGATTGCTATGCTGATCATTTTTGCCGGAGTCGCGCTGGTTCGCTGGAGCGAATCGGAACGTGGTCGCAACCCCGAGAATCTGCCCGAACTACCCGTGACTGAGGTTTCTTAGGCCTGGGTTGATCTTGTTGATAAACCGAATCCAACTGATCAACGACGGCTTCTACGAACTGAAGCCGAACCTGAAGGATCCCAATCCGGTTCAACATCTCGTTTATGTCCTGAGCAGAGAGCTTCTCATGGGTGGCAACAATGGCTGTTGCATGAATTCCGTCATCCACCGCGTTTTGTTGTGTGCGGTAAAGAATATCCTGCTGTTCGTAGACAGTCGCGAATTTCTGAGCGTCCCTATAAGGCATGTACGCCAAAGCTCCGGTGGACTGTGCGGTTCGCCAGCTCACGTTGTCAAGCACCCCTAGCGAAAAGTGAATGGACATAGAGTTTTGCGGTATCGGAGTTCCCCCGCGCATATTCCCCAGGACTGTTAGGTCCTGAGCCAGTTCTCTTCTTTGGCTCTGGATTTGCCTCTTGATTTCAGCCAGTTGTTTGTGATTGTGTGCGATCTCAATATTCAGACTTGCTTCAGCTTCGTGGGCCAAATGCCGGTGGTGCTGCCATTCAACAATGCCTTCGATCCCAACGGCGATCAGCAACCCAATCGTAATAGTCAGCAGGTGAAGGAGGAAGTCTCTCCAGCTGTGGATCGGTTCATGCGGCGGATGGACGTCGAGGCTCAACTGTTTGCGATCGTAACACCAGCCCAGCTTAGCGGTGGTGAATTGTACAAGCCGTTCCAGTAAGAACTTCAGCCTTGGAGGCGTCGATCTTCGATTGATCCTACAATTTGCCCAGGAATCAGCAATATCTGATTTGGAATCTCAGATGCTTAAGGATTGTCGCGATTAGAAATTAGCTCAGGGAAGAATGGCTGCTCCGCTAAGACCCCCACAGCAGTAAGTCTCACCACCCACAGCCCCTTTTGCCTCCCACAAAATCCCACCCGGCCGGCTTCCCTGAGCAATCATCCGGCTTTACCCCAACGTGACACCCCGAATTGTTTCGCTGCTTCCGAGTGCGACAGAGATCGTCCATGCTTTGGGTCTTGGAAAGTATCAAGTTGGCCGATCGCATGAGTGCGATTTTCCCCTATGTGTCAAGACCTTGCCAGTTTGTACGAGTTCCACTTTCGACAGTAGCGGCTCAAGTGGACAGATAGACAAGCTGGTGAAAGAACGGCTTGCTGCAGCGGTGAGCTTATATCGCGTAGACAACGAGTTGCTGCATCGCTTGGAACCTACTCACGTCCTGACGCAGACGCTGTGCGATGTGTGTGCAGTGAGTCTTGCGGACGTGGAGGCAGCCTTTGCGGTCGAAAGCGGTGTTCAGGCGCAAATCGTTTCATTAGAAGCCAATCGGCTCGACGATGTCTGGACTGACATCAGGCTGATAGCTAGAGCGTGCGGAGTAGCACAAAGTGGAGAACAAGTTATCCAAGATCTTCAGTCGCGCATAGCCGATATAGCAACGCGTGCAGAGGAAGCAGCCTGGCATCCTCGCGTCGCGGCGATCGAGTGGTTAGATCCCCTGATGGCAGCAGGTAATTGGGTGCCTGAGTTGCTGGCGACAGCCGCTGCGGAGAACTTGTTCGGCCGGGCAGGGGAGCACTCTCCCTGGATGAAAACAGAAGATCTTCTAGCCGCTGATCCTGACGTTATTATCGCGCTGCCATGTGGCTTTGACGTGGCTAAGACGCGGATTCAGATGCAGGCCATGATTGCTCTACCTGGCTGGGCAGACCTGAAAGCGGCTCAGGCGGGCAACGTCTTCCTATGCGACGGCAACCAGTTCATGAACCGACCTGGTCCGCGATTAGTGGAGTCGCTACAAATCTTTGCTGAGATCCTACATCCTGACCTGTTTGCCCCGGAGTTAGAGGGGGTGGGTTGGGAGCGCTACTAGCGAGTGGATGCAGCCGGAATCATTGGCGTGGCGCTGGACCGGCCAGCTGTAAAGATCGCTTTCGGGCAGACTGCGTGTACGCCCTTCTTGCCATCGACAAGCTGCGTGACCTCCAAATCAACGGCGATGCTGGTCAGCATGTAAGCATCGTCGCGGCTGAGGTGCTTTTCAACCATAAGAAAATCAATCATCTCGTGAGCGGCTAAATCCACCGCCTTATTCAGGTCTTCGTTGAAACCCATAGTTATGTAACTGGTCCGAGTCTCTGCACGCGGCCAACGGATGCTGGCATTCTTATGCACGATGAAAGTGAACGTGCCGGTAAGTGATGTCTCCATTGCCGTGACATCCACTTCACCGTTGCCCATGCCTGCGTGCCCATCGCCTACCTCGAACAGAGCGCCTTTTTGATGCACAGGAATGTAAAGCGTCGAGCCCGCAGTAAGCTCCTTCAGGTCCATGTTTCCCGCATGGATCCAGGGCGGGGCACTATTCAATTTCGCGTCACCGGGAGGTGCTATGCCCATGCTCCCAAAGAAGGGCTTCAATGGGATCTGAATTCCTGGAGCGAAGTTCGCGACCATTCGTTGACGATCGAGCGGGATAATTTTGGTGCGTGCGTAAGGGTACTCGTCCTGAAACAGGCCGGTAGTTGGCCCGAAGCCGTTGTAAGCGTAGGGAACATCCAGCGAGATCTTCTCAATCTGAATCTCCAGTACATCGCCGGGCTCGGCTTCTTCAATAAAAACAGGGCCGGTCAGCAAATGACCGCCAGGACCGCGGTCGCCAGGTTGAACCTTTTCGTAGACCTCTTTGAGGGCAGGCTGCAGATCTTCAGGCCGCAAGCCTGAAGCAAGAAGCCGATTCGGGTTCCCCGAAACAGTTTGAATCTGCACGCGGTCTCCGGAATGAACATGAAGGACCGGACGTGCGCGAGACCAATAGTAACCCCAGCAGATTGATTGCGCAGAAACGGTGAGAGTGTGAGTTTCAGAAGCCTGAAGCGAGATGGATGCAAGCAGAACTGCTAACGCAGAAAAACGCATGTTCCATCATACGGGCACACCGCAATAGTTGCCGATCAACGCAGGACCGAACTAAGCAGCAGCCCGGACGCTTTGTTCGATAGCGTTGGCAATCAACTCGCCGTGAAAGCGACCGTTCTCGATGAAGATTTCGTTGGTGTGCGTACCAGCAACAATCACTCCAGCCAGATATACACCCGCGCGTTCACTCTCCAGGGTCTGCGTGTTGGTGATCGGCTTGGAGGTTACCGGGTCAAGGTGAATTCCATGTTCCGCCATGAACTCAAAGTCAGGACGGTACCCGGTCATGGCAAAAACAAAGTCATTCTTGACGGTGACTTCGCCTTCGGGGGTCTGCAGAATCACCTCGTGTGGCCGAATCTCTTTCACGGTGCTGCGGAAGTAGCACTTAATCTCGCCGCTCTTAATCCGGTTCTCGATATTGGGCTTGATCCAATACTTCACGTTGTGAGAGATTTCGCCGCCGCGATGAACCATTGTGACGCGCGCGCCGGTCCAGAACAGTTCGAGCGCAGCAATACAAGCAGAGTTTTTGGCGCCAATGAGAAGCACGTCCTGGTTGTAGTAGGGGTGCGCTTCCCGGTAATAGTGAATCACCTTGTCGCTGTCTTCACCTGCAATACCGAGCTTGTTCGGAATGTCATAGTAGCCGCTGGCCAGAACGATTTTGCGCGCAGTGTATTCGTGGCGTAAACCGTCAACCGTCTCGGTACGGACAGTGAAGTGCTCGTCTGCGCCGTCGAAGCCAAGCACGCGCTCATACTGGTGAACGTTCAACCCGTAATGATCGGCTACTCGCCGGTAGTATTTCAGCGCTTCCGTGCGGCCCGGCTTCTCATTCAGCGAGGTCATGGGAATATTGCCGATCTCAAGAAGTTCCGGAGTCGTAAAAAACACCAGATTGATTGGGTAATGGTAAATCGAGTTAACGATGCAGCCTTTATCGAACAGGATCGGTTTCAGGCTGCGCTTTTTCAGCTCAATACCACAAGCCAAGCCTGTCGGACCTGCACCAACGATGGCCACATCGAAGGACTCGTTATCGCGAATAGTTCTCACTGTTTGAGCAATGCCTCTACTTGTCCATAGACGTTCTCAAGTGCGGCAGGTAGCGCGCTAACATCCTTGCCTGCGCCTTCTGCGAGGTCGGGCCGTCCACCACCCTTGCCACCGATTGCTTTAGCTACTTCGCCGACCAGTTTGCCCGCTTGCACCTTACCAATAAGATCTTTACTTACGGCCGAGACAACTGAAATTCGGCCGTCGTTTACCGAAGCGATCACGATGGCGGCGCTACGAAATTTGATGCGCAACGCATCGGCCATGGTGCGTAGCTGCTTGGCATCCAGCCCTTCTACCTGCTCAGCAAGAACCACCGTTCCGTTTACCGGTCTACCTTTGAACTGGCTCACCTGATGGTGAACAAGCTGCTCTTTGAGCGTGCCGATTTGCTTTTCAAGAGCCCGCGAGTTCTCCAGCGCTTTCTCCAAAGATTCAATTACTGCGGACCCCGAGGTATGCAGCAGTTCACCGGCTCTGGTCAGCTGCGCCGAAGCTTCCTGAAAACGATCAAGTGCCACATTACCGGTTACCGCTTCTATTCGACGAACTCCTTGCGATATGCTGCTTTCCCCGACAATCTTGAACAAGCCGATGTCGCCGGTGCGGACCACGTGCGTACCGCCGCAGAGCTCCCGGCTGAAGTCGGGGATGGTGACTACGCGAACCTGCTCGCCGTACTTTTCGCCAAACAAAGCCATGGCTCCGGTGGCCAGCGCCTCGTCAATATTCATGATGTCGGTCACCACGTTCTGGTTTGCCAGAATCTGCTGATTGACCAGGCGCTCAACTTCTGTAATCTCGTCATCGGTCAAAGCAGCGTAGTGGTAAAAGTCGAAGCGCAGACGACCGGGGGCAACTACGCTGCCAGCTTGTTTGACGTGCGTTCCAAGCACCTGGCGCAGCGCTGCCTGAAGCAGGTGGGTCGCTGTATGGTTCCGCATGATGGCCAACCGTTCCGGCTTGTCCACCGAAGCGAGCAGGCGCGCGCCAACCTGTAATGGCTTCAGAAGTTGCGCTCTCTGCACGAGAACGGTCGGTGTAGCTTTGTAAGCCCCTTCAATGACAGCGACGCGCTCGCCTGTTTCGCGATCAAGCAAAACGCCGGTGTCTCCAACCTGACCGCCTGACTCGGCGTAAAACGGGGTTGTTGCAAAAACAAGTTCAGCTGCGCCCCCGTTGCTCGTGGCCTGTTGAGGTTGTTTGTCCACAAGTAATGCTTCTACAGTCACCTCGGTATCGAGCTGTGTACGACCGATAAACTCAACCGGCGGCAACGTCTTGAAAACATCGGCAACCTGACCCTTGTCGGCTCCCCGCCAACTGGCCCGAGCACGGGACCGTTGCTTATCCATCTCGGCAGCAAAGCCCGGGCGATCGATAGAGAGGCCGAACTCCCGAGCCATCTCTTCCTGCTCGTCCAGCGCTAGACCATACGTGTCGTAAAGCTTGAAGGCAGAAGCTCCGGGCAGAACACCTGCCACTGCCGACTTGGCTTCGTCTTGAAAAAACCGCTCAGCCACTTGAAAGGTTGACGCGTAACGCTTTTCTTCCTCGTTAACAATCAGTGCAACCCGAGCGCGACTTTCTTCCAGTTCCGGGTAAGCAGGGGCCATGAATTCCGCTACGAAAGAGGTGAGCTCAGTGAAGTAGCCATAGCCCTCAGCTGCACCCGCGAGCCGCCCATTGCGCATAGCGCGGCGCATGATCTTGCGCAGGACATAACCTCGTCCTTCGTTGGAAGGAAGCACGCCGTCATGGATAAGAAATTCAGCTGCCCGGGCATGGTCGGCGTTAATGCGCAACGCAGTGTCCGCCCGCACATCGGCGCCCGGTTGAACACGAAGGAGATCGGCAGCTTCCTGCACGATAGGCGCAATCAGGTCACACTCATAGTTTGAGAGCTTGCCCTGCAGGATTGCCGCAACACGCTCCAGGCCCATGCCAGTGTCAATCGACGGACGCGGCAGCGGAGTGAGCTTGCCGTCGTGCGCACGATCGTATTGCATGAACACGAGATTCCAAATTTCGACGAAGCGCCCGCCGCCATCGAGTGGGAACTGTTCAGCTTCACGGCCCGGCTCAGCCGCGTCCGGACCCAGATCAAAATGCAGTTCCGAACAGGGACCGCACGGGCCTGTCTCGCCCATTTGCCAGAAGTTATCTTTCTCGTCCAGGCGGAAGATGCGCGATTTGGGTACTCCCGTGACATGCTGCCAGAGCTCTTCGGCTTCGTCATCTTCACGAAAGATCGTAATGTAGAGCCGATCTTTCGGCATTGCAAACCAGCTTGAGCCGGTCACCAGTTCCCATGCGTAGGCGATAGCGTCGCGCTTGAAGTAATCTCCGAATGAGAAATTGCCAAGCATCTCGAAGAAGGTATGGTGGCGGCGAGTGTAGCCAACGTTTTCCAGATCGTTATGCTTGCCGCCAGCCCGAACGCACTTCTGGGACGATGTTGCGCGGGCGTAGTCACGCTTCTCCAGTCCAAGGAAGATTTCCTTGAACTGGTTCATCCCAGCGTTCGTGAAGAGCAGCGTGGGGTCGTTCGCAGGAATCAGCGAAGAGCTGCGGACGATTTTATGATCCTGGCCGGCGAAAAAATTCAGGAAGTTCGCGCGGATGGCGTTACCGGTCATTCCCCTTCAGTTTCGCATCCAGAGCGAACGCGGAACTGAAGGGCTTTGGTGACAGGAAGTTACTGCGCAGACGTATCAGCCGCCCGGCTACTCTTAGCTTTCGCGAAATCACCGGCCTTAAAGATGCTGACCTCATCCGGGTTAATGTACTTGCGAACCGTGGTGTTCACCTGGTCAGTGGTCAGCTTCGCTACGCGGCTCTCCAATTGAGCATCCCACTGCATGGTGCGGCCCCAAAACGCCTGATTCGCCAAACGCATCGCGAGCTCGTTATCCTGGCCGCGGCTGACCTGCCGACTCTGCAGCCATCCAGATTTGGCAGCCGCAATCTCGGTGTCAGAGAAACCATTTTGTACTGCGCGCTTGAGTTCGTCATAGAAATCACCTTCTACTTTGGCCGTGTTCTGCGGGGCTGAGATAGCGTAGGTCAGGAACGTTGCAGCGTCCTCCTTTGTGGGCACGCTCAGCTGCGATCCGATGCCGTAACTTAAACCATCTTTCACTCGAATGCGGGTGGCTAAACGTGAATTCAGGAACCCACCGCCGAGCATGTAGTTACTGAGCAGCAAAGCAGGGTACTCGGGGCTGTCGTCAGTTATCCTTATTGGCTGTACTGCAACAAAAACTGAGTTGGCTTTATCGGGAGTCTCAAAAGACTGATTTACTTCAGAGACCTTCCGGTAGTTGGTTTCCACACGCTGGTATTGTGCCTTGCTGGCCCAGCCGCTGAACAGCGTTGTTAGTGACTTCTGCAGTGACTCAGCATCAATGTCGCCAACAGCTGCGAATTCAGCTTTATTGGAGCCATAGAAATTGGAGTAGAACTCCTTAACGCTCGCCAGCGTTGTGCCCTTAACTTCCGCGATCTCTTCATCGATAGTTTCCACGTAGCGAACGTCGCCTTTCGGATATGGATGAATGTGCCGCTCTGCATTCTGGGAAGCAATGGTCATCGGTTCGGTACGTTGCTCTTCGAGTTGCGTCAGTTGCTGCTGCTTTAATGCCTCGAATTCGGATTCGGGGAACGACGGCTGGCGCAAGATTTCGGCCACCAACTGCAACACCTGAGGGAAGTTCGCCTTCGTCGTTTGAATGCTGACGGTGGCGCCAGTTGCAGAGCCGTTCACACGCACTTGCGCTTTCAGGCGATCGAACTCATCGTTAATCTGTTGCCGTGTATGCTTCGTGGTGCCACGGTTGAGCATCATGGAGGCCAAGTGCGCTTGTGGAACTTTCCCCTGCAGATTGGATTCATTACCAAAGTGCAAGCGCAAGCTCGCGTTCACAATTTCGCCACGGGACTTTTTGCTGATCAGAGCGAGTTTGATTCCGGGCTGCAGCTCACCGCGAATGGTGCGTTTGTCGATATTGGCAGGGCTAGGATCGAAGGCTTCCCCGGCTGCCATTACGGCTCCGCCTTTATAGTCCTTCACCAGGGCGAGAACATCGGGAGTTGGAGGAATCTCGGAGCGGTCGGGCTTATCGATCGGAATGAATAAGCCAACAGTTCGATTGGAGTCTTTCAAGTACGTTCTGGCGAAGCGGTCTATCTCCGTGGCTGTGGCATTCTTCACTCGATCGCGCGTCAGAAAAGCCAAGCGCCAATCGCCAGCTGCAATATACTCACTTAGAAATAAACCAAGGCGCTCCGAGTTGCGTGTGAGAAGGTCAAACTGAGACTCGGACTTAGTTTTGGCTCTGTTCACTTCCGCTTCGGTAGGCGGATTGGTCTCCATCTCATCGATAACACTGAGTGTTGTCTTCCGGATTTCATCCAGGTCGGAGGCTTTGGTGCCCTGGGCAAACAACATCAGCATGCCAGGTTCGCGCGAGTCTGTCGCAAACGCCCCTACAGATCCAGCCTTCTTTGTTTCCACCAGCGCCTTGTACAAGCGGCCAGAAGGTGCATTTGCGAAGATGTCGCCGACCAGATTGGAGAGAGCTCCATCAGGGCTTCCCAGTGCCGGTACGTGCATGCCGGCAATCATTACTTTTGCATCACCAACGCGGCGCAGTGTCACTGAGCGCTCTCCATCTTGCGTAGGCTCCTCGGTATAGGTTTTCTGCAGAATGCGGGTAGGCTTTGGGATGGAGCCGAAATACCTTGCGATGAGTGCCAGCGTCTTGGCTTCATCGACATGACCGGCAACCGTCAGAACTGCGTTATCCGGTTGATAATTTCTCGAGTAGAACGCCTGCAGTCGTTCGATCGGTACATGCTCCAGGTCGGAACGGGCGCCGATGACGGACTTGCCATAGTTGTGCCAAAGATAGGCAGTAGAAAGCACCCGTTCAATCAGGATGTTGGTGGGGCTGTTCTCGCCCATCTCCAGTTCATTGCGCACCACCGTCATCTCGCTATCCAGATCCTTCTTTGCAATGAAAGAGTGCACCATGCGGTCGGCTTCCAGGTCCAGTGCCCAATTCAGGTTGGTATCAGTGGATTCAAATGTCTCAAAGTAATTAGTCCGATCGTAATCTGTGGTCCCGTTCGGGCGAGCGCCATGTTCGGTCAATTCCTGGGGCACATTGGGATGCCTTGGAGTGCCTTTGAACATGAGATGCTCCAGCAGATGAGCCATACCTGTCTCACCGTAGTCCTCATGTCGCGAACCGACAAGATAGGTGATGTTGACCGTAGTTGTGGTCTTGGTTGGGTCGGGAAACAGCAGGACCCGCAAGCCGTTCGAAAGGTCATATTCAGTAATGCCTTCTACAGACGGACCACGCGTGATCCCGGCAGGAGGTGCTTGCGCCCCCAGGCAAACCGCAAAGTGAGATAGCCAAAGAACGCATAATTACACCTCTAAATTAGAACTAGTGGACCACATGCACTCGTGATTAAGGAAGAATTATCGCCTTGTATATGTGATCGAGTTTGGGGAAGTGCTCCTCCAAGTATCCATTGCCATTCTCAGCAATGGCAGCCTGATCGGGTCCAGCACCTTGTGGAGCGCCTTCGCCATACCCTGTGTAGAGTTTCAGCACGTTCTCCATGCCGCTGATCACCTCACCAAACGGAGTAAAGCCTTGTGGGTCCAGAGATTCGCTGTTGTCGCGTAGATTGATGAACAACTGAGTGGTGCGGGAGTTTGGACCAGCAGCCGCAAACACCACGGTACCGACTTTATTTTGCACCTTCGGCGGATCGTCCTTGATCTGAATTTCACTCCAGGTCTTGTTCAACTGGGGATCGCCGTTCATTCCCCATTGCACGATAAAGCCATTTATTGCGCGGAAGAAGTAGTCTCCGTTGAAGTAGCCCATGCGGGTCAACTGGTAAAAGCGATCTGCGCCTAAGGGCGACCAATCACGATGGACCAGGATGACGATCGGGCCTTTTGTGGTGTCGAGCTGCACTTTAAATTGGGCAGGAGCTGGACCCACTTCGGCAGGCTTCTTCGACCCACACGCAGCCAGCAATAAGCAGACGAACAGAAGCAGGAAGTGTCGCTTCATTTGGCGTCTCTCCAGTTCGGGCCGCTACCTACTTCGGCGATCAAGGGCACAGTCAATTGATATACGTTTTCCATTTCTGATTTAACAAGTTGTGAGACGGCATCGAGTTCTTCTTCCGGCGCTTCCAGCACCAGTTCATCATGCACTTGCAGTAGCATACGGGATTGCATCTGTTTGCGTTCCAGGTGAGCGGCGATGCGGATCATAGCCAGCTTAATCAGGTCAGCTGCTGTGCCTTGCAAAGGCGTGTTCACCGCAGTGCGTTCGGCAAAAGAACGCGCAGAAGGGTTGCGGCTCTTCATATCAGGGATAGGTCGACGTCTTCCCAGTAGCGTCTTACTAACTCCGGTCTCCCTTACTTCCTCAATAGTGCGATCAATAAATTCGCGAACGCCTGCATAGCGCTCAAAGTACCGGAAAATGTAGAGTTCAGCTTCTTTGCGGTCAATGCCGAGTGTTTGCGCCAGACCGAACGGTGTCTGGCCGTACACGATACCGAAGTTGACAGCCTTTGCAGATCGCCGCATCTCCGGCGTGATCATCAGCGGATTGACTTTGAAGACCTCGGCAGCCGTGCGCGTATGAATGTCCTCCCCATGCGTGAAAGCATCTACCAAAACCGCATCGCCGGACATATGAGCAAGAAGCCGAAGTTCAATCTGTGAGTAGTCCGCAACTACCAGCTTCCAGCCTTCCTGGGGTACGAAAGCGGCGCGGATTTCCCGGCCCTCTTCGGTCTTAATGGGAATATTCTGCAGGTTTGGATTTGAGGAAGAAAGGCGGCCCGTGGCTGCTCCCGTCTGATTGAACGTGGTATGAACGCGGCCGCTAGCAGGACGGATCAGGAGCGGCAGAGCGTCGATATAAGTACCCTTCAGCTTGGTCAGCTGCCGGTATTCCAGTACCAGTTGCACTACCGGGTAACGCGCGGCCAAGCCTTCCAGCACGTCGGCGGCAGTGGAGATGACCTTTCCTTTTCCGAACTTTACAGGCGACGGCAAATTCATCTCCTCAAACAGCACCTTGCCTAGCTGCTGAGGCGAATTGATGTTAAAAGTCCGGCCGGCAAGCTCGTAAACTTGTTGTGCGATGGCTTCGATTCGGTCTGAAAGCCGCACCGACAGTTCAGCAAGGACATCGGTATCGACGCGGATGCCAGTACGCTCCATGTGCGCCAGGACAGGTGTGAGCGGAAGGTCGATGGTGTCGTAAACATCGCGTAGCTCCTGAGATACCACTTGCGAACGCATGAGTTCGGCAAGAGCAAACGTGGCCTCGGCCTGCTGCTCGGCAGCGGCGTTCAGCTTGCGATCGAGGAAACGTTCCGCAAGGGCCTCCGGGCTGCAAGCGTTTGGCTCAGCGTTCAGCAGAAAAGCGTAGAGCATCACATCTTCAATCGAACCCTGGGGCGTAAACCCGGCTTCGCTCGCGGCAAGAGAAAAGGCTTTAGCGTCGTGAACTATCTTGGGAATCTCCGAAGACTCAAGCGTCGGCCGGAGACCGTCGAGTAGAGTGAGCGGCACCGCGCGGCCCTTGCCCACCGAGTAAGACAAGCCGACAAAGCGATTGGTCAGGTCCACCGACACTGCAAGCGGATGTGCTGGCGGTCGTTCTGCCAGCCAGGCAGTTACGTCTTCAGGACTTTCGAGCGGCTTGTAGTCGCGGGTGGCGCTATCATCCTCTACCGGAAGATCCTTCAGCAGGCTGAAAAATTCGTACTCCTTATACAAAACCTTCAGCGCAGAGACGCGCGGTGACTGAGCACGCAGATCCGGCAAGTTCCATTCAATCGGCACTTGAGTGTGAATGGTGGCGAGTTGTTTGCTTAACAGGATCTGATCGCGATTGTTCAGCAGGCTTTCGCGATACATTTTGCGTTCAACCTCGTTGGCCCGGTCAAGCGCAGCTTCTACCGAACCGAAGCGCGTGATGATGTCTTTCGCACCTTTGTCGCCTATGCCTGGCGCACCCGGAATGTTGTCGATGGAATCGCCTTTCAGAGCAAGCAGGTCAGCTACTTGGGTTGGCTTAACGCCCATGAACTGCTCCACTTTCGCGGCGTCGTACCACTCGTCGTCTTTCATAGGGTTGAGCATGAAGACGCGGTCGTTTACCAGCTGCAGCATGTCTTTGTCGCTCGAAACGATCACCACTTCCAGAGGTTTGGCCGGCTCGCGGCACGCGATTGCTCCGATAACATCGTCGGCCTCATAGCCTGGAAATTCAAGAATCGGAATCTGCATTGCTTCCAGCAAGCGCCTGATGTGAGGCAATTGCTGGCTCAGATCGGATGGCATTTCCGTCCGGTTGGCTTTGTATTCAGCGAAGGACTCGGAACGGAAGGTAGGCGTGGTGCTTTCGTAAATGGCGGCGATGTAATCGGGCTTAAAGCTGGTCAGCAGCTTCCGAACCATGTTGTGAAAGATGAAGATGGCTTCGGTAGACAGCCCGGTTGCCGTGCGCATGGGCGGAGCGCCGGAACGGGCGCGGGCATGGTAAGCCCTGAAGATGAATCCAAAGCTATCGATCAGAAAGAGGCGGGGAGTCGGCAATACTTACAGCATAAAAGGAACCGGCTGATACCATCGGCTTTCGCAGGCAAACATAGGTGAACTTTCGCTATCCCGTTTATCTCGATCTGACTGGCAAACGGTGTCTGGTAACGGGCGAAGGCTATGAAGTCGCAGGAAAGGTAAAGGCGCTGGCAGAGGCGGGCGCGGCAGTTCGCTACGTGAATGAAACTGCAGTTCCGGAGATCCAGGACTTGGTGCAGGATGGTTTGATCTTGTGGGCGCGACGCAACTTTGTACCGGCGGATCTGGACGGATGTTTTCTTGTTATCACCAGTCGGCCTGATAACGCCGACATTTTCCGCATGGCCGAAGAGCGCGGCATCCTTTGCAACGCAGTAGACGATCCGAAGAATTGCCGCTTCAGCCACGGTTCTATTCATCGACAAGGCGAACTGACAATCGGCATTTCAACCAACGGCGTGGCACCAGCCATTGCGGTGCGCTTGAAAGAAAAGCTGCAGCGCGAAGTTGGGCCTGAGTATAAAGAGCTGCTGGACCTTCTGACTCAACTGCGGGGCCAAATTACAGCTGAGGTCGAGGGCTTTGAAAGACGCAAGGACCTTTGGTACCGCATTGTCGATTCGGAAGCTCTGGCCTTATTCCGGACAGGCCAGGCAGAGAGGGCGACGAGCCTGGTCCGGCAGATGGTGGCAGAGGCAATCAACAGCACTTAGCGTTTTGGAACTTCTGACGGTATCGGCTGTCGATATAGTAGCGCCAGGTTTCGCCTGAGTGTACGGAACCGCTCTGGTGCAGGTAACGACGATAACCGCCCTCATCGGACAGTTCGCGGGCCAGGCAGATTGCCAGTTGCGCGATGGTTTTGACAAGTTTCATATAGCCTCTGAAGTGATGGATGAGAGAACAAAGGGTGCTTCCGCGGTAGCAGCCGAACGGGTACCTCGCAGCAGGCTGGCCCAGGTCCGCGTTGATTCGACAATGATGATAGTCACTAAAATCAGGAAAAGAGCAGTGAGCCCGGCATCCAGACGTTCGTTGAAGATAATGGCGTGAGTCTCAGCCACTTTCAACGCTGAAATCTGACCGCTTTGCAGGAGTGTAGTCAAGGCTGCTGCGTGCGAAAGGAAGCCGAGGTGGGGGTCGGGCGAGAAAATCTTACTCAGCCCCGCGCTGAAGGTAACGGTCACCAGCCAGAGCAGGGGCGCTGCGGTAATGAAGGCGTAGCGATAGCCGTGCATCTTGATGAGTACGGTAGTGGCAACACAAAACGCAATCGCGCTCAGCAACTGGTTGGAGATGCCGAACAATGGCCATAGCGAATTAATTCCGCCAAGGGGATCAATCACGCCTTGGTAGAGGAAGTAGCCCCACATGAAAACCACGATGGCGCTGGTGACCAACATGCCTCCGCGTCCTTTCACCCTGCCCGCAAGCGCAGGAACGTTCTGCAATAGATCTTGCAACATAAAGCGGCCGACTCTGGTTCCGGCGTCGATGATTGTCAAGATAAACAGGGCTTCGAACATGACGGCAAAGTGATACCAGAAAGCCAGCAAGCTCTTGCCAAAGACAGCCGACCCGAACACGCCACCAAAGATTTGCGCCATACCTAGCGCGAGAGACGGAGCGCCGCCCGTGCGGCCATAGAGCGTCTTTTCGCCAACATCGCGCGCCAGTTGTGCCATCTGGTTAACCGTGACCGGAAAGCCCCAGGAAGAAACTGTGTGGACCACGCCAGCGGGCGCCGTACCCACGATTCCAGGTGCCGAGTTGACCGCAAAAAAGACGCCCGGTTGCAACGAGGCGGCGGCAACAACGGCCATGATTGCGACAAACCCTTCCAGCAGCATGGCGCCGTAACCGATGGGCCACGCGTGTGATTCTTTGGCGAGTAGCTTGGGCGTCGTACCTGAGGAGATAAGCGAATGAAAGCCTGAGATGGCTCCGCAGGCAATTGTAATGAAGCAAAACGGAAAGACTTTGCCGGCAAAGATAGGTCCGGTTCCATCCACGAATTTCGTTATGGGCGGCAGAGCCAGGGTCGGATGGTTGAGCAAAATACCGGCTGCGAGCAGAAACATGACCCCGAGCTTAACGAAGGTGCTGAGATAATCGCGCGGAGCGAGCAGAAACCAGACAGGCAAGGCGCTAGCGAAGAAGCCATAAATCACCATTGCTATTGCAAGAGCAACGCCGCTCAATGTAAACCACCGCGCCGCAGTTGGCGAGCCCGCAACGGCACTCCCCCCGTAGATGCTCAGTAGCACCAGACCAAAACCGATCAGCGAACACTCCAGCACTTTACCCGGACGAAAGAATCGCAGGTAGAGGCCCATCAGAATTGCAATGGGCATGGTCATCGCGATTGTAAAGGTACCCCAAGGGCTTCCCTTCAACGCGTTCACGACAACGAGTGCCACGACTGCCAGCAGCACGACCATGATCAGCAACACCGTAATGAGCGAAACGAAGCCAGCGACCTTGCCGATCTCATCGCGCGCGATCTGGCCGAGCGTTTTGCCGTCGCGCCGAACCGAGCAGAACAAGATGACAAAATCCTGAACGGCCCCGGCCAGCACTGCTCCAACAAGAATCCACAACACTCCGGGCAGATAGCCGAATTGCGCGGCAAGCGTTGGACCAACCAATGGGCCCGGGCCGGCAATGGCCGCGAAGTGGTGCCCCAGCAAGATCCATTTATTGGTGGGCTCAAAATCCTGACCATCCTAAAATCGTTCGGCAGGAGTGGCGCGGCGATCGTCTAACTGCATAACCCGAACAGCAATAAACCTGCCGTAGAAGCGAAACCCTAGCAAGAAAATCGACGCTGCTGCAGTGATCAGCCACAGACTGTTTACCGGTTTGTTGCCGCTGGTTGTAAGCACAGCAAGAGCAAGCGCGGCCAAAACCGAAAGGACGGCCCAGCTAACCCGAGCGATGGTTCGGCGAAGCATGTTGAGTTCTACGATACAGCCTTGTCAGTTGGAAAGGCCTACGCGCGAATCTGAGTACGCCAGGTATCGGCAAAGCTCTGAAGTGCTTCCGGCATTCGGCGGCGGACTATCATTCGGCCGACTTCTAAAGCCGCCCAGACAAGGAATGCGACGCTAATGAAACCTCTTGAGGCTCGCCCGCCAATTGCGTTACCCAATGCGAACTGCATGGCAAATAGCAAGAACATCGTGGCTGCTTCCCACCAGTCGAACCGCATGTTGACCAGGATAATCAGAGCCACAACACTCTGGCTGATAGTAAGCAGTAGCTCGGACGATTGCTCACTGTCGAACTGCAGCGATGTAATCGAACCATGGCTCAAAGAGAGCACAACAGGAAGCATCGCTACCAGCAACGTCCACTGGTTGATGTTGCTCGATGCGATGTTCATCAGTGCTACGGGAGCTTTGGATTCTTGCCGGGCAAAGTAAAAGGTAGACAAGAGTTCGGGAAACTCAGAGATCACCGGCGCCAGCCATTGGATCACGACAAAACTGGGAATTCCGATGGCCGTAGCAAGTGCAATCAGGCTTCCCAGAAACGGTTCAGCCGTGAAATAGATGATCGCGCCACCAATGCCGAAGAGACCGAGTATGGCGGTAGTGCGAAAGGCCGGGCGCGCGGTAACAATCTTTTTCGGAACGAACTCGAGGTCATCCATGCCCTCATGCTGCTCAGGCGCGAGCCTTGACAAGACTGCCAGGTAAGCCGCATAGAGCACAACCAGCACAGCCGCGTCGTACAGTTCCAGGCGGTTCTTCCACCAGATGGACGTAACGTATAGCAGCGGCAGAGCCAAGCCGATCACCTCAACGCTGTGATGATGGTCAAGGTTGATACAGCGCAACGGCCGCTTCGTTCGCCTGCGATGAACAATACTGGCGGTGAGATAAATCACCGGCCAAGCTAGGCCAGTTAGAAGCCGAAGAGCTCCGGTCAGGTTCGCCATCAGCAAGCTGGTTTGCTGTTTCCAGGCGAGCACTGCTTCCACGGCGAACTCGGGCAAGGTCTGCATCAGCGCGAGAATGGCCAGCGCGAACCCTTGAGCGACAAAGAATTGTGCCGATTCCGCCCCCCAGGTGATCAGCATCGAGGCTGTCAGAATGCAAAGCGTAGTCCAGACAGTTGCGGCGGGATTGGCATGCGCGACCGGCACGGCAGCAAGCAGTAGACAGCCGGCGAGAACAGGTGATTGCAGGGGAGGTCGTTGTTTAGGCAAAGGATAGGTCAGCATCAGGCTGATCGCCCCGTTTGCGTAGGATTGAGTGCTTCTCAAAGGCCGGTGACTTGGATGAAAAGTCCACACGATAGTGACCGCCGCGGCTTTCCTCGCGGGCCAGTGCTGCTTGTGCAATCAACAGGGCAACGTCGCGCATGTTTCTTCGTTCGTAATCGGCGCGGGCAGCATTGGCAATAGGGAGCAGTGTTTGGCCTTGCAGCTTGCGATAAGCGGCTTTTAACTCGGGGCCGGTACGCAGGATGCCGCAGGAGTTCCAACTTAGAGTCCGAAGATCACGTTCGGGCAGAGGCGGAAAGAGCGCAGGTGCAACGGCGGTAACTCGTGACGGAGCCCCTGAACTTTCCCGCATGGCGCGGCCAGCACGCGATCCAAACACCAGTGCCTCCAAAAGCGAGTTGCTGGCCAGACGATTCGCTCCGTGCACACCGGTACAAGCAGCTTCTCCGGCAGCAAATAACCGTTCAACCGTGGTCCGGCCGTAGAGGTCTGTTCTTACTCCACCCATTGCGTAGTGCGCCGCCGGACGAACGGGGGCAGCCTGTGTTGCCAAATCAACACCGTGCCGCAAACAAGTCTGGTAAACCCGCGGAAAACGCCCGCTCACAAACCCAGGAGACATATGCGTCAAGTCGAGAAAGGCGCTGTCATCACCGGTAGCCCGCATCTCCATCACGATTGACCGGGACACGACGTCGCGCGGAGCCAACTCCTGCATCGGATGATAACGGGACATGAAGCGCTCACCGCTGGCATTTCGCAAGTAGGCGCCCTCGCCCCGCAAAGCCTCACTCAACAGAAACCGCGGCGCACCAGGAACGTAAAGCCCGGTTGGGTGGAACTGGACAAATTCGATGTCAGAGATTTCTGCGCCCGCACGGAACGCGCAGGCCACGCCATCGCCAGTAGCAACGTCGGGATTTGTGGTGTTCTCAAAGACTCGCCCCAGTCCGCCGGTAGCTAATAAGACCGCGCGCGCCAGTACGCGGACTTCAGAGTTGCTCTTCGCATCGAGCGCAACAATGCCGGTCGCCTTACCTTCGTCGACAATCAGATCAGTCACAGCAGAGAAGCTGCGGAAAGCCACGTTGGGCAAAGTCGAGACATGCTGGCGAAGCGAGCGCACAATCTCACGCCCAGTGGAATCTCCGTCTGCATGGAGGACGCGGTTACGGGAGTGTGCGCCTTCCCTGGCGAATAGCAACCCTCCTCCACTCCTGTCGAATGCCGTGCCCCAGCTGATCAGTTGTTCAATTGCCGAGGGTCCCTCTTCTACCAGCGTCACAACGGCGTCAATATTGCAAAGCCCATCGCCCGCAGCTATGGTGTCCTGCTCATGCAGCTCAAGCTCATCATCGTCACTCAATGCGACAGCGATTCCGCCTTGCGCATATTCGGAAGAGGATTCAATCAAACTGTCTTTCGCCACAATAAGAACGCGGCCAGCAGTTGACAGTTCAATGGCTGCTCGTAAGCCTGCAACCCCGGCGCCCACGACAACAAAATCAGTGACTATGTGATCAGATGGGGCCGTAATGACCACAATGGTACAACGGGTAAAAGATGCCGGTCTTTACGGTCCAGACGTCCGGCTGCGTCTACCCGAATATAGTTCAGCGCGGCATCGTCAACGACCTTGCTCTATACCTGCCTGAGAAGGTCGGAAAGATCTTCGTGATCACGACCGAAGATGTCTGGCGCTTGCATGGGACGGCTTTGCAGGCTCATTGGGCCGAACCCAATCGAGCTAGAGCCTCTGACCAGCACGTGCTTTTCTTCGCAGGTGGCGAATCGAATAAGCGGCTTGCGGCGATTGAGTCACTGGCTGAGCGAATGCTTGAGTTCGGGGCCGATCGTACGAGCTTGGTAATCGGCTTTGGGGGAGGCATTGTCACTGATCTCAGCGGCTTTCTGGCAGCAATCTACATGCGCGGCATCCCGGTGTTGCAGATTCCAACGACATTGCTAGCCCAGGTCGACGCGGCTACTGGGGGGAAGACCGGCGTGAACCTGCTCGGGGGCAAGAATCTGATTGGCAGCTTCCATCATCCAATCGCGGTTCTGATTGATCCTGACCTACTGTCAACCCTGCCTCCACGTGAAGTGCGGGCCGGCTTATTCGAAGTTTTGAAGTGCGGAGTAATCCGTGATCCCGTTTTGTTTGAACTCTTATTCAGTCATTCAGCGGAGGTACTGGCGCTTACTCCTGGGCTAATTGATGAAGCCATATGCGCTGCCGTTCGGATCAAGACCGAGGTGGTTTCCGCCGACGAGCGCGAAGGCGACCTCCGTCGCATTCTGAATTTTGGCCACACAATCGGGCACGCCCTGGAAGCTGAAGCCGGATACACGCGCTTCTTACATGGAGAGGCTGTTGGCTGGGGTATGCTCGCGGCTACCGATCTCGCCAGCAAGCTGAGTCTGCTGAATACTGAGGTAGCAGATCGAATCAAGCAAGCTATTTGCCGATACGGACCCCTGCCACCGGCTCAAGATATTCCGCCGAATCAGCTGCTCGAACGTCTGGCAAAGGACAAAAAAACGCTGGCCGGCAAAGTGCATTTCGTCTTGCCCACTGCTATCGGCAAAGTAGAGATTGTCTCCGGCATAGCTGACGAGATCATCCGGCAAGCAATTGTGGACACCCTTCAGTGAAGATTCCTTCGGCACACGCAGCGGTTGTGCAATACGGCACCACTCCCCCCGGCACAAGCAACGAGCAACAAGCGTCGAGATGGGTCGAGCGCATGTTCAGCCAGGTTGCACGGCGTTACGACCTGCTCAACCATCTGCTGTCTTTTAATCTCGACCGGGGCTGGCGGCGCTTTCTGATGAAACAGCTTTCTCCCATCTTGAGTAATCCATCAGCTCGTGTACTCGACTTGTGCTGCGGAACCGGAGACGTAATGCTCGATTTCAAGCGCATCGCTAAGGCACAGATCGTCGGCGCCGATTTCTGCCATCCGATGCTAACTGCTGCTGCGTATAAATTAACTCGGCGAAACTTTCCCGCGCTGCTTGTAGAAGCCGACGCGATGCGGATGCCACTCGAGGACTGTACGTTCGAAGCCGTCGCTATCTCGTTCGGTTTTCGAAATTTGGTGAATTACAGCGCGGGTCTGATTGAACTACGCCGTGTCTTGAAGCCCGGCGGCCGCCTTGCCATCCTGGAATTCTCACATCCCCCGAATCTGCTGATGCGGCTGGCGTACAGCTTTTATTCCAAAATCTTTTTGCCAGTAATAGGCACTTTGGTATCGGGCTCGCGTGATGCTTACACGTATTTGCCAGACTCAATTCGCCGCTTTCCGAAAGCAGAACAGTTGCGCAGCATGATGGAAAACGCAGGCTTCGAGCAGACTGAAGTACACCTGCTGACCGGGGGCGTCGCAGCACTGCACATCGGAAGCCGCAGCTGAAACAGTTAACGATCTTTGTCTGAGAGCCGGTTGATCTCGTCCCGCAAGTTGAGATTGCGCACCAAGCGCAGCAGGTAGTTCGGATGAAGATTCAACAACTTCGCTGCCTGCTTGTAATCGCCGTTCCCCTGCCGGTAAGCGTCCAGAATCGCATCTCGTTTGGCTTGCCCGACGTGAGCGTGGTACTTGGCGCCCATGTCCCGCGGAGCCGACTCCAAAAGGCTTTCCGGCAGATCTTCGGGCAGCACCCACTCGGATACGCCCAGCACCACAGCGCGCTCCATTGCGTTCTCAAGTTCACGGACGTTGCCCGGCCATGCATATTGCGTGATGATGGCCTCGGCGTCTTCCGACAAGCCATGGATCTGGCGTTTGCATCGTTCGGCCGAGCGTTGAAGAAAAAATTGCGCCAGCAAGGGAATGTCTTCCCGGCGATCGCGCAGCGGCGGAGACTCCAGCGTCACAACATTTAACCTGTGATACAAATC
>CAXTWQ010000019.1:0-333 GCA_964248065.1 uncultured Bryobacteraceae bacterium | reverse complement strand
GCGAAAGCGGCCTTCGCGAACATCATCGGCCAACTGACGATTTGTCGCTGCGATCACCCGAATATCAAGCGGATGCACCTGTGTTCCACCCACCCGTTCGAACTCGCGCTGCTGTAGTACACGCAGCAGTTTCGCTTGCAAACTAATAGGCAGTTCGCCCACTTCGTCCAGGAAAATGGTGCCGCCCTGAGCTAATTCGAACCGGCCTCGCTTAAGAGCAAGCGCTCCCGTGAACGCGCCCTTTTCGTGACCGAACAGTTCACTTTCAAAGAGCGATTCGCTTAGCGCGGCGCAGTTCACGGCTACAAATTCGCGCCGCGGACTCTTCTGGTG
>CAXTWQ010000018.1:54647-58487 GCA_964248065.1 uncultured Bryobacteraceae bacterium | reverse complement strand
GGGCTGGCTTTTCAGGCGCTTGAGTCGCTGTCTTCAATACGTTTCCTGCTAACCATTAAATTGTATCTTGACAAGTTAGCTAGAGCAGCGTATAACTTGCTAAGAAAGGTTTTGCTAGTTAGTTAAAAAGAGCTTATATGATCAGGTACAAAACAGCCCTTGTGGATTCGGTGAAGATTTTTTATCGGGAGGCCGGCCCAGCTGAGGCTCCACCTCTATTGCTTCTGCACGGCTTTCCCACAAGTTCACACATGTTCCGTGACTTGATGGCGGAACTGGGTGAGCGTTTTCACGTAATCGCCCCCGATCTTCCTGGGTTCGGCTTTTCGGACGCTCCAGATCGCAGCGCCTTCCCCTACACCTTTGCGCACTTGGCGGACGTTATTGGCCGCTTCACGGAAGTCGTCGGGCTAGATCATTACGCCCTCTACGTATTCGATTACGGTGCGCCTGTCGGCTTGCGTATGGCGCTGTCCCACCCCGAACGGGTTACCGCGCTCATTTCTCAGAATGGAAACGCCTACCTGGAAGGTCTCAGCGAGGGCTGGAATCCGATTCAACGCTACTGGCAGGATCCTTCGCCGGCAAATCGTGAAGCTCTGCGAACGTTGTTGTCTCCCGAGGCAACCCGGTCTCAATATGAACACGGGGTGCCCGACACCAGCCTTCTTGCTCCCGAAGGCTATACCCTCGATGCTGCTCTACTCGCCCGTCCGGGTAACGAAGACGTTCAATTAGACCTTTTTCTCGACTATCAGTCGAACGTTGCTCTGTACCCCCGCTTTCAGGAATATCTCAGGGCGTACCAGCCGCCGCTGCTTGCGGTCTGGGGCAAGAACGATCCATTTTTCCTGCCTGCTGGAGCCGAAGCGTATAAGCGCGATCAGCCCAATGCGGAGGTCCATCTGTTCGACACAGGCCATTTTGCTCTGGAGACGCACACGCACGAAATCGCGGCCACGATTACCGAATTTATCGACCGTCATCTTAGTGCGAAAGCGCCGGTACCTGTGTACGCTTCTCTCAGTGCCCTTTCACAGTGAGAAACATGATGGCTGCTCCATCCCAACTGTCTCGCCCAGCACTCTGCGGAGGTTTACTTCGCAGCGACACGATGCCAAGATCACTGTGCCGGAGATGATAATGCGCCTGTAGGTAGCGCCGAACCAGATCTGCGCGCCGCCTACCGCGGATGAACTGCTCATCTGGTGTCCCATCAACCGCATAGCCTTCCACCACAATCATGTGTTGCGGTAGAGAATCGACCTGCGGCGCTACTTCCAAATCGATCTGGTGACGACCGGCTTCCGATAGCTGCTCCTCACCAGACGTATCACTAACGACAAGACTCGAAGCTTGAAGCCACCGCCGCGTTCCGGCATCTTTCTGGCGCTCACAAGCTTCGGTGTAGTCTGTTGGCGTCAGTTGATCGAGATTGTAAAAGCCGCGCTTCTTGAAAAAGCTCCGGAAAAAGAAGTTGTGCTTCAACGCCTCAGTGTCATCGGCAAGATTAGAGGTGCTGCGATTCAAATTGGAGAGCGTCTCGCGAAGGTTCGTAGCCGCGTTGTCACCCATACTGTCCTGGGCCAAAGCATCTTTCAGCGTGGCGTTCAGCTGTTGAGACACCGCCTGCACATTATCCAGCGTCAATTGCGCTTTAGCGGCCAGATCGCGTGATTGCAAATCCGCGATCGTCTGGTTGGCTCGGTCAGAAGCCTCTTTAACGCTTGCCGAAGCTCCTTGCACATTTGACATTGTGGCCTGCAGTTGCTGCCGAGTATCCTCATCCTTGAGCAGCAACCCCGCTGGGCCCTTGCCCGCATTCAAATCAGCAACCAGACTATTTACCTGGCCTGTGATCTGTGTTCCGTTCTTAGCCATTCGAGCGATGTCCGGCTGCACGGCGCCCATCAGGTGATCGGCATAATCAACAGTTTTCGTTACAGTGTCAAGAGCTACATCCACCCGACCGCGGATATCATTCACGCTGCTGTGGACATCGTTCAACAGAGCTGAACCTTTCTCCATCACTGCCCCCAAATCCAGAGGCTCCTTGCTTCGAAGCGTATCACCAGCATTTACTTCGCCTGCTTGCTCGGTACCTTTCTTAATAGAGAGAAATTTGTCGCCAACTACGCCTGCCGTCTCGATGGACACCACCGAGTCGCGGCGAATCATGCCATGAACTTTCTCTTCTACTTCCAGCTCCAGCCGGAAGCGACCCGAAGCTCGCCCTGGAATCTGAATCTTGCGAATCCGCCCGGCATCCATTCCCGAGACGTTGACCTTGGCTGCATTCGCAAGGCCACCCAAATCGGCGAACTCGGTATACAGCGTCAGGTGCCTGCCGAATGCTTTCTGGCGATCGCCGATGAGAAAGAGAATGCCCGTCAACAGACCGAATCCAACCACAATGAAGAGACCGATTGCCCAGGTTCGAATCTTCATATCAGTTCTTCTCCGATACGAGTGCTCGAACTAGCTTGTTTTCGTGATTCTCCAGCTCCTCGGCTTTACCGATAGCCAACAGACAACCCTTGTCTAACACTGCCATGCGGTCGCCTACTCGACGGGCTCCCCGAACATCATGCGTGACAATCACGATCGTTGTCTTCCCTTTCTCTTTCAGGCACACCAGAAGCTCGTCGATTTCAGACGACGTAACTCGGTCTAATCCACTATTCGGTTCATCCACCAACAAGATGCAGGGATCGAGCGCAAGGGCACGAGCCAGCCCCGCGCGTTTGCGCATTCCCCCAGACAGCTCTGCCGGCATCTTGTGCCGATCTTTGCCCAATCCCACCTCATCGAGTGTTGTCTGAATGATCGAATCGACTTCGTCCTTCGACTTCTTTGTAAAACGGAACAACGGCAGCGCCAGATTATCGTTCAGTGAAAAGGAATCAAACAGCGCTGCGCTTTGAAACAGGAATCCAATCTGGCGCCGAATGGCTGACAACCCGTCTTCGTCGAGATCAACAATGTTCTGGCCGCGAACCTTTACCGCGCCTCCCTCGGGCTTCAGCAAGCCGATCATCAGCTTCAGCGTTACGCTCTTACCGGTGCCGCTGCGTCCTAAGACACACAATGCCTCGCCTGTGCCCACCGCAAACGAGACAGCATCCAGCACTTTGCGCTCACCAAACTGCTTCGTCACACTTTCAAACGCCACTGCCGGCTCGTTCACGTCACTCATATCGCTGTGTCAGGAAAAAAGAAGAAAATAGCCTTCACAAGCAGGACGTCCGAAAGGATGATCAGTAAGGACGATAAGACCACGCTGTTGGTGGAGGCTCTGCCAACCCCGCTTGCACCTTCGTTTGTCGTATAGCCAAAGTACGACGAGATCAGGCCAATAATAAACCCAAACACTGCGGTCTTCAATGTCGGGGGAATGAAAGTCGCCCAACCAACTTGACTAAATGCCTGTTCGAGAAATAACGGCAGGGAAAGATGAGAAATGCCACGCTCAACCAGATACCCGCCTGTCAGCCCGGCCACATCCATAAAGATTGTGAGGATGGGTAGTGCGATGGTGCACGCAATCAGGCGAGGAATTACCAATAATTTAAAGGAATCGATTGAGAGTGCTTCAATTGCGTCAATCTGTTCAGTAACACGCATATTCGCAAGCTCGGCTCCAATGCCCGCTCCTACCCGACCGGCTACTAACAAGCCGGCGATCAAAGGTCCAATCTCGTTGAAGAACGAAAGCGATTGCACGGTCGGGATCATTGCTTCGGCACCGAATCGCAGCAGAGAACTGCGCGTGTGAAATGTCAACACCAACCCGACTGCGAAGCCGGATGCAAGTACCAACGGCAACGACTTCCACCCGAC
>CAXTWQ010000018.1:30934-54637 GCA_964248065.1 uncultured Bryobacteraceae bacterium | reverse complement strand
AATCTGCTGCATGATCATTCTGACCTCGAAGGGAGGCAAAAATGCCCGCCGTGCAGCATGTGAAGCAAACAATCCGACTTTTCCAGTGAACTCCAAATATCTCTGGATTGCTAGCATTTGAGTCTCGACGTTTTCAGGGCTCTGTGCAACCTGCGCCTTCGGTCCACAACCTACCCTACGTTTCTCATTGGAACCTGTCAACTTTACTACGATTGTTGTTTTAGTCAGCCAAGCCATTCTTAATGGCAAACCGGACTAGTTCCCCGGTACTGTGGAGATTCAGCTTCTCCATAATTTTGCTGCGATGCGAATCGACGGTATAGACACTCAGGTTTAGCTTGGTGGCCACTTCCTTGTTTGTCTTGCCTTCTGCAATCAATCCGAGCACCTCGCGTTCGCGCGGCGAGAGCAGGTCAGCTGGATCTTTGCTCCGATGTTGATAATCCTGAAGTAGAGCGCTTGAGACAGCCGGGCTCACATAGCCGTCTCCTCGCGCGACCGAGCGGATCGCGTTCAGCAATTCGGTGTCGATCGCGTCTTTCAGAATGTAACCGCGAGCCCCGGCCCGCAGAATTTCCCGGACATACACAGCTTCCTTATGCATACTAAGCACCAAGACCTTGGCTCGCTGGTTTGCCGCGACAATCCGCTTGGTGGCCTCAACGCCGTTCACGTCGGGCATGGCTACATCCATCAGTACAATGTCAGGCTTTAATTGCGCCGCCATTTCAACGGCCTGCCTGCCGTTCGCTGCTTCACCAACTACCTGAAAATCCTGGTTTGCACCCAAGATCAGTTTCAATCCCTGCCTGACAATCGTGTGATCATCGGCCAGCAAGATACGGATTACCTGTTCGGGCACTTTGTCACACTGTGCAACATTTGGCTGCTCTGAAATTTAGTCACGCGCAATTCACATACCTTGTGCATTGTGCGAGAAAGCCCTAGTACCTGTAAATGGTTCATGTGCCCATCTTGCCCTAAAACGTGAGATAGTTCATTGCCACGGCTTTGCTTTTCTGATACTTTCGTCGTACCCGCCGGATGTCAACCAATTTACTCGTCTCGAAAAGGTTCGTTTTCTTCAAGCCGGAAGCTCTGCTTTCATTGGCGCTACTGATCGCTTCACCCTCGCTTTTCGCCCAGTCAAGCCCGTCAGCGGTATCGCGCCTGGCCCGCGCTGTTGATGCGAGCCGTACTGTTACGTTGGGTGGCAATACCCGGCGAGAAGCAAACGCCGTAAACGATCGCGGGCGTGTCGCGGACGACAGTATTTTTCAACACCTTCAATTAGTGCTGAGCCGTAGTCCCCAGCAGGAGGCAGCGCTCAAACAATATCTACGGGACGTTCACAATCAAGGTTCACCCAGCTTTCACAAATGGTTAACCGCGTCGCAAGTAGGTGAACGGTTTGGCTTGGCAGAGCCGGAACTTCGGGCAGTGACACAGTGGCTCCAGAGTAGTGGACTGACTGTTAATACTGTTTCCCCAAGCTCGACGTTTATCGATTTTTCCGGAAATGCCCGTGCAATCCGCCGCGCTTTCCACACCGAGATCCATCATCTGAATGTCAGAGGCAAGGCTCATCTGGCAAATATGAGTGACCCCCAGATTCCTGTAGCTCTGGCAGGAATCGTCAAGGGCGTTTCTTCGCTCAATAACTTCCGGCCTCGCCCGCAGCATACGGCTATTCGGGCGGCCAATGCAGTCCCGGCCTACACCAGTTCTAACGGTTCATTCATGCTGGTAGCACCTGCCGATCTGGCCACCATCTACAATTTCAATCCGCTTTTCCAGTCGGGCACTTCGGGCCAGGGACAAACGGTGTTGGTCATTGAAGATACTAATCTTTATACCGTTGCGGACTGGCTTGCGTTTCGTCGCCGGTTTGGTCTTACGAAACGGTTCCCCGAAGCCACGCTCAGCCAAATTCACCCGGCGCTTGGAACGGGTGGTGCCTGCGCTGATCCTGGTGCAAACGGAGACGATGTAGAAGCAGCTGTGGATGTGGAGTGGGCCAGTGCTGCAGCGCCTAGCGCCAACATCGTTTTGGCGTCATGCGACAACACTGATTTCAACTTCGGCGGTTTCGTCGCGCTGGAGAATCTGCTCACCGGTGGTGACGCTCCGCCGCCTATCATCAGCATTAGCTATGGCGATGCTGAAACGGATCTTGGTTCTGCAGGCAATGCTTACATCAACGACCTTTATCAACTCGCTGCGTTGGAGGGCGTATCGCTGTATGTATCTGCCGGCGACTCCGGCGCGGACGGAAACAATTCCGACCGGCAGGCTGACTTGGCGACCAACGGACTCAATGCGAGTGGTTTCAGTTCAACCCCATATAACGTTTCAGTGGGCGGCACCGACTACGAAGACACCTACCTGGGACAGACCGGCACGTATTGGAACTCCGCCAACACTGCAGCCGGCGGGTCGGCTAAATCGTATGTTCCTGAGATCCCCTGGAATGATTCTTGTGGCAGCGAACTGCTCTCAAGCTTTTTCAGCGGCTCGCCGGTCACTTATGGCGAGAGTGGCTTCTGTAATAGTTCTTTCGCGGCCAATAACGGCCTGCTCACGATCGGTGCGGGGAGCGGCGGGCCTAGCAGTTGCGCTTTTGGGGATTCGGACCCGGCGACTCCCGGTGCTGTCAGCGGTACTTGCGCCGGACAGCCAAAGCCAGATTGGCAGGCCGTTTTTGGCAATCCCGGCGACGGTGTTCGGGATCAACCGGACGTCGCATTATTCGCCGCAAATGGCGTCTGGGGTCACGGCTATCTGTTCTGTTACTCTGACCCGGCTTTCAACGGCGCACCTTGTAATCAAAGTTTGTTTATAGCGGGCGGCACATCCTTCGGCGCGCCCATTCTTGCCTCCGTGCAGTCTCTTGTTAATCAAAAGACAGGAACGAACTGGGGCAATCCGAACCCAGTTCTGTACTCGTTGGGAAACACGCAGTATGGCGGGTCGGGCAGCACGAGTTGTGACTCAAGCCTTGGCAATGGGATCTCTTCATCGTGCATCTTTAACGACGTTACACAAGGCGACATGACGGTCTACTGTCAGGCAGGTACTGCTAATTGCTTTGCGCCCTCAGGCCAATACGGCGTGCTATCCACGTCCACAACGGCTTATCAGCCAGCTTTCAAAGCTGCATCTGGCTGGGACTTTGCCACCGGCCTTGGAACCGTTAATGTCACCAACTTGGTTAATGCTTGGGCCAGCGGGTCAAGTCAGTAAATAAGAGAGCTTTACTCTAAATACTTACATGCGAAAACTTACCTATCTATTTGCAACAGCAGCACTCCTTGGCAGCACCGCATTCCGTGTCGAGGCCGCGCCCAGTGCGTGTGCCTCCGTCTCCGGTAATTTAGTCGTCAACTGCGGGTTCGAAACCGGCACGCTCTCCGGCTGGTCGACATCACCAACTGGCGCAACGGGGGTGAGTTATGGGGTTGATGCAGCCGATGCGGCTACTGGTTCTTATGGCGCCTACCTTGCCGGGTTCGGTTCTCCCGCGACTCTTTTCCAATCCATTGCCACCACGCCCAGTGCACCGTATAGTGTCACCTTTTCCATTGCTCATCCTGACGCAAACATTGATCCTTATTCCAATTCACTTTTAATTCAGTTTGGCAGTTCGACTTTGCTCCAAGAACTCAACCTCGTTTATCCATTCAAGCAGTTCACAATACTCGGCTATGCCTCGGGCAAGTCTTCCCCTTTGAGTTTTGCTGCGTTAGACCCGCTATCGTTCTTTTCAATCGACGATGTTTCTGTCGTCGCGGCCCCAGTTCCCGAGCCCTCGACGCTAGCGTTTGCAGGCATCGCGCTGGCTTGCGCGTTAATCCTCAGTCGACGACGCACACGCTTGAGTTCAAGAAGTAGAGCTTTCTAGTAACCCGGCAAGCTTGTAGCGGGTTCATCAATTGATCTCGGAATATTCAGCGGAGCTTATCGATCCTACAGTTACTCGCTGCTAAGGCCGCTAAGCTCGCTTATCTCTCCGCGCAGCTTCTGCCTCTTTCGTCCTTCGATGACGATAAGCGCTACAATCCAGATGACCAAAAGGGTGAGGACAGGCGTACTCTTTTCTATTTGCTCTGGGTTGCTCAGAAATTGATGAACGAAGGGAGCCACACATACTCCGATCGTAAAAAGAATCAAGCCTGCCTGTGTGAGTCCACTTCGTCCAGAGTACTTGAGGTTACGCTCAAGCTCATTGAGGGCATAGGAAAGACAAGATTCGTATCCTGCTTCTCCAGCCAGGGTCTCCGGCTTGATACTTCGCCAGGCATCGATCAGAACGTACAGCGCCCAGGCAGCCGCCAGCGCAAATGCGATTCGCTGAAGCAATAGCGGGCTGATTACAAAATTCCAAATGTCAAAGATAATTAGTGCAACTGCAATTCCGCAGTCAGCAACTAACTTTAACCGAGTCTCCCTTGTAAGTTGCTCGGCTTTTGAACGAATCAGCTTCAATGACACTTTGTACTCCTCCGGTGGTTGTTGCCGCCAGATACTACCCAGATCTTTGGGCGGCAGATCAGTTTGCATTTGTCATTCCTTCCGTGAATCGACGCGTGAGAATTCGCTTAATCCGACCGATTCGTACGGCGACGTTTGCAGGCGAAAGACCGGTGATTTCGCTGATCGAGGCACCGTCTAATCCCTCCAGGTACAACAGAATTACTTGCCGGTCGGTTGTCTTCATCTGCCTGATAAGCATCGAGAGACGCTCCAACGTGTCTTTTCGCTCTACGGTATTTTGGGGGCTTTCCTGATTGTCGATTGCGCTCTCAAGCTGCCCAAGATCGACGAGTCTCGAGTTAGTCCGGCTCTCACGAGTTACGTGTGACCTCCCGCAATTGTGAGCAACGCGATACACCCACGTCCGCATTGAACAATGACCGTTGAAATATTTGAAACTCAGCCATAACTGGAGGTGAATGTTTTGCAGTAAGTCACGCCTCTTGTCCGCGTCGGCCTCGTAACCACGAGCAAGGCGATTAAGCCCTGGCCCATAACTGTCGATAGCGTCCTGATACAGTTCGTCTTGGTTGAGCCGAGCCGAAGGTGACTCCACTTTGCTCACAACCAAGTTAGTCTTCGACTCCGCAAGTTTCTAACACTCCGAAGATGGTTAGACCCAGACAATGAATGCGAACGGATCGGGTATAACGATAGGAGGAATCTACCCGCTGAGTAAGCAGCCTGTTTCCCAAACGCACCTAGTTCTGACTATTCGTGCTTACCAGCAGTCCCAGGCACTAGTTTCATTCCCAGAAATGCCGAAATGTTCTCATTCAGGAACTTCTCATCAGCCGGATTACTTCCTGCACCCGCAGTATGGCCCCACAACGAGGGAATCGGGCGAAGGGTAACACTGCTCATAAACGCTGCCTCATATCGCGCATCTGTAACCGGAAAATACAAATCGGTCTCGGAGGGCATGTAGAGAAATGGTGCTTTGATGCTGCGCAGCGCTCGTTCCACGTTTCCGTCAAACCCTGGCGTTTTGCCCACATCGTGCCGCTCCCAGGTACGCATCTGCAGAATCAAGTTGTTCGCATCTGCCCCGGGGATGAAATGCTTGCGGTAGTTCTCAAGCACTGACTCGAAGGTTACGCCTGGTTTTGCATCCGTGCGCCACAACTCTTGGCGCCACCACTCTTGTGAGTAAAGCCACGCAGTCCACACAACGGCGAACGCTTCCAGACCTTTCTGTGGAGGCTCGGTATAGTCGCCGTTCTTGAATGCCGCGTCCGCTGTCAAGGCAGCAATTTGTCCCTCTAACCGCACTATGCCATGCCCGTATGTTTTGGCCGTACCAGACGTTGCAACAATACGATCCGCAAAATCCGGATAGCTCACCGCCCACTGAAACGCCTGCTGCGCCCCCATCGAGAAACCGACTACTGCCTTCAGGTGCTTGACGTGCAAGTCTTCGGTCAGCAAGCGGTGCACTGCCTCCACGTTGTCACGAATCGTCATGACCGGAAAGCGCGGACCGTGAAAAGGCTCGGGCGTATTGCTCGGGGAAGATGATCGACCGTTGCCGAACAATTCTGATGTAACCAGAAATAACTGTGACGCATCCAGCGCATGCCCAGGCCCGATCAGCCACTCGTACCCATGCAGGTTCGCCATGTAATGCGAGGGCAGCAGGATGGCATTGTCGCCGGCTGCGTTCAGATGACCGTATGTGCCATAGACAATTCTTGCTTCGGGCAGCACAACCCCGCTCTCAGTCTTAAGATCTCGAAGAACGAACTCGTGGCGCTCTGCTCCACCAGTCTCAGCGCCTACGAGATGACACACCGCAAGGACAAACATTACTGCATGCGTTCGGAATGACATTGCTCTACAGTACAAGTTTCCGAACTGCCATTCTCGCCACGCTAGTCTGGTAAGCAAATGACCAAAAACGTCCTAGGCGGCGCGCTGCAAACGTGCTGCACCGATCCACTGACCGGTTTCTATCGCGATGGAAAGTGCAATACCGGTCCCGACGATCACGGAAAACACACAATTTGCGTGCTGCTAACCCAGGAGTTCCTGCTGCATCAGAAGTCGATTGGCAACGACCTGATGACGCCGCGGCCCGAGTACGGTTTTGACGGCCTTAAGCCGGGTGATAACTGGTGTGTCTGTATTGACCGGTGGAAGCAGTCTTACGATGCCGGCATTGTGGCCCACGTGCGCCTGGAAGCGACTCACGAAAATGCTCTTGAGACCGTTCCGCTTGAGGTACTCCGAAAGAGCGCGCGTACGAATTAGATAACCCGCTTGAATGGCCAGCTGGACGATGTTTAAGTACCGACTGTCAGACGGACTGCCGATACACGTTCTCCTTGCCGAGCACGCAGGCAAACTGTGGGGAGTCAGCCTTTATGACGACGTGCACCCCAGGAGTGAGGATGAGTTCCTGTGGCGAATCGATCCGGGCTTGCCATGGCATAAGTCCAAGCAACGAACAGAGCCGTTGGAGCTTGCCGTTGACCAGTTGGCAGCTTACTTTGCAGGTACGCGCTGCGAGTTCGTGGTTCCGTTGCATATGGAAGGAACTCCGTTCCAGGTTCGAGTCTGGCAATGCGTGATCCAGATACCATTCGGCAAGACTGTTAGCTATGGAGAGATTGCTGAACTGATCGGCCATCCGGCTGCCGTCCGCGCTGTCGGGAACGCAAACGGAGAGTGCGGCTTTGAAGTGGTGGTGCCCTGCCACAGAGTTATAGCCGCTGGCGGAAAGCTGGGCGGCTATGGAAACAGTCTAGGGATCAAGAGCCGGCTGCTTGCCCATGAGGCAGCAATACTTGGCAGGCCAGGCACGTTTTTCAATGGGAACGTGACTGGCTGACTCAAAACATGACGCTTAGATAAGGCCGAGAGCTCGCAGTTTGCTTAGCTCTTCGTAAACACCAGCGATGCCGGACTTACCGTAAATCATCTCCAGCCGCTCACCACTCAAGTACGACAAAGCCGCTTCCGGAAGTTGGTGTTGTACTGGTTCAGCTCGGCGAATTCTGTACCGTCGGCATTCCACTGCATCATTATTCGCTTGGCCCAGTCATGCCAGGCAGGAGCAGTCAACACAACATCCTGGTTGATGCAAACGCGTTTTGAAACTCTTGATAGGTGAGCTCGCAGTCGCCACTAAGGGAAGTGTATATGCCCCTGTGAGCCCGCTAGGACTTGAAGTGGGACATATGCTGATTACTGAATACCGCGAATCAATTCCGGTTCTGGCTCATGAACATCTGCTCGCCGGATGACGGACAGTTGTCCGCGCTGTTCGAAGATCACCAGGTAAGCGTCATCCAAATTCAACACTCCTTGCTGCCGTAGCAATCCGTACAAGTCATCTTTGGTTAAGCCGGCTCGCCGGAGTTCAGAGCTCACGATCTGTCCGTGGGAGATGAGTATTCGGGGCCGATGATCAAAGATGGTGGCAATGCTTGGGTATTGTCTGAGCCTGGAGACGATACGATGCATTATCAATACAGTGATCAGAGTAGTCGCTCCAGCAAGGTAGCTTGTTGTACTCGAATTGGGAACGCGGCCGACAATTGCTCCTACTGCAACGGCCGCAACGAAATCAAATGCTGACATTTCAGCAAGCGTTCGCCTCTCCCCTAAGCGGAACCCAAAGACAGCCGTCATATAGAGCAGAAGTGCCTTGACGGCAACCCATCCTAACTGGCTGATATCTCCGATTAATTCATTCACCTAAACACCTCATGGACAGCATGGGACAACATGCTTACGGTCTCACGGTGAGACCTACCGCTCAATTGTTACCGGTCTCAAAAGCAAGCTCTCAACCGATTGAAAAATTCCGTCTCTTCAGTAACGGCCAATTTGATTGGTAGATAAAGCAGTTCGAGCTCGGTTGCAGCAAGTGTCTCTTCCGTCAGGTTATAAACGTCTTTCTCGGTCGTGAGCATTACCTCCGCCCCATGCTTCCGAGCTGCCTGCGCAAGACTTCGAATTTCCGAGGCGCGGTAACGATGGTGATCGCGAAAAGCTTTTTTCATGACAGGCTTAAGCGAGAGCTGCTCCAAAGTCTGCCAGAAACTGTGCGGATTTCCCAGCCCGCAAAATGCCGCTACGACGCTTGAGGGAGATAGATCTACCTGCTCGCCAGTCTTTGCGCTTCGCCAAAGCCCAGGGCAAGTTGCCGTCCGAAATACTGACATCCCCTGCTTGATACTTCGAACGCGATTCGCAATCGCCTCATACCGGTCCTCCGAGTCACAACGAGTTATAACTACGATATCGGCTCTTCTCAAGGACTCGACTGGCTCCCGAAGGCGACCCAGAGGAAGCACCTCGCCATTACTAAAAGGATCTAAGGCGTCGAGCAAGACGATGTCTACATTGCGTTGCATTCGCGCATGCTGGAAACCATCATCAAGCAAGAGAACATCGGTCTCTGGGTACGCCGCAAGTAATCGCTGGGCAACGCTGTAACGATCTGCGCCGATGCCGATAGGCGACGCTCCTGTTTGCAGCAGAATCTGAGCTTCATCGCCCGTTACTACAGGACTTGCTTGAGCACCAAAGGAAAGCAGTAGTTCCCCCCTGGATTGACGGCGATAGCCACGCGTCAGGATGGCTGGAGAGTAGCCCAGCGACTTCAAGTTAGAAGCTAAATACGCCGTAAACGGAGTCTTGCCTGTGCCGCCCACGCTCAGTCCGCCCACGCTGATCACGGGCACTGGCAGGGGCGCAACGGAAGTGGCAAAGCGTTCTCCATAATGGCGTTTGTAGGAGCCGCCGAAGCGCCAGAGCAGCGCAAAACCACCGAGCAACGAGCGTAGAACGCCATTGTGCTGAAGTCCAAATGCGCCTGCATGAAATAGCGGGACCAAGCGCTCAGCCAGGCGAACAGAAACGCCTCTGTTCTGCTGCACCAACTTCTGCCCACGCTCCCCGAGCTGCTCGGCAGGTTGCGGTCCGCTCAGAACCATCTTTACAGCGGTCGCCAGTTCGCCTTCGTCATGCACTTCGATCAAGGCTCCGGCCGTGTGGAACTCATGAGCGATCGCGGCAAAGTTCTGCATGTGCGGTCCGACAATAAGTGGTACGCCTGCGGCTGCAGGTTCGATGATATTGTGTCCTCCTCGCGGCGCCAGAGAGCCGCCGACAAACACAACATCAGCTATGGGATAAGTTCGAGCGAGTTCCCCTATCGTGTCCAGTAACAACACTCCCGGGAGCTGGAGCTCGTCGGATGCTCCGGACCGGCGAGTATAGTGGAGCCGGCGCGCTGCAAGCTTAGCGGCTACTTCGTCGAAACGGGCAGGTTGACGTGGAGCAAGTATCAGCAATAGTTTGGGGAACTCGCGGGCAAGCTGTTCAAAGGCGGCCAGCACGAGGTCATCCTCGTCAATCGAATGTCGCCGAAGACTGCCGCGTTCGTTTGGACCTACCGTGCTGGCTGCGATCCAAACCTGCTCGGCCCCGAAGATGGGCAGGCTTAAAGACTGCTGCTCCAGGTGAGCATCGTACTTCAAGTTCGCGTCAGGCAATAGAACTGAAGGCCGTACGCCCAGGGCTGAGTAGCGCTCGAAATCTGTCCGGCTCTGCACCTGCACAAAATCAGGTAAGCGCAATATCGGATTGAAAAGCGCACGCCACTTGGCATAGCGCGGCCACGTGCGGTCAGAGATGCGCCCATTGACCAATGCAAGCGAGGCTCCGGAACGCTTTGCCACAACAAACAAATTGGGCCAAAGTTCGGTTTCGAGGATGACAAGCAGCCATGGGCGCAAGCGATTGAACACTGTCCGGAGGCAAGCCACTAGATCGATCGGAAGATAAAAGATACCGTCTACTAGCGCAGACGCCTGCCGCTCGGCTGTTTGGCGTCCGGCAATGGTTGAAGTCGAAAGATAAATAGGAACGCCGGGCAGGCGCTCACGCAACTGCTGTAGGACTGGCAGCACCGACGCGATTTCCCCAACAGAAACTGCATGTACCCAAACCGAACCACTGCGGCCCTGGTTATTGAGGCTCCTCGGCAACCAACCCAGGCGTTCGCTGAAATGCAAACGATAGCGGGGCTCAATGAGCAATCGGCGGATGAAGTACAAAAGAAGAAAGGGAGACGAGACCAACTGCAGGACCCGATAGAGGAGAAGAGTGCGCGTTAGCCCGTTTACTTGCTTCGTGATTTTGAGTATAGCTTTGCCGGCGTCGGCCGAAGAAGCTCGCTTCCGCGCCGCCCCGGCGGATAGTTACGCTCACCAGTCAGCCGAACAGGTGACGGTTGGCGCTAAGTCGTTTGACAAGCCTGAACTAACCGAACCTGTCTTTGGCAAAAAGACTGATCTGCTGAAGTACGGTGTGCTGCCAGTTCTGGTAGTGATCGAGAACAAGGGGCAGAGCGCGCTTGATCTGCAGAGCCTTGAAGTGAGTTTGGTAGCTAGCGACGGCCGTCACGCGCAGGCGGTTGAACCTGACGAGTTGTTTCATTTAGGTGCCAAAAGCAAGCGGCCTGGAATCAGCCCGATCCCGATTCCCATGCCGCGCAAGAAGAACCCGCTTGAATCGCCGGAGATTGTGACGCGTTCGTTCACAGCGAAGATGCTACCTCCGGGCGATCGGGCAGACGGGTTTTTCTACTTCGAAGCCAAGCCCGAATCTGGCGACAAGCTGTATGTAAACGGCATTCGGCAGGCACGTTCCGGAAAGGAACTGCTGTATTTTGAGTTTCCTTTGGCTCAGTAAGAGGCGTCGTGCAAAACTCCTTGTGCGGCTCACGTTCTTCGTGGGCCCGCACGCAACAAGTAGAGGTGACTGAGATCGAGGTGACCATCAGGCGACCTGAGATCACACCCGGAGTCGCGCCTGGTGAGATCCCGGTCCGCCGCCGTATATCGATTACCACTGATGTACCGTTCGAGCAGGTTCTCTGAAAGGTAAAAAAGCGACTCTCTGAAGCTCGCCCTTTGACAGCTTATTGGCTGCCCGGGACAAGGCGCTCGATGCGATTAGGCTGATCGAACACTACATACAAATAGCCATCAGGGCCATCTACTACGTCCCGCACGCGGCCGATGCCCTTGAAGAGTACTTCCTGATGGGCCACCGAATGACCGTCGATGACTAAACGCCGTAGTTCTTGCGCTGCTAATGAGCCTAAAAACAGATTATTCTTCCATTGCGGGAACCGGTTGCCAGTATAGAAGGCAGTAGCGCTCGTGGCGATCGAAGGAACATAGTACGTGATCGGTTGATCCATGCCCGCCTGGGCAATATGGTCCGTAATGGGCGTTCCATCGTAATTCATGCCGTAGGTGATGATGGGCCAGCCGTAGTTGTGGCCGGGCTGAAGGATGTTCACTTCATCCCCGCCTCGCGGACCGTGCTCTGCTTCCCACAACTCGCCCGTGACTGGGCTGAAGACAAGCCCCTGCGGATTGCGGTGGCCGTATGTCCAGATGCTTGGGATCGCGCCAGCCCGGTTGACAAACGGATTGTCCCTCGGAATTTGCCCGTCATCAGCAACGCGGTGTACTTTTCCGTTCGGACGTGAAAGATCTTGTTCGTCTCCCGGATGAGCGCGATCGCCCACCGAGAAGAAGAGATACCCTTTATCGTCAAACAAAAGACGTGAGCCGAAGCGCTGACCTCCGCTTCGATAGAGAGCGGGGTCTGCTTTGAATATTTGCTGCTGATCGACCAAGGCACCATCGCGCAAGTGCCCACGAACCACTGCCGCCATTCCCTGCCCGTCCGGGCTCTTGTCGCCGTAGGAAAGATAGATCCAGTCGTTACCGGGGCGGGAGTAATTGGGATGGAGCGTTACGTCCAGGAGCCCGCCTTCGCCTCCGTACACGGCAGGTATATTGCGAATGGGCTCAGGCAGTAATCGACCTCCCTCAATCATCCGCAGACGCCCCGGCCGTTCGGTCACTAACAGGCGGCCATCTGGCAGGAATGCAATGGCCCACGGCTCATCCAGCCCACTTTCCATCACGGGCTCCAGCTTGAACGACCCTTTCTCACTCTGCACAATAGAGCCCGGGGAAGGTGCGTTTCCCTTGGTATGAGACTGCTGAAACGTTGCGCTCTTCTCGTGGATATAGATGACAAGCGCGCGAATTTCAGCGTCGTTCGGCGGCTGCTCCATCGCTGGCATGCCGACTCCTGAATGGTGATTACGGATGCTGTTTGCAATGCTCGCATCGTCGCCTCCATACCGCCAGGTTGAATCCACAAGACTCGATGCCGAGCCGCCGGACATGTCCGCTCCATGGCAGCTGGCGCAATTGTCAGCGTAGAGTTTGGTGACTTCACGACCCCGGCTCGGAGGGTTATCCCTGGCGAAGTACGCCGTTGGAAGGACAATGCCGAACGAGCAAACAACGATCCAGACGCTTATTACTTTCACAGCTATCACTACATTGACATGAAGCTGCGTTACTCGGGAGCCTCAGCAGATACACTGTAGCTCAGTTCATCCATGGTTCGAATCAACTCATTTTCTGGATTGCTCCTTCTCTTGGCTATGCCGCTGCTGTCGCAGGAGTGGAAGCCGGCTCCCATCACACTCACCACCCCATGGACATCGCAGGTCAGCGCCGACAAGGCCTTGCCAGAGTACCCGCGGCCTCAGCTGGTTCGCAAACGATGGACCAATCTAAATGGCCTCTGGGAATACGCCATTCAGCCAAAAGAAGAGGCGCGTCCGCAACAATTCGGAGGAAAGATCCTGGTTCCATTTCCACTGGAATCAAGTCTTTCTGGCGTGAAAGAAGCGCTAACTCCTGAACAGCGACTCTGGTATCGGCGCACGTTCGCATCTCCAAAGCTTGGGAGACATCACCTGCTGCTTCACTTCGGTGCCGTCGATTGGAGAACAGAAGTCTTCGTCAACGGCAACAAGGTAGGCGAACACGAAGGCGGATATGATCCGTTTACCTTCGACATTACGCCGCAACTGAAAAAGGACAGCCGCACACAAGAGCTAATAGTTGTTGTGTCTGACCCAACTGATACGGCTTTGCATCCGCGTGGTAAGCAGGTGCTCGACCCGAAAAGCATCTGGTACACCGCAGTTTCCGGCATCTGGCAGACGGTCTGGCTTGAACCGGTGCCCGAGGTGTACATCAGTAACATCGCGCTTGTTCCCGACTTAGATGGGAAACAACTGCGGCTCACCGCCACGGTTTCGGGTGCCGCTTCTTTCAAAGCCACAGCTCGCCTTCATGGTAAGCGCATCGGCAGTGTTAGCGGGCAAAGTGGACAGGCCACGGCCATTCCGCTCAACCGCATTGAACCATGGTCCCCCGATTCGCCAACGCTCTATGACCTTCAGATCAAACTGAAATCGGGCGATGTTGTGCAGAGCTATTTCGGCATGCGCAAAATCGAAGTCGGGAAAGACAAGGCTGGGTACAACCGTCTTGTGCTGAACGGCAAGCCGGTTTTTCAGATCGGTCCGCTCGACCAAGGCTGGTGGCCAGACGGACTCTATACCCCCGCCACTGATGCTGCTATTCAATTCGACATTCAGACTCTGAAAAAGTTCGGCTTCAACATGCTGCGCAAGCACGTGAAAGTAGAGTCGGCCCGTTACTACTATTGGTGCGACAAGCTCGGCCTCATGGTTTGGCAGGACGTTCCGAGCGCCATGACGGAGTCAACACCAGGCGTCAAAAGGGGCGCACCCGAGGACGTAACGTTTCCGCCTGCTGACGCTGCGAACTTCGAGCGCGAGCTCAAGGCCGAGATCGAGAACTTGAAGAATGTTCCGAGCATTGTTGTCTGGGTACCGTTTAACGAAGGCTGGGGAGAGCACAACACCAACGAGATTCTAAAGATGGTCAAAGCGCTTGACCCGTCCCGTTTGGTAGACGGCCCGAGCGGCTGGGAAGACCGCGGGTTCGGCGATATGAAAGACATGCACAACTACCCAGGACCCAACATGTTCCCTGTGATGCCTGACCGGGTCTCGGTACTGGGAGAGTTCGGTGGTCTCGGCTATCCCATTGAGGGACATCTCTGGTGGAACAAGCGCAATTGGGGATATCGGACATATCAGTCGCAGGCGGAGTTGGAGAACGCGTACGAGGATACGATTGGTAAGCTCGCGCCGCTTGTGAAAGCAGGGTTGTCGGCTGCGGTGTATACGCAGACCAGCGATGTGGAGGGCGAGGTGAATGGGCTTATGACTTATGACCGGAAAGTTATCAAGCTGGATCCGGTGAAGGTGGAGAAACTGCATCGGGGGTTGACTGGTTCGATTCAGTAAGTGGCTTGCAGAGCGGAAACGCTGTGCCATAAAGAAGGTTATTACGGTATTCGCCGTTTCAAAGCGATGGATGGCCGATGGTCTTGCAGGTCTTAATCAATTTTTCGTCGAGTGTGACAACGGGAAAATCTTTGCGAATGGCAAGTTCAAGATAGGCAGCGTCGTAGGACGTTAAGCCATACGTAATAGCGATCCGGTGAACGTCGCTGAAAATGCGGTCTGCGCTTCCATTGTCGAGCGTGATGTTAAGAGATTGCAGCAGCACCAGAAATGCATCCGCCTTCACCGGTGCGATGCTGCCGTCCTCTGCAATCTGGCAAGCACAGCGCTGATTTCGTAGCGCCATATAACAGGACGAAAGCTTCCCCCGTTATTATCTGCTCCAAGATACCGTCCGCATAGGGGTGGGTGTCGTCGAAACACCAACGCATACTGACGGAATTATCGAGGACGAAAACCGTCAGTCTCGTCCCGCTTCAATCATGTCGCGCAGGGTAACGCCTTCGGGAATCCGGTTTCCCTGGCGCAATTCGCGGATGCGGTTTGCCGCTGCTTACGCCCTTGCGGTATCAGGGGTACGGGCCTTGGCGCGTTCACGTTCCACCCACAGAGAAAAGGCTTCTTGCGCGGCATCCTCCGGGCGGTGAATTCTGCCGCTCGCGATGGCCTGCTGCACAAAACCCTGCTGTTCCGGCGTGAGATGGACGTTCATGAAACCATTGAACCATTTGAGTGGCGCTTGCGGTAGAGGCCTAAACGCTCGAGAGCGGGCTGGACGCCCTGTGTCAGTCTTGAGCTGAATCCAGTCAGCCGTGCCTGCTGATGCGGACTTTGAGCGTGAGCTCAGGGGCGGAAGCTAGTTTGTCAGCGACTCCTGCAGGTATCCTCGCCTTGGTAGCGTGGATGAGCTCCTACAACATTTTGTGGCCACTGGCAAGAGGCAGACCTCGGACCAGCCAACCCGGGCCCACTCCCTCTGGTATAGATCCATTCATGTACCAATATCGACCGCCGATCGATTAGGGCAAATCTCGTTTGCGCAAGTTGGCAACTCTGCACCAGAGCCTGTCTTGGATAGCTACCTGATTTAGATTTGACTTAGCTCACAGCCACTCCAACACAATCATCGCGATTACTCCAAGAGCAATGACGCCGCCCGAGATCATCGCGAGTTTGCGTGTTAGCTCCCAGTTTCGCACTTGTTGGTGAATTACGGGCAAGTTCGATAGCGCACTCGTTACAGAGGTTAAGACTGTGGCAATGCCCGCCGTTTGGGGAGAGATGTTCCCGTGCATTGCAAGAGTAGCCGCTGCACCTGCTGTACTGGCGCTGGAGACGAGTCCGCCGACAACGCTCACGATAAGGAATCCCAAGTGGCCGAGATACCGTTGCGCGAGAGTTCCCAAGATCTCGATCACAAGGAAGATAAGGCCGAACTTCAAAACCTTTGATAATGACAGAGGGGATGAGAGCTTCAGTTCACCGATCTCACCTTGCGCTTGCTTGCGTTGGCGCCACAAGAAAAAGCAAGAGCCAAGAAACATTACCGTCAAGGGGCCAGCGGCGACCAAAGCGGCGCTTCTGGCGAATACGGCCAGAATAAGCAAGTTTCTTCCAAACATTGCTATGACCGTCAGCAGGTTTATCGTAATCGCTACACCTGTGACGTCGCTGGTAGGATTCGACAAGAATCCCGCAAGTTCGGCGACGGTGGCTGTACTGTTCACCATTCCTCCTAGAACAGCAGTGTAGTAAAGCCCTCGGAAACGGTATGCCTTCAGAAAAACATAATTTACAAAGCCGAGTGCGGCAATAACGATAACAGTCAGCCACGCTTCTCGAGGGTTTACGAGCTGCCACCGATCAATGGGTTGCGACGGAAGCACCGGGTAAATGACGAATGCGAGGAGGCCAAGTAATACACCACTCCGGACTTCCTGAATTGTTAACCCGCCGGTGAAATGCGTCAGTGCAGGTTTTAAGGAGAGTAAGAGCGTCATTACGATTGCTGCCGCCACGGGCGTATAGTGATGACCTTGCCCAACCATGACCCCAAGAACGAAGGTCAGAATGACAGCGGCGGAAGTGGTGGTTTCGACCGCTTTCCCATCACGTATACTGCGCAACCCGGCCAGCAGAATAATCAGCAGGATGCCGCCAAAGCTGAGATAGGCAAGCGATGGAGCGGAGAGCGCGCTCAATGCCCCAAGCATGGCGGCAATCGCAAATGTCCGACTGCCAAGATCTTTTTGTGACCACTCTCGCTCTAAGCCGACGAGTAATCCGATTCCAATAGCTAGCGCTAGCTTTATTGATATCTCGACCGGAGAAAAGCTTATGAACGAACCTCCATCAACCATTGTTTAAACGCGGGTCATCGAAGCGCTTCTTCGCCTGGTCGTTCTCGATAGGCGAGATAGAAGCCGGCCGGGACGACAAAGACGGTGACAATGACCGAAAGTGTCAATCCGCCTATCAGCGCTCTTGCCAAAGGAGCGTAGGATTCGCTCCCCTCCCCAAGTTTTAGAGACATCGGCAGCAGGCCGATAATAGTCGCCAGCGAAGTCATTAACACAGGTCGCAAGCGCACCCGGCAAGAGGTAACGATCGCTTCAGCCACACCTAAACCTTCTTCGCGCAGTTTATTTGCAAACTCCACCATGAGAATACTGTTGGACATAGCGATTCCTGCCAGCATCAATACACCCATCAGGGACATAATATTCAAAGTAGTTCCCGTGGTGACCAGCGCAATCAGCACACCGGAAATTGCCGGAGGAAGCGCGAGCAGGATGATAAAAGGATCGATGAACGATCGGAACTGTGCGACCAAGATCAAGTAAAGCAGAAGTACTGACAGCGTCAGGCCCACTGCAAAGCTCCTAAAGGAAGCATTCATAGCCTGAACCGTTCCTTGCATGACCACGTCGACATTGGGGGGAAGTTTCACCTGATTGACTATGGTGTTAATCTGCTTCGAGACTGCGCCCAGAGCCTCACCGATCGGCCGCACATAGATATCGATCCTACGTCGAATCTGGTAATGGTCGACTTCCGTAGGAGCCTGAAACGGTGTGATGCTGCTTACCATGTCGAGGCGAGTGGACCTGGGCACATTTACCCCATGTAGCGGAATCGCGCGCAGATCATTGATCTCTTTAATCTGCTGATCGGGATACTGAACAGTCAGCCAATAATTGTTGCCGTTCTTCGGGTCAACCCAAATGCTTGGGGCCACCATTTGATTCGACGTTAGGGCCGTAATGACATTCGACATTACTTCTTTCTCGCTGAGGCCTAATTCTCCGGCGCGCATTCGATCGATGTCGAGGCGCAGCGCTGGATAGTCAAGATCTTGGGGAATGTAAACGTCGGCGACGCCCGGCAGCTGACGAATCCGCGAAGAGATGCTGAGCGCAATCTTGTAATCGTCCTGCAGATTGCGACCCGAAACCTGCAGATCAATAGGCGCGGGCATGCCCATGTTCACGACCGCGTCCACCAGGCTGCCTGAAGAGAAAAAAGCCGCGAGTTCCGGCATTTCATCATGCATGCGCTGTTTCACGCGAGCAATATATTCGTAGCTCCCAGTGCGATGCCCCGGCTTTAAACTAGCCTGAACAACGGCTGTATGCATAGCGGAGTTCGAACTGTAGACGGAAGAGAAGCCGGGATCCACACCGATGTTGGAAACAATCATCCCCATGTCTTCCGGGGAAACGATCTCGCGAATCATGTGCTCCAGCTGTGCGACTTCCTTCTCTGTCTCGCCAAGCTTGGTGCCGGAGGGGGCCTTGAGATTCACTACAAACTGTCCGGCGTCCGTTTGTGGGAAGAAGGCAAGGCCGACTAGAGGAAAAAGAAGCAGACTGGCAATAAAGAGACAGGCGAATACGGTAAGAGTCGCCAGAGGCCGCGCCATCACGATTGCGACCGCCTTCTCATACCCGGCGAGCGTACGGCCAAACTGCTTGTTAAACCAGAGATTAAAGCGAACGCCAAAGCTGCGGGTAGTGCCCGGAGCTTGTTCTACTTGAGTCTCTCGCTCCAGTGACGAGTCCATGTGATTCCCGGCATGCTTGATGTAGCGCGCGCAAAAGAGAGGGACTACCGTCATCGCAACAAAATAAGAAGCAAAAAGTGAAAGGACGACTGCAAGCGCCAACGCCGTGAAGAGAAACTTACTTACTCCATAGAGGAGGGTGACCGGAAAGAAAACGACAACCGTGGTGAGCGTGGCGGCTAGCACAGGAAGAGCGACTTCTTGTCCTCCTTTTTCTGCAGCTACAACAGGAGGATCACCAAGCTCTAAGTGCCGGAAGATGTTTTCCAGCACGACAACAGAATTGTCAATAAGCCGGGATAGGGCCAAAGCCAGCCCACCCAGCACCATGCTATTGATGGAGCTGCCACCTACTTGAAGAGCGATGAAGGCTGCCAAGACGGAAAGAGGTATAGAGAAAAAGACCGCGACCATAGCTCGCATGCTCCCGAGAAAAATCAGGATCATCAAACAGGTGAGAAAGAGGCCGATGCCCCCTTCATGAAGCAGTGTCTGAATCGCGGTCTTCACGAAAGCGGACTGGTCAAAGACGACAGTGCTAGAAAGTGTTCCTGGAACATCAAATAAGTGCTGAAGCCTGGCACGGATACCATTCACGACCGCGATGGTGTTCGAGTCGCCGCCTTGCTTGAGAACAGGAAGATAAACAGACCTCTGTCCATCTACACGAACGACGTTGTATTGGAGCGAGTACGAGTCCTTAGCTTCACCTATATCAGAGAAGCGCACTGGTGCTTGTCCTACAATCTTGATCGGCGTTCGATTCATGGTCGCCAAGTCGACTTGATTATTGGCGTACACGTCGTAATCAAAATGGCCGATTTGTACATCGCCGCCTGGAAGAATGACATTAGTCTCGTTCAGAGAGCGAACCACGTCCATTAAGCTCAGCTGGTTGGCCTCTAATTTGAACGGATCGACATAGAACTGGATTTGGCGCCATCGCCCGCCAAATGGCTGCGGCACTGAGGCACCTGGCACGCCTCCAAGCTGATTCCGGATGTTGTTCTGCGCAATATCTTTCAGCGCGGTCTCCGTCAGTCCTGTGCCTTTCAACGTTACGAGACACACAGGCAAACTCGATGCGTCAAACTTTAGGACGATCGGGGGAAGCGTTCCGGGTGGCAAATCCCGAATGTCGGCCATGGCGAGATTCGAGATGGTAGACGCGGCAGCGTCCGCATTGCTGCCAGGCTGAAAATAGACCTTGATCACGCTGACTCCGGTCAGTGATCGTGATTCAATGTGCTCCACCCCGCTCGCGAGGGTGAAGAAGCGCTCCAGGTGATATGTGATATTGCCCTCGATCTGCTCGGGCGCCATACCGTTATAGAACGTAGCCACCACCACCACCGGAATGTTCATGGTGGGAAACATGTCAACCGGCATCCGAAATAACCCGAGGCCGCCGACAAGCGCCACAATCAGGCAAACGACAACAATGAAGTATGGAGTCTTGATCGCGAATGAAGACATGCGCGGCTCTTAGCTCCCCTGCGCCTGAGTTGATGAGCTAGTTTGCATTTCTCTGGTCTGAACTTGCTGACCATTCTGCAGGCCCGCATGACGGCCCACGATCACAACATCCCCCTCCATCAAACCCGATTCAATTTCCTGTAGGTCCGCAGTCTTGATGCCTGTCTTCACGGGTACGATCTCAATTACGGAGTTCCGCACCACATACACGTGGGGAGCGCCATTTACCTCTTCAACGGCATCGACGGGTGTAGCTAGGACACCTCGGCTCTGCTTGGTATGCACATTCACCTGGGCATACATCCCCGGTACTAACGTATAGTCACGGTTTGGAACATCGATTTCCGTGTTCATCGTGCGCGTGTTCAGGGCCAGCTTTCCTTCCGATCGCGTCACGCGCCCCGGAAAGCTTCTTTGAAGCGTGTTAACAGTAACATCTACTAGTGATCCCACTCGCACGCTCGACACTGCCGATTCAGGAACAGGAACAATCAGCCGAAGCAAATCGTTCTGGGATAGACGAATAACCGGCATCGCTTGCGTGTCGGAAGAGGTTCCCTGTTGAATCATCGCTCCCGTATTGGCATAGCGCTTCGTGACCACACCCACAAAGGGAGCGGTAATGATTGTGTACTTCTGCAACGTGGTCCAGCGGCTTTGCTCTGCTTTTGCCATTGCAAGCTTGCGCTGCGCCGTTTGCAAATTAGCCTCGGCGGCCACCACCTGCGCGCCGGCTTCCAATTCTTGCGAATGCGCGACATCTACCTCTTGCTGAGGAATCAGACCAGGCTCCTTATTGGAGACATCGAGAATTCGCTTATACGAAAGCTGGGCGATATCGTGGGCGGACTGCGCACGACTTAAGTTCCCCCGCGCTGTTGCTATGTCGCCCTCGGCGGCTTGTGCACTCGCCGCCGCGCGCTCGATATCGTTTTGCATTTCGGGAATTTCAAGCTCGGCAATACGTTCTCCGGTATGAACCCGATCGCCAATATCAACCCGAATGGATTTAATGTAGCCGGCTTCCTTCGCCATGACATCAATTTCCTGATACGGAATGAACTCACCCGTAAGTACGATGTTGCTGGCCAGATTGCTGCGAATCACCCGCGTCACCGGCACAATCGTACTCTCGATAACCGCAGCAGAGACCTTATGAGAGTCCGCGCTCTCGGTCTTGCGCGCACAAGAGCTAGCTAGAACTGCGACTCCGCATAGTGGTAACACGGCAGACATGTATGAGCGGCTGGATCTTCGCATGTGGTCACTCCTAGCGAAGAGCACCTACTGTAAAATCAAGTTCTGTCCGGCGGCTCAGGTAGTCGTACTTCGCACCCGCTGCGTCAATCTCAGCCGAGATTTCACTGGTTTGCGCTTGGTTCAGCTCTACGATGCTGCCCAACCCGGCATCGTACCGGGCTTGCGCCAGGTGCACGGCTTTTCTAGCTTGATCGACAAGCTGACTGGTCACGGACAGCCGTCGGAAGGCATTATTGGCGTTGAACCAGGCCGTTTGCACGTCTCTTGATATCTGCACCGAAAGAGTCTGGACGTCTTTGTCCACAGCTTGAGCTCTTAAGAGCGCTTCCGAGCGCCGGGCCGCAAACAATCCCCCGTTGAACACCGGAATGTTGATGTTAATACCCGCTGCTTCGTAGTTGTTCTTGAGTAACGTATGGTCATGTTCCGGGATGGCACCGGCCGTACCCAATAAGCTGACTGTCGGGTAGCTCAATTTTTTCTCCGCTTGCGCCAACTGGTAAGCCGCGTCCCGGTTGCGCTTGATAATGCTGAGGTCGGGCCGCTGATTCAGGGCTTCTGAAACGAGCGAAGGAACGTCTTGCTCGAGCATGTTCGGGACGGGTTGATCCTGCAATGTGAAATTCTGCATGGTTTCCAGTCCTAATCCGGCCGCCAAAGACGCGCGACTGGATTGTGCATCGTTATCTGCTTGATCGACAGCTAGCTGGGCTTCCGAAACCAGAACCTGCGCGAATGTAACGTCGAGCGTAGATCGCAAAGAGCTTTGCGCGAGCACTGTCACTTGCCGTAACGTAAGCTGCCGACTCTGCAAGGTCGCCTGCGCCGCCCGTAAAACTGCCTCTGCGCCCAGCACGGCAAAGTATGCGCGTCTGACCTCCAGTAAAATTTGTGCTCTTGTACTGATCACGCTGTCGCTGGCTGCCTGATAGCGAAACTTCGCGAAACGAACCAAGTTAGCCGTTCGACCGAAATCACTCACCAGCTGGACAAGGTTGACTCCGGCTGCGAAGCGAGTGCTCAGGCTTGAAGTCGGAAGAGCGCCTGCCGCTAAAACAGATGCGTCATTTGCAGCGGCAGCTGTGATGTTCACGCCGGCAGTAGGATAATAAGCGGCGCGGGCTTCTGAGACTCCGCGTCCCACTCCTTCGGCCGATAATGCGGCTGAGCCGATGCGAGGATGATTCTTTAAAGCAAGCTGCTGTGCTCCTTCGAGCGTCAACCTCGCCGCTGTTGGCGTTTGAGCCGACAACTCGTACAGGAACAAACTCCCCATCAAAGGCAGATAGCGAAGCCAACGGAACGGCAACTAGACTGAACCTGCCTGCATCGCTGTCTTTACAACCGTAGTTTCCTGCACTTCGACTATTCCATCCGAGATAAGTGAGCAGAGGGAGGGAAGAATTGTCTCTACAATACTGGGAGAATCAATGAATTCGATCCTGATCGGCAGATACCGTCGGGTCACGCCAGTGCGGTAATGGCAACTTCCCAAGCTTTGTTCCGGGCGGATCAGCGTGGCTCCTGCCAGTTCCTGTTCAGAGAGAAACGGCAAGACCTGCTCGCAGGTAGAGTTTTCTTTGGAACTGCTGTCCTCATTCAGGTACACGGTTACTTTGCGGGGCAATCCAAGACTCAACATGAAAAGCCCTTGTTCTTGTTAGGGAGTGTCAAAGATGGAATGCAAAATTGACTTTTGCAGCTCCTCATCATCAGGCGACAACGCAAACGTTTGACGAAGAATCCATATACCCTCCGAATTGGCCAGAAAAATCAGCCCCCGCCTTTCATTGATCGTGATTGCTGTTACTCCCTTAAACTCCTGCTTTACAGTGGGATGTAAAGGGTCTGCGAAACTCATAATACGGAAGCTCTGCGGTGAAGCTGAAGCAGCCGGACTGTTGCCGTCGCTTGCTACAAGGGCGGCATTGCCTGTAACAGCCACAATTTGCGCGACGCCGGCATCCGAGTACGAAACATCGCCCAGTAGAGAAGGTTGTTGGATGTTCGTGACGTCGATGAGCGTGACCGCTTTCCCCGCCTCGTGTTCTGCATACAGGTAGTCGCGGCGGTAGTGCTGGGTCGTTAGAAAACGCGTAATAGTTCCGCGGGTCAAGGGGAGATGGGACACCACTTC
>CAXTWQ010000018.1:4172-30924 GCA_964248065.1 uncultured Bryobacteraceae bacterium | reverse complement strand
GATCTCGTCCTGGGGAGCATTCGGCTGATGCTTCTTCATGCGCTGTTTTGCGGAGAGCGCGAGGGGCGAAAAAAGTAGCGCCAAAGAGAAAACCAGTAAGCAACCGATATTTCGGCCAAGCTCGCTCGCTTGATGCTCGTTGAGCTTCATCAACTCTTATGGTTTGCCGAAATGCCAGAACACACAACTTAAGATTTCCTTAAGAGTTTCTGAAGCAAATCTTAACGAAGTATTCAGTTGTCTGGCGGGTCCCACTCTCCTATAACTAGAAGAGATTGTGCGAATCCTGGTTGTCGAGGACGAGCGGAAGCTCGCGAATGCTTTAAAAGACGGGCTTGAATCCGATGAGTACAGTGTTCAACTGGCAAACACCGGGGAAGAAGGATTTTACCTCCTCTGCAAACAACCTTTTGATTTGGCCATCTTCGACGTCATGCTGCCCGGACGAGATGGCTTTGAAATCGTAGCGGCTTTGCGGAAGCAGGGCCTGCAAATTCCCATATTGCTGCTCACCGCGAAAGATACCGTGGAGGATCGTGTCCAAGGACTCGACACCGGTGCTGACGATTACTTGGTCAAGCCATTCGCTTTTCCCGAGCTGCAGGCGCGCATACGGGCGCTCCTGCGCCGTGGAAGCGCCGACCCTCCCTCTCGTTGGAGGGTAGCGGATCTCGAGCTCGAGCAAGGCGACCGGTCTGTAATGAGGGCAGGCCAGAATATAGAGCTCACCGCCAAGGAATACGAGATACTGGCGTATCTGTTTCTTCATAAAGGCAGAATTGTATCCCGTGAAATGCTGGCGCGAGATGTGTGGAAGGACATTGCGCGTCAAACGCCCTTGGATAATGTGATCGACGTTCATATTACCCACCTAAGGCGTAAAATTGATGACCCTTTTAAAAACAAGCTGCTCCAAACGGTAAGAGGTCTGGGCTTCATCTTGCGCGAGGAGCCTGTCTGAACCTGAAGTGGTTCCGGTCCCTCCATGTTCGAGCCCGGCTGACCGTCTGGTATGTCTTCGTTCTGGCGGCGGTTCTGTTGCTGTTTATTGCCGGTACTTCATTTGTTCTGTATTTGCAATTGAATCACCAGTTAACTCACTTTGCGGTACAGGACATAGAGACCGTCGAAGGACTTCTCTTCTTTGCGCCGGATGGCCGCCTTTCTCTTCGGGAGGACTATCATAATCACCCTGAGTCACGTCTTTTGCTGGAACGGCTTGTCGAAGTTCTCTCTCCTGACGGGACAGTGCTCTATCGCAACGAACGCCTAGGGCATCAGTCCCTGGGAGGAGCTCCGTTCAAGGGCGAAGGCGTGGAGACCTTTTCTGAACGAACCTTCCGGTTGAGCGGTGGCGACCGTCTTTCACTGGTCAGCCGGTATTACCCTTTGCACGGCAAGCCTCTAATCATCCGACTCGGTTATCGGCAGGACACAATTTGGTCCAGAATTAATGAATTTCTCACTGCCTCCCTTACTGCTTTACCGCTGCTGCTTGCGTTTGCCGCTCTTCTCGGGTACTCTCTGGCGCGGCGTGTCCTGTCTCCACTTGAGCAGATGGCCCAGCGAGCTGAACAAATTACTGCGGACAAGCTTGATCAGAGATTGCCTGTCGAAAACCCTTCGGATGAGTTTGGTCACTTAGCTCTCGTTATCAACCACCTGCTCGACAGGCTTGAGCATTCTTTCCAACAGCTTCGCCGTTTCACCTCCGACGCATCTCATGAGCTGCGCACCCCGCTCGCCGCCATTCGGTCAGTTGGCGAAGTTGGTCTTCAAAAGAGCCGGACGGCTGCGGATTATCAGGACACTATCGGAAGCATGCTGGAGGAGGTCACCCGCCTCACACGGCTTGTGGAAAGTCTCTTGACGATGTCACGGGCCGACGCCGGTCAGCTTCAACTCCACATTACAAACTTTTCTTTGATGGATTTGGTAACAGAAGTTTCCAGCCTCATAGAAATTCTCGCCCAGGAGCGTAAGCAGAGTCTGGTTGTTTCCGGAGACAAGGACTTCATGGTGAGAGGAGACCGCCTTCTAATAAGGCAAGCTGCGATTAACGTTCTCCACAATGCTGTCAAGTATTCCCCTTTAGGAGGCACCATTTCACTGTGGGCCGGTTTGTCGCCACAAGGGCGAGCCCTTATTAGGGTCGTCGATAGCGGTCCAGGTATCTCTATTGATCAAAGAGACAGAGTGTTTGATCGCTTTTACCGCGTGGATGGGGGTCGTACTCGCGAGGCAGGCGGAACGGGCCTGGGCTTATCGATTGCGCGTTGGGCTGTCGAAGCACAAGGCGGTCGGATTCAGGTCGAGGACAGCTTTGAAGGGGCGGCAGTCTTGATTGACTTGCCGGTCCCGCCGTAAGTATGGGGGCAGGAAAGCAGTAGCCGTCCAGATCCAGCACCAGATCGGTTTGGTCGGTGGTGTACCCACGAACGCTGCCAATTCCGGCTCAGGCTATGACACTGTTAACCACCAGATCCCCGCTCTTCGATTTCAGCGTGGACGTGCTGGGCCGCTCTTGCCCGGTGGCGTAAATGGTGTCGACTACGCGGCAAGCGCTTTCGCGACGAACGTCAAGGGCGTGTCCTGGCCAATAGACCCGGCGCTGAGCAGGCGCAGCAATCCGATCGTTGCTGGGGAACGATACTGCTTCATGGTGAATGCAAACTGATCCCTTTCCGGGTGGGACAGAGGCCAACTGTGAACACGCGGGCGACTAACGACGAGGGTTAACGTCTACCCTTACGGCTTAGTTGGACAACAGGCCATCTTCCCTAGGAATTCTTGAAGAATAGGTTTCGCTGTACATGAGTCGGCTTTCCCTACGAACCTGCTGACTGGGTCACATCCTTGTTCATGACTCGTCTTTGCCCGAGGACTGCGGCAACAAATTAGTTTGCTGCCCTCTCCAGCCTGTCAAATATGCGGTTAGTCGAACAAGTGTCAAAGTGTTCAACTCGGACAGCAACTGACAAGCGCCTCTAAAGTTACAAGGTCTGTCTACCTGTGAGTTGCGCATCTCTACAGTAATTTCTCGTATCGAAAGACGCTTTCTGCCCAACCCTCAACCCCAGAACACCTCACCAGCCGCCAAGTTCTTCCGGAGAAAATCAGGATTCAAATCAAGCCCAAGCCCCACACCAGACGGCACTGTCATCTCTCCCTTACTGACATGAGGCGGGTTGGACGCCGCCATGGCTTCGATGTACCGGCCTGTATGGGCCAGGGCGCTTTCTACTCGGAATAAGTTCTGGATCGAGGCGGCGAAATGGGCGTTGGCATGAGTCATTACCAGCGAGCCCACATTGTGCAAGGCCACGGGCGTCCGGGAAAGGGCGGCGTAGTCGGCTATCTTTTTCGTGCCGGTGATGCCGCCGGCGAAGGCCAGGTCGGGGTGGATGATGTCCACGGCTCCGCTGTCGAGAAAAGGCCGGAAGCCGCGGACCAGCTCGATCTTTTCACCGGTCAGAAGCCGGGCAGTTGTTGCTCTTCGGAGATCCATCCAGCCCTCCGAAAACACCGGGTTCAGCGGATCTTCAATCCAGAATGGATTCATCGGCTCTACTGCTCTTGCAACAGCGATCGCACTGGGCGTGTCGAGTTCGCCGTGACAGTGCACCGCAATGTCGATTCCCTCCCCCACCGCCTCTCGCACATTGGCATAAGCACGCCTGACATTACTTAGTTGCGCTGTGGTCAACGTGTTAGCAAACTCGCCGCGCGTGACCCCGAGCACTCGGTCGATGTCACACTTATAAACGGTGAAACCTTCGGGCACCTCTTTGATCTTCTGCGCCCAATCCCGGCAGGAGTTCTTGTCCAACATGTCGAGACCAATCCCGTGCGAATACATCGGTACTGTGTCGCGGAAGCGGCCGCCCAGCAATGTGCTCACAGGAAGGCTAATGATCTTGCCCGCCAAATCCCATAATGCGATGTCAATACCGCTGACTACTGGAATGTTCGCGACGTAGTTGTACATCAGAGAACTCATCCGCTGATAATGAACTTCGATGGCCAGCGGATCTTTGCCGATCAGGAGCGGCTTCATCGTGTCGATGCGGGCACGGGCAATAGGACCGGTAGCGCCTGCTTCGCCATAACCGGTAAGCCCGCTATCGGTGTCGATGCGAATCAGGCAATTGCCGGCTATATGCTCTAAGCCCATCGCTTTGATATCCGTGATCTTGACCTTGCCCGCAAGGGGCGCGGCTCGCAATTGCAAGTGGGAGAGAAATCCAGCAGCAGGAGCGGTAGCAAGGAGCCGAGTGAAGTCGCGGCGTGTCCAGGAGTTCGTACGGGATCTTCTAGTAGGGATACGGAACATTATTTGGGACTACGGGGCCAAAGCGATCATATCCCCACTGACTCACTGCCCAAATAGTAGCGGTACGAAGTCTGTCAGGCTCCTGCGCCAAACCGGCCAGGTGTGCGCGCCCGCATAGGCGTGGAATGATGCACTCACGCCCTCGGGCCTCACAGAATTTGCCCACGCCGCAATGCGTTCGTAGTGCACCGTGTTGTCCTCATCACCGCACGAAATCCAAATGAGCTTAACTGACTTCGGGTTAGCTAATTTAAGATCTGATTCGGCAGGCAATCCCGGACTGAAAATCCCCAAAGCACTGAATAAATCGGGGTGGCGAAAGCCCGTGTAGATGGCGTGACCACCTCCCATTGACAATCCGGCAAGAGCCCGGTTGCGCGGGCCGGGGGCGGTGCGAAAAGTTGATTCGACGAACGGGATTACTTCCTGAATTAAATAGCGTTCAAAGACTTCGTTGTTGCTGGGCGAACCTCCGCGAGGTGCGTTGTAGAGCTTGGCATGACCTGCGGGCAGGACAACAATCATGGGCTTAGCGCGTTTCTCGGCAATCAAGTTATCGAGGATAAGATTCGCGTGTCCCGCATTCACCCAGGACTCGGGCACGTCGCCGCTACCGTGCACAAGATACAGGACCGGGTATCGGGCAGAAGACTTCTCATAACCGGGCGGCGTATAGATAACCATTCGTTCCGTGCGATTGAGAACCGTGGATTTCTGCCACCAGGTGGACACGCTCCCATGAGGGACATCCGTCAGCTCCCATGCAGCAGGCGGGTTCGAGGGCACTTCGACCAAGCTCGCTGAAGACCGCTGCCGTAGCTTCACGATAGGGTTGATCGGGTCCGGAACAGCAACTCCGTCCAAGTTGAACCAGTACAGGTGCCCATTGGCTTCGAGTGGGGCAGTTTGGAACGTCCAAACGCCGTCATCGCCCTTCGTCATCGGCTGGGGATGACCGGGAGTCATCCGATCGCCATACAGAGTTACTTCGGTTGCCTTCGGTGCTCGCACGCGAAACGTAACGGTGCGGTCAGGATGCACGTCGGGAGAAATCAACCCGTCGGGCGGTGGGGTTTGCCCTGAGCAGAGACAAGTGAGAATGGCCGCAAACGCGAGGACAAGATTCGAAACTTTCATTCGACTGCGCCTCAACTTATAGCGCTGCCATCACTTCGCGATACAGATACTGCGCGCCTTCTAAGCCATTCCACGGACCGTCTTCATATTCCAATGCAAACACGCCCGTGTACCCGTTATTTAGCATGATTCGAACGTTCCGCTGCACATCCGGATCTTTCCATCGGTTCCAATACTTGGCGTGAACATTCGTGTGCGCGTAGGGAGCCAGGTCGTTCAATGCGTGATACATCAGATACTCATGTTCCCAGTTACAAAAGTCGGGAGACGCCTCGCAAAACGGATGATTTACTTCCTCGATGATGATTCTGATGTTGACCGGATTCGCCGTTAAGCCCCAGTGGTTTTCCAGCGTGACCTTAACGCCGCGCTGCCCTCCGTAATCCGCCATTTCCTTGAATGACTCGATGCAATTGGTCAGGTATTGTGCAAGCTCATTGTTCTTTGGGTATGAACTGGGGTCGGCCACAGGAATGGGAGCAATCCTTGGACCTCCACTATTCACCCGCATCGATTTCACGCCTAGCACCGCCGCGCCGTCCAGCCATCTTTTAGCAACTTCCACTCCGCGCCGGCGCTTTTCAGAATCGAGGTCACAGATATCGCGCGGCGCATTGTTTGATATGTGATGGACTTGTGTACCGGTCTTAACGCAGGTGTTCGCAAAAGTCTCCAGCCATTTTTTACTGGCGGGAGTTGACGGGTCAAACTCCCACAGCATCTGCGGCTGATGCGAGTAAGATTCGAAGTGCGTTTCGACGAACATACTGTTGTCGCCCGGATCGCCAAAGAGCGAACTCCAAACATCCATCTTCGTGACGCCAGGGAAATGCTCCTTGGTGAAAGCAGGAAAATCGAGCAGCGTCATGCTCCCGCGCTTCTCCTTGGCTGCCTGGATTTGATCGGCGCTGCCAAGTGGATTGCGCATCTTGAACTGGAACCGAATCGGATAGCTATTCGAAGCGATTCGCTTCACCTTTTCGTTATCGGTCAAGGGTCGCGTCGCACCTGCATGTATCAGAGTTTCAGGAGTGGTCTGGGGTGTATCGGCCAGCGCCGGATACCCTGCCGCTACTGCCAAACCCGCGCCCGCACGCTTGAGAAAACCGCGCCTGCCTGCCTCATTGTCTTGCCACGCCATCAATCGCCACTCCTCATTTCGAAACCTTACCGTCATCGGGAAGGGAGAACGCTACATAAGCTCCGTGCTCCGGAGTGCCTTGCGTTGTAGCCGAGGCCGCAGCGCAGAACAGCACGTATTCGCGCCCGCCTGCTTCATATATCGCGGGCATTCCTTCCAGCGCTGATGAGACTTCCGCTTCCCAAAGTATTGCGCCCGTACGCCCATCCAGTGCTCTTACTTTACGGTCTCGAGTACCGGTAAAAATCAGTCCACCAGCTGTCACCACCGGGCCCACCTTTGGAAAATGCGAACCGGTATCGTGAAATCCTTTTGCTGCCAACTCAGGCACTTCGCCCAGCGGAACCTTCCACTCCATCGTTCCTTCATTCAAATCATAAGCAGTCAGCGATGTCCATGGCGGCTTGATCGGCGAAAGCCCCGTACTCGTTGTCATAAAGCCAAAGCCGCTGCGATAACGAGGTTCCCCGGCTGTATTTGCCTGGGCACTTATCTCGTTGCTTGGGACATTTAACGGCGCCTTCTGATCATTGCGAAATAGAAACGCTGTCAGCTGCTGAAGCTGCGTTGCCGAGAGAGTTCCGAACGCGGGCATTAGTCCCTGCCCATGAGTGACAACGCTTTGCGTTTGCGCGACGCTAAGCCGGCTTCCCAGATTCACCAATGCAGGCACTGCTGGAGGCTGTCCCTTTAAGTCGGCGTGATGACAGATTTGACATTTCGACTGATACAAAGCCAGTCCTTGCTCTTCAGGCGATCCGTTCGGGGGAGCCTTTATTTCTGTTTCCCGCTCCAGTTTCAACATGGCCGGCATGTCCTTTGAAACCACGTACAAAGTGCCTGCTTTCGGGTCGATGGCTGCCCCGCCCCAGTTCGCGCCGCCGTTGTTGCCCGGCATCTGTATCGTATTCCGCACTCCAGGAGGCGTAAACATTCCTTCGTTTCGCGCGCCTTGCATCTGATCTTTGATGCGCGCCCGCTCGGCCGTATCCTCAATGAACGGACTTAGATCATCAGCCGTAAACTTCTGTCGCGCAAACCGCGGCGGCTTAACGGGAAAAGGCTGCGTCGGCCAGGTTTCTTCGCCCGGTACGTCCGACTTCGGCACGGGCCGTTCCTCAATGGGCCAGAACGGCTCGCCCGTTACCCGATCGAACACCCAGACAAAACCTTCCTTGCCAACCACAGCTACCGCGTCCACCAGCTTTCCGTTATGCCGCAATGTCAGCAATTTGGGTGCGGTCTCGTTGTCGTAGTCCCAAATATCGTGATGAACCATCTGGAAATGCCATAGCCGCTTGCCCGTTCGCGCGTCCAGCGCCAGCAGACAATCGCCATAGAGGTTGGCGCCCGGCCGGTTCGCTCCGTAGAAGTTATATTTCGGACTTCCGGTCGGCACGTAAACAATCCCGCGCACCGTATCTACCGAAAGCTCTCCCCACGCGTTCGCACCACCAACTGTTTTCCAGGCGTCCTTGGGCCAGGTCTCATAGCCAGCTTCACCGGGGTGCGGCACGGTGTGAAAGCTCCAGGCCATCTTGCCCGACCGCACGTCATAAGCGCGAACATCGCCCGGAGCCGACTCGTACTCCTGATTGGTGGCCGAGCCCAGAATCAGAAGATCTTGAAACACGCGCCCGGGTGTCAACGACTGCACCAGAACGATACTGGCTGGGTCGCGGCCCAGGCCCTCGCGCAAATCGACGCAGCCCTTTGCACCAAAGCTCTCAATCGATTTTCCGCTTCGCGCATCAATAGCCTGGAGCGTGTTATTGACTGCGAAAAGCAGTCGCCGGTCCGCCCTATCCTTGCTTTCCCAATAATTCAAACCGCGATTGGTGATGAGCCGCGTTGTGGGATCGGTTCGATGAACCCAGATTTCTTTTCCATTCTTTGCGTCCAGCGCAACGATCGAGTTGTTCTTTGCCATCACATACGCGACGCCATCAATCTCTACCGGGTTGAAGGCGTACCGGCTACGGTCGCCTGTTGAATAAGTCCACGCAACTCTCAGTCGCTTTACGTTAGACCGGTTGATCTGCTGTAGCCCTGAATATTGCGCTGAGTCGGGACTGCCGCCGTACTCCTGCCAAGTCTGGTAAGGCACGGGTTCGGCAGCCACCAGAATTCTCGATAGAACAACAAATAAACAGAGAGCCCGCATTCTTTATAGCTCACGCGAGGATACCAGGAAGACGGCTGTTGTCCTACGGCTCTGACCAGGGCCCGCTTGCACTACTGTGTTTTGGCGGGCAACGGCACTTGTGCTTCCACCGAAACATCTGAAAATACGACAGTGTCCGAAGCGCCCGCCTGGTGCGAGCAGACCACAAGCCCGACCAGAACCGGGTTGTGAAACGAAACTTCGGTGTTGGCGATTTTCCTTAGTTCGGTACCGTCCCTTCCCATGTACATGTAGACCTTGACCCCTTCACGGACCAGCTTCAACTTAAACGTGCCCGGGCCGGAATTTGAAAGGTCGAAAGCATTGGTGTCCTCACCCGCTTGGCTTCGCCATTGAAGCCCCGGCATTCCGTTGCCGTGGATCACAACGTCGGCGTAAGCGGCATCCGCGTCTTGCGATTGACGTACCATGATGCCTGCTTTGCGGTGCTCGGCACCCGCGCCAACAAACTGCATGGTTGCCGTAACTACGAAGTTGCCCGTGATCTCTCGCCAGACAAAGTGAAACTGGTCGCGCTTGCCCCAGATATTTACTCCGGAACCAGTCAGCCTGTACTGCCCATGGGAAAAGTCAGCGGACCCTTTCACAGCGGGATTACCGATATCTGCTGTATCCGTGAAGATGCCCACCGTTCCGCGTTGAGCGAAAGCCGATGCAGACAAAAAGCAGACAAGCAAAAGATAACCGACGTTAAGCATTGTCTGTTTTGTTATGAGCTGCCGATGCTGTGTCATTGTGCTGTTGCGGCTGGTGCCGGAAGTTGTTCCACCGATACATTGGAAAACAACACAATATTTGTGGCTTCCTGAGTATGTGAGCTAACACCGAGTCCGACTAATACCGGGCTGCCCAGCTGGTTGATGGTGTGTCCCAATTCCCTCAACGGTGCGTCGTCCTTGGCTATCCAAACCGTTATGGCGGTACCCTGCCGAACCAGCTTCAGCTTCCAAGTCCCTGGGTCCTCGGCCGGAAAGTCGACTGTGTTGGTACTATCTGCCTTGCTGTTGCGGAACTGGACAGAGGGCGTACCGTCGCCGTGAATGGCGAGGTGGACAAACGGCGAGTCAGCATCGAGACTTTTGCGGATCATGATGACAGCCTTCCGGTGCCCGATTCCCTCGGTGAGGAATTTTGCTGTAGCAATGACAGCGAAGTTACCCGACATCTCGCGCCACACATAGTGAAATTGGTCTGATTTGCCCCAGATGTCAGTGCCGGAGCCTGTGATTCTGTACTGCCCGGAAGAAGCGTCAAACTCCGCGGAACCTTTGAGTGAAGGAGAGCCGACGTCATCAGAACCAGTGAAGCTGCCGAACTTTCCCGTCTGAGCAAGAGCCAAAGCGGCGACCAGCCACGCGAACAGGAACTTATGCACTTGAGGATTGTATCTGAATCCTTACTGGCGGCGTGCTTACTAATGCACCTTACCGGCTGAGTTCTCGAGAATGACATCGGAGAGTACAGCCGTATCCGACTTGTTCGGCAAGTGCGAGCAAAAGCCGATACCAGCATAGAAAGGGCCGTCAAAGTGAAGCGCGATAGGCGGGCCAAACTGGTGCATCGGTTCGCCCTCCAAACTGATGAAGATAGCGATGGAATCTCCGTGCTTTTCCAGGCCAATCCGTTTCGCCATGACCTTTGCCAATGAGCCACCGAAACGGTATTGCATGTCGGTAATGAGAGCGCCGCGCTCCGGACGCTGTGCCAGGTGAATCATCCCGGTACCATGCTCGGCGATCATCGCTTCTTTTGAGTCGTCGTCCAGAGTTTGACGAATAATCAGGATTGCCTTACGGTCGTTGTAGCCGTTCGGGTCAGGAAACGTTGCGTCAGCTGCCAGCGAAACGTCCCCCGACATTTTCTTCCACAGATAACGGAACTCATCGCGTGTGTACCACACGTTATAGCCGGCGGAGTTGATGGTGTACTGCTTTGTTTCAGCGTTGAAGCTAGAACTACCCGGTACCAGTGCGGCCCCGACATCAGACTGTCCTTGAAAGAGACCAATCGGCATATCTGAAGTTATGGTTGGCCGATGAAAGTCAGGAGGTGGTGGAACCTGTTTATGGGTAGGAGAACCCGGCTGAGCCCAGTCCGGCACAGCAGCGGTGGATGTCGCAGAGCCAGCCTGACCCAGCACTGAATAGGATGCGCTGCAGAGCAGGATTCCGAGCAGCGAAGCCATGCAGCAGGAACGAAGTGCGAGGCGATGGAAGTTGTTTCCCATAACGAAGGAACTGTAGCAGACCGCACACTCGCTGACTGACATAATGTCATTTCCAAGGAGCGAGGCACCCAGTGGTGAGTACCCTATCTCGTGAAACCGTCAGTCCTGAAGAGAAGCGGCAGGCCCTGGAACGTGTACTGAAAAGCCAAGCCTTTTTTCGCAGTGATCAGTTGCGGCGGTTTCTGCAATACATTTGCGAAAAAGAAATCGCGGGCGATGCTCACAAGCTAAACGAGTATTCAATCGCGATAGAGGCACTGGGACGTCCCTCTCACTATTCGCCTGCTGAGGACTCCTCTGTCCGGACTCGAGCCCATGCGATGCGTCAGAAGCTGCAGGAATATTACGAACTGGAAGAGGTGGATGCAGAGGTGAAAATCCAGGTGCCGAAAGGCAGCTATCATCCGCAGTTTCTGCGCGAGAAGGTTTCCTCGGCTGCCTACGTTGTGGAGATGCCTTTAACTGTGCCCCAACTGGCGGGCACGCCGGCACGAACGGATCGACTATTCTGGTGGCCGTTTCTAGCAGGTTTATCCTCGGCTGCTTTGCTCCTATTCGTAGGGACAATTGCCTTCTTCCTCCTTCGGCCTAACCGTGTGCAGGACGCTGATGGAATAGATCCGATCATGCGTCAGCTTTGGGGCCAGATGTTACAGAAGGGGGAGCAAGTGGAGATATGCATTGCGACTCCGCCCGCAATGCTGCTGCACTCCTACAAGAATGGTCAACTTCCTCCCATAGGACCTCATTTATTAGTGGCGCCCAAAGATGTTTCTACATGGTACGAGGGATTGCAAATGGTAGATGGCGGCGGCAATCTCTATATGCATCAAACGCAGGACGTATTTCTCTTCGGCGACTCACTGGCGGCCAGTTCTGCCGCTCAATTCATTTCCCACGCAGGAGCAGTTCCACAGGTCGTGCCGGAATCGAATCTGCGAGCGTTCACCTTGCGCGGACGTAATGTCCTTCTAATCGGTTCCCCGAACTACAGTCCCCTTGCGGCACGATTCTTGATGAATGCTCCCTTATCCGTTCACTATGATCCGGTGAAAGGGGAAGAGGTGGTTAGTGACGGCGTGGTGGACGGTTCGAGTAAGTTTACATTCAGACCTTTGCATGACGAACATGGCATGCTGACGCAAGCCTATGGGTTGATTACTGTGCTTCCGAGTCAGCCTCCGGACATGGGTGAGGCCAAGACAATTGTCTTGTCTGGGATTACGTCTGCTGGTCCGCAAGCGGCTTTGGAATTCCTCCGCTCCGGGGAAAGTCTGCGGCTTCTCAAACGCACGTTACAGCAACAAGGCTACGAAAAGTTTCCGTCCGCGATCCAGATCGTAGTTCGCTGCGGCTTAGACCACAATCTCGCTCTCAGCTGGGAATACGCGTCCGACATCGTCATCAAGCGGTGATTTGCCCAGGATAACTCCCGTTTCGTAACTCTTACACAACATAGAGATGCTTACTCGCTATTCGAATCCTGATTAGGATTTGGAAAGGCCGCATGACGCACGCACGGCTTAGGAGAAGAGTTGATGAAGCCATATAGGCGTTTGGCGATCTTTGTTTTTGCCCTGGTAGCAGCTGTTTCATCCCTGACCGCCCAGACAGCTACGGGATCGATCACCGGGACCGTTGTTGATTCAAGCCAGGCAGCGGTGAATGGCGCTTCAATCAGCTTGGTGAATGAGGCTACAAATGAAAAGCGGTCAGCGACTACGAACTCCACAGGGGTCTACTCATTTCAGCTGCTGCCGCCCGCTACCTATCGGTTCGAAGCAAGCATGGCTGGATTTCGTACCTTTGAAGTGAGCCGGATTCCCTTAGATGTCGGCCAGTCGGTCGCGCAGAATGTTGTGTTGCAAATTGGCCAGTCTTCACAAACGGTCACAGTCACCGAGAGCGGCCCACAGATCGAAACTGAGTCTTCCTCCTTGGGAACCGTGCTGGGCAACACAAGCATTGTCGATCTTCCGACTAATGGGCGGAACAGCTACGGTTTTGCCCAGCTTGTGCCAGGAGTGCGAGCGCCAAACCTCTTCACGCAGGTTGCTTACGGCAACTATAACGATCAGTTTCTTTCGATCAACGGATCAAGAGTAAACGTCAGCATGTTCCTGCTGGATGGCGGCTGGAACTCTAATGCCGGTTTCAATGGGCCGGGCATCTATCCTCCAATCGATCTCGTACAGGAATACAAAGTTCAAACGAGTAACGTGCCGGCCGAATTTGGCAACACCGCCGGCGGAGTGATCAACGTAGTAACAAAGAGCGGAACCAATCAGGTTCATGGAAGCCTGTACGACTTCCTCCGCAACGACTACTTTGACGCTAATAACTTCTTTGCCAATGCAGCCAGCCAGAAAATCGCGCCAATCCGGTTTAATCAGTTCGGCGCTGCCATAGGAGGCCCGGTTTACATTCCGAAAGTTTATGACGGACGCAATAAGACGTTCTTCTTTTTCTCGTATGAAGGGCTTCGCTGGGTTCGAGCTTATACAACGACGGGAACTATGCCGACCGCTTTGCAGCGGCAGGGCGACTTCTCTCAGACTTTCAATCAAGCCGGACAGCAGATTATTGTTTACGACCCTAACTCGACCGTGCTCACCAATGGTCAGTACTCGCGAACTCCCCTGCCAGGAAACCGGATGCTCCCTTCGCAAATCAATCCCGTTTCGGCGCGACTAGTTCCTTACCTGCCCCTGCCGAACACGACCGGCAATGCTCTGACGGGCGCAAACAACTTCACTTCCACATTGTCAGCTCCACTAAACCAGGACACCTACTCACTGCGAGTGGACCAGAAGATTACGGACAATCAGAAGCTCTTTGTGCGCTGGTCCAAGAACAACGGCCTTGTCGATCGTCCGGACGTTTATGGCAACAGTAATCCGAATTTCGCGTATAGCCAGCCTACGAATGGAACCGATAACTCACATAACCAAGAAGGGACCGTAAACTATAACTTCGTTATCAATCCAACAACGGTTCTGGAGCTGAGTTCGAGCGTTCTGCATTACTGGCTCGGGCGATCGAACCCTGCTCTCGGGTTCAATCCTACCCAAGTGGGTTTGCCCTCTTACTTCAATAATGTCGGACTTACACCCTGCTTCCCTAGCATTGCTGTAAGCGGAATGGGCGCAACTATTTCTACTCCCGATACGGGTGGCGGCTTTATCGGTGATTGTCAATATACGAATCAGTCTTATGACACCTTCTCCGACTATGGCAATTTAACGAAGGTGAAGGGCGCCCATACCTTAAAGATGGGCGCGGACTGGTTCGAGAACCGATGGTCGCAACGGTCAGGGCCGGCGTACAACAACTATAGTTTTTCATCCAGATTCACTCAAGGGCCGAACCCGGTAGCCGCAAGCGCCAGCTCGGGGATTGGGTTCGCGTCGTTTTTGTTTGGAACTGGCGACAGCGGAAGCGTTACCAGTACCGCGCCCGGTGAGTTCGTCAGCTATCACAGTTACGGCGGATACTTCCAAGATGATTGGAAAGTCTCCCCCAAATTGACCTTGAATCTAGGACTCCGGTACGACTTCAACGCTCCCTGGTCAGAGAAATACAATCGCATCAACGATTGGAATGGCACGGCGCTGACAACCGCTCCAAACGGCGTCGTTCTTCGCGGGGGACTTGAGTTTCCGGGCGTAAACGGCTTGCCAAGAGGACAGTTCCAAAACAATCGGACGAACTTTGCTCCTCGTTTTGGATTGCCTACTCGCCCGATCCAAAGACGGTCATTCGTGGTAGCTTCGGCATATTCTACGGTCCAACAAATGGTGCGGCCTTTGCCGGCAACATGTCCCCTTATACCGGTTTCTCTGCCTCAACAAGCTGGATCAGCACTATCAATGGCGTGAATCCGGTCAATCTGATCAGTGATCCATTCCCGAGTGGCTTTCAGCGGGCGCCCGGAAGTAGCCAGGGTCTGCTCACGCTTCTGGGCCAGACACTGAATACGATGGATCGGGGTCGATTGAACCTTTATTCCGAACAGTGGAATTTCGGGATCGAGCGTACTCTTCCCGGCTCATTCCTACTGAGTGTCGCTTACGCCGGAAGCCATGGTATCCATCTGTACAGCCCCACCGCCTACAATCAGCTACCTGATCAGTACCTGTCTTTAGGTAATGCGCTGCTGAATCTTGTGCCGAACCCTTACTACGGCCTGATCGCAAGTGGTCCGCTCAGTGCACCCACCGTCCAGCAAGGCCAGTTACTGCGGCCTTATCCTCAGTTTCAGAACATTACCGCTGAAAGCAATTCTTACGGCAATTCCATCTATCATTCACTCCAGGTGAAATTAGAACGGCGTTTTGCTCACGGGTTTGGCATGCTCCTGTCCTATACGTATTCGAAACTGATTGACGACGTCCTGCCGTCAGATACTTACTCGGGCTTCCCGGGTGAGAACTTCAGTGCCGGTTACATTCAGGATTCATACAATCGTCGGGCCGATCGCGCTGTCGCCAACTTCGATACGCCACATTACCTGGCCATCAACAGTAATTGGGAACTGCCTTTCGGCACGGGAAAGGCCTTATTGAATCAGAACCGCTGGGCCAACCTTTTGGTCGGCGGCTGGCAGTTGAACGGCATCTTCAACATACATACCGGTGCGCCTCTAGGCCTGACGACTCAATCGAACACTCTTAATAACTACTCAGCGTATGGTTATGCGGGCAATGTGGAACGCCCCAGCTATGTGGGCGGCCCAATCTATACGCCGGGGCCTATTTCCAGCAGATTAAACGACTACTTCAACATTAATGCATTCCAGACTCCGGCCCCATTTACATATGGCAACACCGGTCGCCTACTGCCGTATTTGCGTGGACCTGGGGCAGTGCAGCTCGACGTCTCATTGTTTAAAGAGATACCGATTTACGAACGGCTGCATATGCAATTTCGTGCCGAGGTCTTCAACGTTCTAAACCATCCACAGTTCGACAACCCGAACACGGTAATTGGTTCGCCTCAGGCCGGCGTTATTTCAAACCAGGTGAACTCACCGCGCGACATGCAACTGGCGCTGAAGCTACTGTTCTAATAAAGTTCCTGCGTAATTCGTCTTATGAAACAAAACAGGTTAGTCCTCGGCGCTGCAGCCCTTCTCTTGGGGGCAGCAATTGCGCCTCGCGCTGTTCATTCGCAAGCATCCCTCCAGCGGCCCCCGATTACCGGCATCGCGCATGTTGGCTTCTTCGTGGCGGACATAGATAAGGCTCAAAACTTCTATGGTCATGTCCTCGGTTATGACCACTTCAGTCTCGACAAGCCCACTGGCGGACTGATGTTGAATTACTACAAAATCAACGATCATCAATACGTTGAGATTTACCCTGGCCTGAAAGGTGATGACCAGGATCGCCTATCTCATGTTGCCTTCGAAACTACTGATGCGCGTGGGATGCGAGACTATCTTGCCAGCAAAGGAATAAAGGTACCGCCGGCGCTCAAGCCTGGCCTTGATAAGAATCTCAGCTTCATGGTGGACGATCCAGAAGGTCGGCGGATTGAGTTTGTCCAATATATGCCGGGCTCGCTCCATGAGCTTCAGTTCGGCAAACTCATGCCAGATACACGTGTATCAAATCACATGATCCACACCGGATTCGTGGTTCATGACCGGGCTGCTGAAGACAAGTTTTACCAGGACGTTCTTGGTTTCGATGTGATGTGGTACGGGGGAATGAAAGAGGACGAAGTCAAGTGGGTGGACATGCGAGTACCCAACGGAGACGACTGGCTGGAGTACATGTTGGGTGTTGAGCATCCCACGCCCAAGGCGCGCGGCGTCATGAACCATTTCGCTCTTGGCGTTAAGGACATCAATGCGCCCGACAAAGAAGTAATTGCTCGCATGTCGACACCACCTGAGAAGCCCAAGATCGGACGTGACGGCAAGTGGCAGCTGAACCTGTACGATCCGGATCTGACACGCGTTGAGCTGATGGAGTTCACGCCAACGCAGACACCTTGCTGCTCACCCATGATGACGGCTCGGAACAAGAAATAGCGAAGTACTTTCGGCATGCTGGCACGTGGCGTTCTCAAGGACAGCCACACTCAAGCTATGGTGGCCAATTTTTAGAAAGAGACGGAATTCGGGGATTGCGCGTGCTGGTCCGTTGGCACGACTGATCCTCTTACATGCTTGCTAGTTCAACTACGCCCTGGACTACCGCGACGTAGATGGAATCATCATGCCGACAAAGCGCCGGGTTGATGCATAGCAAGGCAATTACGAGCTTGTCAAGAAGCCATTGCTGGATAAATCGACATGGGTGAAATTACAATGGCTTAACTCTCATATGAACAAGCAAAGGAATAGGAGAAAGAGGAGCACGCATCTGCTTCCGAAGGAAGACCTGCCCCTCCGAATTTTGCTCTAGCAATGGGAGCACTTCGTTTCCGCTTTTCGTTGGGTGACACGATCTGCTGGCGGCACGTCGTTAGCGGGGTTGCGATCGAAAAAGCCATTCGGCTTTAGAAGAAAGCCGATGTACGCAGTGGGCATTACAGGATAATCTTCTAGCCGCGGAATGTGGGTGTGTCCGAAGGTATACCAGAACACGACGTCGCTGTCTGCAATCGGCCGGTCTGCACCCGTCCATTGAGGAAGACCATCGCCGCCGGAGCACTGGTTGGGGAAGTCGCCTGCGGCATAGTTTTCGTTCTCGTCGTATGGTGTAACCCAGACATGGTGGTTGACGAAGCCGGCACGCTGGCGCCAGTAGGCGTTCGCTGAAGCAAAGGGGGCGGAGTTATCGCCAGGAATGAATTTATAACCGACTGGTTCGCCGGTGGCGTTGGTGGCACTCGGGTTAATGATCTTCCAGGTTCTCGCAGTTGCGATATTCAGGTCCGCCAGGGCTTGCGTCTCCGATTGCAGGTTCGTGGCCTGAACGTGGAAGGCATTCTCGAACGGATTGTCGGGGCCAGACGGGTCGGCTACGACGTCGATTTGCTGAACCGTGTTGGGCATGCCGTCGATGTCGAAGTCCAGCCGCATATTGAAGAAGTGCTGGTGATTCGGCGCATAGAGCCTAGGAGCGATCATGGTGCCGTGCTGGGGCCGTTCGCCATCGTGCACTGCGCCGAGTGACAGGATGCCGGTCAGCTTGATTTCGAATTGGATATTGCCGTCCTGATAGAAGTACCAAAAGAAGCCGTACTCATAATTTTCGACCGTGCTCACCGAAGAGACTACAAGCCGACGCGAGCGGCGCACTTCAGGCGCATCGGGCAGGCGGCGGTCAGTGTGCTTCCACAAAATGCCGTAGTCTTCCTCGTGAATACAGATGGCGTTCCCGATGGTGAATGCGCGGCCGCGGCTGTCGCATAAATGAGCATCGAGATACTCGATGTGGCCCAGGCAATCGCAGCCCAGGCGCAGGCTGTTGGCGCACATGCCCATGCCGTACTCGCCGACATCGAACGCATTCTTGCGGGCTTGTGTCGGTCGTGGGTCGCCGTAAGGAACAACCATCTCGGTCAGAGATGCACGGTATAGGATGGATCGGTCGCGCCCACTATCGTGGTATCGAACGTGGTGAATGGTGAGACCCTCGCGAGCGTTGAAGCCGATGACGAACTTCCAGTTCTGCCACTGCATCTGGTGTTCATTCAGCGTGAAGCTGGCGCCCTCGGGTTGAGAAATGGTGAGCGGCTTGATATCGCTCCGCTGATTGGGAACACGACCGGCCGAATAGTTGCAGGACTCGGGCGGCAGCGGCCATTCGCCATACTCCTCTACTCGGATGACCTCCATTTTGTTGAGGTCCACAATGGGACGGATACCCTCAATAGGTCTGGCATAGCCGTTGTCCGTAGGGTCGCTGCGAAGGAAGCAGAGAGGGCGGGTAAGCCGCCGGGTGCGTTCTTCTTCAGAGCCGTAGTAGCCGGCGCTCCAGATGTCGACCATGACGAGCGCCGTGTCCGCAATGCCGAGGTGTTTTTGCAGAGCGGCTTTGAATAGCGGGCTTGAGAGCACGGCCTGTTCGCATTCAATCTGTTCGTCAAGCGAGAGCGTGGGTTGCGAACCGGGCGGCGCCGGCCGAGTCTCGATCACAACTCGGTTTGTGAGGCTGAGAATGGCAGCGCAGGCTGAGCCGTTTGCATTGTCAAGGAGGATGGCGGTAGCGCGGCGCTCGACAGCATGGCCATTGGGCCAGGAGTGCACCTGATCCTTCGGCGGTTCCTTGAGAATGATGCTGATGATGCGAGTGGTGGGAGTGCAGAGCGAGTTGGCCCGCAACAGTTCAACTGCGCTATCGATTTCCCCTGGGGTAAGTGGCTCAAGCGGGTGCATGGGTAAGAGTGGATTCCTTTGGTAATGAAGTGTTTTGCAATCGGCAGCGGCGCTCAGGCCTACCCGGAATGCCGATGTTGAAATGTAGCAGTTGACCACCGATGTTGCCAGTCGGCCGGTAGCCGGGTGGCGCCAGGCTTAGGGCGTCAGAGACGGCGGCGCTGGTGACGAAAATATCGGTAAGATCGGGACCGCCGAAGGTAAGCGAAGAGGTCTGTTTTGCGGGAATGGCTACGCGGCGTTCGAGCGCGCCAGCTAAATCATAGCGGCAAACGCAGCCACCGAACCATTGCGCGGACCAGACATGATCGGCAGCATCGACCGTGAGGCCGTCGGGTAAGCCTTCGAGCGACGGGACCTGAACGAACAGGCGCCGGTTGGATACAGAGCCGAGGGCGGGGTCGTAATCGTAGGCATAGATACGGCGGGCGGCCGAGTCGGTTGCATACAGCGTTTTACCACTTGTAGAAAAGCCCATGCCATTTGCAAGGCCGAAGCCGGTATCGAGCATGCGGACAGATCCGTCTGTCTCAATGGCGTAAAGCGAACCGGGAGGGTATGTGTCGCTCCCGTCGAAAGATGTTGTGCCAATCAGGAGGCGACCGCAGCTATCGGCAATGCTGTCGTTCACGGCGAGTGTTATGCCCGCATGTTCGCGGGCAACTTGGGTGGCCATACCGGCTTCGGACCAAAGCCAAACGCCATCGCCGCCAGCAAGCACCAGGGAATCGGAGTCGGTCAGGGCGAGGGCGCTTGCGGGTATGCCTGGCTGTACTGTTCGGATCGAAACACTGGGCCAACCTAGCGTGTGCAACTTCTCGCCAGTAATGTCGACCCAGCGCAGAGTATTCGAACGCGGATCCCAGAGCGGGCCTTCACCACAGGCATCTTGCAGGTCAGCGAGCACGTTAATCTCGGGCGCTGTCATTTAGCCACCCCTACTGGCTCGGTGATGATTTGCGGCTTGTCGAACATGGTCAGTGCGATTGTCGAGATCATTACCACGCCACCACCTATCAGCTGCAGCAGGTCGAGATGCTCATGCAGAGTAAAAACAGAGAGCAGCAGGCCAAAGAACGGAAGCAGATACACAGATACCGAGATCTGGCCGACATCCAAACGGGTGAGCACCCACATCCAGATGACCATCGCGACGCCCCAGGAGAGCAGTCCGAGAATCGCCACAGCACCCCAGACCGACGCGCTGTAACCGCTCACCACATAGAAAGGCTTTGCTTCGAATAGCGAAATGAGAGCGCAGAAGAGACCGCCTGAAACGTAGCTGTAGATCAGGACTTCGATCTCTGAAAAGCGCTGGAGCAGATCTTTGCCATACGCATTGTAAAAAGCGCTACCGGCGCCGGCAAGGAAGATGACCAGATTGCCCAGCAGCAACGTGCGGCTAAAGGATGCGGTTCTCAAATCGTTGAGTGAGACCAGCAGCGTGCCGGCTAAGCCCAGCGCCAAAGTTGTAAGACGAAGCGGCGTGATTCGTTCGCCTAACATGGCCGCGCCCATCAGAGTCATCAGCAGCGGGATGGTGAGTGACAGGATGGCGCCGTTGGACGCGGATGAGTGAGCAACTCCCCAGGCGAGCATGACTGATGGCGGCACAATGCCGAGCAAGCCCATGAGGGTGAAATCATAGATTGCTTTTCCGTTCAGCTGCGGCCGTTGCACAGGTTGAGGGCGGCGCGATCGCCAGAGGAACGGCAGCAGAAAGATGAGAGCGAACGCGAAGGTCCAGAAGTTCAGCGTGGCAGGTTCCATGCCGTCGCCAGCTACTTTGTACGCAGGATACTGAGCCGCCCACAAGAGATTGACCACGATAAGGCAGACCGAGTTCAGCCAGGGACGCGGAGTGGAGTTGCTCATAACGCAAGCCCTGCCAAAACGCCGCCATCGACGACCAGAGATGTGCCGGTGATGTAACTGGCTTGCGGAGAGGCGAGAAAGAAGACGGCGTTGGCTATGTCTTCCGGCGTGCCGAGGCGGCCGAGTGGGATCTTGCTGTTCAGGGCCCGAACAGTCCCTTCCGGATCGGCCTCGGAAGCAAGCGCCGCTTCCATCATGCCGGTTTGGGTAGCGCCGGGACAAACGGCGTTAACGCGGACGCCGTGGGGAGCGAAGTCGAGCGCCATGCCACGCATCAGACCCAGCAGTCCCGCCTTCGAGCTCGCGTAGATGGAGATGTTGCGTTCGTTGGCAAAGGCTTGAACGGACGATGTAAGCACGATGGAGCCAGCACGTTGCCGGAGGTGTTCGAAACAATATTTTGCTGTGAGGAAAGCAGCGCGAAGGTTCGTGTCGGTTATCGCGGACCAATCGGCAGAAGAGTACTGGTCGGCGCGGCGATAGCTCTCGATTCCGGCATTGCTACAGAGGACGTCGATGGTGCCGAAGCGTTCGACAGTGAAGTCGATCAACTTGATGATGTCGTCCTCGTTACGGACATCGGTCTGGTGAAACATTGCTTGCGGGACTTTTTCGGCCAGCTGACGGCCGCGCTCCGCATTGATGTCTGAAATCACAACCCGGTCGCCGGACTCAGCGAAGCGGGTAACCAGAGCGCGGCCGATTCCGTAAGCGCCGCCAGTGACAATAACGACGCGGCTCTCATCTGACACGAGATACCGACTCCTCTCTCAACAGACGCCGGGCAGCAGTCTTGTCGCGAATAGCACGGTCAGCTGCTTCAATGAAGCGGCCCAGGGCATCACGGTTAAGCGTTACACCCAATCCGGGCTTGGCTGGCAAGGCAAGCAAACCATTTTGCATACGCAGTTCGTCAGCAACAAGCTCGCGTCGCAGAGACGATTCGCACAGTTCGGAAGGCAGAAACTCAATGAACGCGCAGTGCGGCGTAGCAGCCGATAGATGTGCGGCAGCGGCAATCGAAATGCCTGATTTCCAAAGGTGGGGAACGATGGTCAGGCCGCGATCGCGAGCCAGATCGCAGACACGCTTGGCTTCGGTCAGCCCACCGACTCGGCCAACATCGGGCTGAGCTACTTTCACCTTGCCGCGATCCATCAGATCTAAGAATTCAAAACGCGTGGCAAGCCATTCGCCGGCTGCGATGGGAATGGATTGCTCCTGAGCAAGTCGCGCGTATCCGGGAAGATCATCGGAGGGCAGCGGCGTTTCGAGGAAAAAAAGATCGAGATCCACCCAAGGTGCGATCGCTCTCAGGCAGGTATCGGCATTGGGAAAAGCGTATTGAACGTCGACCATCAGGAAAAAGTCAGGGCCAACCTCGCGGCGGACGTCGCGAATCACGTCCGTCATTTCTTCATACGTCGCATGGAGCGAGCGATGGCGATATGGGCCCGATGGCGTCACTTCAATTTTGGCTGCTTGGAACCCTAACGTTTTGGCGCGAGCGGCCCGATCGAGCAGCGAGTCGTGATAAGCGTTGAAGCCGTCGACCTCCGGCTGCAGAGACGCATAGGGAGTGATGGCGGTTTTGGCCGCGCCGCCGAGATACTCATAGCAAGGCTTCCCTTCGGCTTTGCCGCGCAGGTCGTGAAGCGCCATGTCGATAGCACCGATGGCATGAACGACAGCGCCGCGGCGGCCATTCATAGCGGAGCCAACGTAGAGCTTCTCCCAGAGCGCTTCGACATTCAGCGGGTTCTCGCCCAGCAGCATGTCTTCCAGTCCCAAACCCATGGTGTGCGTGCCGGGCGCTTCAATGCAAGCTCTCGCGATCCAGGGATTGACATCGCTTTCGCCGATGCCCGTGATGCCTTCATCAGTGTGGATTTCGACGACGATATTGTCCTGGGCAGAACTGGTGGCATCGGTGTCGAAGCCGGGATCGAGCAGAACGTGGCAATCGATTTGAGTGATTCTCATGGAGTACTCAGGAAAGCAAAAGACAGCAGATATCGAGTGGTTCGACCGCGACGCGCACAGCGCCGTTGCTCACCGGAAGAGTGGAGGCAAGCAGGTCCTCGGCTTTTGTGAAAGTTTCGAGCTTAACTGTTTCCACCATGCGCTGCCGGGTGGGATTGAACAGGAACCAGGCAGCCTGGTTGTTGAAGTCGCGGCGGCGTTTCAGCAAGCGGCCATGCCGATCAGGCAGTACGCCGGTGTTCTTGAGAATGGCAGTCAGTAACGCTTGCGTGGAAGGCTGATCGTCCGTAACGGATAAGCCGAAGACCGTGCCGATCAGGATTGCGCGGCCTTTGCCGAACGTGTTCTCCGTTCCGAACACATCGCCGTCGAGTTCGAGTATCGGAGCGGCCGTTGTGGGCGTTAACGATTGCAGGTACAGCGAGGCTTCCACCGATGATCCTGCATATGCGCCTGTTCCTCGAAGCGGTTGAACGTTCACGTTTTCTGATCTGAATGAAGCTTGGGACGGAGTAGCGACGCGTTGGGAAAGTGTGTAGATCTGCTTGTGGCGAACGCCGAAAAGTTCAGTTACAGCCCCCGGCAACTCGCCAGGTGTTCCAAATCCATAGCGAGAGAAGCGACCGGGGAAAGGACCAGAGATGAGAGTGCCGCCACTTCGCACGTAATTGCCGACGTTCCTCACCAAATCCTCGCTCATAGAGATGGGCAGAGGCAAGACAAGCGCGCGATAGTCCGAGCCGCGCGTTGCAAGATCAGCGGCATCGAGGAAGTCGATCGGGATGGATTCCTGCCAGAGGGCGCGATGAACGCCGCGGAGAGCACCAACAAAGCCGGAGCGAACAGGCTCGCCGGAAGAGACAACGAAATTCCACATGTCCTCCTCCAGGAGAATCGCCGTCCTAGCGGTCGGGCATGATCCTTTGCCGAGCAGAGCCGGAGCTTTGGACTGAATGGCCCGGGCAATGCGGCCAGCCTCATCGGCGCGTGGCGTGCGATCACCGGACAGTTCAAGCAGGCCGAAGCCGTACGCCTCATCCCAGAAAATTTCGCTACGGTGATTCCAGAAGCAAATGCCGCGCGCGCCACCGGCTAATGCACCCAGAACCCATCGGCGAATATCGCCGGCGTCCGGAACACGGCCCGGAGTCAATCCACCCGAAGCACGGCCGCCTTGCAGTTCAGCAGTCCAGAACTCGCCGTTCACGCTGGCACAGCGCGTGTAGTCCCACTTGAGCGCGTTGTCTAAGATCTGCAAATAGGGAGCCGGCGAGGTTTTGACGCGTTCGGCATCGGAGACACCGGGATTTTGAAACTCGCTCCAGCCGGGATAGCAGGAGCTGCCGTAGACATTTAGGCCTGCGCGGGCCATGCGCCAATCTTCCGTACCGCCATAGCGAGGAGAAGGAGCATGGGCAAGAATGCGCCGATGATGCGGGTCGGTCCTGCGAAACGCGTCAGCCTTCCACCGGACAGCGTCACCGAGATAGACATTCTCCATGTAGTAGCGCCAGTCGATAGCTGCCGGAACTTTCAGGAAGATGCGAGGCGGATCAATTTCGTCCCAACTCGCGTAAGCGGTTCGCCAGGTGCCGTTCAAACTTTGAAGATCAGAAAACTTCGATTGCAGCCAGGCGCGATAAGCCGCCAGCGTGTTCGGGCAGTAGCAGACGCGCGCAGAGCCTACGTCAAAGCCGATTTCCTGCCAGACATTCCAAACCAGGATGTTGTCGTACCGGCCTACCTCACGGCCCACCTGTTCAATGAACTTGATTGCTGCGTTGCGTGCGCCGCTATGGTTCCAGCACGGCCCAGGTTTGCCGTCATTGGGGAGCAGATACTGTGTCGGATTAATCAGCGGCCGGTCGGTTTCATCACGCATGGTGCAGTCCGGACACTTGCGCCAGAGCCAGGCAGGCGCCTGCTCCATGGTGATGCCGAAATACACGAGCAGTTGGTTCTGGCGCGCATTAGCGACGACTTTGGAGACACGGGAAAAATCAAACTCATGTTCTCTGGCTTCATCGCTGCTCCAGGATTGCTGTATTTTGATCGTCGTGAAGCCGAGCCGTTTCAGAATTGGCAAATCTGCGCTTAGTTGTTCAAGCGGCAGCGACGGTTCGCGGTAAACGTGAGCGCTGTATGGAAAGACAAAGTCCTGTGGTGAGGAGGGTGCGCCGGTGCTTTGCACTTTTCCCTGGGCTGAGCTTAAGGCTAAGCCGGTCGCTACCGAGCCGAACGTTCTTCGCGTCATGACTTGGTTACACTCTGCGCAAGCGAGATGAACTGGTCGGGCCTGAGGAAGGTGTACTCGGGTCCAAGCAGATGAGCAATATTGGTGGCCATATCGATGCTGGTGAGCCAGTTGGCGAGAAAAATATAAACGAAAGCGGGCCGCTCGGCCGGGGTCCAGCGCTTCACTTCGTTGGCGACAGCGTACTCGGCGTCATGACGCGAAGACGGAGTGAAGGTAAGTTCCGGGGGTGCGCCGTTGATGGCACGAAAGATCGGCTTACCATCGATGCTGGTGAGGAGATTGCGATCCGTAACCGCATGGGTGCGGCCGTAATTGGCGAAGATGCCTTTCACGCCCGGTATGCCTGCAAGAAGCTGAAGGCGCGACGGCTCCATCTCCGCAAACGTGGCCAGAGCCTCTGAGTCAATGCGCGCGCGATACTCGGCCGAGAGGTTTAGGAAGTCTTTCCAAATGCGGGCTCGCTCCTGCTCCGGGAAATTCTCTGCATAGTTGTCTTCATGGATGTAGCCGACGCCGGACAACGCGTTCACGAAGTAATCGCCCGGCTTGGCATGCCGGTAGTAGTAGTCGAGAATATCCGGGATCAGATCGGTTGCCGCAGGACCAATTTCCCATCCCATAGGAACCGCACCATGGCTGCGATCGTCGAAGAGCTTGCGGTAATAGTGGCGCTGAAAATTCATGCCATCGCCGTCAGAGCGGATGAAGGTGCAATAGATCTTCGAGCGATCAAACTTGAGTGAAGGAGCGCTCGCCTGATGAAAACGCGCTGCCGTGCCCGAGTGAACCGACATATTACTGACTGCGGGCGAGTAGCCGTCGTATCCGGAACAGACTTCGAACTTACCGCACTCGCTGAGCAGGCGAACACCGGGCCACTCACCAATACCTTCTTCGCGGCCAAGTGCATTGCCAGGCCAGCCAAGCGCGGGAATGTTGGCGGGCCACTTCATCAGGACTTCCCGCGCGAACGCCACTTCCTCTTCGTAGGAGGCTTGCGGATTGTTCCTGGCGTCGTCGGGACTGGAAAGCCAGAGTATGGGAATTCGAAATTCAACCAGGTAGTCGCGCAGTGGCGAGCTACTGGGGTCGAGAATGGCAACGGCACGGCGGGAAAGCTTGTCGCCAATGGAGTGAAAGGCCCAGCGATAAGCGTCGACATCCTTCTTCCAGTTCATGGTGCGCAGATCGAGGCCGACCTTGCTGGAATCAGGGTAGGCGCCGACCGATAGCGGATATTGGCGGGAGGTGGAAGGCGTGGCGACCAGACCATCGTGTATAC
>CAXTWQ010000018.1:0-4162 GCA_964248065.1 uncultured Bryobacteraceae bacterium | reverse complement strand
TGGGAAGGGCGTGAGGTCGACGCAGGCGCCGGAGACGCTGGCGGGAATGGCCGGATCGATGATGAACATGCATTTGGCAACGCTGAGAAAGCGTTCGAACACATCGCCTGTTTCGAGGAACGTGACCGAGTCGATATCGCCGCGCTCTTTCAACCAATCGAGCCACAGCTCGTCGTATCGATCCTGAATGATATAGAGGACGGGCTGTTGCCGATTGACGAGGCCTTGCAAGCAGTAGAGAGTCAGCTGCAGATCAGCTGCATGCGTGGTCAGTTCACCAATGCGGAGCGCGAAGATCTTGCGTGCGGGTTTGGCTGACTTGGGGATTAAGCCGTTCGGGATCAAGGCAGGTGCCGATACGGCAGCTGAATCCTGTCCGAAGAGTCGACTGCCAACGGCAGCCAGCGTACAAACTTGGGAGAACTCGCGGCGCGACACCTTGTGTTCGGGCATGATTACCGTCAGAAGCTTAGCTTGATTGCAAACTGTCCAATGCGCGGGTCGCGTGCCGCGGTAACAGTGCCGAAGAGCGAACTGTTGACGGTTCCATTAGGCGCATAGAAGTTGGCATGGTTGAAGACGTTGAAAAACTCAGCGCGAAGTTCAGAGCTGATTCGCTCAGTAATGCGAGTGTCTTTGATCAGCGACAGGTCGGTGTTTACAAAGCCCGGCCCATAGAAAAAGCGGCGGTTGGCAGAGCCAATCTGGCCTAGCGGCTCGGGTGAAAAAGCATCGGTGCTGAAGAACGGAAGGCCGCTTCGCGGATCCTTGTAGGTCAGCTTAGCGCCGTTGTAGCTGGGTAGATCGACGGAAGAACCGGTGCCGCCGCTGACGGCGCCCAGCAGGGAACGGTCATCGGTTTCGGACAATGTGACAGGCAGGCCAGTGGTGATGTGCGTGACTCCGACAATACGCCATCCAGCGGTCAAGCGCGAGTTTGGACCGCCCCATAACCGGTCAAACGGAAGCCGGTAATCGTAGCTTGCGACGAAGTTATGTTTCAAGTCGAACGCCGATAACGACCGGCTGAGGCGATAGTTGAACGGATTCAAATAGCTGCCGCCAATACCCGAAGCATCATCGATCGATTTGCTGTAGGTGTAGCCGAGAAGAACATCCAGACGGCCTGATTGATGGCGCAAGCTGGTCTGCAGCGAGTTGTAGTTAGAATTGCCGATGGTCTTGATGAGCGCGTTATCTCCAAAGAGAGGCCCGAAAGGAGCGCGCGTGCTGTTGACTACCGTTCCATTGGCGCGCGTGTAGACCTGGTTTTCACCATAGGGTCCGCAAGCAGGACTGCCCGGCGCAAGTGTTGAAGGATCTGCCAGGCTGAGGCACAGCGCCGGATTGCCGATGTTGGAAGCGGTGCTGGAAGGCAGATGGTGCGACTGCGTACCGACGTACGCAACACTCACGATATTGTGGCCTCTCAACTCGCGCTGGAAGGAGAGATCGTAGTGCTGCGTGTAAGGCAGAACATTGTCGTTGGAAAAGAACGGATAGCCATTGATAGGCAGATAGGGACTGAAGTCGAAGCTCTGCCCTTTCTGGGGCGGAGAGAACGGAAACGGAGAGGCGCTGCGAATGCCGGTGCCGCGGGTCCGGTACGGGTCTTCAAACAACGGCGGAGCAATGGAGAAGTAAGCAGCAGCAAACGGTGCTTCGCCGGTTGTTCAGTAGGTTTGCAGGCCTTCCACTGTGGAATAGAAGATGCCGTAAGAAGCCCGGAAGCTGGACTTGCCAGGGCCGCCGAAGACAGCGCCTAGAATCCCGTTGTTGCTTTGCGGCGAATAAGCAATTCCGATGCGCGGAGCGAAATTGTTATTGCGTGTAGGAGCGATGGTTCGGGCAACTCCCCGGTCTCCAGGAAAGACGAGACCGGTCGGGGCACTCGGATAGATGGCTGACTGTTGTCCCGCAACGATGGTGCCGGTTCTGTTTTGTGTGTCGTACCAGGGTTGACTCCGCTCCCAGCGCAGACCGTAGTTCACTGTCAAGTAAGGCTTCACGCGCCAGCTATCTTGCGCGTACAAGCCAAGATACGTGCTGCGTTCATCCGCAATCACAATGCTCTGTTGGCTAAACGATGATGGGGCGCCGATGAGGAAGTCGGCAAAGTCATTGCCTGTCTCTGAACCGTTGAAGCTGAAGCTGCCGTTCGGGGCAACGGGAAATCGCTCGGCGACTTGGGTTCGGTGCACATCGACGCCGAACTTCATGTTATGCGGCCCGAGTACTTTCGAGAGCATGTCCTGCTCTTCGAACGTGTTGTTCGGCTGATTGAAGTAGATGAACGGAAAGCCCGAACTGAACGTGTTGGTACTGAAGAGCGGCGCGCTTTCGAGCGTTGGCTGGTCGGGGTGTAGGTTGACGAAGCCGAGAGAGGTGAGCGATCTGCCCACCTGCGGCCCGGTTGGATAGCCGCTTTTAGGAACGTATCGGGTGAAAGAAGCGCGAAGCTCATTGACCGTGGTCGGGTTAATGGTGCTGGTCAACGCGAGATTGGTGAAGTAGGAATTGTTGACGGTTACCGTGGGAAAGCCCGGAAGATTGTTCGCACCGAATGCTGTCGAGGTGTTTCCATTATCGTGAAAGAAGTAAGCGGTAAACAGACCGGGGCGCAGTACCGCATCAACCCTGATTCCGAACAGGTTGTCATTCGTGTTGTTGTTGTTGGCGGACGATGAGAAGTAAGAGCCGTTATTGGGAAGCGGGATCAATGGCAGCAACGCTTTGGAGGGCGCCGAGAAAGCCGATTGCGGAATGATGCCGTTGGGAAAGACGCAGGCGGCCGGTGACGTACAGCCGGGTTGATAGTAAGGCTCGCCGTTGGTCACCGGATAGCCGAGGCGTCCCGATAGCACCTGCGCCCAGTAATCGCCACCCACCGCGTTCTTCAAGTTCGTAGTTGGGTCGGGAATGTTGCCATTCCGCTCCGTGATATCTGGAACAGCAACGATGCCCGTACTCAGGCCTTGAGACTGCCGTGTGCCCTGGTAATCGACAAAAAAGAATAGTTTGTCTTTGATGATACGGCCGCCAAAGGTGCCACCGAACTGATTCCGGCGATAGACGCCGCGTTCCGGGTCGAAGAAGTTTCTGGAATCGAGGACATTGTTGCGCAGAAAATCGAACGCACTACCGTGCCAGTCATTAGTTCCGGATTTTGTAATCGCGTTAATGAGACCGCCGCTGTAGTTGCCGTATTCGGCTTCAAATCCATTGGTGAGCAGGCGGAACTCGGCAATGGAGTCAAGATTCGGCACGATCGCCGCGCCATGCGTTTGCGGATACTCAACATTGCTTCCGTTCACCTGAAAGCCGTTGGACGTTTCACGGCCGCCACTGACGGAAACATTGCCGGATGTTGGAGTCGGAGTTCCTGAGGTTCCGGAGCCTGTCGATACCGGAACGACGCCGGGCTGTAATCCAAGCAGGTCAGTGTAGTTACGGCCATTCAAGGGAAGCGCCTCGATCTTTTTGCTCTGGATGACGTCGCCGATTTGAGTGTTGATGGTCTCCACCTGAACCGGATCAGCTTGCACAATGACCTTGGTATTGACGCCGCCTAACGACATCTGCACCGCGACTTGGATTGCACTGTTGACGTCGACGATGATGCCCGTCTGCTCATAAGCCTGAAAGCCTGGAGATTGCACGTTCAACTGATATCTGCCGACCGGAAGCGCGAGCAGGGAGAAAGCGCCATCTGCATTGGTAGCCGCTGAGTGGACAATGCCGGTTTGTGTTTCGGTGACGGTCACAGAGGCCGCGCCGATCACAGCGCCGGACTGGTCGGTGACAGTTCCGGAAATGGTGCCGGTGATGTCAGCGCGGAGTGATAGTGAGAAAGCAAGAGTGACGGCAAGCCAAGCAATGGCAGGCCTCGAAAGAAGCATGGGGCAACTCCTTGAACGATGATCGATCATTAGATCACCGCGGCGTTACTGCTGTCAATGGCCGGAGGAAATAAAGTTGCCACCGCTTATCCGGTCTGTGATGATCGATCATAGATGAGTTCGGCCGGCCTGAAGTTTTCCGTTCTCCCTTCGCATACCTTGCGCGGTCGAATTGCCGAGGAGATTCGGCAAGCAATCTTCAACGGCTCACTCCCGGAAGGCGCACGGATGGTTGAGCGCCGGCTAGCCGAGCAGTTCGGTGC
>CAXTWQ010000017.1:45647-59466 GCA_964248065.1 uncultured Bryobacteraceae bacterium | reverse complement strand
GTTCCAAAGCACCGCGTATGACGCTGACAATTTCGTCAGCTAGATTTTCGGGGCCTTTTTGCAAGAGGACCTCAGGGGTTGCGATGCACCGATCCACCCGCAGACCCTTTAGCTCGACCAAACCCCATTCCAGGTATAAACGCTTAATTAGCAGATCAGCCATCGCCGCCTCTGTTCGCTCCTGAAGGTTGCCAGCGAGAAGAAATTCGTGCTTGCTGATTAGCTCCTTCAGCCGGCGAGTAAGATCTATTCGATCCATTAGAGAGATTTTCCTTATCGCGTAAGAGACTTTCGGAGCAACTTCACTTCGATGCCAGGACAAACTCTCATAACGAACCTCACGCGAAGGCAACAGATAATTCATCATCTAAACCTCCTTGCACGCGATTGTTGTTGAATTCCCATCGCAGTCGTATTTGCGAATCCTCATATTGAGGTACAACAGGGATTACCTGCGGGAGGTAAACTCCCATAAGTTGACCTTGTTGCGTTCCAAGCTGAAGCATTGCCGGAATAGGGCTCCGAGACCGTGCCGCATCGTAAAGAGAGGTCGTTTGTCGGTCGTCCTGAGCGAACACGGTAAAGCTGTAAGTGACCTCGCGCTCACCAGGTATAACGGCCACCGGCTTGATCAGCCCAAACTCCTGGCGCCTCAGGTCCAGGTTGTTAACCAATCGAACGTCCGCTGCTGTCATGGTGAAAAATTGAGTCGAGTTTGCTCCTAACCATACCTGCCCTAGATGTCCCGGAACGCCGGTGTTATTGAATATTGAGAGAGTCGGCTCATTCGGGAAAACAGCCATTCCAGATGCTCCCGGACTGAAACTCCTAGCATCTACGATGTCTGAAGCAGCACCCGAAAAGGTAAATTCATGGTTATCGCCATTGACTGAGATGTGCATTGAGTTTACGGCAGCGCCAGGAATTACTCGATCAATTGAGTTCTGGGATTCCCAGTAATCGTATAAAGTCAGGCTGGGCAAGTTAGAGCTGAGTTTGTAGGTAACTGTTGGCCCTAGCAGATCTCCGGACTGAATAGAAGTGGAAAACGGAGCGTTGATAGTAAAGGTGTACGGGTTCAGAACTCCACTCACAAAGCGTATCTCCCCTAACCAGGAGACAGCACATCCTACAGTAAGATTGTGTTCAGTGGCCGTTACCAGTTCGAGCTGACCGATCAGTGAGTTAACGGAAACACCAGGCCACGAGAATGGTGACGCTCCACAAGCCGCTTGGAACAAAGGTCCGTAAGCAGGAGTACCATTCCCGCTCCAGGGACACAAGTAGCTCGCTATATCAAAGGATATGTTCTTACGTCCAGTTACTAACTGGGATTGGAGGGTGCGCGTGCCACTCTTGTCAGGTCGCTTGATGGTTTCGTAGGCCTGTCTCAAGTGCAAGCGATTGGCAGGAAAGCGGTTGGCGGCGCTTATCGGAGCCGACTGGCCATAGGCTTGCTCCATCGAAACGTAGTAGCGGTTCCGGCTTGATGCAATGTAGGAAGCCATCGGACTTAGTTCCGGCCTACTAATACGTGGCAGTGAATACTTGCCCCTTGTAGAAAGCCGAATCCTCCTCTCTTTGGTGGCTGAATCTGAACATCGAAGCTTCCGAGATAGCAGATGCCATCGCCCCAGTCACCAATGTTTGCCTGGATCACACTAGTGAACGCCTCGACGTAGTAGTGAATCCAAGAATCTGGATCCGAAACGAAATTGCCACTACTCCAGATTTCAGCAACTACGGATAGGGAACCGGACAACGATCGGAATTTTTCGATCTGAGCATTCTGAAGGCTGGAGCAGTAGATCACAATACGCGGGTAAGTGTATTGCTCCGCTAGGTCACTCATTTCCGAAGGAACTGAGCTCAGCAGAATATTGCTTAAGCCGATCGTTGGAACGGCAACGTTATTGTTAGCAGCCAATTCCGCGACTGCGTTATCAAGGGCTGAGCTAGCAGAGAGTATGTTGGCCAGCTTAGCCGGTGCAGATAATGTGAGAGGTAACACGTTAACCCCTAAGCCAACGCCGATTGGCCGGCACGAAGTACGAGGGCGATTGACCACCTGGCGAACTGAGTCCGAGAATAAGTCCGCTAGCTGGGAGTGTCCATGAGGTACCCAATGGGATCGGATCGAGGTTCTGTCGTGTCAATCCTTGCTGGTTGTTACTGGCATACACGCTCCAGCCAATTGCATTGCGAGGACTGTTTGTTAGCTGTTCGGACATACTAACATCCAAGCTGGCAAACCCAGTCAGGTTCATGCCGTTGATCGGACTTGGTGCACTTTCCTGGCCTAAAATGTCAGTCCATGAAGCTTGTACAAACAGTGATTGTACGGGTAAGCTTCCTTGTCTCACCTTTAAGCTTGGAATGAGCGGTCTCGCAAGAGGATCGAAAACTACCCCAATACCCGACGCAAAAACGATCTCGCTCGCAGCATCGGCTTGCTTTTGATACTCGTTCCATTTACCTTGAAATCGCGTGTTGAGCTGCACGTTGTAGGCTTCCGCATAAATCTTTGCCAGCGTATCGTTGCAGATCCACTTGAACATCGCTGGGGAGACTACTACGTTAGTCAATCCTAACTTGGCCCTGCTGCTCCACCGGTCTGAAGGACCGGCGCGGAGGAGAAACAATAAGACCTTAGCTCCAATCTCGTCAGTTGCGAGCTTTATCTTTGTATCGATGTCTATGCCATGCGTTGACGAAACCTGTACCAAACCGCTCTCAAATTGGAGAAGATCATCTAATCCCAAAATGCCCGAGTCCGTAAACAGAGCCATATCGGTTTACTTGGCGCCTCCTGGTTGAGGGTTGCGACGGTTACTGACCGAAGTTTGTAAGTCCGGATCTGCAATGATAGCGACCTGGACGCGGCGAGCTAGTTCAGCTTTCTCGGCAGTTCTTTTGGCCAGATCCTGATCCTGGAGATAAATCGCTTTTTGGTCTTCCGTGGCCAGAACAGCCCGGTTCTCAACAATCAGCTTAGCCGCGACCGCCCGCGACACTTCGCTAATTACGCCGCCTTTTCCGCCATCGGCAGTTTCAAGACTGACGACCACCGGATACGTATCGACGAGACTGCTTTCAGTTTCTCGCAGTTTTCGGAAATATTGTTTGAGGTCCATACTTTCCTTTCTCGAAAGGGTAGAAGTTGAGGTACTCCTACCCTTGATGACCCGAGGTCCTATCGCGTTAGCTGTTAACCTGAACTGCGAAGTTATTCCGCAACACTCCACAGCCATACAGAATGTCGACTGTGAATTGCTGCGAGAGCGTGTTCGGTTGGTAGCTCATCACAACCCGTATACCGAAATTGCCCATTTCGGCGTACTCGGCAACTGCACCAGTGCCAGGTAGCGGTTGCGGCAATCTCCGGACAACCAAGCCAATCGCATCGCGAGTGAAGGCTAGATTATGCGTATTGACTGTGGCGCTTCCGGTGGCCTGCACGTACTGCGAGCGGAAGATAAAAAAGTCCTTCATCTTTCCGACATTGCCTTCCACAAGCGCTTTCAGCCCTGCATCGCCGGACGAGTAATACTCGCTAAAGCGCGGGATCTGGCGGATTGCCGAGTAAGCATTTGAGTCTACAATCAGGTACTTCGGAGCACTTGCGGGTACCTTAGCCGCAAACAGAGCAGTTTCCGCCGAGTCGATTGTCGCTTCCGTTATGGGCGAACCAGATGTTCCAACGGGAGTATTTGAGGTGAACTGGCCATAAAGCCCAAGAAGGTCTCGCTCAACCCGTTCTGCGATAGCGACAACCGCCGGCTGCATGTAAGCTTTCAGCAATTCGGGATAAGCAAGAGCTTTCGTCACGTCGGGAATCTGAAAGGTTGCTTCCGCGTGCGTGTTGAGAACAATTTGTGCGTTGCCCAAACTGGGGTTTTGCGGCATGACCGAACCGCCTTCGGCAATATTGTTTGCAACGAGAACGGGCGGAATCGGTACATTCACAGTGTCGCCCGCGTGAGCGAGTACAGGCTCGTAATCGCGATTTACCAGGTTGCCCATAACAAGGTTTCCGGTCAGCGCAGGCAATGCATCCGCGGCAACTAACTTCACAATTGCATTCGCTAAGTTAGCGGAAGTTATAAATGACATAGTTCTCCTCTGTGTTGTCTTTCGGTGTAAATTTTGGGTTGCTGCTGACAGCAGCCTGAAGCCATAACCCTTGTTCGGGTTGCTGTTGTTAGCCTCTGATCGCTTGTGAGGTGAGCCGTGCAATCTCTTGTCGCACGCGATCGAGTTCATCTTTACTCATGCCAGGCCGGATTGAGCTCATCTCTACCAGAGACGTACTGGGGGCTGCTGCTTTAGCGGGTGTCTGTGCTCCGCTGCCACCAGCGATCCGCGCAGGCAATAATTCAGGATTCTCTTGCACAAAGCCAGCCAGGTATTCCTGGAGCGGCTTAGCATCGGGGCCCTTTGCAAGAAGACGTCCATCTTCTGTCCGAGTGATATCGTCTTTGACTGCCCGGAAAGCAAGGTCGACTTTCGCTACGCCAAGGCGTTGGAGCTCTGTTCGAATTTGAGAGTTCCGATCGAGCTCTTCTGCTTGAGCCCGAGCCTTGCGATTCTCTTCTACGAGCTGGTTTAATCTGGCTTCCAGACCCTCTCGGCGTCTGCGCTCTTCCTGCAGTTCAGTTTTGTAAGCAGGTTCTGCTTTCTGGTGTTCGCCCCGGATAAACTCCTCTACCGTTTGTCGAACAACATCTCGAACGTCTGATTGTGATGGCTGCTGAACTGCCATCGGATCTAGCTCTGACATAGGCCCTCCTAATTCCTAAACTGCTCGTCTATCTCACGTGATATCTGGTCTTTGATTTCCTGCCGGGTATCAGTTAGATATTTCGCAGCTAGTCTTTGATAAATCTGTCGCTGTAAGGTTTGAGATTGAATCCCGACCTGCAAAAGGCTCTTCGCGTCTTGGAGCTCGGTCGCAAAATCCCCGATATCGAACTCGTCAAGACCGCTGACCGTGATATTCACGTCATCTTGGCGCGCAACACTAATAGCCGAGAGCACCTGCCGAATACAGTCCTTAGTAACTGAGCTGTAAGCTCTCAGGACTTCTTGCGTGATGGCGAAGTCCATCTGCTTACTCAGAGCAGATTGCGCATGTCCACTTATTTGTTCTCCAGACGCTTGCGACAGGTAACATACTCTATAGATCTCCTCTTTCAAGGTCTCCAGGTTGTCCGCAGCGATTTTGTAGACCTTGCCATCAGGTTCAGTCCAACCGAACTTATCGGTCGGCCCCAATTGAATGTAGTAACTTTCGCCAACAATCTGGTTCCACTCGCGGTCTGAGTAAATGACCGGCATGGCAAAGAGCCCCATTGTGATGGCCCAGGCAAGTGCATTTGACTTGTTGAAGTGCTCCAACTGCAGATTTGCGGCCTTGTTCATTAGCCAAAGCCCATCACTGATGCGCATGGTGGTTAAAGGAACTCGGTTATCACGACTAAATGCATGCGGTCCAAAATCGATCAGCAGAATGTCCGCGGTACCATCCTGCCTTTCAACTCGCTTGTAAGTTCTAAATTCAGAACGGTCGTAATAGCGCCAGTAAGTTTCGTCCAGCACTTCGGGAGAATCAATTCGAGGCTGGCGGCGCACCTTTTGGCGTAAAACAATCCAGTCATAATCACCGAATTCGTTCGTGCTCCAATTGATCAGGTTTTCTGCTTGATACTGCACTAGGTAAGCTCGCGACAAGCCCGATGCATCCTCTTCTGCCCGATTGGAAGGCGTCTCTCCTGTCCTCGGGAAGTCAACCAGAATGTGAGTTTCGCCTGCAACCAGAGTGTCGATCAAGCATTGGCGGAAGAACGTCGAAAGACGGGTTCCCTTTCGGTCGCAGTCGTCCACAAAGCTCGAGAAGAACCGTTGCCCATTCTCCAGGCCATCACAAAAATGAATGCTCGGTTCACGACGAAAGAGAGTCGATGCATACCAGTCAACAATCGAGCCGACATAGTTCTGATAAAACACGCGCTGCAGACGCTCAGCGTACACATCCAGCGGCTCTTTTTGCCTTTGCAGCAGATACTCTGCTGAGCGCTGTTTAAAGTCCAGCCCACCTTTGTACAGGTCGCGGTAGGTCCGTAACATTTGGCGCTGCCGTTTGTAGTCCGGATGTTCTCGATCAATTTCAATCATTCGTCACCTATCTCGCGTGTCTCTTACAGCAGTCGCGTACTCATCTCGCCGATTTTCTGGCGTGAACCAAACAGCTCCCAAATCGCGTAGCCCATTGCGTCAGAAGCATGAGTACGCTTCGGATCTCGGTCCTTGTCCACTACTCCCGAATCAGGCTTGAATAAGACCTCTTCCAAATCCTTGATCAGCTCTTTACAACGCGAGTCCACCAAAAGGGTCACCTCACCCGCAGCATTAGTCAAAAGCGAGTTCACCTTGCGCACTCGATCAAGTACCGGCGGATTCTTAGAAGGAACTGACATCTTCACCGGCCGTAAACTCATTCGGTGTAGACAAGACTGAACAATCGCGTAATCGTTGGAACCGGTCGTATGCATGTTGCGCCCGCTCGCATCGCCATAGATCTCAAGCCCACCCTGGTGCGACCGATATCGATTTTCAAACTCGGAGCAGGCTTCTTGAGTCGTTGCGCGTTCCAGGATAATCTCGTCAATCGCTACCAATTGATCCTGCTTCCACTGCAAAAGAACCGAGCTCATCGGGGCAACATTGAAGTCCAGTGCCCACAGCAGCGGCCTACTTTTGTCGTAGGCGTGTTTGACAACATGGATTCCGGCATTGAAGCAGTGATAAACCCTATCTGACCGGCTGTTAAGGTACTCGCCGAGCACTTCCTGCCGATAAAACTTGGGATCATAACTGCTCTCCAATCGCTCGTAATAGTCAGGTGTCTTGTCCAGCAAATGACGATTCTCAAATGGCTTGGCCTTCACACAGCCATAACCGTTCACCGCGTCGTGAATAAATCGCTTATAAATCCAGTCATGCCCTTGTGGAGTCCAGACCCCGAATCCACACAGACTGACGGCCTTCGGGTCTCGTAAACGAGCCTCCAAACGCAACCATGCCTCCTCGCGCGCATACGAGAGTTCATCAATCCCGAACCAAGCCAAGTTCGTTCCCCGAAGCCGCTCCGGTTCATCGAGCGACCGCAGCAAAACGACACTCGCTGACCCTGTTACCGTAATCTCTCCATCTGCCTTACGGTGTTCGTAGGCAATATCCTGACCCTCTAAAAAGCTCTGTAAAGCAGCCAGACTTGCATCCCGCAACATGGAAAACGTTGGCGCAGCCAGCACTCCTCGCCGACCCCGGTTGATGAAACACTGCCGTATAATCTCGAAGCAAAGCGCCGCACTCTTACCCGATCCGACAGGCCCCGAAAATCCTTTGAATCGAACCGGCAGGCTCTGAAACAGGCTCTGGGAGGGAAGATGACTATGCGTCCAGCAGATCGCTTCACCAGCAAGTCCGCCGCGCCTCCTCGTTTCCGTCAGCCTCATACGTGCTCAACAATAGCCGCCCTCCTGTGGGGCCGACCCCTGTTATTTCCACGCAAGTAACTGCAAACAGGCAAGATAAATTATTTTTGTCTTTTGGGATCAACCCCATCGAGCTACATTTAGAGCAGTTGCAACGCCTAGACCTAACTCATGCCTTAACGGACGAGCTCTCAACGCAGTTATGGGAACTCGGAACACTCGGAATAATCGAAGATGAGCGTGCGGTCACAGCCTTCTTCAACGATCAAACAGATCTCACCGAAGTCAGTGCCAAATACAGCGCCTGCCGATCCAGTTGTGACGCCTTGCCCACCACGACCACACTCCAGCTCGCTCCAGCTGAACCCGTTCTCGCCGGCGCCCGCTTCGTTATAACCTCATCCTCAGATCGCTCACCAACGCCTCCCGGGCGCATACGCCTCGATATCGATGCCTCGTCTGCCTTCGGAAGTGGGCGTCATGAAACTACCCAACTCGTCCTAACTGCTCTGGAGAGTCATCTCCGTCCTGGCTCTCTGGTGCTCGACGTTGGCTCTGGGTCCGGGATCATCTCGGCAGCGGCTTACGCGTTGGGAGCAGGAACGGTTGTGGCTTGTGACATCGATCAACTTTCTCTCGAATTTACTCGAAAGTCTGCGCCCAACGCTCTCTTATTTAATGGAAGCGTTGATGCAATTGCCTCTGCTTCTGTGCCGCTGATTATTGCGAACATAAGTGCCTCTGTTATCGACTTGCTAACTTACGATCTCGCTCGTATTAGTCAACCCGGTGCAACGCTGATCTTGTCGGGCTTTATACAGGGACACGGTCCTAATGGTTTCAAGCCCGAAAGAATTCTTAGGCTCAATGAGTGGCAATGCTGGGTCTGCCGGCCTGAGCTAATTCATCTGCCTCAACGCTCCAAAGCTCGCGTAGTCCAGCCATTTGCCCGAATGTGGTGGTGAGCGCTGCTGCAGATTTCCATCAGTGGCGATTGGTTAAGTTAGGCCAGTCCTGATGTTCCCGCGTTTAACGGCAACTTGCCGGTAGCAGTACAGTTCCTCAATCATTTGATAAACATCCCAGAATGCTGCATCATAAAGGTGCATGCGAAGAATTCTAGTAGTAGTTCTCGTTGTACTGGTTGTTGTCATCGGCGGTCTCTTCTTCCTGGTGTCAGGTAACCTTGATCGGTATCACGGCCAAATTCAAGCCCAGATTGAGAAGAAGCTGAATCGGCCAGTCACAATCGGACACCTCGGTCTTCGGCTATTTCCGCTTTCAGTCAGCGTCGCTGGCTTTTCGGTCTCAGAAGATCCTTCTTTTAATTCGCCTCGGCCCTTTGCAATGGCCGATAACGTTTTCATCAGCGTCGGATTCTTCTCGCTCATTCGAGGTAATGTCAGCGTTGACGATCTGACTCTCAGTCAGCCAAAAATCGAACTTATCCGCAATGCCGCGGGCATCTGGAATTACTCCTCTCTAGGGAAGACCGACCAGCCTAAGACGTCGTCCAGTTCCGATTTCAGCTTGGGTCAGCTCAAAATCGTTGACGGTCAGGTAGGTTATACCGATCTGATGGTCAAACAGTCTCGCGCCGTTTACGATCATATCGATGTCGACGTTCGCGACTTCAGTCCGCATAAGCAATTTGATTTGGCTTTGGCTGCTCATTTGCCCGGACAAGGGAAACAGCTTCTCAACTTTAAAGGCAAAGTCGGCCCTATTCCTTCCGGCGGTTCTTCGGCTACTCCCATCAATGGCCATCTAACGACGGAGGAGCTTACCCTGTCTTCCCTTAATCATGTGTCTCCGGGGCTGATTCCGATCAACGACGATGCAGTAGCAACGGTCAGTACCGATGTTTCTACCGAGGGTCAGCGCGTTCTCCTCAAAGGCGATCTCAAACTGGACAATGCAGTTCTTCAAGGCAAGAAGCTAGGTTACCCGATCTCCTCCAGATATGATATTGCCGACGATCGTTCTACAAACGCGATCCAGATCAAGTCCTCTTCAGTTGGGCTCGGTCAAACGTCATTCAATATTGACGGAACTGCCGATGTCGGAACCAAACCTGGCACCGTTAACATGCACGTGGTCACTCACGACTCCTCCATTGAGGAACTAGCCAAGCTCGCTGCTGCTGCTGGGGTAGCTACCGATACGGCTTATCAGGTGAAAGGTGTCCTAAGCGCAGATATAAGGGCCACTGGTTCTGCCACCGCCCCACAACTCACCGGAACACTCGACGCAAAAACTCTCAATGTCAGCGGAGGCGAGATTAAGCAGCCGGTAACCTTGCCCGCACTTCACCTCGATCTCTCTCCCCAGACGATTCGGTCAAATCCTTTCGACGCCCAGAGCGGATCCACTGCTCTGAATGCCCAATTTGCTATGTCGCAATATCAAACGCCAAATCGCACTATTGATGCAACGTTAAAGACCAACAACGCGAACATTGCTGAACTCCTTGATATGGCAAAAGCCTATGGTCTGGATTCGAGCAAGGGTGCCACCGCCTCCGGACGTCTTACGCTCAATGTCCGTGCCCAAGGACGTCTAGTCCCTGCTTCTGCTCTCAATATCGCTGGAACTGCGCAGATCGCTAATGCTCAAATCAGCAGCCCCAGTCTTAACAAGCCAATTGCCGTGCATTCTGCCAACGTGCAGTTTGCGCAAAATAGTATTTCGGTTTCGAATCTCAACTCAACTGTCGGCACAACCGGCTTGACCGGTAACTTTTCGGCCAGAAACTTTTCAGCGCCCCAGGTCCAGTTTGCATTGGCTGCCGATAAGATCGACACAGCGGACCTGCAGAATCTGACCAAGAAGAGCCCCGCCCTTGCAGACACACGCCAGCATGCGGCGGCTCCTTCGAATCAGCCAAGTTTGTTCGATCAGACAACCGGGTCAGGAACCCTTTCTGCGAATAGTATCCAGGCCCAAGACATCCTGCTTACAAACGTTCGCGCTAATTGCAAACTAGACCGGGGATTAATCCAACTCTCCCCTGTTACTGCAGATTTATTTGGCGGCAAAGAAGCTGGCGCTATCTCAATCAACGCTCGAGGTGTTCAACCAGCTTTCACCGTGAAATCAAAGCTGTCGAGTCTCGATAGCAATGCGCTGCTCTCGTCTCTCAGCTCGCTGCACGATACGCTTTACGGGCGCTTATCGGCCGACGCCAATTTGGGCTTTACATTAGAAAGCGCAACAGCTGACCTTGCCAGGACGCTGAATGGAACCCTAGCCTTCGACGTCACAGACGGCAAGCTGAAGAACATCAACATACTCAATGAAGTCGCCCGCGTCGGTAAATTCTTGAACAGTGCTCCTGCACAAGCTTCGGGAGCAGGAACCGATCTGAAGCGGCTATCGGGCACTATGGCTATTAATAACGGTGTTGCATCTACCAACAATCTAACTGCGGCTCTCAATGCCGGTTCCCTTTCTGCAAACGGCTTAGTCAATTTGGTTGATCAAGGCCTCAATATGCATATGACTGCCGTACTGAACAACGGAACAAGTCAGTCAGTTGGCGGCTCGGGCGTCGGCGGATATCTCAATACGGCACTGGCTAATAACAAAGGCGAGCTTGTTCTGCCAGTCTTGGTCACCGGTAGCACTGCCCACCCGATCATTACTCCGGATATTCAAGCGCTCGCCAAAATGAAATTGAACAATCTTCTGCCGACGTCAGGCGATCCGACCAAGCTGACATCAGGTATCATCGGCGCCGTCGCCGGTAAGCAAGGTGCCTCCGGTATTCTTAATCAGGTTCTGGGTGGTGGTCAGCAAAAACCGGATGCAAAGTCCGGGGCTACTCCGCAAAGCAACGACCCGGTTAACTCGATCTTGCAACAATTCGGGAAAAAGAAACCCAAGTAGCTCTATCGTCAAATGGCAGCGATCCCCGCAATGGATCGCTGTCCACAACGAAGCTCTTTCCGTTTTAAGGGCACCGCGTCACTTCGCGATTTCTAATTTACTCTTATATCCTCCAGCGGCGACGGATTACGGGGTCAAGATGCCGGGCTGCTGAACTACGAAACAGCATGCACGCATACGCGTCTCCATCTCGGAGGCAGACTGAATGTCAGCACTGCAGGAATTAGTCGTAGATCAAATGAAAGACCTTCTTCACGCTGAAGGTCAACTTGTAAAGGCGTTTCCAAAGTTCGCTAAGGCCGCTCATCATCCTAAGTTGAAGGCCATACTGACTAAGCACCTTGAAGAGACTAAGGGTCAAGTAGACCGCTTGAAGAAGGGCTTCGACCTGCTTGGTGAGAAATCCAAAGCTAAACCTTGTAAGGCAATGCAGGGCTTAATCGAAGAAGCGCAAGAACATATCGAGGAATGTAAGGAAAAGGAAGACGCTGTAGCCGACTTAACCCTGATTGCTTCTATTCAGAGAGTCGAACACTATGAGATGGCCGGCTATGGAACCTTGCGCACCATGGCCGAAAAGATCGGAAAGCCCAGGGTTCTAAAGCTGTTCTCTCAAACGCTCGCCGAAGAAGAGAAAACCGACAAACTACTTACCAATGTGTCGACGCCTCTTTTAGATCAGGCAGACCAGGATTATGAACCAGAGGAGGAGGGCGAGGAAGAGTCCGAAGACTAATACCGCTAACTCGATATAGTGTAACTTCCCTTGGCTACTTTCCTAGATTGGTTGCTATCTGACCTCCGCCTGCCAAAAGGTGTTGGCGGAGAGCCAGAAAAACATTACTCCTGGTGGCGGGTCATGTGTCTAACCGGCGTCGATTATTTTTCGACGCTCGGATATCAACCCGGAATCGCTTTCCTTGCCGCCGGACTGCTCTCGCCTGTGGCAACTTTCATCCTTGTACTTGTTACTCTGTTTGGCGCGCTTCCGGTTTACAAGCATGTGGCTCGCTCCAGCCCCAATGGCCAAGGCAGCATCGCTATGCTGGAACGGCTCTTTCCGCAGTGGAGCGGCAAGGCCTTCGTCCTTATCCTGCTCGGATTCGCCACCACTGATTTCGTTATCACAATGACTTTGTCGGCTGCCGATGCCGCTGCGCACTTTATCCAAAACCCGTTTACTCCACTCTGGATGAGAAGCCAGATGGGCATAACATTGCTTCTCCTTTCATTACTCGGTGCCATCTTCCTGCGGGGCTTCAAAGAAGCCATTGGCATTGCAGTTACGTTGGTGGGTGTTTATCTCGCCCTCAACGTCGTTGTTACCGCCGTTGCATTCTGGCAGCTCTATCTTCACCCTGAAGCTTTGCTGCATTGGAAAAACAGCTTGCTGGCTCAGCAATCCCATCCACTTGCAATGATCGGTGTTTCGCTTCTCTTGTTTCCCAAATTGGCTTTAGGGCTTTCAGGCTTTGAGACAGGTGTCGCTGTCATGCCCCTCATTCAGGGCAACGACGAACCGGATCGGGTGCGTAACACCCGCAAACTGTTGCTCACCGCGGCAGTCATCATGAGTGTCTTCCTCATGGCGACCAGCGTTGTCACATCCGTCCTCATCTCACCGGATAAGTTCAAGGAGGGTGGCCCTGCTAACGGTCGCGCCCTGGCCTATATGGGCCACCTCTATTTGGGCAACACATTTGGCTCTGTCTATGACCTCAGCACAATTTTGATCCTTGCGTTTGCTGGCGCCTCTGCTATGGCCGGCTTACTGAACCTTATCCCGCGCTACCTTCCACGCTTTGGCATGGCGCCTGAATGGGCACTTGCCTCCCGTCCGCTGGTGCTTGTCTTTCTTACAATCTCGTTCATTGTCACGGTTCTGTTCCACGCAAACGTAGATGCCCAGGGGGGCGCTTACGCCACCGGTGTCCTCGTCCTTATCACCTCCGCCGCCACGGCAGTCACCATTACGTTCTGGCAATCCGGATGGCGCTGGCTGTATCTGTTCATCACCCTTGTTTTCGTTTACACAACAATCCAGAACATCCGCGAGCGACCTGACGGCCTTAAAATTTCCCTTGTCTTCATTAGTTCAATCGTCATTACGTCGCTGATCTCACGAGCTGTTCGATCCACTGAATTGCGCATCACCGGCGTCAATATGGACGAAGACGCTCGGCGCCTCCTAGCAGAAACAGGGAACAAAACCGTGCGGATCATTTCTAGACACTCCCAGGTTGAAACTGCTCAAACGCTTGACTTGGCAGATCAGCAAACCAGAACCTTGCACAATCTTCCGCCGGAGGATCGGCTCTATTTCCTCGAAATCCAGCGCGGCGACGGCTCTGAATTTACCGATGTCCTGCAAGTCAATGCTGGTTCCTACGGAAATCACATTCTCTTTCAAGCACGAAGTCCTGTCGTCGCCAATG
>CAXTWQ010000017.1:39966-45637 GCA_964248065.1 uncultured Bryobacteraceae bacterium | reverse complement strand
CTTTTTGATTTATCTGGAGCAAACAACTGGGCAGATCCCCCATGCCTACTTCCAGTGGACCGAAGGCAATCCGGTCGGCAATCTTTTTAAGTTTCTCTTTTTAGGTGGAGGCGACGTCGCACCGCTTACCCACGAAGTTCTACGCCGGGCAATACCAGATATTGATCATCGCCCAATTATTCATGTGAGCTAGTTTTTTGCTTTCTGTACAGCGCTAACTGGAAGCTGGTCTTCAGGCTTGATCAAAACCGCACCGTAACCACCATGGCAACTTTGCGCTGTAACGTTTCGACAGACATGCGCCGCCATGGAGAGGAAGCTGATGAACTGGACATGTCCGCAGTGTCGCCGGATCTTTCGCCAGGTTAATCAACAACATGCGTGTGGTGTGGGCAGCCCCAGCACTTTGCTCAAGAATCGGCCAGCGGCGCTCGTCGATCTTTACCGAACACTTGAAACCACCGTAAAGCATTTTGGCAACGTGGAGGTAGTCACGCATGACCGGTACGCGCTGTTCCGAACGACACGCATCTTTGCCGATCTAACGGTGATGCGGGATGCGCTGCGAGTCGTAATTCACCTAAATCGTACTGCCAGTGCACCTTACTTCATCAAAGTCGGGTACTATAACACTCGCATCTCGCACGTCGCACTCGTCCGCACCGGAGAGGACCTCTGCGCAATCACGCCTTTTCTGCGCGAAGCCTTCGACCTAGCTGCAACTGAAAGTGAGAGAGCATAGAACCTTAACCGTCCAATAAGACTTTGCACTACTCACGACCGCTGCCTGTCACAGGCTAAGATCCGGACCGAGGTCCCACGATGGCATCGGAAATGTAGCTTATCTGCGATGGCGAGCACAAACCCTGATGCTCAAACTGACCACCACCGGTTGAAGGGTGGTGAGTCAGTTTGAAATATGTTTTTGAAGGATTTGTTAGATGAATCAATAGTTTCCTGAAAAAGACTCGGCCCACACAGACTTATGCTATCCGCAGCCACGTAAGCCAAGACCCGCACCCGATTACAGGAGCGGACGTGACAGTACCTCGCCGACAGGCCCTCGAAAGAAGTTTGTTCTACCAGAACCGAATTGCGATCGAAGAGGAACACCCGAGCCAGCCAACTTGCGAGGTACAACTCCGCCATATATCCGTGTTCGACCTTCTTTTCAATGGGCGTATCTGTTGTCTTATGGCTCATAGCCTGTCCCGAGCGAGAAGGGTTTTGTCTTTCTTTGAGGATCCTTCTGAGGCTTGATTCAGCAACCGTCGCGGGACAATCTACGGCTTTGACTGGCGATGACCTTCTAGTGGAGTTTCAGAGATGTGCAGGGAAATTCCGTGACAGGCTGATTGACGAGTATCTGATATCTTGTGGGCTTGAATCCGGAGAGATATAGGGCAAAAGGGTGTCCTCATTATTCGGAGTATAAACAAGGTCAAATTGCAGAGCACATCAGTTCGAAGATAGACTTTGAATGCCAGATCATCTTCGCTCTATTTGACAAAGCGAGGGCTCGCCTTTTCACCATGCATGGGAATGTAAGTATGACTGACGAAACAGAAGAAGCGTTTTTGGACATTAGTGGAAATGCCTTCGCCTCGACACAGCTATACTCCCGGCAATATTCCGCTTCGAATGATCTCTCCAGCGCCATGTACTCAATCTATGAAGCCAAGGTAGTGACGAGGAGGTGAACAGCAAGAAAGGGTATTTACGAATATCTGTTGACGGGCAACGAAAAACCTTGAGCCTGTGTGCGTTCGACGAAAAGACAAGAGTCATGACATACGAGAAGCAGAAAGGCATTTGCCCTGTATGCAAGAAACACTTCGACATAGAATCGATGGAGGCCGACCATATTCTTTCGTGGAGCAAGGGGGCAAGACGGTGCCGGATAATTGCCAGATTTCTAGATCCGAAACGAGTAGGCATGATCGGCTGGAGCCATGGCGGGGCTATCACGCTGTTGACGATCATGAAACATCCCGCTGCTTACGCTGTTGCTTACGCAGGCGTGCCGGTGAGCGATCTGGTAGCAAGAATGGGCTACGAGCCGGAAGAGTACCGGCAGCTCTATTCAGCGCCGTATCACATCGGCAAAACCGTTCGTGAGGACGTTGAGGAGTATCGCAAGCGTTCACCCGTAAACCACGTCAAGTCGCTGGCAACGCCTCTGCTCATCCATGCCAATACCAACGACGAGGACGTGAACTACTTAGAGGTGGAGCACCTGATTCAGGCGCTCAAGGCTGAAGGAAAGAAATTCGAGTACAAGGTTTACCAGGACGCACCCGGCGGTCACTACTTCAACCGCACTGACACCAAGCTGGCTCGCGACTCGCGAGCTGAGATTTACAAGTTCCTCGCCGGCTATCTGCATCCGGGTCATTGAGCACCAGCGCTTAGACGTCACCTAAACCCTCACGCAAGCTGAGCAACTAAGTTCGTATATACGGAGTGAAAATTCGCACACTGACACGTTTTGCCGCGTGTTCTAATTTGCTGTCAAGAGTAGCCAATGGCGCACTATGGCGAACATAGAGTTCCAGGTAAGCAGCATCGTAGGCAGAGAGACCGTTTTCGCGTGCAAGCGGCAGCACGTCATTTAGGTAATCGCCAATGGATCGAACATCTTGTACTACTGCAAGGCTTTTAAGAAGACCCATGAATTGCTGGATCTCAGCTTTCCCCAAACGTTTCTTGCGTTCAGCAACCCAGATGCGTTCGTAAGCTCAAGGCTCCAAATAGCCGGAACAAGAATAGTCCGCTCCTCTAGTGCAAGAGGAACGTTATCGGCATATTCGCTCGCTTCGTCTGGAAAGCACCAGGCCAAAGTCGTAGAGGCGTCAACTACAACACTCTCAATAGCGTCTACCCTCATTGACCATGTCACGAATGCTCATTTTGCTGGGCTTCACCCGCTTTCGCAGGTCTCGCATTCCCTCGACAATCTCACGATGAGAGAGCTTTTGCCTCTTCGCCTCAACCGGTACTAAGTTTAAAATAGGCGTCCTAATGTACATTAGAACGATCTATTTCTACGTCGCTAGAACGAAGTAATAGTGTCTGTTCATACGATTCGACGGGGCTCCTCAGATGAACAATTACTGCCCAATGCTCTAGACTAAGATTCTTCATTTTCAATCATGAAAATCGCGCTCGTCCTGTTGCTGCTCTCCTCTCTCGCTGCTGCCAAAATCACCACTCCCAAAGAGCAGTTCGGTTTCAATCTCGGTGACGACTACCAGCTCACCAACTACACACAGCTTTCCGACTACTGGACAAAACTTGCAGCTCAATCGGATCGCATGAAGCTGCAGTCAATCGGCAGCACTGCCGAAGGCCGCCCGCAGTACATGGCCATCGTTAGCTCGCCTGACAACCTGAAGTCACTCGACAAATACCGCGATGTCTCCCGCAAGTTGGCGCTCGCTGAATCGCTGACGGAAGGCGATGCTCATGCACTTGCGCAGGCCGGCAAAGCTGTGGTCTGGATCGACGGCGGCCTCCATGCCAGCGAGGTGGAATGTGCACAGGCGTTGACCGAAATGCTCTATCAAATGGTCAGTCGCGAGGATCCGGAAACGCTGCGCTTTCTGAACGACGTCATCATTCTGTTCGTTCAAGACAACCCCGACGGTCAGGAGTTAGTCGCCAACTGGTACATGCGCAACGCTGACCCATCCAAGCGCACCGATGCCGGTCTGCCGAGGCTTTGGCATAAGTACATCGGCCACGACAATAATCGCGATTTCTTCATCTGCAACATGCCCGAATCGACCAACATTAATCGCGTCCTCTATCGCGAATGGTTTCCGCAGATCATGTACAACCATCACCAGACCGGGCCGCCCGGAGCCGTTATCTTCATGCCGCCGTTTCGCGATCCTTTCAACTACCATTTCGATCCGCTCATCATGATGGAACTGGATCAGGTCGGGTCTGCCATGCATAGCCGGATGGAAGCGGAAAGCAAGCCCGGTGCCGGCATGCGGAGCGCATCCACTTACTCCACTTGGTACAACGGCGGGCTGCGAACCACCACTTACTTCCACAACATGATCGGGTTGCTAACAGAGATCATCGGCAGTCCCACGCCTATCGATTTGCCGCTCGTTCCCACGACGCAGCTGCCCAGAGGCGACCTACCCTTCCCCATTGCGCCCCAGAAATGGCATCTTCGCCAATCAATTGAATACTCGCTGACTGCCAATCGTGCCGTACTCGACTTCGCCTCGCGCTATCGCGAGACGCTGCTGTACAACTCCTACCGCATGGCTCAGAACTCCATTGATCGAGGCAACCGTGACTCCTGGACAATCACGCCCAAACGCATTGAGCTCCTGAATCAAATCGCTAAAGAGACAAAAACCGCCAAGCCCGCCGAAGCACCGCCTGCTGCAGGAGCGTTCAACGCCCGCGAAACCGTTCCAGCCAAGCTGTACGCCTCTGTGTTGCATGATCCGGCAGCCCGCGATCCACGCGGCTACATCATCCCTCCGTCACAGCCCGACCCTTCCACCACTCTCAAATTTCTCAACGCCCTGATCAAGAACGGCGTGAAAGTGCAGCGGGCGACAGCACAGTTTCAGCTAGGCGGTAAGTCTTATGCAGCAGGTACTTACGTCATAAAGTGTGCTCAGGCGTATCGGCCGCACATTCTTGACATGTTCGAACCCCAGGATCACCCCGACGATTTTCGTTATCCAGGTGGTCCGCCCGTTCCGCCTTATGATGCCACCGGCTACACGCTTGCCTTCCAGATGGGCGTCGCCTTCGACCGGGTTTTTGAGACCGTTGATGGGCCGTTCGAAGAGATCTCCGGCTTTGCTCTACCCACTCCAGGCACGATAACCGGACCTGCACGAGCAACTGGCTGGGTCCTGAGTCATCGAGTGAACGACTCCTTCATCCTCATAAATCGCCTGTTGAAAGCCGGGTGTGATGTGTACTGGCTGAAAGCTAACCCAGCCGGCGTGGACGCCGAGACAGTGGGGACCGGTGCCATATGGGTGCCCGCCTCTGCCAAAGCTCGCTCCATCGTCATGGATGGCGCTAAGTCGCTAGGCCTGAGTGCAACGGCGCTGGCCCGCAGTCCGGAAGGCGAAGCCCTGCGGCTCAAACCCATCCGCATCGCTCTTTACGATCAGTACGGCGGGCTGATGCCTTCCGGCTGGACACGCTGGATCTTCGAACAGTTCGAGTTTCCTTTCACTGTCGTGCACCCACAGGATGTGGAAGCGGGCACCTTGGGACGCAACTTTGACGTACTGGTTTTAACTGACGGCGCAATTCGCTTGCCCGGAACCGGTCGCGGCGGCGATTTTGCATTCGGCGCTCAACCAAATCCCCAAGACATCCCGGCCGAGTACCGCAGCTGGTTAGGTCGCATCACACGCGAGAAGACGGTTCCCGAAATCCGCAAGTTCACCGAGTCCGGCGGCACGCTGGTGACCATCGGCTCCTCATCGCTCGCCATGGACGAGTTCCTCGGGTTCCCATTTAGCAACGCCCTGACCGAACATGAGCGGGAGGGGAAAGAACGTCCGCTGCCGCCCGAGAAATTTTATGTCCCCGGTTCGCTCCTAACCGTTCAGGTGGACAACACCAAACCGCTCGCGTACGGCATGCCGAACAAGGTTGATGTCTTTTTCGACAACAGCCC
>CAXTWQ010000017.1:27495-39956 GCA_964248065.1 uncultured Bryobacteraceae bacterium | reverse complement strand
GCTTCACGCGGAGCCGGTACCGTTGCCTGGTTCGCAAATGACGCTCCTCTCCACAGCGGCTGGGCATGGGGACAGCAATACCTCAACGGCGGAGTAGCAATTGCCACCGCTTCCCTTGGCGCAGGAACTGTCTACCTGCTTGGTCCGGAAGTGGCTTTCCGTGGCCAGCCGCATGGGACCTTCAAGTTCCTCTTCAACAGCCTCTATGCAGGAAGCGCTAAGCCGGTACCGAAGGCGTAGCGTGCTGGTCTCGCTGCGAATCGCCCGGTTGAAAGAGAAGAGCGGCTCCCGATAGCAGTCCTGCCCAGACAGCCCAGACAGTCAGGTAACGGTGGTCAATCAGGACTCCCGAGATCAAAGGTGCCGTAATTTGCGCAACGGACGTAAGAGATTGAGTCAGTCCAAGTATCACGCCTTGCTCACGCTTCCCAGCTTTCTGTGTTACCAGACTTGTCAAGGCTGGGCGTAGGCCGGCACCCCCAATTGACGCAAACCCATTCACAGCCAGAACTTGACCCACTGTTCGAGTGAACCCAAGCGCGGCGTAACCGATTGCCGCACTTACAAAACCAATCTGAACAACTTTCCGCTCGCCGAATCGCTTCACCAGTCGCCCGACTACGCCGCCTTGCATGATAATGCCGAGAAAGCCCGCGAAGGCAAAAAGGTACCCAACCTCTCGGACCCCGAGCGGATGGCCTTGCCACCGATACCGCCTCTCGGCAAACAGCGCGAAGCCGGAGACGAAAGTGGCAAACGAAAATGAGAAGAGTAGCCACTGCGCCAACAGCCGAGCCAGTGCTTTATCCCGGAAGTACTTACGATAGCTGCCCCAGGAAATGAGCGAGAGCCGCTTTCCTCCAGGGCCAGGGTCGTCGTCCTGCTTGCGCAATTCAAGCATCAGTTCGCGGCGTGGCAGCAGAGTCAGCGTGAAAAGAATACTGGTCGCCGAGAGCGCAGCAGCCAGCAGGATCGGCGCTTTATACCCGAAAGGAGCAAGGGCACCCGCAATCGCCGGTCCCACTAGAAAACCGAACCCAAACGCTATGCCAATCAGGGCAAAAGCTTTGGCGCGGTTCTCAGGCTTGGTCACGTCGCTGATATATGCCTGCGCGATCGTTAGATTCCCGGCCGTCGCGCCGTCGATTGCCCGGGCTACAAACAGCAACCAAATGTTATTGGCATAGGCCAGCAATAGAAATCCGGCCAAGGTTCCAGCTTGGCTGATTAACAAAACCGGACGGCGGCCAATTTGATCTGAAAGCTGGCCCAAAATGGGTCCGGCGATCAGTTGACATACCGCGTAAGTCGACACAAGCGCGCCCACCACCGTAGCTGAAGCACCCAGTCGCTCCGAGTAGAAGGGCAACAACGGCAGGATAATGGTAAAGCCTAATATGTCCACCAGGACAATCAGAAAAATCGGAATGAGTGGTGACCCCGGTCGCTGTACGGGATTTGCCGCATGCAGCGGCTCCTGTTGGGTTGTCACAACTTAAGTCTAACGGGCTTGACCTCAGAGGCATCCTGCCTCCGGAAACTCCTTAGCCCATTATTCAGCGCTGGAGGCACAGACATTCCGGCTTGAAACACACTACCTTAGAGAGGAACAGAAAGAATGATCGGGATTTTTGTCCGGAAATGACGAAAAGACGAACTCAGCGAGGCTGATTCACCGTCAAACTTTCATAACGAATATGAGATTTGCTAAGTCGGCGATAGTTGTTGTTTTGCCCATGGCGCTGCTTGCGCAGGAGTCGAACCCAACGCAATCCGGGAGTTCGGCCGGCAATGGGTCGAATCCGATTTTTAAGGTTGAAGTGGTTTCCCGCTCAATTCAGGCGGTCAGCTATCGGAACCGTAGCGGTTGGACCCGGATAGATTTCCAGGGAACGTCTATTGCTTCGCAGGCCAAAGGTACGGTCGAAGTAAACAGCCGGTTGGGGCACATGGAAATTAAGACCGAGGTCAAGAAGCTACCGGCGCCGAGCACATTCGGGCCCGAGTTTCTAACTTATGTCATGTGGGCCATCACCCCTGACGGCCACGCAGCCAACTTGGGCGAAGTGGTGGTTGATAGTGACGGCAACTTCAAGGGCGGTTCTACAACGGAGTTGCAGGCATTCGGCCTGATTATTACTGCCGAACCCTATTTCGCAGTCCGGCAGCCCAGCGATGTGGTCGTCATGGAAAACGTTATCCGGGAGGATACGAAGGGCAAGTATGAGGCAATCGACGCTAAGTACGAATTGTTGAAGCGCGGCCAGTATACCTATCAAGTACCGCAGTCGCAGCAGCATCCGGTTCTTACAGGAGACAAAAAGAGTCCTCTGGAGCTGTACGAAGCAATGAATGCAATACAGATTGCCCGCTATGCGAAGGCCGATCAGTTCGGAGGCGATACGTACCAGGACGCGGTAAAGCTCCTACAACAAGCTGAAGACTATAAAGACCGCAAGCAGTATAACCCTTCGATCATGACGGCCAAGGAAGCTGTTCAAAAGGCTGAAGATTCTCGCATTATTGCTCTCCGCAAGGAACAGCAGATGGCTCTCGACCAGGAACGGGCCGATGCCGCAGCTCGCCAGGCGGCAGCGCAAGCTCAGGCAGATGCCCAAGCCCGGCAGGCGCAATTGGCCCAAGACCAGGCGCAGCGTGAGGCCGAGCAGCGCCGGGAAGCCGAGAGTGCCAGAGCGGATGCAGATGCTGCGCGTGCGCAGGCTGCGTCAGAAGCCCAGAAAGCTCAAGCTGCTGCAGCTGAAGCTGATCGTCTTCGCCAGCAGGCTGAGACCGACAAGAACAACCTGCGATCTCAACTTTTACAGCAGTTCAACTCCGTCTTGCCGACTCATGAGAGCCCGCGCGGTCTGGTCGTGAATATGCAGGATGTTCTTTTCGATACTGGCAAGTACTCGCTCCGCGAACCAGCCCGTGTCGCCTTGGCTAAAATTTCGGGAATCGTTATCTCGCATCCGGGTCTGAGCCTGCAAGTGGAAGGCTATACAGATAGCACCGGCACAGCCGAGCTGAATCAGAAGCTTTCCGAGCAACGGGCCAACGCGGTCCGTGACTTCCTGCTGCAACAGGGCCTGAACACGCAGAACATGACGGCAGTCGGGTATGGCACCAATTACCCGGTCGCGCCAAACACGACGGCTGCTGGTCGTCAGCAGAACCGGCGTGTCGAAATGGTTGTCTCCGGTGAGGTCATCGGGGTCAAAATCGGAACACCTCCAACTGCTGCACCCGGGGTCGCCCCGTTCACCCCAACCGCCATGGCCGCACCCGGCGCCGCGCCGATCTCGGCAACTCCTCCACCTCAGGAGCGTTAACGCCTACTGGCGCTTTACCAGCAAGATGGTGAAGTCGTCATGGAAATTGATTCCGCCACACCAGCCACGAACGTGTGCTGCCAGGCCACGGATTGTTTCCGCGCAGGTAGCTGAACGGGACTGGACAAGAAAGTTCGCCAGTCCCGATTCGCCAAACTCTTCGTCCTCACAGCTGCGAGCCTCTGTAACTCCGTCGCTGTACAAAGCAAGCGTGTCGCCCGGTCGCAACTCTGCTTGTAGAAGCTGATAGTGAACCGATGGCAAAATGCCTAGCACCATGTCACTGCCGGGCAATTGCTCCACTTCTCCATTGGCGCGAATGACCAGAGGATAGTTGTGGCCGGCGTTGCTGTAAGTCAAACGCCCGGACTCCGGTTCTAGCAAAGCATAGAAAAACGTGATGAATTTTCCCGTTGGGAAGCGCTGTGCCAAGTTCCGGTTCAGGATCGTAATTGCAGATGCCGGGTCCGGTTGCGTCTCTGCCAGCATCTGCACTCGCGCCTGCAGGCTCGACATCATCAGAGCCGCTGGCAGTCCCTTACCAGAAACATCGCCGACCACCAGGCCAAGCCGGCCATCCGGATGATGAGTAAAGTCGAAGTAGTCTCCCCCTACCGTCCGGCAAGGCAGATTGTATCCACCCAGATCATACCCTTCAACATACGGGGCTTTGCTGGGCAGTAAGCTCTGCTGAATCTCGCTGGCTTGGGTCAGCTCTAAAGCCATCAACCGTTCCTGTTGCTCTACCTCCGCTAATCGTGCGTGCTCAATACGGATGGCCGCTACGTTCGCCATCACCGTTAGCAACTCCAAATCGTCGTGCTGGAATGGATGAACGAAAGCACCGTTGTCAACGTAAATTAACCCGATCACTCGATTGCCGGTTTGCAGAGGCACCGCGATCATGCTGCGAACCCGATGGGCGACGATACTATGCTGCAGCTTCAACGCTTCGTCCGATTGCGCGTCACTAATCACCAACGAGCATTTCTCGCGTAATACCCGATCGCGGACGGCTGTGCTGATGGTGAAATCCTCACCCTTGCTGGCGCGCACCATTAAGTCATCGCCCTCAAGCGTTAGAATCACTCCCCGACGCGCCTCGATAGCCGAAAGAGCCAACTCCAGAATCACAGGGAAAAGCTCTCCCAACGATTGGTGCCCAGCTAATTCCCGGCCCGCCCGGATCAGCGCATGTACCACCCTCGACGTGCTCAGCGATGTAGCTGAAGGCTGCGTGGCCGCTTTGGCCGGCTCTCGCAGAATCTTGGCGAGGTTGGTGACAATCGTCGCGCCCCGGGAACTCGCTTCGAGTCCATGCGAGACAAACGAAACTACTTCAGCTGATTCATGACGGCCCGACACATGAATGGTCAGGTGCCCTGCCGCGATGATGTCGCCCGTCCGCAGTTTGTGCGTATTTTGCAATGGCGCTTCATTTACCTGAGTGCCGTTGCGGCTACCGCAATCCCGCACCGACCATTCCCTTCCCTCCTTCTCGAATGAGAGGTGATACCGGGAAAGCCAGGGATCGTTCGGATAAGCCAAAGCATTATCCGCAGACCGTCCCAGGTTGACGGTTGCGCTGGTCAACTGCACAGATCGAGAGAAGCCATCCGGGCCCGAAATTTTCAGTTCCATCGGGTAAAGCGCAGCACTAACTTAACATCAAGTTCCACTAAACGGAATACCTAATCCCCCATGGTTTTAGAGCAAGCATCGAAAAGCTCCACAGAGCTCAATCTATGCACTCGCTCACTAACTCCGACTAACTTCGGACATCAGTGTCACAAGTTACCGGAGCAAGACGAGTTCCTTAATTCAAGATTTTCTGGGAGCTCTGTCCCAACTCCCTCAACCCGCTACGAAGCGTAACTAACCGTCTGCAAAAACGCCGGTTTCCGTCGCGCCCGGCTGGCCTGCTCGAACGCGTACGCCAGTTTCAGCAGCGTCGGCTCGCTCCAAGCCGCCCCGAAAAACGAAATCCCGATCGGCAGCCCGAACGTGAACCCGGCCGGCACCGTAATATGCGGATATCCCGCAACGGCCGCCGGCGAAGAACATCCGCTGTCCGCCCGATCTCCTCCCACCCAATCGGTCAGCCACGCAGGCCCGGCAGTCGGTCCCACAATCGCGTCCAGCTTATGCTTGGTAATCAAGGCGTCAATCCCTTCCTTGCGTGTCAGCCGACGATTCTTTGCCAATGCTTCTTTGTAAGCCTTCTCCGTCAACGGTCCTTTAGCTTGCGACTGCTCCATTAACTCTTGCTTGAACTACGGCATCTCCAGCGCCGCATGATCACTATTGAATTGGATGCAATCCTCCAGTGTCATCACTTTTGCGCCACGCCCGGCCAGATACGAATTCAAATCCGCCTTGAACTCATAAAGCAGCACCTCGGTCTCGGTTTCACGCCAACCTTCGAACGTGGACAAATCCGCAGGATCAACGATCTCGGCTCCCGCTTCCTTCATCAAGCGAAGGCAATCCTCCATGATGGCCGTCACTGCTGGCCCCATGTTGAGGTACTGGCGAGCCACGCCAATCCGCGCACCCTTCAGCCCTTTTGCATCCAGGAACTGGCTGTAATCAGCGTAGAACTTACCGGCGCTTGCTTCCGTTGCGCTATCCCGCGGGTCCACCCCCACCAGCGCACCCAGCAGCAGCGCAGCATCGGTAACTGAACGCGCCATTGGCCCGGCTGTGTCCTGGCTGTGCGCGATCGGCACAATCCCGGCGCGGCTCACCAGTCCAAGCGTCGGCTTTATGCCAACAATACCGCACATCGATGACGGGCAGACTACCGCACCGTCCGTCTCTGAACCAATGGCAAACGCGCACAAGTTCGCCGATACTGCCGCGCCAGAACCCGAACTCGAACCGCACGGATTGCGGTCAAGCGCATACGGATTTTTGGTCTGACCGCCCCGCCCGCTCCAACCACTACTCGAATGCGATGACCGCCAGTTTGCCCATTCACTGAGGTTCGTCTTTCCCAGGATCACTGCTCCAGCCGCACGCAACTTTTCCGCGACATACGAGTCGCGCGCTGCCGGACTGCCCAAAAGCGCGAGAGAGCCGGCCGTAGTTTGCATGTTGTCGCCCGTCTCGATGTTGTCTTTCAGCAAAACCGGAATCCCATGCAGCGGGCTCCGCGGTCCTTTTTGCCGCAACTCGACATCCAGCGATTTTGCCATCGATAACGCATCCGGGTTCACTTCAATAACCGAATGCAGCCCCGGCCCGCTACTGTCAACAGTCTTGATTCGCTGCAAATAGAGCTCCGCAATCCGTTCGCAACTAAGAGATCGATCCGCTAGGCGGGAACGCAGTTGCCCCACGCTAACCTCGTCTAATTCAAAGGATGTCGGGGGCGTACCTGAGTGTGCTTCCGAGTGTCTTTGCAGAGCACTCTCAGCCGCGCCCACCAGACCGGAGGAACCAGCAACTGCAGCAGCGGCCAGAAATTGTCGTCGATCCATAAGAATCATTCCAGGGTACATGGAGATCGTGCAAAGCGCGAAGTTAAACCGACCGAACCTTTTGCTAAGCTGCTAGATCCTGCGCTCTGTTTCAAGCCAACCACTCTCCTTGCCATGAACAGACGACTTCCCTCTGACTACAACATTCGTCTGGACAATGCCCACTTCCTCGACGCGCCAACCGGGACCGTCCATCAGCATCAGGTCTATGCCTTCCTGCGATATCTCTTGGAGCGCAGCGGCTGCAAGCGAGTGATCGATATCGGTTCTGGCTCTGCCGAGAAACTGAAAGGCCTTGACCCTGCAATTGAGATCGTCTGTTTGGACGCGCCTCTCATGCGCCCCTTTGTATCCGCTAATGTTCCGCACGCGCGCTTCATCGAGTGTGATCTAGAACGCGGTCTTCCTGATCTCGACGGCTTGCTATCGGACGCGATTGTTGTTTGCTCAGACGTCATCGAACATCTTCGAAGCCCGGAAATCCTGCTCAGAGACTTGGCTCCCGCCTCTCAGACCGCACGGTATGTCCTGCTCTCCACTCCTGACCGCGTGCGTGCTCGTGGCCTGCTCGACAACGGTCCGCCAGCTAATGGATCACACACCATGGAATGGTCTGCCGACGAACTCGGCCGCTTCCTGGGAGATTGCGGCTTCGCGCCGGCCTTCCTTGGCTACACCGAAAACAACAACCTCGATCGCGCCAAGAATACTGTCCTCGCTATTGGCGGGCGCGAGGCAACATTGGTCCGCAATCGCCCTTCACTCTCGATTGCGGCTATCATCAACGTCTATAACGAAGAAGATGTCATTGAGCCGGTCGTCCGCTATCTCCACTCGCAAGGCGTTGCCGTTCATATCGTTGACAACTGGTCCACCGACAACACCTGGAACATCATCAGTGCTCTTCTGAACGACGGTCTCTGCGCAAATGCCCTGCGCTTTCCGGACCAGCCAGGGCACGAGTATCACTGGGCGGCACTGCTGCAGCACACGGCCCAATATGCAAAGGGGCTGAACGCTGACTGGATCATTCACTACGATGCCGACGAGTTCCGCTCATCTCCGTGGCGCAATGCAACACTTGCTGAAGCCGTTACCTTTGTCGATTCGCTCGGCTATTCAGCGATCGATTTCACCGTCCTTAACTTCGCTTTCACTGACACGGCTCACCAATCAACCTTCTCGCCTGACACAATGCGCTTCTTCGATTTCGGCCGACACGGTGCTCACCTTGCACAGGTCAAAGCTTGGAAGAACTCCGGCCAGCTTGTCGATTTGGCCTCTTCAGCCGGACACGTTGTTTTCTTTCCCGGTAGTCGCCTTTATCCGCTGAAGTTTCTCACCAGGCATTACCCATTCCGATCCGCTGCACAAGCTGCCACCAAAGTCTTTCAAGATAGGCTGCCGCGTATACAACGCGAGAAGCGCGAGCGGGGTTGGCACAATCACTACGACACTTACCTGCACATGTCTGCCATTAAGCCTTGGCGCACTTATGAGCTGCTGAATTTCGATCCCAACGTCTTCGCCGCCGAGCACCTAATCGAGCGCCTCAGCGGCATCGGTATCGAAACCGACGACCGCGGCTTACCCAACCTCAGTACGGTTTTCGACTACCTCGAAAGAACAGACACCGAGAAAGCGCAAGCCGCAATCGCCATCTCACAACAGCAGGAAGAAGTCACCCGGCTCCGCGATGAAAATCAGAGGCTACAGTACGACCTGGCCGCTATGCAAAATTCACGAAGCTGGAAACTCAGCGCCCCACTCCGGAAGATTAAACGCCACCTCTTTCCAAGGGCCGGAAGCTAGTTCAAAGCCCCGCAGCGTTTAGCAACTTCGGACGCGACTGGTATACCTGCACCGCAACGGAGATCCAGGGAACTTTCACCTCTCGGCATTAGCTCAATGAGATGACATAAGTAGTGTGGACGAACTTGCGAGGCAATGGTCCACTCGATATAGCGATCAGCGATGAGGTTATAACCGCGCACGACCAAGTTCTGCCCAGTAACCATGCTGAAACTTTACTCTGCCACTCGAACATCGGATCTCCGCGATGTCATACCAAGCGTTAGCATGGCCGCAAGGCTGACAAATTCAATCTTTTCGACTGCCTGCCCAATCCATCGCCTTCTCAATATTCTGAAGCGCGAACCAGCCATCAAAGGCTCCGGAGTAGGAACGCATCGAGACTGCGATTGACGCTACCTGCGGCGCTAGGTGGTACCGATTACTCAACCGGCACGGCCCACTAAACAAGAGATTTGCTCTCAAGCTGGTGAACCAAGTCTTGAACGGCCTCCTACTCCAGCGGTGAGGAAAGCTGCGATCATCTCACCGTGGATACGGATGCCCTCGCAGTGTCGTGAACGCCCGATAAATCTGCTCCAGCAGCATCGCGCGTGCTAACTCATGCGGAAACGTCATCGCCGAAAGCGACAGCAGCAGATCAGCTTTACCCTTCCACTCCGGTGGCAGCCCATCATGCCCGCCAACAACAAACACCAGGTCTTGCCCCACCTCTTCAGCCATACGCACCAAGCCGACAAAACTCGCTGAATCCATTGTTTTACCGGTCGGATCCAGCAGTATCTTTCGCGCGCTTGCATGTTTGTCGAACAGTGCAAAGCGCCCCGGGACCACCTCTCGCATCTCGCACTCGCTGTATCGACCGACACGTTTCACGAACTCGGCCGCAATCGCATTGGCATGCGTGTCTCGTGGCTTACCAATGAAGTACACAAGGACTCTCATTTCCCTACCCGTACCGGCCAGGTTGCTAAAGCCACGGAGACGCGATATTGTCGTAGGTGCAAGTTCTACTAGGCCCGCCCTATTCTACTTACGCGGAAGCGCCGCGAAAGGAACCATTTGGCTTCAACAGTCTGGAAAGGCTATATTACTTTTGGTTTGATTACCATTCCCGTTCGTTTGTACGCCGCCGCGCGTACCGAGCGCATCAGCTTCAACCAAATTCACAGCCCTTGTGGAAGCCGCATCAAGCAGCAAACTTTCTGCCCTCACTGCGATCGCGTCATCGAGCGCAGCGAACTGATCAAAGGCTACGAAATCTCTAAAGACCGCTACGTCATCGTCAATGACGAAGAGATAAAGAGTGTCGCTCCGCCCACTAGCGACAACATGGAAATTCATGAGTTCGTGCGCGCTGAAGGTATTGACCCCATCTACTTCGATGCATCTTACTTTATGGTGCCGGAAGAGGCTGGCAAGAAGGCTTACTACCTTCTGTTCCAGACAATGAAGAAATCCGGCTTCAGTGCTATCGCAAAGATCACCATGCACCAGCGCGAGTTCACCATCGTGGTTCGTCCTCACGCCGACGGGCTCCTGCTCCACACCATGTTCTATCCGGAGGAGGTGCGCGAAGTGGCAGAGTTTCGGCGCGACGAAAACATCCAAGTCAAACCCCAAGAGATCGCTCTCGCCGAGAAGCTGGTCGAGGGCTTGGCTGCCGATTTCGAACCTTCCCGCTATCACGACGAATACCAAACCCGCCTCATGCAGATGATTCAGGCCAAAGACGAAGGTCAAAGCGTAGCGGAAGAAGCTCCCAAAAAGCGTGCACCTGTAATTGACCTCATGCAGGCGCTACAGAAGAGCTTAGGCGAACTGCCACGCAAACCAGCCTCCAAAGCCGCGCCGACCGACATCTCCGCACCGAAGGAAGTCGCCACCAAGCGCAAGCGAGCCGTCAACGGCTAACACCTGCTTGATTTAAAATTAATCCCGGCAGTCCCGTTCACTTAACAGCACCCTGTGCGCGCTCGCCTTATACTGATGGCGAGCGCGAGCGCATTCCATGAACGCAGAAAAATCCATAAAAGCCGCCCCTGTGCTCGCTATCAACAGCCATCTGTCCGCGCTATCAGAAAAGTCCCAACCTGCAGAATTAGAGTTCGAGCAAGCCTATTCCGGTATCCAGACAAACTGGTCTGGCAACTACTTCTACAAAGCGAAGAGCCTCCAAACGCCACGCTCACTCAGCGAGCTTCAGGCACTTGTTCGACGATCCCAGAAACTGAAGGTCCTCGGAGTCCGCCACTCATTTAACGGCATCGCAGATACCACCGGCGATCAAATCTCGCTGGTCAACTTCAAAGGCATGCAGATCGATCCTGCTTCGCAAACGGTCACTGTCGGCGCAGGCGTCACCTATGGCCACCTTGCGCCTTACTTACATGCCAATGGTTATGCGCTGCACAACCTTGCTTCTCTCCCCCATATCTCTATTGCCGGCGCTTGTAGCACGGCAACCCATGGCTCCGGAAGCGCCAACGGCACCTTGGCAACGGCGGTGTCTGCCCTGGAGTTCGTAACGGCTAATGGTGAGCTAATCACCATGTCGCGCACGCATGACCCAGAGCGTTTCGACGGCGCTGTAGTCTCCCTCGGCGCTCTAGGTGTTGTTACAAACATCACTCTCAATCTGCAGCCCATGTTTGATGTCAGCCAGACGGTTTACGAGAACCTTTCGTTCGACCAATTGCAGCACCATCTGAATGAGATTTTCTCGAGCGGCTATAGTGTTAGCCTCTTCACCGACTGGCAGCACCACCGCGCTACCCAGGTCTGGATCAAGACGCGTCTTGAAGGCACATTTACTCCCTCTACGAAACCTGATTTCTTCGGCGCCAAATCAGCCACGCGCAAGCAACACCCTTTAGCTGGACACCTGGCCGAAAATTGCACCGAGCAATTCGGCATTCCCGGTCCTTGGTACGAACGCCTTCCACACTTCCGCATGAACTTCACACCCAGCAGCGGTGCGGAGCTGCAATCCGAATACTTCGTCCCGTACGTTCGAGCCTACGAAGCCATTCTTGCCCTGGAGCAGCTACGCGACCAAATCACGCCTCTTCTGCTGGTCTGCGAGTTCCGCGCCATTGCTGCCGATGACCACTGGACAAGTCCTTGCTACCGGCGCCCTTCGCTGGCATTTCATTTCACCTGGAAACCCGATTGGCTCGCCGTTCAAAAGCTACTTCCTCTAATCGAGCAAACACTGGAACCCTTCGGTGTGATACCTCACTGGGCCAAACTTTTCACTGTCGATCCACTACATCTACAGGAGAAATATGCCATGCTCCCCGCCTTCAAAGAGTTGGCACACCAACTCGATCCGCAGGGCAAATTTCGTAACGAATATCTTGACTACCTTCTATACACGAAGTGAACCGGCCGCTCCGTTCTTCAAGTTCTCATCGCAGACATCCCAAGTCTTCCGATTCCGTCTTCTTGATCCTTCCTCAAATTCCGCAATCCAATTCCCCGTTCTGCTAACAATCGGGACATCCAAGGATGATGTACAGCTTTAGAGAGTACTGAACGGATAATGTAGGAACACGATTGTTCTACGCGGGTCCAAGTATCGGTATCAACACCGAAGACCCTACTATCTTTTGATCCACAATGGTTAAAGTTAGTGGCTGCTTGTATTTACCGCAGCTGCTTAGTGACCTAGAGATACCAGATTTAGTGAACCCGTCGCTAATTGGTGACTTATTAGTGACTTCTCTGGTTTGGTTACAGCCGTGCTACTCACTTCTTCGTAAGTCGAAGTTAGTTAGAGCAATTAGTCTTGACAACTTCGAACTTATAGAAGTAACACACAAGGAGTGTCTGT
>CAXTWQ010000017.1:9934-27485 GCA_964248065.1 uncultured Bryobacteraceae bacterium | reverse complement strand
TGCCTACTGAAACCACAACCGCGACTTTACATCCGGCTTCCACCCATGCCACTGCAACTGAGCTGAAACCTGCACTAACCCCTGAGCTTTTCGAACACCATTTGAGTGCCATGGAGGTGCATTACGGGAACGGAGCCACACATGCCTACGCCTTGCCGGTGCAGATTGTTGGCCTGGCAAAAGCCAAGCCATCCAGCGCTCTGGCTTCTACGCTGAAGACCCAGCAAGCAGCGCTTGGCTTGCTGGCTGATAAGCAGAAAACGCAGGTCATGGCGGCCGTCAACAAAATGAAGTCGAGCGGCAAAACCGATGATTTCAACTCTCAGCTTTCAGGGATTGAGCAGAGCACCGATCAGAACTTTTACAACCACGAACATCAGCTGATCGCGGCAGCCCGGCAACAGGGCAATGCTCACCCAGAGCAGCAATCTGCCATTCTGCACACAGTAAACGCATTCGGCGCGATTGTGGGCGCTGTGATCGCAAAGATAGCTGACTTCTTTAAGACCGCGCTAAAAATTATCGCCGGCGTGGTACACGCGATAGAAGAGGTAGCAAAGAAGATCGCCGACGCTGCTGAAGCTGTATATAACGCAGCCAAGGGAATCATCTCGGGAATCGAGAGTCTCTTCTAGAACGTCGGAAGGGGGGACCGCTCCCAGGCCCTTCCTTCCCATCCAATTCGCGTCGTTGGAATCACGGCCGAGTTGGATAACTTTTCATTCATTGCCAACGCTGGTCAGGTGATCAGGCCCGAAACACACGATTGGTTTATCTGCGCGGTCGGCGATTGTAATTGCCGCTTCCACTCGCATCAGTACACGAGTATCTTGAAGCTCGTGAGAACTAATACTGCACGAATGCTAGACGAAAATTGTTTTGCTTGCAAGAAGGCAAAGCCTGTTAATCAAACGACGACGAAGATGTTTGGAAGGCGAGGATCAGCATGCCTGATTTTATTGATAGTAAAACCGTGAGCGGCTTCAGTGTAAAGCTCTGGCGAGGTGAGCAGATGGTTTTGATCGGTATGGATGTGAATGATCCAGAACCCGATCTGGTTGGGTTTTCAATTGAAGTGCAGAGTCCGGGCAGTGCCAAGTTCCAGCCCTTGAGGAACCGCATTAACTTCTCTTACGGTGCCGCAACAGCAGCCAATAGTGTGAATGGCGACGCCAATTACCCCTCAACAATCGCCCCGTTTCAGAAGTTTCGATGGGTGCATTTCCCATACAATCCTCACGCAGGTAAGTATAGCTACCGAGTGACTAAGAAGCACATGAATGCGGATAGTAAGTTAGTCGACGGCACTTCAATTACGCTCGACATATCGCTAGACGTTGTTGTTTACGATGGATTCCTGGATGTGGGATTTACAAGAAACTTCGCGTCCTCGCAAGCGTACGCGGACAAATACGGCAACAACGAAAAGATTATCCCAGCCGATGCTACGACAGGCCTCGACTTCAAGAAGGTTCCCGGTGATGTTTACCAATGGTTGGGGTTTGAGGCTTATCAGCTCATCTTCGATTTCTTAAATGAGGTCGTGAGTGATAAAACGCTGGAACTTGACCTCTTTGCTTATGACTTGAATGAGCCCGACATTGTGCGGTTATTGGAAAAGCTCGGCCCTCGACTGCGCGCAATTATTGATGATTCAGGCGATCACAAGCCAGAGGCGAGTGCGGAATCTCAGGCAGCAAGACGTTTGGCTTCCTCTGCAGGCGCCAGCCGGGTGCAGCGAATGCATTTCTCCGGCCTTCAACATAACAAGGTACTGATCGCCAAACGCAATGGCGAGCCGTTGAAAGTGCTATTTGGGTCGACTAACTTCAGCTTTCGTGGGATGTACATTCAGGCGAACAATGCTCTAGTGTTTCGCGCGCCAGAAGCTGCGCAGCTGTTTGGAAACGTGTTCGATCTTGCCTTTAACAGCCCGAAAGGTTTTTCCTCCGATCCAATCACGCAAAAGTGGACTCTTGTCCAAGTGCAGGACAGGCCATCCGTTCATCTCTGCTTCTCTCCACACAAGGATTCCGAACTCTCGTTAGACCCCGTTGGCGCGGCCATCGATCAGGCAACCGCATCAGTTTTCTTCTGCATTGCTTTTCTAAATCAAGCTAAGTCAGGGGCTGTCAGAGAATCTGTAGACAGACTTCAAGGGAAAAACCTGTTCAGCTATGGAATCTCCGACCGTGCGAATGGGCTAAACGTCAAAAAGCCAGACGGATCCACCGGAATTATAGACTTCGAATATTTAGCGAAGTACGCTCCTGAACCGTTTAAAACGGAGTGGTCGGGCGGCACTGGCATCCACGAGCATCATAAGTTTGTGGTGACTGACTTCAGCCTGCCCACTGCCAAAGTATTTACTGGTTCCTCCAACTTGTCGGTCAGTGGGGAACAGAAAAACGGCGACAATCTGGTGATGATCGAAGGCCCCAGAGTCGCCACATCCTACGCCATCGAGGCACTCCGGGTGTTCGACCATCTGCACTTTCGATCGAACATGCAGAAGGGAAGTGCATCCTCACTCACCCTAAAGAAGCCGACGGCTATCAGTGGCGAGCCCTCTTGGTTTGAAGGATTCTATGTGGAGGGCAGTCAATCGCAGAATGACAGAAAGCTCTTCGCGCATTGATCGCAGCGGGCACGAAAGAAGAGGAACCATGAGTGCTAACAAGATCATGATCATCCGTCACGCAGAGAAGCCAGACGATGCAGCCGGTGTGTCCGGGGTTACCCCTCAAGGCTCCCAAGACACTGAAGATTTAACGCCACGTGGGTGGCAGAGATCTGGTGCACTGGTTCGCTTTTTTGCACCGCTCGAACAAGGCTTCGGAAGCGCTGTTCTCTCTTTACCTGACTCGATCTTTGCGTCTGCAGTGGCCTCGCACAGCAAGAGTTTTCGCCCGCAACATACCGTCTTAGCACTGGCTGAGTTCCTGGGCAAACAAATCCATACCGGTCATGCGAAAGGCAATGAGGTTGCACTCGTGCAGGAAGTGGTTTCTACGCCAGGCAATATCCTGATTGCCTGGGAGCACGAAGCCATTCCCTTCATTGCTAACCAGATTGTTGGCGACACATCAACCTGCCCTCAAAGCTGGCCTGGCGAGCGCTTTGACTTGGTTTGGGTTCTCCATCGCCCATCCGGCAACGATCCTTGGGTGTTTGCTCAGGTTGCCCAACTACTCCTGTCGGGAGATCGAAGCAATCTGATTCCGCTGTTTTAGTAACTTCTTTACCGCTGGTCTTTTGTAAATCAGAATAAGTAATGGAGCAATGAAACTTATGTCTAATACGTACGGCTTTGTAAAATGCAAGATCGCTTCCGAGCCACAGCTCAAATCGAGTAAGCACAAAAACGAATTTCAATATCACCTTCATTCGAAGCTTCTGACCACTGCTGCGGATGGAACAAGTCAGCAGTGGGACAGCGCAATCAATGTAGGCACAAGCGATGCCGATGATCTGCTGAACTATAAGCTGATCTTCGACTTCTCACATTCCGTCGTTGCTTCATTAAAGGCAGCTAAGTCTCAATTTAATGATCTGACCGGGATTTCTGCTTTCCCCGCACTCGATTTCCTCAGGAGCGATGTTTTGAAGGGAACAGGGCCCTGGCAGCCGACCGGGGTTATGGACGGTAGCACTGCTGTCGAACCAGTGGCATCGCTCATCGGTCTGCTGCGAAGGGCACAGGCAGGAGACTTCGACGTGTATATGTTTGGACGCACCTACAAGACTGGAGGATCCGGGGTTCACGACATACATATGAATCAGGGATCGCAAGCGGCTTTTCTGAATGATGGCATTCACGATAACAGCGATCACAATGACGTCTGGCAGGACGGCGCTGTTTTTGTCGACCTGGGCGTAGCAGAGTTTGCAGCTTATTTCACCTCATTTACAAAGCAACTCGTGCCAACTACTAAGTTGGGAAATCCGGTGGGCGATAGTCATGAGATGAGTCAGGTCGACGAGGGCAGCATAGCTGGTAGGCAGGTGGCCAATTGACCATGAATAGCGAGTTAGTGAAGAACTAACACCTTACTGACGGGTGGAGAAAGCTGGATTCAGTCTCACAGTAAGTTCAAGCAGCGAGGCGTAGATTGTCAAAGAGCTAAAGAAGGTAGCTTCCGGGCAGGAAGCGGAAGATGAGGGCCGGGCAGTATGGCGTCTCAAAGCACTCGGTCTATGTCTTTGACCTGAATCGTTGAGAATCGAGAAAAGCAATTGGGTGATGAGCCTTTCCATCGATTGCCAAATCCGCAAGCAGCTCTCCAATAACGCAACTGAACTTGAAACCATGCCCTGAAAAGCCGGCCGCAACACTTACCTGCGGATAGGCAGGGTGGAGTGACACAACAAAGTGTTCGTCCGGCGTCAAAGTGTAGAGACAAGCTGTGCCCCGGTTGAGTGGACCATTCAGTGCCGGAATGAACTGTTCCAGATAACCTCTTAGCTCATTAATATCAGCGTCGGAGATCTCGCGATTCACAGTGTCTGCTGTACAGCGCTGGCCTCCGCTGTGCATAGCAACTTTCCCCCCTTCATCAATACTTCCAGTGATCGGAAATCCGTAAAAGCAATTGACTCCGTCCACGTCCCAAATGTAAATAGGACATGTTTCGGGTTGAAATAATGAGGTGTCACCCACGGGTTTGAACCAGCACATTACGTGACGACGAACGTCAAAGTCAACTTGCAACTCTGACAAAACCTGCGGTGCCCAAGCGCCTGGCGCAATCACCAGCCGAGCCCCCCGGTAGACGCCGAACCCGGTTGTCACTTCCACGCTTCCGTCAAAGGAATTGACCGACCAAGCTTCAACTGTTTCGTGAAAGTGCAGTTCAGCCCCACAGCGCGCGGCTATCTCAAGGTGAGCGCGAATCGCTACTTCGGGCCGCAGAAAACCAGCTGCTGCTTCATACATGGCCGTGTCGTTTTCTCTTGGAGAAAACGCGGGAAATTGCTGCCTTAGCTCGCGCGCAGTGAGCACCTCGAAGGGAAGATGGTGTTGTGTCGCACTCAGGATGGCTCCCTTCACTACCTGACTCCCCGGAGGCCCGATCATTAAACCCCCGGTCCGTCGTAGAATCTCCTTGCCCGTGTCGCGCTCCAGTTGTTCCCACAGCTCATAAGCGCGCTGCGCAAGAGGAACGTAACTGGGATGCTCGTGATACGCCTGACGAATGATACGGGAGTCACCATGGGAGGAGCCTAAATTGTGTGCAGCGCTGAATCGCTCAATGCCGAGCACGCGTTTGCCTCTGGCTGCCAGGTGATAAGCAGCGGCGCTTCCCATGGCGCCCAGACCTAATACAATTGCGTCGTAGATCACTAAATTGATTCTGACGGAACCGGGATGTAGGCGTTCTGGGAAATTCCGGCCTGCGATGCCTGCATGCCATACCAGGCAAGCGCCGCCAAAACCGCGAGCAGCGAACCTGAAAGCAACGCTGTTAACCAGCCATAGTGCAAGACCAGAATCGGCACGGCGCTGGTGGCAGCAACACCGCCCAGATTTCCCGCCAGATTCATCATTCCACTAGCTGCACCGGCATCGCGGCCAGCAATTTCAATGGCAGTCGAGAAGTAAGAGGACTCAGTGCTATACAGGAGCCCTACACTTAACGCAATGGTGCCAATTGCAATTGTGATGTCGGCGGCTTGTGCCCCGAAGTAGAGGAGCACTGAAGCCGCAAGCAAACAGCCACTTGCAATGCTGCGGCGGCCACGAAGGAACCCAACCTTCATTGAATAACGACCACTTAAGTACCCGAACGTTGGAACCATAACCGAGGCCGTAACCCACGGCAGACTATTGACCCACCCGCTATTGGCAATACTAAGATGTCGCACGTCAACCAGATACTTGAAGAGCCAGTAAACAAAAATTGAAATTGAGTAACAGTAGAGAAAGTAACTCAGACAAAGAAAGAATACGTTGCGTGTCCTGAGTATTCGCCACCACGAACCAGTCGGCTCCTTTGAAACCTTTGACGCCGAAACCGCCAAGTCTTTCGTTTGCCGAAACCAGAAAGGGAGGACTAACAGCGGCAGGAGTGCTGCAAGGTAAAACGTAGTCCTCCATCCGAATCTAATCATTAGTTGGGCTACTAACGGCGGTGCGAATGCCGAACCCAGCGTCGACCCGGTGATGATCAGGGAAGTAATCAAGGCATGTTGTCTGGCCGGAAACCAACCAGCTACCGCAGTCATGATAACTGGGTAAGTAGCGCCTTGGGAAATACCAAAAAGAAAGCGGATGGCAATAAACACGAACAGTACAGCAAAAGTACTCGACCCAATCTGGCCAGGCAGAAAGCCAGTAAGTGCCGTGGTAACAGCCCACCAGAATCCGCACACACCAAAGACTAGCCGCGGTCCCCACCTGTCACCAAGCACGCCTCCTGGTATTTGGAATAAGGAATAACCAAGGAGAAAGGCGGAGAAGATTAAGCCAATTTGAGCATCACTGAATGAGAAGTCCCGGGCGATATATTGCTGTGCCACGGTGATGTTCATGCGAAGCAGATAGCTGAGGAATGCAAAAGCCCATAGCAGGACGATAAGGCTCTTCCGCTGGGGAGAAGACTGAATGTGATTGCCCATTATGGCAGCAGTTGACCGACACTCTCCCGGTGACGAACAAACGCTTCTGCCTGACGATCGCCGCTCTCAACGCCCCGAAAATCAGTCACTTCACTCTGCAAAGCGTAGAAGCGCTCTGGCGATTGCGAAGCATGTGCGAAACAAGCGGACTTTTTCTTCGCCTCCACCTTTTCGATGTCTACATAGTCCGTAGGCGAAAACATAACGGTGTCCTCGCCATCTGACACCTCATAGAAATAAAGGCCGAAGCTCTTGTGAGCTCGTAACCAGGCATCATAAACCAGGTTCGAAGCAGCGCGGTGGTCGCGATGGTTATCTACCGGCCAATGGGTAAACACAACATCCGGTTTCTCCTCTTGCAGAAGGTTAGAGAACTTATCGTACGTTCCGGTGTTTACGATAGCCTCGCCATCTATCTGATCTGCAAATCTCGCAGAGGCGCCCAGAATCTGACATGCATTCTTAGCCTCTGCACTCCTTATTGCGGCACACTCTTGCGAGTTCTTCTTCGAACACCCTTTCTCTCCACGGTTCAAGTAGAGTAAGGTGACCTGGTGCTGTCGCGCTACATAGCGCGCGACCGTACCTCCGCACCCATACTCGGGATCTCCGGGATGACCACCAACTACCACCACTTTCAGTTGCTTGCCTTTGGTCTCCTGTGCCGAGATAGCAGGTTCATTTATCACAGAGAGAGCCGTTGAACCTAATAGGAAGCTACGCCTTGATACGGCCCCTTGCACGTTCATTGAGGCAAGCTCGAAGGTGCGACATGTACACGGACCTTCACTTGGCCAAGATTCTTGTTCACGCCTGAGGCTTGAATGGTCAGGTTATGCCAGTCCTGCTTAGCATTGTTCGGAATGGCTACTACCACTTCGATCGCCTTACTGTCACGGGCGGGCGCCTCGAAGTCACCCTGGCCTCGCAGTACACGCCAGCCCTCAGGTAGAGTCAGACTCAATGTTCCATTCAGTGGTGAACTGTTCGGATTGTCAATTAAAATCGGTAAACTCAGTCTCGTTCCAAGGCCAACCTCCACCTCTGGAGAGAGCAAACTGTTTAGGTGCTCAAGATCATGCGCCTTCCAAAACTGCCGATAAAAGCTCCAAGGCCCACCTAGTTCTATCTTGCAATCGTCACTACTGGATGGCTTGTATCCAGGGGCAGACTTGAAAGCAATTGGTTCTGGCTTTACTGCAGCGAAGACATCTCCAGTGGTACTGGCATCCACATGCGATTTGCCAAAGATCAATCGGGATGGCTGTGCAAAGTACGAATCGCCTAAGTCTCCTTTTTCGAGCGACCGAGCGGCCAGATAACCTGAATCGGACTGCGTTAAATGAAATGAGGTTTCTTGGGCAGACAAGTAAGCGTAACTTTTCTGTTTCGAAGACGAAACCTCGTTTGATGAATACTCCGGGCCTTGGCCCTTGAGAAAGTCATAGTGGGATGCATCACTGAAAAAATAAAGTTTTTGCGCCTGCCATGGGTGCAAACCCTCAGTCAGGTTCGAGATGTCGCGCGGGTCGCGTGGTGCTGTCACCTGCTCGGCAAACTGGGTCGGGTCGCCTGCGATGTCGAAGGCTTCCGTGGCAATCACGGCAGCAGCTTGGTGGTCACCGTGGTTCTCGCCCGCTGAATAGGCAGGCAGCCAGGTAGCGATCACACTTGGCCGAGTCAGCCGAATCAGGCGCACAAGTCGGCTAAGGGCTCTTCCGTGATCCCAGGTTTCGAGACTCCGAAGGACATCTTGCCCTGGAGTGTCGGGCGCATCTAGAAACCACACATTTGAGACCCCGAGAAAATTAAGTGCGCGCCGGCCCTCAATCTCCCGAATACTGGCCAGTGCCTGCGCCTGCTCCTGCCCAATCGCATTGCCTCCGCTGTTGCCGCGTGTTCCGAACACGACTGCAACTCGTCTATGCTCATCGAATATCGCCTTGGCAAGATACGCGCCGATCTCGGACTCATCATCCGGATGTGCAACCACCAGCAGCAAATCTGCCTTGAATCGATCATCAGGAACGGTGGAAGGCTTGGGTACTTGCGCGTTAAGTAAGCCACACGTTAACAGCGCAGCAAACATCGAGACGACAAATCTCATAGGTAATCGGAGTTTAAATGAATTGCAGCCAGCAGTAAACCTTAGAGTACAAGTTTCTCTATTGACTTAGCCGTATATTGTGCTTACCCTAGCCTAATACTCAGGGAGCATATCGCAATGGCAGGTTTGGTTTGTCTCGGGGCGGCTTCTCGCTACTCCTCAACTCTTCGCTCAAGCTTGGTGATGACAGCTTTTGCAATTGGCTGCTCAGCGATTCTCTTATGCCAGGCAGTTTCTGGCAATATCGCAGGGACGGTACAGGATGCGTCGGGCGCTGCTGTTCCCAATGCAATGATCACGATTTCTGACCTGGACCGCGGTTCGGTCTTTCACACGCAAAGCTCTGAGGACGGTAACTTCTCACAGACTCACCTTCTGGCCGGCCGGTACAACATCAAAGTTGAAAGCAGCGGCTTCGGCAAGTACTCGGCCGACGCAGACGTACAAGTAGACGCCACGACGCATCTCGATCCAAAACTTTCTTTAGCCAATGTGACAACGAACGTCATTGTTACGGATGCGACTCCGCTTCTGATAACCGACCGCGCCGAGATTGCTACAACACTGACCGGCGAACAGATCCAACAACTCCCCGTTCTGGACCGCAACGTAACCAATCTTCTGCTGCTGATTCCTGGAACGCAGCTCAACTCGTGGCAGCACGCCGCGAGTGAGAACCCACAAGGCGGTATTCAGGCCAACGTCAACGGCCAATTCTTCACAGCTAACGGCTTTCTGCTTGACGGTACTGAAAATCAAAGCGCCATCCTGGGAATCGCTGTTATCAATCCGGACATCGATTCTCTTCAGGATCAGAAGGTCAGCACCAGTAACTACGACGCGGAGTTTGGCTCTGCCTCGGGTGCACTGATTCAAGCAACCACCAAATCTGGCACCAATCAAATTCACGGCTCTGCTTTCGAATTTCTGCGCAATAACATTGCAAACGCTGAGGATCCGTTCACTCAGCAAAACTCACCTTTGCGATGGAACCAATTCGGCGGTTCTATCGGTGGCCCATTAAAGAAAAACAAAGTATTCGGCTTCTTTGATTACCAGGGTACTCGTCGTCGCACCGGCGGTTCGATTCTTACTACCGTTCCCACACTTGCAGAACGAAATGGCGATTTAAGCGCGCAGTTAGGCAACTACATATGCGCTGACGGAACGAACTTCCCTGTGCCGTGCGCGAATCCAAAGATGGTTCCCACTACCGAGGGTTCCACTACACAAGCGCGAGCCGGCATGGTTTTCGATCCGAATACCGGTGATGCCAGTGGGGCTAACCGGCAAGCTTATTCACGCAATGGCGTGGTGAATGTGATCCCAGTTGCGGTGCCGATGGGCAAGCTGTTGTCATTGCTGCCGATGCCAAATAACGGCTCCGATATCTTCAACAACTACATCAGTGAGCAAAGTCAACGCTTCGACTCCGATCAATATAACGGTCGCATTGATTACACGGTGTCCGACAGAACTCATGTCTTCGGTCGATACACTTTGGCGGATTTCGACAATTATGCACCAGCCGCTTTTGGCAATGCTGCCGGTGGTCCGTCTGCCTTTAATTTCTCGGGTCACTCGATCGACCGCAACCAGAGCCTAGCGGTAGGCATCGACCATAGCTTCAGCCCGACTCTGGTCACCGACGCCCGTATGGGCTTCTTTCGCTACCGCATCCGCGTACAGCCGAACGACGTGGGCACGACTCCTGCAACTGATGCTGGTCTTCCTGGTCTCAATACCGGGTCCATAGAAACCAGCGGCATGCCGGGCTTCTACGTAGCAGGTAACGGCGGTTTCAACTTTGGCTATGCTCTCGGCATCAACCAATGCAACTGCCCGCTGAAAGAGACGGAAAACCACTTTCAATGGGTGAATAACTGGACTAAGACTGCCGGTAATCACTCCATTAAATTTGGCGTCGATGTACGGCGCGCGCAACAGCAGCGCATCCCAAGCGACTCACACCGCTCCGGTGAAATTAATTTCAACAGCTCCACTACCGGCGATTTTGTCCTCGACACCCTGGCTGGGGGCGGAGTCTCAACAGGATCCGGTTTGGCTTCCTACTTACTCGGTCTCCCCAGCAACTTTAGCCGATATTACACGGGCTCAAATTACTATCCAGGGCTTCGACAAACCCGCGTCTTTACCTATTTGCAGGATTCGTGGCGAATTAACTCGAAACTTACATTCAACTACGGTGTGCGCTGGGAAGACTATCTTCCTCAGACAGCCGCCAAGGCCGGCGGCGCGGGTGCATTCGACCCTGCTACGGGCGAGGTGCTTGCCGCAGGTATTGGCTCGGTGCCTAGCAACTTAGGTGTGAAGCCTTATAACCTCGGATTTCTGCCCCGCATTGGTCTCGCATACCAAGCGAGTGAAACTACCGTGGTCCGCGTTGGGTATGGCGAAAGCTTCAATCCGGGTGGTTTAGGTGCAGTGTTCGGGCAAGGCGCCGATTACAATCCGCCTATTGTGAACCCTCAAAGCGTGCCGCAGAATAACCCGTACACACCAGCTTTCAATCTGTTAGCTGGCCCACCTGCTCCATTAAGTCCACCAGTCTCGGCAAGCGGCCGTTATCCTCTTCCAAATGGCATCGGCATAAACTACTTCACCGACCCCCTTGGTTCCTACCGGATTCCCGAAGTATACTTTTATAACTTCACGGTCCAACATCGGTTTACGAATAACCTTGCTCTGGAAGTAGCTTACGTGGGCAATGTCGGGCGTCACTTATTCCTGTCGTTGAATCGCAACCAAGCTGTTCCCGGTCCGGGCGACTTTGACCCACGGCGTCCCTTTTACAACCAATACGGCCTGACCCAGGGGCTTTACCAATACTGTAATTGCGATAACTCGAATTACAACTCATTACAGACGAAGCTACAAAAGCAGTTTTCGCACGGCTTTGACTTTCTACTCACATACACTTACTCGAAAGCATTGGGAAACTCCGAAGGTGCAGGCGGCTTTTCTGATAATTACAACGTACGTGCGAGTTACGGACCCATGTCATGGGATCGTACACATACCGTCACCTTGGAACACAATTTAGATCTGCCTTTTGGTTTGAAGCGACGTTTCACCATGGGCAATAGTCGAGTTGCTGACGCAGTCCTCGGCGGTTGGCGATTGAGTGGCGTTCACACATTCTCTTCCGGGCTGCCTTTTACTCCTACCGTGTCCAACTATCCGTTATTGAACGCCGACTTTAATAACGTGCGTGCCGACGTGATTGGCGATTACCAGGTATCTAACCAGAATAGGAATCTCTGGTTCAATCCGGCGGCCTTTAGCGAGCCGCAACAGCCGTACCGAAACGGCAATGCAGGACGAGATTCATTACGCGGGCCTGGACTGGCCAACTCGGACGTCTCCCTTTCAAAGAACTTGCTGCCTACCGAAAAATGGGCCCTGGAGCTGCGTGCGGACGCGTTCAATGTCTTCAACCACGTGAACCTCGGAATTCCCAACTCGACAATCGATTCATCTGGCGCAGGAGAGATCACCAAAGTACAGATCAGTATGCGACAGATGCAGTTCGGACTCCATGTGCGTTTCTAACCCGAGCCGAGGTAACCTCTCTTCGATACATCTGCCGTCTCTCACTCGCTCGTCTTGCCTCCTGCGATCTCCGTCGCATTGGAGCCTGGATTCCATATTCTAAGTCAGGCAGTTTTGAGTTGAGCTTCAGGACTTGCAAGAGGAGGTGAGTCACACTGGGTCATTTCACGATCAGCTGGCGTGGCTCAGACTGAGGTGAAGCTGTTCAGTTCCAGTAATTGCCGTCGAGGTTGCGGCATTGGACGGCCTCTGCGAGGTGCTTGGTAGAGACGGCGTCGGATCTGTCCAGGTCAGCAATGGTGCGGGCTACCCGGAGAACGCGGTCGTGAGCGCGAGCAGAGAGGTTCATGCGGCGGACTGCCATTTCCAGGGTGCGCTCTCCGGTTTCGTCGAGGGCGCAGAGTGTGCGAAGTTGTGAAGCTGGGATCTGCGCATTATAAAACCCTCGCTGGCGTTGAGTTTCACGCGCGGTCTCGACACGGGCGCGGATCTCGCACGAGGGTATGCCGTCGGTCTTGCTGCGGAGTTCTTTGTAGGGCACGGCAGGCACTTCGATGTGCATATCGATGCGATCGAGAAGCGGACCACTTACCTTGGCCAAGTAGCGGGCAATAATTCCGGGAGTACAGCGACACTCGCGCGTGGTGTCACCGTAAAAGCCGCACGGGCACGGGTTCATAGCGGCCACAAGCATGATGCGGGCAGGAAAGGTGAGGGTTCCGTTGCTGCGTGCGAGCGTGACAGCACCTTCTTCGAGCGGCTGCCGGAGTTGCTCGAGAACACCTCGTGGAAACTCGGGCAACTCGTCTAAGAATAAAACTCCCTGATGGGCCAAGCTGACTTCGCCTGGACGTGGACTGCCGCTTCCGCCTCCGATGAGACCGGCATCGGAAATGGTGTGGTGTGGTGCCCGGAATGGCCGATTTCGAAGGACGCCGATACCGGGAGGGAGAACGCCGGCAACGCCATGAATTTGAGTGGCTTCCAAGGCCTCGCGGAACGTCAGCTTCGGCAAAATACCCGCAAAGCGTTTGGCCAGCATCGTCTTGCCGGAGCCGGGCGGCCCGATCATTAAAATATTGTGGTTGCCGGCGGCTGCTACTTCGAGCGCGCGCTTGGCCATGAGTTGACCGCGTACGTCGCTGAAGTCAGGAAGCTCCGTCGCGCCGACGATCGGCTCGGGCAGCACAGCCGATGTTGGACTGAAGGCGGTGGGCTCGTTTAAGAACTGAACAACCTCGGCGAGATGACGAAGACCAAAGACCTGGACGCCTTCAGCAACGGCAGCCTCGGAAGCATTCTCAAATGGAACCAGCAGATTTTGTATGCCCCTGCGTGCGGCAGCTACGGCGATGGACAAAGCGCCGCGGACTGGGCGCAAACTGCCGTCCAGCGAAAGTTCGCCGACCATCATGAAGTTGTCTGCGTTGCGGATCGCCCCCATTGCGCCGAGGATGGCCGTTGCCATAGGCAGATCGAACCCGGCACCTTCCTTACGAACGTTTGCTGGGGCAAGATTGATGGTTACTGACTTACTCGGGTAACCGAAGCCGGAGTTGAGGAGCGCGGACTTGATGCGCTCGCGGCTTTCCTTCACCGCTGCATCAGGCATTCCGACGGTCACAAAATCGCGAGCGGTTCCAGACGGGTACATATCGACTTCAACGTCGACTATATGAGCGTCAATTCCTTGAATAGCCGCACTTAGCGTACGGAACAGTGCCACGCAGAGCTAGTGACCGGCAGCACGAGTGAATCTCATGAAGATTAAGGCTTCAACTCGATCGGCGTCGGCTCAAGTGGCCGCCTCCAACCAGACCAAGGTCGAAGATGAGGGCGATGAAGAGGAAAACCAAGCTGGTAGTTCCGTAGATGGCGGCGTGAGTATTACGCAGATAGGTGTAAACGAGTAAGGTGAGCGGCAGGAAGAGGAAGCCGAGAATGGGGATAATCAAGTCCCGGTAAAGACCCGTGAAAAAGTTCGTGAAGAACCACAAAAGAAGAATGGCGATTCGCGGAAAAGCAAGAGCGAGTAGGCCAAATAGACAGGGCAAGTTGCGTTTCTCCTTGTAAGACTACTGCCAGTACTGCCACTGCGCGGTGGCTATAACATAAGCACTCAGAACGGCGTTGGTGACCGCGTGCATCAGAATGCAATCGGCAACTGATTTAGTGCGAATCATCCAGAAGTTGTAAATGACACCAGTTAAGAGGCCTACATCCCAATAAGGGCCGTGCTCAGAGGCAAAGAGGATAGCAACTACCCAGAAGGCAAGTGGGGAGTAGGCGCCGATCGCGACTTTCTGGAAATCGGAATTGATGAGCCAGCGCATGAGCCAAGCTCGCCAGAATAGCTCTTCCACGATGGGAACAATCAGCACAGCACGGGCGGTGCGCCAAGCAAGCACCCAATTGCTTCTCAACTCAGCAGGCTGAATAGAGGAATGCAGATGACCAATGACTGAGTTGGAGAACAGTGGCCCGAGACGATATCCGGGGATCAGAACATCGGGTGCAATCCACAGCAGGAAGACGAGAAGCCCAATGGCCGTGCTCGCCAATGGATTCCGGGGCACGATGGACAGGCTGCGGGGCCAACAGACCCAACAGATTACCGCAAGAACGATGGCCCACAACGGGGCTTCCCAGTAGGCGGAAAGGAACCGCCCAGGGGAGGCAGCGAGAAAGAGCAGAAAGAGAATGAAAGGAGCTACATACTCAGCGGCAGGGTAGCGAGTCCTCCAGGAAATGGACGCGATAGCCGACTGCAAGCGTTATCCAATCTGGCTGACGAACGACCGGATTTTCTGCAACTGATCCGGCTGAGAAGAGTTCTGGAGAGCCTTTTGCGCCTCGTCGCGGGCGGCTTGCTTGTTGCCTTCTTTCAGCAGAGCCATAGCAAGGTGAAGATGGTACGTGGGATTCTTCGGACTCTGTTCCACAACCTGCCGAAACAGACTCAGGGCCTGCGTATTCAAGTTCTTCTGCAAGTAAACATAACCGAGTGTGTCCGAGATGTCGGTGCTCTTAGGAGCCCGTTTCTTGGCTCGTTCAGCAAAGGTTAGCGCCTGATCGAGGTTGGTACCCTTTTCGGCATCCATGAAGGCGACATTGTTAAGGGCAAGAGGATTATCCGGGTCATAACCCAGGATGCGGTTGTAGGTATCGGCAGCTTGAGTCTTTTTGCCCAAAGCTTCCTGAAGCATGCCCTGGTTCAAAAGCACATTAACGTTTCGCGGATCGGCTTTGGCAGCTTCGTCGAACGAATTGAGTGCTTGATCGAGCTGGCCCATTTGACGCTGAAGAATTCCAAGTCGCACCCAAGTCTCAGCAGATTTGTCGTTGGTCTTCAGCAGTTCTTTATAGTCATCGATGGCGTTTTGGAAGTACTGATTTGCCGTTGCCTGATCGGAGCGGAAGGCGTTAGCGCCGGCAGTGGCCTCGAAGGTAGCTAGCTGCTGACGGTAGCCAACATTATCAGGATGTTTCTGGACCAAATCACGCATGCCTGCGACGGCATCAGCACTTTTCCCGTTTGCGAGCTTGATCAATTGGAGACCAACAAGACCGCGCGGATCAGCTGGGTTCGCTGTCGCCACCTTCTGGAATTCAGTATTGGCCTTTTCCAGCTGTCTTCCATTGAGATAGATCTGCGCTAATTGCAGATGCGCTTCGTTCATGCCGGGGTACTCCTGGACCAAGGTCTCCAGATCGGCCTGAGCCTTATCGACTTGATTGGTTCCTATCAGAGCGCGGTCACGAAGGAATCGGGCTTCTGCATTTCTCGGATCGGCGGAGAGTATGTTTTCTGCCTGATCGAGCGCCTTGGCGTGATCGCCGCGATCTTCATAGATTCGCCCAGCAAGCGCGCGTGAACCCAAAATAACCAGGGGACGAACCGGTTTGGCCTTCGACTCATCGCTCAGAGCTTCCAGAGCTTCGCTGAGGGCTTTGTCGGGCTGGCGGGCGCTAAAGTAGGCGCGGGCTAACTGAAAGTGCAGGGCGCCATCAGTTGGATTGTTAGTCGACAGTGTCTTCAGCTGATCGACTGATTTTGCTCCATCGCTTCCGTTCCCTTTTTGGAGCAGCAACGCTGCATACATTTCGCTGGCAGAAGCATTCTTGGGATTGTCGGTTGAAAGTGTCTTAGCGAGCTTCAAAGCTTCATTAGGGCGCCCAGTGAGCTGGTAGGCATTAACGATTCGCTGACGGTACTGCAGCGCGTTTTTCGGATCATCCTTTACGCCTGCTTCGTATTGCGCGAGAGCCAAATCGTATTTCTTGGCGCGCATGTAGTAGTCGCCCAACATTTCGTGACCGGCCTCGAAAGCTTTCTTATTATTGAGGACAGTCTTCATAACAGCCTCGCCCTCGTCGTAGCGATTAGCCGCCAGGAGATAGCCGGCGAGATTTTGAACGGCTACAGGATTTGAGCTGTCATTAACAACGCGTTCGCGAAGGATTGCCTCGGCCTTTCCTTTATCATTCGCACGGGAATAGAGAACGAAAAGAAAATCGTAACCAGGTCCCCAGGTCTTGTCGTGATTAAGCATGTCGCGCACTAAAGCTTCCGCTTCAGGAGACCGCTGTGCACCAGCCAGAGCCTCGGCATACCATCCAATGAGGTCGCGGGCATGAGGTTTGATTCCGTTTGCACGGGCAAAGGTGCTCAACGCCTTTTCGCGATCGCCGTTGGCCAAGTAGAGTAGGCCCTGAATTCTGACACCGTCAAAGGAATTGGGGTTAGCCTGGAGGATCTTGTCATCGAGTTCCTGGGCATCGCTAAGGAAATTCTTAAACTTCTTCGGATTGGTGGCATAAGCACCCAAGTAGATTTCGGCCAGCTTACTGGCAGCATCGACGTTATCCGGTTTCAGATCTACCGCGCGGCGAAGATATTTGGTTGACTCCGGGAGATTACCATCGTCCAGAAGGTTCAGTCCCTGCCGGTAGTAAGCCTCTGCGTTGGTCTTGTCCTTAGCGATTGCTTTCTGATAGAGGATTGATGCTTCCTTGAATTTTTTCTTGTCGTGGTACCGATTCCCGGTTGCAATCAGCTTTTCGGGACTTTGGCTGCAAGCGGAAGAAAACAAAAGGCTGAACAAAGCTACGGCGGTCAGGATGTACTTCATAGAGATACGGGGCTCACTTGGATTGTAGGAAATATACAGGTACTAATAAAGAGCTTCATTAAAAAACTGGCAGTTACACAGTTTAAAAGGACCTATGCTGTTCGGACTGAGTGCTCTAAGC
>CAXTWQ010000017.1:4491-9924 GCA_964248065.1 uncultured Bryobacteraceae bacterium | reverse complement strand
AAGAAGTGAATGCTCCTCCGTCGTTTTCTCATAATAGGCGGCTAGCGATCTCCTTTATAATCACCTTTATAAAGCACCGTGAACATACAGAAACTCCTCCGGTTGGCTATGGCGTTTGCCACTTTGACAGCTCCCGGCCTTACACAAACGTACCGTCATAGACCGCCAGTTGCATCACAGAAAACCCCGAAAGAGCCAGAGTTGGCAACCGTACCCCTGCCAGAAGAGCCTGGAGTCTACGCGGTACTTTACACGAGCATGGGCAACATCGTCTGCCGTTTATTTGATAAGCAAGATCCGGGTACTGTCAACAATTTCCGGGGATTGGCCACGGGAACAAAGGCCTGGAAAGACCCGGCGACCGGAAAAGTAAAGCACACGCCACTCTATACGGGAACAACGTTTCATCGGGTAATTCCGGATTTTATGATTCAAGGCGGCGATCCAACCGGTACGGGTACCGGTGAGCCGGGGTTTAAGTTCGACAATGAAATCGACGGAGTGCACAAATTTGATAAGCCAGGCGTGCTGGCAATGGCAAACTCGGGGCCAAACACAAACGGCTGTCAATTCTTCATCACAGTGGCGCCAGCCGAGCACCTAGACGGAAACTACAATATTTTCGGCGAGGTGGTTTCCGGGCAGGAAGTAGCGGATGCTATTTCAAAGGTTCCGCGGAACTCAGACGACAAACCGGATACGCCTGTCAAGATTGTCGCGATCAAGATCCGGACGGTGGCTGGAACTGGAGACAACAAGCCGAGCGGCGCGGCTCACTAGCGATTTCTGAGAGGGTTAACCCAAAAAAGGCAAACTCGAAGCCAAAGTCATGCCGCTTTTCTAGCTGGCCCGATAGGCTGGACTCTGAATTTTTCATCGCGGGTTGTAGGCAAGGCCACAGATGAAAATTCGAACCCATTCGGATTAATTTCAGAACTGGCAGTTCGGAACGATCCAGGTTGGGTAGGAGCCGGCATTGCGATAGCTCTCGGGGCGCTGAGTGACGAGTCTATTTTGTCTTGCGTCTGTTCCAATCGAGCCTTTTGAAGTGCGAGATAGCGCTCCTCGTCTTTGTAAAAATAGCGGCGCAGGCGAGATTCCTGGAGGCTTAACTCTTTTAGCTGCCGTCCATAGACCTGAGAAGTGTGATGATCAACGAGAAGATCGCGGACGTTCAGGTCTTGATCGGCAAACAGGTGATCGAATTGAAGATGCCCGGCTGCGAAAAGTCCTACTTCGATCCGAGCGAGGCGGTTTAAACGCCATTCGGTTAAAGCTAAGCGCCCGACCAGTTCGCACTCTGTTTGGGTGACCGGCTGATAGTCGGTAAAAAAACGCGTGACATGAAGCTGGTACAACGGCGCTTCACTGGCCGTAAACAGGACAGTGTGGCCGTCGACGCCTGATATGACTCGGAGGATTGACTCGGGAGCTTCTGAAGTACTGGTGTTCATGATTGGCTTACCTATGTGACGGCTTCAAATTACGCTGGGCTCGAGGCGGAAGTTAGCCACTCATTTCGTGAACCACCTTGTAAATATCGAAGCGTTAACCAGCTACGGGAAAGAACTGGAACGAACAGTGTTGTGATTGGCCAATGTTCCGTTGTGTTGCTGCCTGTGCTGGTTCCTGAATTGACAGTGGCCAGAGTCCTTCCGTTTTGGGTTGCGTCTCTGCCGGACGGGAGATGCCCGAGTTTATACGCGTTCGCGTGCGCGAAGCTGGCCCTTATCTAAGCGACTCAGTCCTTAGACTAGGGAATGGTACCGGCCGGCATTGCAAATTTCGTGTTTCGCGTAAGGGTTCGCAAAAATCTAAAAAATACTGGAGCGCAGAGCCAGAACAAAAGCAGGGTTTCTCGTTGTGGCGGGCCAAGCTTGATTCCTTCATGGACTAATTCGCGCTGATCATAAGCCTTATCTGCTGCAAACGTAATCCGCCCATGCAGATGTTTGCGCCGCAGCGAAGCCGCCCTAAGCAAAGCCGCATCTGCTTCGGTGGTGCCGTCCGCGGTGGTAAGCACCGCATCCACAATCAATCCATTACGGTTCTCTATGGTGACGTGGCCCAAGTAACTCAGCTTCGCTTCCCTGCCTTCCGACTTGCGATACAGCTTGGCATCCGGGTCGGTACGCGATTCATGCGTGTCGTTCCGGCGGCTCATCGATCTCCAGACCAGCGAACATCCGCCCGCTGCGAACCGAAAAGAACATTTGAAGAAGTAGTGCTCGCAGCAATCGCTCGGGCGGAATCGAAGGCCGTCCCGATTCCGCGTGAACTCTGTCGAAGCTCTTCGACATGCCCGCCAAAATCTCATCCACGATCGGCCGAATCGCCCGCAGTGGATGATCTGCCGGCACTCGCTCCTCCAGCGATACATAACTGAAGACCGGCTGCTCTCATTCCCGCGCCTACTAACAAAGACGCTCAATCCTGTTTCAATGTCACTCGCGGGCTGAGCTTTTCAACAAGCTCCTAACAGCGTAACTAAATTCAGAGGACGAACTGTCGCACATGGCCAATGCGATGCGCCTGATGCGAAGTAAGGCGATTCGATCGAGTAACTGCGGACGCTTCAGCGCACCAAGAAGCGGCATGGCAATGGGTTCAAGCCGAAGACTCTGCTCCACAACTGGGCAAGTGAGTGTTGCTGATCGCCAATTCTGCGGGCGCTCGATTGTGCAGGGTTGAGATAATCCGTGGGATTCGCTCGTCGTGCGAATCAACCGACTACTCCGGTAATGCGGGGCAGTGACGATAGAGTTTCAGAAGAGATGCTGTACGATCTGCTGACCACCTAGCAACGATGATTAACCCCAGGCTTACTTTCACTTGCAACATATGCGGTGAGTTCAATGATGTCGAGATCAGCGCATTGCAGCGTGATGGGAGATCCTGCTCTACATGCGGCTCCTCCGTTCGCTTTCGTTGGGTTATCCATAGCCTCTCCTGTTTTCTTTTCGGGAAGTCGCTACTGCTCAGCGAGTTTCCCTATTCACCAGAGATCAAGGGTATAGGGCTTAGTGACGAGCCGATGTATGCCGTTGAGCTTGCAAAGCGTGTTGGATACGTAAACACGTTTTATCACCGCGAACCGAAGCTCGATATTAAGGATTTGAATTACGGGTCTGCCAACTCTCTCGATTTCATCATTGCTTCTGAAGTGTTCGAACATATCCCGTATCCAGTGCAGTCGGCGTTTGACAATCTGTATCGATTACTTAAACCCGGCGGCGTGGTTTTGTTCTCTGTCCCTTGGAGACCAGCAGGCTACACGGTTGAGCATTTTGGCGCGCTTTACGAATGGCAGATCGTGGACTGGAGAGATTCAAAGATCTTGATCAATCGGACAGAAGGTAATTCATGGGAGGTATTCAGCGAGTTGCAATTTCATGGAGGACCTGGAGAGACGCTAGAGATGAGGTTGTTCTCCAAGCCGGGACTAGTTGACAACTTCAAAGCCGCAAAGCTGACCGTGGAATTTGTTAGGAGCTCTTTTCTTCAGCACGGAGTGGTGTTTGTTGATCCCTGGTCTCTCCCGTGCATCGCCATCAAACCTGTTCTTGCCGACACCGCTGAAGATTCTCCGGGTGCCGTTAGTAACCACAGCCAAGAGAGTCGTAATGAAATCAGAACGCTATACCACGAGCTTGATCGCCTTACGGCTTGGGCAGAACTTCTCGAAAAGAAGTCTCTCAGCTTGGAACGTGAGTTACTGCACGCGACGACAAAGCAGGACTTAGCTAAAAGTTCCAAGTGGATCAAACTTGGCCGTCGATTCGGTTTTGGCCCTAGACTCTGAGTAGTAACTGACTGATGGTGCTCAGTTGCGTTTAAGAATGTAGTCGAACTTTACCAAGCCATTACGGTAATCCAAGTCCAGACGGAAGAGAACGAGCACGGGCATTCCGAGGATGCCTGACATACGAACTTCCTGGTGATGAGGCATATTGTTCAGGTCAAAGGCCGTTATGCCCAGATTGCGCTGGCGGAAGTGTCCAAATTCGAGTTCGGCCTTGTCAGCCTCGTACACGTTCTGCACTTTTCCGGACACTCCATGAACGGTGGTGTACTCATCGCCGTGAATCTTTGTTGAGAGCCGGGCGAAAGAAGAGTCAATGTTGGATGCAGAAGCACCGGTGTCCAGCAGAAACAATCCTGAACTCTTTCCATTCACCTTGGTCGGGATCATGAGCTCGTGGCCGAAGCGGAATATTGGTGTGAAATCTGCCTCGTCCGCGGGGATTGTGCGGTCATAACCTTGCGCGTTTGGCTCTCGGGGCGGCAGCGGCTTTAGATGCATCAGATGTCGCTGGAAATCTAAGTGAATGAGATAGCCGGAAAAGAAGTCAGTGCCAATCAATCCGTCCTCATCACCTGCAATGCGTCCTTTGCCCTCCATTGCTTCGAAGAGACAGTTCTTATAGGGCATTTTGCCGATTGTGCAAGAAGAGGCAAAAGCACCAAAACCTTTTCGGGTTGTTCCATTCCCGACGCCCCACGACTCACTAACACCGATGTGTTTGAGGCCGGCTTTATCGACAGCACTCTGCTTAAGGACAATGCCGCTTGCGCCAGTATCGAGAAGTAACCGGAGCGGGCGGTTATCTTCGACAGTGACTTCGAGTCCGAAGCCGCGGATCCGATTGGCACCATTGGCACCATGCAGAAGTTCGACCAGATGCAATGTGACTTCTTGCAGTTGTCCCTCTTGCTCGAACGGTTTGCGTTCCGCGAGTTCCTTATGAAGGTCGATGGAATTCTGTGCCTCCTGTTGGTAGTGCTCGGCAAACCAGGGATGAGCTTGCATGAAGGGACCCACCAGTTCGCGCCGTTTATCACCAACTAAGTAGCGCAAGAAGGTAAGAGTGATCAGTGCATCGTCGGGGTCGAGCTGATGAGCGCTCAGGCAGTTTAGACGAGCAGAACGACTATACGAAGCAGCGTGCAAGAGCCGGTATAAGCCAAGGTAAGCACGAGCTAGTTTCGGATTTAACTTCTGAGCAGAGCGGAAGAGCCTGTCAGCGCCGAACACATCACCGAGGTAGTAGAGCAGCTCGCCACGGGCGACCATCACTTCCGGCACTTCGGGATATTGCACCGCCAGCGATTCAGACAGTTCGGCTGCTTCATCCGCTTTGCCCTCATAGACGAGCGCAGACAACAGGGCAGCGCGTGTGATTGCTTCCTGTTCTTTGGGAACCGGCGTCCGCAACAGGGGAATCGCCGTCTTGTAGTCGCCGCTCTTAAACATTTTCATGGCGTCAGAGAGCGGAGGCTCAGTCTGAGCATGGGCGATTTGCGCAATGCCGAGAAAATAAGAGAACGCGATGTAAACGAAAAGCTTTGGCATGTTGCCTCTGAGAAAGGATGCTAACAGAAGCGTTCGTCTTTTGTGCTTCAGGTTTTTCCTAATCCGGAAGTACTGCCTGT
>CAXTWQ010000017.1:0-4481 GCA_964248065.1 uncultured Bryobacteraceae bacterium | reverse complement strand
ATAGAACTATCAACCTTTCTTGGCATAACGATGAACGTGCATCCCTGGTCTGAAAGCCCGATTCGATTACGGCGCAAGCTGTGGTTAAGGCATTTTCGGCGGCGAGTTGGGTTCGAACCTTGGCTGCGCAATTAGCGAAAGTGCGGACTTTGCAGCAACCTCATCGATGCATAGGTGGCGGTATCGACAGCGTACGCATCTTGGACGACATGGAGCCGTACGCAAGGTCGAAGTGTATACGGGCCGCATCAGCGAACTATGGCATGGAGGCTGTCAATCGTGCTAGATTCTGTACGTGCGGTCAATTATTAGGTCTGGTGGTCAACTCGTCTTCGGAATACTGACCCTGTCCGTAGCTGCCGTTGCAGCTGAAAACAGCGGTGCTGGAATCTACAAGGAGCGTTGCGCCCAGTGTCATGACGCTACGGCGGGAGCTCGTATCCCTGCGCGAGCGGTACTGCAAGAACTCACGCCCGAAGCCATTGAGCATGCATTGACCGATGGCGTGATGAAGCAACAGGGAGCATTCCTCTCCAAGGAAGACCGAGTACAGGTTGCAGGGTGGCTGTCCAAAGTTGTTGCCAAGCCACAGCCAGAGGTTGTAGGTACTCATTCATGCGTGATTCATCCGGATAAGTTAATGCCCGCTGGCTCAGAATGGACAAGTTGGGGCCAGAACGCTGAGAACTGGCGTTACCAACCTAAGCCGGGCTTAGCTGACAGCGACGTTAGCCGTCTAAAGCTCAAGTGGGCATTCGGCTTCCCGGGTACAAAGATGATGCGGTCGCAACCCGCGAGTTACCGCGGCCGCGTCTATTTGGGAACGGATAACGGCTCTGTTGTTGCCCTGGACGCCAAGTCGGGCTGTTTGATCTGGAACGCGTCGGTGGGTAATGTACGATCTGCTCTTGTGATCGGACAGTCTGGCTGGACAGATGCGCTCTTCTTTGGCGATGGGCTAGGCGTCGTTCACGCGCTCGACTTAACGTCTGGAAAGCAGTTGTGGAGAACGAAAGTCGCCGATCACGCTGCAGCATTGATAACTGGCGCTCCCGCTTACGTCAGCGGCCGGCTTTACGTTCCAGTCTCCTCCTATGAGGAGGTGCTGGCGAAAATCCCGACGTATACTTGCTGCTCCTTTCGTGGCAGCATTGTCGCTCTTGATACTGTAAGCGGAAAGGTCATATGGCAGACCCACACGATTGCGGAACCTTCCGTACAGACCAGCGTCAGCCAGAAGGGCCACGCTCTTTGGGGTCCGTCTGGCGCTTCGATTTGGTCATCGCCTACGGTGGATCTAGCCACGGGCGCGCTCTATGTGACGACTGGCGACAACTACTCCGAGCCCTCAACTGCGACTAGCGATGCCCTGCTTAGCCTAGACATGAAAAGCGGCAAGTTACTGTGGTCGAAACAGTTTACTCCAGCTGACGTCTACAACCTGAGTTGCGGTGATCCGGCTATCGGCAACTGCAAGAATGGAAGCGGGTCGGACTTTGATTTCGGCGCATCTCCGATTCTTGTGACGCTTTCATCAGGGAAGCGGTGCGTCTTGCTCGGTCAGAAATCTGGGATGGTTTATGCCGTTGATCCCGATAGGCAAGGCGAAATCCTTTGGCAGGCAAGGGCCGGGCGAGGAGGAACGCTAGGCGGCATACAGTGGGGCCCGGCGACAGATGGGCGACTTGTTTTTGTTCCGATTTCGGATATCGCTTTCCAGAAGTCGGATAATCCAAAACAGCTCAACCCCAATCCAAGGGTCGGAGGCGGTCTGCTAGCTTACAGAATAGATTCCGGCGCTGTGGCCTGGAAAGCACTCCCCCCATCGGCATGCGCTGGTCGATCCAACTGCAGTCCGGCGCAGTCGGCGGCGGTCACCGCCATCCCGGGCGCTGTTTTCTCGGGTTCACTTGACGGGCATATAAGAGCATACTCATCGAGCGATGGCAGCGTGATTTGGGACTTCGACACGGTTCGATCATTCCCTACGGTGAACGGCGTGACCGCCACTGGTGGCTCCTTTGATGTTGGCGGACCAGTTGTCGCCGAGGGCATGATATTTGTAACGCCTGGGTATGCCCAGTACGGAGGCAATCCCGGTAATGTGCTCCTTGCGTTCGGGATCGAGTAAGCCGCGTGCTCACTCACGCCATGCCAACGCGAGAAACAGGTAAGCAAACACGTTCTTTCATCGAAATGGCTCGGAGATCGCAGATCATCGAGGCCGCAATCGAGACCATTGCCGAAGTGGGACACCCGAACGCATCTCTGGCGCAAATTGCACAGCGGTTGGGTATCAGCAAGGGCGTGATCTCATACCATTTCGCGACCAAAGACGAGTTGGTCGGAGAAATTGTGACGGAGATCCTTGCCATGGGGGGACGTTTTATGGCTCCTCGTCTAACAGCGGAAAAAACGGCGCGTGGACAGCTTCGTGCCTACATTGAGTCCAACCTGGAGTTTATGGCAATTAATCGCATTCGGATCGTTGCTCTGATCAGCATCATCCTGAGTGCTCGTACTCCGGAGGGGAAGATGGTGTTCGATGCCTACTCAAATGAATCCGTGCTGCACTGGACAGAGGAGATCTTTCGTGAAGGCCAGAAGAGTGGCGAGTTTCGGGAATTTGCTATTCGGCCCATGGCGATTGCCCTCCGAGGCGTGATCGATGCAGCACCGGGTAAGTTCTTGGCCGATCCTAATTTTGATTGGGTCGGCTACGCCCATGAACTTGTTCATCTGTTCGATCTTGGAACCCGGAAGAAGGACTGATCGCTGTCTATGCTATTCAGAAATGAACCTCGTTTTGTAGCCTTTGTACTGGCTGCCCGCTTCAATGAAGTGCGTTCTACGATCCAAGTTAAGGCCTGTGATCTTGGAATGCGCGCTGGCGTCGTTTCACCGGTTGCAATCTCCACATGTCGTCACCTCCAATCTGACGAGCGAACTTCCGGCTTTCATGTCCAGCATCGGCAATTAGGGCGTGCACTTGCTTACGGAGTTGCTGCTCAATTTTCAGTCAGCTTTCACCTCATGCGTTTTGCCGTGATACGGTGTCCTGATCTGACCGATCACGTATCTCAAATTGATTGACTGCCTTCAGGCCGCCAGACTAGTCTAGGGCTCTCACCTTACTCCCGCGCCCTTGAGCGAGTACGCCAAGTAATGTCATTGCTCCCGCTAACAGTTGCATAGTTAAAGCGTGCCCTGATTGACTTGGTTTATCGGTTCAGGCAGTGCTCGATAATCCGGTTGTCCGCAAAGTCGCGTAGGTGGATGGCTCTCGCTATGGTCGCGTTCAGTGCTTTTTGTGGCGCTAAGCCAATCAGTTCGCTTTCTTCAATGTCGACGCCGTGTTGGGAGGCAAGCCGCTCGACTTCGGCGTAAACCAGCTGCATAGACGTAGTTTCGAAGTCGGTCAGGTTCATGGAGACTTGCACGAGATTGCGCGAGGCAAGCGGGAATCCGAGTGCTTTCACAGCCGGCAGGCCGCCGCTGCTGGTCCGAACGGCGCGGGCGACGGCTTTGGCGAGGGCCAAGTCAGTGGTTCGCAAGTTGATGTTAAAAGCTATCAGGAATGGCCGAGCTCCAACGATTGCTGCTCCGGCGGTGGGGTGAAGCGCTGGGCCGCCCACATCGGGCCGCGTATCAGGGTCCGTAAGAACGGCGCGGCTTCGACCTTCAAACTCGCCGCGCCGGACATCTTCCAGCTTTCGCCTCTCAGGACGGGAAGCTGCGGCTTCGTAAAAGTAAACCGGAAGCGAGAGTTCAGTCCAGAAGCGTTGCGCGGTTTGACGTGCCAGATCCACGCAATCGGCCAGGCTTGCGCCGGCAAGCGGAACAAAAGGCAGTACATCTATTGCGCCCAGGCGGGGGTGAACTCCGCGATTCTGGTTCAGGTCGATCCGCTCACACGCAACTCGGGCTGCTCGAACAGCGCTCTCCACCACGGCTTCCGCGTGGCCAGCGTAGGTGATAACGGTGCGGTTATGATCCTCATCGCTTGTCGTATGAAGCACTGTTGACCCGGACACCGAAGCAATGGCGGCTACCAGAGCGCGGATTGTATCCGGATTGCAACCGTCAGCGAAGTTGGGTACGCACTCGAACAGCTTGTGGTTCAGCCGGCGCTCTCCATTTAGTTCTATTCAACACGATGGTGCCTCCGCGGAAAACCATGGCAACGTGATTGATACCGAACTGAAGAGGCAACTCGCGGTAATCGCTGATGTTGAGGACCAGGGCGTCAGCCTGCTTGCCCGCTTCCAGGCTACCGGTCGAATCGCCACATCCGGCTGCATAGGCGGCGTTGATCGTTGCGGCTGTAAAAGCCTCTTCAGGAGTGAAGCCGAGCCGGGCCACAGCTAGTGCGATTGCCATCTGCATGCTGGAACTGGCGACAACGGCAGAGTGGTAGCCGCTAGAGAGTGCAACAGCGGCGCCGGCATCGATCAGATCGCGTCCGCTGGTGCCTTTAGACC
>CAXTWQ010000016.1:34451-60470 GCA_964248065.1 uncultured Bryobacteraceae bacterium | reverse complement strand
CGGCTACTGTCTTGGGCGACACCAACGAAAACGAGTTGTCCAACCATAGAAAGTATTGCCCAGGTTCGCTGAAATCGACGCTCATTACCACTGACCGCCGGCGTCCGGAATCGTAGATCACGGACTGCTCTTTTAAAACGAGCACTCGGATGTCGTTCCCGCTTCCCCCTTGCGCCTGTAAGTTACCGGCAATTCGTGCATTTTTAAAATTAGAACGTGTCGTGAACGTCAAGTGGTAGGACTTGCCCGGTGGCACCTGCACTTGCCCCTTAAACAGAATTTGTTGCTGGCGGTTTGCGTCGTCATTTTGTGCGCGCGCGAATGGAACACCTGTGGTTAGGGCCAAAGCGCAGAAAAGACCGCAACGGACCAGTTTGTGGATTTGTTTTCCAAGGATCATTGCGAAGGCCAAGATCGGTAGTAGTCAAATCCAACCGAAACTCTCCGTCCGTATATTGGCCCTGGTGGTAGATCGCACCTCCGTTAGTTATGAAATATCATGCTGGTGCGAGTCGGTTGAGCATAATGGGATGGCTGCTATGTCGATCATGGTTTCCGATATTTGCACACTGTATCCGTAAGTGTCTGCTAAGTCGGTGATTGCAGCTCGGAAAAAGAGTCGTGGGAACGCCAGGCGTGTGACGGACAGTAAAGTAACTAGCACCGCGGGCCAGACTATCCGTGACGGCTGCAATCGTCAGCAACAATTTGCTTGTCACAATCATCGCCACTTCGCGGCTTCCGCTTGGTACTGCTCTTGAGCTCTTGCCCGCTGTGAATCCAAATAGGTTTTCAGCGCGGGATCACCGGCACCCCACTTCGCTTCATTTTCGATGTAATCTAACACTCGAACAACCGGAAGTTTGAGGTTCTTCGGGTCACGGTAAACCTGATCGATCCGTTCCATGAGATTTACGATATTGGAATCCCAGATGGCTCCAGCAATCTTCCAGATCTTGTTGATTCCACCACCATGACCGCAGTCAATCTCGTTGTAGTGCCCGCCATCCAATAGCCCTTGCAGATAAGTCATCCGGTTGTGATAAAGCCAGAAATTTTTGGAATCGCAGACCTGCTCTTTCGGACAAGGCATGTTAGAGGAATAAAAGTCCTGCGATGGATTGGAAGGACCTACTGTCGGCGGGCGCGTGTCGAGCCATCCGTAGCCATTCATATATCCGCCGGTAACGGGAATAGCTTCGTCCTGAAGGTTGCCTTTAGCCTGAACGGCACTCGTGAGAGCGGCCACCGCGAAAGCGGCAGTGAGTAAGAACCTATTCATATTTCCTTCTTCTTCTTGAACTGCGGGAGTGCCGCTGATTAGGTAGTGCGCTGCGCATAAGATTTTGCTTAGTGTGCGAGTGTTCAAAAGGCAAAAAAGTTCCAGGACGGAGTTATCTGGGGAAACTTTTCAGTGTGTGGACCGATCCGCTCATATTTCGATGTGCGCTTGAATGACGGGTCAGCACACAAGCACAGAGTTGCGCTAGCTTCTATTCATGACGCAGAGCTAGCACGGGCGAAATAGCAGCAGCGCGCAATGCTGGTCGAAGTAACGCAATCAAAGCTGACGATGTCAATACAGCGATCACTCCAACAATGGTCAGCAAATCGGTTGCCTTCAATCCATAAGCAGTGCTGCAATGGTCCGCGAGCCAGCTAGTGCTCCTCCTAGGCCAAGTGCCAGGCCGCTGCCAACAAGCAATAAACCTTCCATCAGGACGATGGTTACAATCGATCGCCTTTGCGCTCCAAGCGCTATGCGGATTCCGTTAGCGGAAGTTGAGGTAATCGGACGACTGGTAAGCATCCTTTCTAGCTTGCGTAAATGAAAGATGCTGTTGAAAAACTCTTCTACGCCGAAACTGTTGATTCGATAGGGATCAGAAATGTCTACCCTACGGTCTGCGATTGCTTATATCGCGTCTAATCGGTCGCTGTTCAACACGCAGGTCACTGGCAGTCTAAGAACCGAGTTTTTCAACAGTATCGAAAGTTTTCGCACGATACATTGAACAGCGACTAACCCCAGAGTAAGGTGACGAGATGGGCGATTAGCTACTCTAATCAAACAGCGGTGACTTCGCAACACTTCCAAAAGTAGCTGATGCAAGACCTGCAAGCTGCATCCTGTATATGGGCGACTATGAGGGTGAATGTGGTTTGCGGATTTTTACTGTGATTCTGCTTGGGTTGCATCTAGGCAAGGAGTATTGGGAGAAAAGCGCTGTGCGCTGAAGGGCGGTAGGTCGGCTTCACTCGGAATCAGCGTCGACACTCTGCTGTTCGGGGATGATCAGAAGGTTCGTCATGTACGTGTTTTGATGGACACGGATGACCAGCGAGTTGCTCAGGAATGTCTGAACGCAAACGTTCAAGGTTGGGCGGCATCGCTCGAAGCTGCTGTGATGCTTGAAACTGGACAACCTTTCCATTTAGAGACCATAGCCGGTTCGCAAACACTCATGGTCGTATTAGGTTCGGGTGACGAAAGCTCGCCCGCTGTGCTTATGAGCCGGAGTGAGGTAACGTCCTTTAACGTTGATTATCAGCGGCTCGCTCTGGCTACGGCATGGCCGGGCGAAACGCATCAGCACTTGTTCTACTTTCGTCGCCTCATAGATCCAAGTTTGCCGCTCGATGTTCGTTGGCTGAACGGGTATCGCCTGTTGGAATGGAATTTTATGAGAGGAGGCAAATCGGGGTTGTTGTCCAATGATATGAGCTGGAAGCACTTTGTCGCCGACTTCGACGATTTGCTACAACCTTACTGTCGCCCACGACAAACATGTGTGGGATTACTTGAGGAAGCAAGGGCGCTCGCCGCCCATGCGGGGCTAGATACACGCTCTCTGCAAGAGCGGTTGACAGATCCGCGTAACGCGATGGAGAAAACTTTTAGTGTGCTCGAGAGAATGGCCATAGAAGTTCTGAACCGGCAGTTAGCCTATAACGGCAGCCCGCTTCGGCTTAAGCCAGGATCGGTTTCCAGGTTCGGCTGATGAGCGTCGGTCGTTTGGCCTCGCTCATCATCATGCGCCGAATACGGAAGGTGAGCTTGGCCATGAAACAGGCCTCTACCTGAACATAGTTTGTCCGGCAGTTTTTGCTTGTAATTACCGTTGGGACATTCGGCTACTCAACGGTTGACCGGCTTAGGAACAACAAGTTGGCTAGGCAACGGTGATCGGCAAGCGAGCGACACTCAATGCAGGGTGGCGGGTGGGTGTAATAATTCCGTCCTCTTCGGAGCAGAATTGGGTCCGCGTGACGTTTATTCTGACCCGGGACCATCAAGATACACTGCTGTCGAGGTAATCACTTCTGCCGATTTCATACTCATCACCAACGGTTAACGCCTCCGATGAATTGGACGATGCTGATTTTAGTTTGCTCGACAGCATGATCGATGCCATGGACCAAGATATCGACTCATGGTGTGCCTCAAGCATCGCGTGTTGTGACGGGTGCTTTAATGCTTATGCCGCAAGATGGCCGCGTGCTTACATAAGTGCGAATGGAATCCAGTACCAAGCTATGCCTGCAGATATGTTCTATGATTCCGCCCGTCGCATTCAAGGCACGGTCACGAAGAGCGAGTTCCTGAGACTCCTTCCTTATGTCGCTTGCCCCAATTGCGGCGGCCCGCTTGGTCCCAATCTTTTCGCGTTTGAACTCCCCTTCGATCGTAAGGAGTTCCAGTGTGATCTGGAGCGGTTAGCCAAATTGGCGGACAATACTCCCTTCCTACTGCTGACGGATGAATTCGCCTCGCGCATCAAGGGCGAAATCATGCACCTCGGTAGCGTGGCGAAATCTACCTTGCCAACGGGTCTGTTTTTCCGCGGAAGAAATGTGGACGCGAGCACCGCATCCAGGGCAGACTTTGAACCGCCACCTGCATGGAGTACAGAAGAGCGCCGTTACAACCATGCAGGAAGACCGACGCTGTATCTTGCCGATTCTCACGAGACATGTTGGGAAGAGTGCCGACGTCCACGTGGCGCATTCTCGATAGCGACTGTAATTTTCTCGAAGCCAGTCAGACTGTTGGATTTGTCAGAGCCAGAGGAGATGGCGGGAGTGCTGGCGCCGGTCATGTATTCCAACCTTGCTGCAGCGCCGAGAGAGCGATCCGGTTGGGACAAACCCGAGTACGTATTGACGCGGTTCGTCGCTGATTGCGCAAGATTTGCGGGCATGGACGGCATTCGATACTGTTCGACGCGAACAGGAAGTGGAATAAACGTCGTCCTCTTCAAGAGTGACAACGCTATGGAATACGTTCAGGTTGTCGGCTTCGACGGTGTAGATAATATCAGGATGACTCGGAAGTGAAGGAACCTGTGTTCGACGACGGTTCCGATTCCATCTCGTCGGTTTCTAATTACTCCCGTGAGGTCGGCTTAGCGGAAGCTATTGTGGCAGGTGGCAAGACGGAAGCGACCCGTCTAGCATTGCCCAAACGAGCGGTTTAGCAACGAAGAAGGAACGCTGCCTTTCTGGGGCTTTGTGCGTTGCAGAAAGATATTGCATTGCTAAATTTGATGGCAATACCTTTGTGCAGTGCTGATCGACTATGCCGATTTCCCACCCACCAACACAAACCTAAGCTTTGTTTGGTATAGTAGATCTCGAGCGAGACCTGTATTCCAAAAAAGAAGACATTCTCACCCCCTCCTGCTATTGAGTGCTGCCCGTATTGCGATCACAGCTTGTCGGACGCTTGGATTCAAGGAGCGTACAAACGTATGATTGGCCGAAAAGGAGGGCGGCCCGTGGTTCTCGCCCCTTGTCCATTTTGTCAAAAGCCATTCTCAGCACGCCAACTTCGCATTCATAAACCGCACTGTCCCAAGAAGCTGCGGCGGCGGTAAATCTCTCTTTCGAGTGACAAGAACTATATATTCTCTTCCTCAACAAATAGGTTTACACAAACCTAATGTTGGTGTATAGTAAAGATAGGAGTCTCTGTATGGCTTGGTCAATGCTTCTTACCGGACAAGATGCGGTTTGGGTTCGCTACTTGTTAAGTCAAGAGTTATGTCGAATGAAGCGTCCGGATCTGTCGGATCTTCTCAGCGTGGCTGGTTTCGAAATGCAAGGAAGGCATTTACTGATCGCGATCCCGGGCCATCTGGAGATGACAGTGGATCCAGTCCTCTCGGCAGCGGTGCTTAATTGTGGATTGCCAGCCGACTCCGCGGCTCTCTGCTAAGAAGTCGGGTCTCCTTGCCTGACCTACCTTGAGGTTTTAAAGACTCTGGCTGATTTGGAAGGTCTTCTCACGCCAGAGCCTAAAGTCTTCTCGTCTCCATCTCGGGTAGTAGCGGAAATCAGTCCTGATCTATTGCCAGGCAGTCGCTATTTAAAAGCGGTGGCCGTGGGCACATGCGCAAAGCCTTGAGAGAGGCACCGCCTCTCTCTTTTGCAAGACCTTCCCTCTTCACTACGCCGAAAAATAATTGCCGCTGCGCTTTGCCTAAAGCAGGCAACAATTTTTTATTCGACGCGTTGATCTAGTCCTGAAGATCTTGCAAAATTCACTCTCCGCTGTTCGCCACGTAGCAGAGGTATTCGCGAGCGAAAACCTCAGAATCCACTTCCGAACAAAGGACACCATGCCAACCCAAAGACAGACTCCTAAGCCCAACCTGTATCAGACTGTGACCGAGCGCATTCTTGCCAGTCTAAAAGCAGGCTTCATTCCCTGGGAGAAACCGTGGAACTCTCCCGGTTGGACCGGAAACGCTTTCCCCCGCAACTTCCTGACGGGGAAGCCATACCGCGGGATCAATGTCTTTCTGCTCTGGGCCAGTCCTTACAGCTCTCCTTTCTGGCTTACTTTCAAACAAGCGCAGGCATTGAAAGGCACGGTCAGGAAGGGCGAGAAAGGGACGCCTATCGTGTTTTATAAGCCCCTTCATGGCAGCCCGAAAGAGGAAGAAGCAAAGGACGACCGGAACCGGGCAGCCTTCGTGTTTTGCTCTTACACGGTTTTCAATGTGGAGCAATGCAATGACCTCACCCTGCCCATCATCGAGCCCTCTCCCACTTCCTGCAGTGACGGAGAAGAGACGTGCGAAGCGATGGTAAACGGATGGGCGAATCATCCAGCCCTGCACTTGCAGAACGAAACCGAATGCCGGGCCTACTATCATCCGAGCACCGACTCGGTTCACTTGCCGACTCGTTCCCGCTTTGTGGATGGCGCGCATTACTACAGCACGCTCTTTCACGAGTTGGTTCATAGTACCGGTCACCCAAGCCGGTTGAACCGGACCTTTGGCACTCGCTTTGGCGATGAGCTCTACACCAAAGAGGAGCTGCTAGCGGAAATGGGAGCTGCCTTTCTCTGCGCCCATGCCGGGATCGCCAACGACCACACAGACCGGAACACCACAGCGTATCTTCAGAATTGGATTTCGAAACTGGAGGAGGACCACCGGCTGATCGTTCACGCGGCAGCGAACGCACAGAAAGCAGTCGATTTGATTCTCGGCACTACCTTTGAGGACCCGGATGAAACAAAGGAAGAGGAAGGGGACGCCGCTGCCGGCGGCACCTTTCCCGAGTGGTCTTATGCTCGCGCCGCCTAATTGCCAGGCATGGCGCAAAGGCTTAGGCCGAGCCGGCACACAATTGATTTGTGGAACCTGCTACGAAGGGAGGACGGAGAGATCACACTTGTGACCCAGAGCCCACACAAGATGAACAGCAGGAGGCCGCTTGAGCCTTCCGCGGGTGTGTCTCGAAACCTCTTTCATCAGTTATCTTGCCGCAGCGCTGCAACAACGCAATAGCAGTGACGTGAATGCAGCACATGGGCAGATGGTGAGCTTCCTGTGGTGGACGAAACAGCGTGGGCAGTTCGATGTTTTCATCTCGGATGTGGTTGAGAGAGTGCGCGGTAGGTCACTCGGAAGCCGTACAGCATCGGGCGAAGCTGATGCAGCGCACATCGCGTTTGCGAGCGTGTACGGATGTGACTATTTGCTGACGTGGAACTTCAAGCACATCGCGAACGCCCTATTACAACCAGTTCTCTATAAGATCATTCAATCCTATGGCTACCAACCTTCACTCCTCTGCACACCCGAGCAATTGCTCACCGGATACGGTGATCTCTGACGAGATCATAGACGAGCTTGAGGAGTTCCGCGAGGCTGGCCAAGACGATCACCGTCACGTCTGCCTACGGGACTTCTGAGTTGCTCGCCGCGCTTACGGCAGTATTCCTGGCGAATCGTCGGGCAGGCGAATCGTCGGAGCTTGCTGCGACCAGGAAGAAACGGAGATTGTTTGAAAGCTGATGCTGACCGACTTTGGAAGCACTGAGGAGCGGGAAAGGGTGCGCGTATAAGCGCTTAGAGCGTAATCGATGTCGGACACTGACTTGCCATAGACCTGATAGAAGGCCGTCCCTGCGCTGAGGCCTTGACTCATCGAGCGAATAAATTGAGGTAGGGCCGGAGCGAACTCTGGATCCATGATCAGCATGTGAACCAACGCCCAACTCTCGGCGTAGAAGATGGCTATGTCTCCGGCGTTTTTGTAAAACGGTGACTTGTGATCGACAGCGAACAGGTTCGTTAAGGCAAGTAAAGACCGGCTTTCCAGGATGCGCATGCGGCTAGGCAAAACGCCTCCGACTTGCACCTGCGTTTCATCGCTCTCGAAAGAGGAGTAATAATCAGCCAAGCCTTCCTCCAGCCAAAGAGGCAGGGCTAGGTGAGCTTGCCGGAATAGGAGGTGCATGTATTCGTGCACTGCAGCTGGCCTGTGTTCGGGCTTTATGTCTTGCAGGACGATGTAGTTGTAGAAGCGAGTATGCACGAAGGATCCGAAAGCGGCTGGACTCAGCCGAAAGGGCGAATACTCCTCACGGGAGCTGAGCGCAACAATGCGCACTGGAGTACGCTCTTCCGAAGCAGACGCTTGCAGAAACGGCACCGAATGCACGAATGATCCAACACTCCCCAGCACGCGAATGAGTTCGCGACCTTGCTCTTCAGAGTTCGTTGTATATAAATCAACTTCGGGTGTACGAAGGTGTATCCACGTTGCCCCTACGGCCAAGGAGGGCCGAAGAGCAAGGAACAAGAGCAAAGCAACCAATGACCAGTTCATCGTGACTTGCCGGCAAAAGAGGAAGCAACAGAGTGAAAGTGCTACCTGACTAGGCAGCCAGGGCCGCCTCTCGCAGCGGCATCGAGCGGCTCGGTTTCTCGGCATCCATCAGCTCTTTCCGTAGGCGGAGCAGGCTTTGCAAAGCAGTTAAGACTTGTTCGACTTTCACCAGCACCGTCCAGTTGCCTTCCGACTTCGGAGTGCACGCGATCACCTCACCTAAGAAAAGCATGTCCTCGTGCTCTACTGTGATGGCTTGGAAGGAAGGCAGTGGCTGACGGCATGACAAGTGAAGTCTTTTGCTTTCGAAACGGTCGAAGTTGCCTTCGAAAGCTTCTCTTGTGGGAAAGCTGCTGAAAGGGATCAAGGTGATTGAGCATGTTGGCTGCTGCTCACAACGTTGGGTGGTCACGGTTGTCAGCTCCTCCGGAGGAAGTCGATCAGTGAGCCGTCTGCGGCTTTGACTTCCTTCAGTACTTTTCGACAACCGGCTGTGGGTGTAGAGCGAAAAATGAAGAGGATGTTCTGTATTCCGAACACCTGCGGGCTATTCCGTCCGAGTCGGGCAGGAACGTCAATAGAAGGCTTTAGGTAGTGTCAGTTATCTGCCGGCCTGGTGTGAGGTCGACTTTCAGCCCGTGCGTACGGAGAGATCGAAGAGCCAAACAGAGTTTTCTTCGCTCCGGCAGCGGCAAAGATTAGTAGGTAATGACAAGCGATCGAGTAGGGCCACCACACAAAGCAATCTGCTGCTGCAAGTCTGCATAAACGGGGCAGCTCAGCATTCGATGACTTAGGGATCCACTCAGGCAGGTGTCGCAGTCGAGCATATGCTCGAGCAGTTGGTCGGACAAAGCATTGGGGCAGCAATCCCGTGAGGACTCTTCCCAAGCTGCATCCGGAAAAAGGGAACGGCTGCAAGGAGGATCCGGTTGAGGACGAAAGATGAAGCATGAGGTGGTCTCGCAAATGAGTAAGCATTTGAACGCCCACTTGATAGACCGATCGTTCTCGATGGTGAAAACTATTCAAAACAGTGCCTTTTGGAAGCGTTGGCACTCTGGGCGGGAGAGAGAACGCCCTAGCCAGACTCACTAGGGAGGTAAATACTGTCAAGTAATTGCTTCTTAAAGACTTATCTGATATTCCCTACCTTGGGGCTAAGGGTCCTGTTCCCTCCGAGCTACGCGGGCCGACTCTAGATCCGGGATTCTCTGTGACGTAGGAGCATGGAATAACAGAACACTTGTGCGCGCTTGGACGATAAGAAAAAGGGAGGATGTTATGCCTCCTCTTTCGGCAAAACACGCCTGCCTGTTTGTTATGACAACAACATCTGCCCATCGCTTTCAGTTGCTGGCTCCCCCCGGCCTTTGGCCCGTGACACAGAACAGAATGAAAAGGAGTACCGAGTCCCATCATTTCTATCTGGGATCTTTACGACAACTGCGGGCACGCGCCTATTTTCAAGACGGAGCCATTCAACCCTGCCACCTGAACGCGCAAAGTGGCTATCCCATGCCCGATGACGAACGGTGTTGGCACTTTCTGCTGGTGGATGGGCATGATCAAACCATCGGCTGCGCACGTTATCTCGTTCATCCCCCCGAGGCCACCTACGAGCAATTTCGCATGGCGCAATCGTCTTTGGCGCAGGATCCTCATTGGGGCACCAGACTGCGCCAAACAGCGGAAGCCACTCTGCAGAGAGCCAGGGACGAGCAAGTTCGGTATGTGGAGTTGGGCGGTTGGGCTCTTGCCGAAGAATATCGGAACACCAAGGCTTCTCTCGAGATCATCGTGGCCCCTTACCTCTGGGCTGAAATGGTGGGTCCTTGCCTGTTCTCGTGCAAGGCAACCGTCCGAGACCGTGCCTCCTCTGTTCTCCGCAGAGTGGGAGCACAGTCTCTGACCCATTGCGGTGAACCGTTCCCTGCCTACTTCGACCCACAATACAACTGCACGATGGAATGGCTCGGTTTCGATTCACGGCAGGTACATCCGCGTTTCGACTTGTTGCTCGACGAGATGCGCCGTAAAATAGCGCAATCCCCTGTGCTGCAACCGAGTCACGAAGGGGCACCAAGCCCTTTGCCGCATTTACCTGCTTACCGGCCACCTTTCAGACGCAGCTCGCTCAGCGCACGAGTTCCGTGTTCAAGCTCAGCTGAGCGCTCCTATGTCAATAAGCGCCCGAACTGATACTGGGCGCATTTCTGGCGATGCATCTGAGCAATGCCTGCACTGGGGTTGATAACCGCAAATCGTCAGCCTCTATTTTGCTGGTCCCAGCTGGCCTGAGCGGAGTGTCACGAGCACTTATCTCGCATCGAACGGCTCTCTTACTAACAAGAACGACTTCGGCACTGTCGTTACGTCCGCCGATCCGCGCATTCTCTAACTTGCTGCCCGATTTGTATTCTGATGCTACATAAGTGCAGCAATCAATGGCAGACGCGACTTCTTTGTTTGAGTGACCTACAGGCGTGCTGCAACTCTCCTGCGCGGCCAGTGAAGCCTATCTCAGTAACACGAGTTTGCTTCGAAACGGTAGGTCTATCCCGGACTGGAACGGACTAGGGGTGAAGTTCCGTCGAAAACGCATGATCCGGGTTAGCATCCTCAAGAAATGCGGCTACATGATAATCTCTGCTGTTTCACAACGGCGCATCTCCCCTGAAGTTCGGATTGGGTCCGTGAAACACATCAGATAAGACGCCGAAATGATTAGGACCAATTCACTCTGTACTGTGACAACGTCTAGCTTTCTTGTGCAGACTTTTAACTTAGGTTTGTTTTCACGTCGTCCATCGCTCATGGCTTAGTACGCCAGCACACAGACAGAGCGTCGGTTTCATGGCAAGCTTATCTTCACAAAGCCGGAAGATATCTGGCCTTACAGGAGGATTCTCATGAAATTTCAACGCTCATTCTGCGCTAGCTTGCTAGCAATCCCTGCTCTTCTTCTGACCGGATCGGCACAGGCCACACCAGTCACGGGTGTATCCAATATAGCCGGCAATGTCGATGTTACTTCCAATTCGATTCTATTTGCTCCCACGTTCGTCACGACGGCCGGAGCAGCAGAAACCGGTTCGTTCGCTGGCCTGACCGGAGGAACGATCCTGTCGCTTCTCAATGGTCCGACAACAGGCATCACGATGGTTCCCGGCTTCATTATGTTCACCCAGGGTGTAGCGACGCCCATCACCTTCGATCTAACCTACATCGCACCTGGGGTGGGAAGCCAAGCCGGTTGCAGCAGCACCGCGCTTGGTGCCGAATGCACGCCCACGCATTCACCGTTCACCTTGTTCCAATTGACCAGCAACACGGTTATCGCTTCGCTTCAGATGAATGGGACGGCCTACACTGGTTCGCCCTCGACCGGCAGCTCCTATACTCGGGGTGTTTTCTCCACCCAGACCGCTCTCAATGGAACCATTCCGAGCATCATTGCCTCACTGTCGAATGGTGGAACGCTATCCGGCATTACCTACTCTGCTTCCTTCGAAGCCGCGCCCAGTGTTCCTGAGCCAGCCTCCATGCTGCTCATGGGCTTAGGCCTTGTCGGCGCCGGTCTCATCGCTCGCCGCAAGCCTGTGGCCCAGTAAACCAGGCAGCTGCAGGCTTAGACCAACCACCCTCTCTCCGGGCCTCCGCTCATCATGTCAATGACGTACGGGGGCTGTTCCTTTGATGGCGGTTGCGAATAGGGCACACTTCAAGAAAAGGAAATTTACGTACGTGAAGAGCACTGTCGCTGTTCGAGACAGGCAACCGTTTTGCGATTCGTAAGGTCCTCCGATCGAGAGCTGGATGTTCGCTTTTTCAGCAAAGAACTCTTCTGCCCCTGTGGATGTAGTCCAAACGCGCCACACCTCGGAGACAGGGCCGTTGACAGTTCCTTCGACACGCACGACACGAGGTTCGCTTCGCTCCGTCGAAGAAGGCGACACATGCTGAGCGAAAGCAGCAATTGGTGCGAGCATTAGAGCCAGGGATATAGACGTCAATAGGATTTTCATGATTCGCCTCTTAAATGGGTTAATTGCTACATGGCAACGTTCGCTGGCGAGATTGCACCAGCATTGATTCGACTGTCCCGGGGTTTCCCAAATTGTTCAGTGAAACATCCTAAGAAGTAGTCCCAGCCCTTGTCATGTCCTCTTCCGCCGTCAGTATCGGGAAGGCCGGAATGCACGAGGGTCATCACAGTGTCTTCTCTCTGTTGCTTAAAGGTCACTGTCACCATCGACTCCAGCCCTGAGGTACTTGGTGACATCCAGGTATGCTGAATTCGATTCGCTCGCTCCATCTCAACAAATCTCCCGTAATGGGGAGTCTCCTTGAAGGTCCAGTAAAAGAATCCGTCTACCACCGGATTCAACATCAGCTTGTCGGCCGCGTTCCAGGGATTGCCTGGGATCTTTGGATTCAGCCACGCGTCGAACACCTCAACGGCAGGCGCCGAGATTGTCCGTTCCACTCTTACTTCAATGGTCTTCTTTGATTGATCCATCGCTTCTTCTCCTTCTTCTCCTTGTTTTCTTTCTGCTCCTTGAAGTGCTGCTCAAAGACGTCTAGTCGCTCATTCCAGAACCGCTCGTACTCATGCACCCATCCAGCCACCAGCCGGAGTGGGTCCGGACGAAGTGAAATGAGGACCTCGCGACCTTGTTTTTCACGTTCGATCAACCCAGCACGCTCAAGCAGCTTGAGATGCTTGGTTACAGCATTGAGAGCCACGTCGAAGGGTTTAGCAACATCGGTAAAACGAGTAGGTCCAGATTCCGCCAGCTTCCTGATAATCGCTCGCCTGGATGGATGCGAAATGGCTGTCAGCACATCTGTGAGTCGATCCATAAAAACAATGACACCATAAGGTGTAAAGTTCCCTTTCTTGAGGTGCCCCCTAACAGCTGGAACAATACGGGAGCTGACCTCGGGTCGGGCCAATGGGTTTTCAATGTGAAGTCACTGGCTTTACATCAGCAGATTGGGTCCAAACTGGAGCTGCAAGCGGGTGGGATTGAGTTCGACCCTGGTGCCGGAACGGATAGTACATATGCTTCCGGAGATGGTACGATGACCGGCTATCGGTTGCTCCTGCACAAAAGCGCCGATTGGCAACCGGACAAGCTTTCCTTTACTGCCGGCTACGTTGGCGACTTCGACAAGCCCAATATCTTCTCGCGTTTTCGAATGGACCGCGTGAATTATGGGCAGGTCCTAGCCCAGCAGCGCTTGACCGATACCGTGGACGGTTCAGCAGAGTTCGATTCGATTCGCGGTGTCTCTTTCAGTCGGCTGGCCCTTCGACGCCGAAGAATCGGGGTGTTCGACAACGCCGGGGTAGAGGAAGTTACTCGTTTGAGCCAGGGCGTCTCTGTTGGTTGGGCGGCGACGGCCGAACGCGATTGGAACCCGCAGTGGGGAAGCAGCCTCCTTTACACGCAAATGCCAGACCGCTTGTATGTCATCGGCGGGGAACGAGTTTTCTTTAATCGTGGCGAAATTGCCACCGGTAAACGGCTCTCGGCAGGCACGACCTTTTGTGCTACAAAGCACGTTGACTTTGGCGCATTCGGCGGGCGGCTGCTCGATTCGACTCCGAGTAAGCGATGGGTAGCGCAAGTCTACATCGGTGTTCAGTATGCCGATCTGGCCAACCGGCTTTTTCGTTGAGCCTTTTGGATCCTTTGACCTACTCCCATTAGAAGACTTGTGAGCAGAGGTGTGAGCTGCTTGCCCAAGACGAAACAAGCAAACCCAAAAGGGTAGAAGAGGCTGACGATGTCGCACTGGACTATAGGAAAAAAGATTACCGGAGCCATTGCTCTCGGGCTATTCTGCTTACTTGCTATGGGCACGCTGGCCTATACGAACACGAGAAAGCTGATCACGACCGCCGGTTGGGTCACCCACACCCATCAAGTACTGGAAGCCAAGGAGCAAATTCTCTCTCTGCTCAAGGATGCCGAGACGGGCCAACGAGGCTTTCTGATCACCGGCGGAACTCGCTATTTAGAACCCTATAACCATGCTACTGTCTCGCTACCCTCGGCGATTGCGACCATTCGTCAATTGACAAGTAATCCCCGTCAACAGCTGAGAATCAGTGCGCTCGAGCCGCTGGTGACCAGCAAGTTGGAGGAGATGAAGCAGACCATCGATCTCCGCCGCGACACCGGATTCGAAGCCGCGCGCCAGGTTGTCCTTACCGATAAAGGTAAGCAAGTGATGGACGAGATCCGGAGAACGTTGAGCGAGATCGAGAACGAAGAACGAACTCTGCTCGTAAAGCGGGATGCCGATGCCAGAGACTCAGCAGAAACAACCAAGACACTGGTTTTGTTCGGCACTTTGTTTGCCCTGGCCCTGAGCGGGACGGCTGCGTTCTTTGTGATCCGAAGCGTCAATTGGGCGCTCCGTATCTCGATTGCCAGTTTGGGCGAAGCAGCTGGGCAGGTTGCCAGTGCAGCCGGGCAAGTAGCGTCTGCCAGCCAGGCATTAGCGCAAGGAGCAAGCGAACAGGCCGCATCTTTGGAAGAGACCTCCTCCTCCACCGAAGAGATCAGCGCGATGGCCCGCAAGAACGCTGAAAATTGTAAGGCGGCTTTCACGACTGTAGCTGAATCTCAGACGGCCGTCACACAAACGACTCAAGCCTTAAAACACACGGTTATCGCGATGAACGGAATCGATGCGTCGAGCGTCGCCGTCGCCAAGATCATTAAAGTCATCGACGCCATTGCCTTCCAGACCAACATCCTGGCATTAAACGCCGCCGTCGAAGCAGCCCGGGCAGGTGAAGCAGGAATGGGGTTTGCGGTTGTCGCCGATGAGGTGAGAAATCTTGCCCAACGCTGTGCACAGGCAGCCCAGGACACAACTAGTTTAATTGAGGAGTCCCTGACGCGATCGAGCGATGGAAAACAAAAGGTGGATCAGGTTGCAGTGGCGATTCAGACCATCACAAGCCGATCGGCGCAGGTCAGCATCCTGATCGACGAGGTAACTACGGCTAGTCAGGAGCAGACTCGCGGCATTGAGCAGGTTGCGAAAGCCATCAGTCAGATCGGGCAGGTCACCCAATCCTCTGCCGCCTCTTCGGAACAGAGCGCAGCCGCCTCGGAGGAACTGACCGGCCAAGCGAATGCGCTGCAGGAGATCGTTCAGAATCTAGCAGCGCTCATCGATGGTCCGGCGCTCATTCGTCCGGCTGCTCCGACCCGGCGAGAATGGAAGCATGACCATCGTTTAGCTCGGCAGTAAGCGGCCCTTCCAGCGACCTTCATTTGTATGTTGGTTGAGGTGATTGGCCGAACCTCCGTGTGGGATGGCTCAATTGGCACAACTTCAACCTAACCCCTGCGAATGGCAGCAGCGAACAACAGCTTTACCAGCTTCAATTACACCAACGGAATGCAGTCTGTTTGCTACCTTGATCCAAACAAGCGTTCGATCTCTACTCCAGCGATCCCGGGGCAGTGCGAACACAACAAGATCAATTTACCTCTGTTGCTCAAGTCCTTGCAGCAGCACCGCGCTTGCTGACCGGGGTAGCTGCAATTGAATCAAGTACATCGGGCCGCGATCTAACTGTCGGCCTGATATCCGCGTGTTCTCTGCGATGACGCTGTCGCCGTCCGTTTTCTGACGGGACCCCATATGTCGCATTGTGTTGACCAACCCGGGGCCGGTTGAGCTCGTTAGGGACCGACCGGCCTCAACTGGCGAGAACGGCGTTTGAACTAACCGCTTGCGCGGGGACGCTACGCGGGATCGTTGTAGGAACGGTAGTGGCCGATCGCGGATAAATAGTCTGGGTCACCAGGAGGTCTTGTGACCCGTTTACGAAAGTTGATGCTGGAGGAACTCCAGCGTCGTAATTACGCTCAGAATACCGTAAGAAGCTACATCAAAGCAATCGAGGATTTTGCCCGCTACTTTGGTAAACCGCCGGAGCGCTTAGGGCCCGAACACATCCGCGAGTATCAGGTCCACTTGTTTCGCGACCGTAAGCTCGCGGCCTCGACCGTGGAAGGGCGCGCGGCGGCACTGCGCTTTCTATTTGTAAAAACGCTGCGCCGACCATACCTGCCGGACCAGATTCCGTTTCCGAAGCGAGCGAGACGATTGCCAACCGTTCTCAGCCCGGACGAAGTTGCGCTGCTGATCGATTCTGCAAAGAATCTGATGCATCGAGCGATGTTGATGACGCTGTATGCAACCGGACTTCGCCGCGCGGAGTTGTGCCGCCTAAAAGTTTTAGACATCGACAGCGACCGCATGATGATCCACGTCCGCGAAGGCAAGGGCGGACGCGACCGGGATGTGTTGCTAAGCCCGAAGTTATTGGAAACCCTGCGTGAGTACTGGCGCTGGATGAAGCCCAAGACATTCCTGTTTCCAGGAATGATCAACAACTGGAGAGCCGATGTCCCCATCGATACGAAAGTTGTGTGGAGGCTGTACGCCAGTCCCGCATCCGTGCCGGGATTCAGAAGCGCGTTACGCCGCATACGCTGCGCCACAGCTTCACGACTCACATGCTGGAAGCGGGTGCTGATCTTCGCACTATTCAAGTCTGCTCGGTCATGCCAAGCTCGCCGATACAACGGTCTATCTGCATCTATCTCGCCGCCACTTACAAGCCGTGGCGAGTCCGCTGGAGGCGTTGGACGTATCCAAGCCAGACGACGCCAAGCGTTCGAGGAAACGGCAGAAGAAGTGAACCGGCCACCTCTCGAGGTGGCCGATATCTTCCGCTCAGCAGGGAGAGAGTTCATTGAGAAGAGCCGTCGCTGGCTTACTTGGCAGCACCTGAAGGTTCTGCGTGCCATCGAGCATTGTCGTACAGCCGCCTTGGGCGGCCATATCGATTCCTGTTCTCAATGCGGCCATCGCGTCATCTCGTTCAACTCATGTCGTAATCGGCATTGTCCTAAGTGTCAGACCAACGCTCGGGATCAATGGCTTGCTGCCCGTGCAGACGAACTGCTGCCGGTGCCGTACTTCCATGTGGTGTTCACACTGCCGCACGAGTTGTCCGCACTCGCGCTGCAGAACAAGCGCGTGCTGTACCAACTGCTGTTCCGCGCCAGTTCCGAAACGTTGCTTGAGATCGCTGCTGACCCAAAGCACCTGGGAGCGCACATTGGCTTTCTCAGCGTCCTTCATACTTGGGGACAGAACCTGCTGCATCATCCGCATGTTCATTGCGTTGTTCCTGCCGGCGGTTTGGCACTGGATCGGTCCTCCTGGAACAAGACACGCCGGCACAACTTTCTCCTTCCTGTCCGCGTACTCAGTCGGGTATTCCGCGGCAAGTTCAGGGAAGGCTTAAAAGTCGCCTTCCAACAACGCAAGCTCGTCTTCTGTGGAAGCTTGCAACACCTCAGTGATGCGAATGAGTTTAGACGATTTCTGAACCAGCTGTGTCGGAAGGATTGGGTCGTCTATGCGAAGCCGCCATTCGGTGGCCCGGAACACGTCCTGCACTACCTTGCGCGCTACACCCATCGCATTGCCATCAGCAACCATCGTCTGCTGAGCTTTGACGGCAATGAGGTAACCTTCCGCTGGAAGGATTACACGCACGGCAATAAGAAACGAAAGATAACTCTTCCCGCCGATGAGTTCTTGCGCCGGTTTCTCCTGCATGTACTGCCCGGAGGCTTTGTCCGTATCCGGCACTTCGGCTTCCTTGCAAACCGGCATCGAACATCATCGATTGCACTTTGCCGGAAGTTGATCTCCGAAGAACAGCTCCTCCCTCCGTGCGCGGGAACCACCAAACTGCAAGTCAGCGCGAACTGGCCGTGCCCACGCTGTTCCCACGCCATGACTGTTGTGGAAAGGCTTTCTGCTGCCCAGGCACTTCGCTATATAATCCAAACGGCGTCTCTGGACTCGTCATAAACGATGCTGCGATTGACCATACACGGGTGCATCTGGCAACAAACGCTCTACGTGTGTCTACTCGCAAGCAACTCGATCGCATGGCTCCCCAAGTACCTTCCCAGAAATGCTCCTGCCCGCTTTCGAGCTTGCGGCGCATCCTTTTTCGGCTCACACTCGGCGCTCGTCCTATCCTCCAAACCTGTGTTCCTGGCGCTTTTCATTCATCGCAACTTTCAAAACCCATAACTGGCCGCATCCCCGCAAACGCAAGCGGTTACTTCAAACGGTCCTATCGAAAGTGCACCAGCACTCCTTGTACTGCAGCCTTCTCCGTCTTGCACTTCCGATAGGAACCTATCGTTTCTCGGTACTTACGGCTCTTTATGAATTGTGGTCGCAGACCCAAAGCTTCGCCGACAGCGGATCAGTGAACTTTCTTTGTCATCGCTTACAGCGGACGCCCACCCACGCCCTAGGGCAGATTGGCTCTCAAGATTCTACGATTTGGTGAGCAAGAGCGCCGTTGATAAGAAGATCTACGATGCGGCGAGCACTTTCCTCCCATCCGGGCAATGCCGTCGTGAAGAAAACACCCAGCATCGCACGGACAAGATCGTGAGGGTAGAGGTCTGCACGTAGCAAGTCTTGGTTCTGAGCGTTCTGGACTAGGGTTAGGAAAGCTGCGTGAATGGATTCGTGAGAACCCTCGATCAGGCGCACCGATCCTCCTGCAACGGATTCCAGAGCAGGTAGGATCAGACGCTTACTTGCGACATGGTCGATGAAAAGCAACATCCAGCTGCGAAGGGCATCGACCGGGGCATGTGTCGCGAGAAGATGCGATGCGGCAGTGGTGAGCTTCTCGACTTCTTCTCTGTAAACAGCCTCGATGAGTATTTCGCGCGTGGGGAAGTGACGGTAGAGTGTGCCGGAACCGAGGCCGGACTGCCGGGCGATGTCGTCCATCGCGACGGCTGCGCCATGGTTTACGAAGGCCTGTTGAGCCGTTTGGAGAATGCGCGTTCTGTTCTGTTGCGCGTCGGATCGCTGCTTTCTCGACCCGCCCTTCGTTGGTGAAAATTCAGCCAGCTCCACTATTTTCCCAAAAATCCATTCCAACCGGGGACACTCTCCGCTACTATAAGTGGAGAGTGTCCCCGCTTATCCAGCCTGAATGCGAGACATACGGTCAGAGGAGATAAAGATGTCGACATATCTGGTGTTTGGAGCCACTGGAGGTACAGGAAAGCACTTCCTTCCTATCGCGCTGGGGCAGGGGCATATGGTCAGAGTGCTTGTACGTAACCCCACAAAGCTGGTGGTACAGGATGCAAAGCTTCAGGTTCAGCAAGGGTCGATCACAGATGCGGTCGTAAATTTCGACAAGCTGGTAGAGGGCGCGGACTTTGTGATCTCCATGCTTGGAGACCGTGAGGCTCAGCAGACGAAGGACATCAACACGGCATTCGTCAAGAAGCTGATACCGGCGATGCGTCGCCATGGCGTGAAGCGCTTCTTGTATCAGGCGGGAGGTCTGAGCACACCCTATAAAGGCCACCTCTCGCCGCTTCTTTGGACGATTCGGCACACGGTCGCGCGCAGCTTCGAGGGGCAGCATCGTGATAACGAAGCAGTTATGGCTTACCTGGCAGAGGAAGCACAGGACATTGAGTGGATGGTTCATCGTGCGGGCATCGGTGGCGACGGCCCCACCAAAGGCAAGTTGCAACGGTCTCCCACCAAATTCAGCATCGGGACACATCGGGATTGTGCGAATTATAACTACCACACGCTGAAGGAAGCAGCAGCGATTCATACGAGCGACTTCAGCCATTACGTGTAGCTATAGAGCATCGGGCTCTGTTGCAAACAGCATTAACGGTCCAGAATGAGGCATGTGGAACGGTTTCAAAGGACGGCATTTCTCTCCCGAGTTCATCTTGCTTTGTGTTCGCTGGTATCTGAAGTACCCCTTGAGCTACCGACAACTCGCGGAAATGATGAGCGAGCGCGGCATAGTGGTCAGCCACACCACGATTTACCGTTGGATTCAAATTTACGCAGCGCATATGGAAAAGCTGATTCGTTGGTACCAGGGCTACACGACTTATTCCTGGAATGTCGATCAGACTTATGTAAAGTCAGTGGTAAATGGCTTTACCTGTTCCGGGCGATCGATAGCCGCGGGCGTACGATTGACTTTTATCCTGTCCCAGCGCCGAAACGAGATCGCAGCCAGGCGCTTTCTGGCCAAGGCTTTGCGTGTGCGCCAGAACCATGCGCCGTCGGTGATCAACACGGGATCGGAACCCGTCGTACGGCGATGCAATCCGCAGACTGAAGAAGTCACAAATGCTCTCGGCCTCGGTCGACCACCGGCAAGTCAAATACCTCAACAACCAACTCGAAGCGGATCACGGCGCCATCAAACGTCGAATTCGTTCTATGCTCGGGTTCAAGTCTTTGAAGACTGCTTACGCTACTCTCAAGGCATCGAAGTCATGCGTATGATTCGGAAGCGGCAATGCATTCTCCTCCAAGCAGGTATCGCTTCCGAGATACAGTTCTTCAACAAGCTTTTCGGTGTCCACAGCTACAACTAACTATTTGCAACAGAGCCGTCACAAGGCCGATCCATAATCGGGCACTCGTTTTCTCCAACGACGGTCAACTTATGCCGATGGAACATTTCGAAATAGCGGTCAGTGATCTTTTGAATGCGTAAGCCCGCCGGTGTCTGCCAGTTGGCGTACTTCAAATAGCCAGCGACATAGCGCCAGGCGATGTCGCTTGTGTCCAGAGGAATCATTGTCTTCGCTGAAGGAGTATCCGGCAGAGCGAAGCTATTGACCGTTAATTGGACCGGAATCGTATGGGTAGTGGACCCGTTCTCTTTGACGTTGACCAATCCGCTATAAAGGCCCGCTGGAATGTTCTTAGGGATGTAGATGTCGGACCAGATTCCTTGATTCTGGCCAGCTGCAATGCTGAAGCTGTTCACTAGATCGCACGGCACCATGATGTCCGGATAGTGAAGGTTGTGGTCAGGGCGGTCCGACCAGAGTCCATAGCCCTGCCCATTGCCGGTCCAAGGCCGCTGGAAGCGAACGGGGATCGCGCGCTCATCCCATTTGCCATAGCCGAAATAGGACAGCCCCAGGATTTGAAGATAGCGAACGTAGAAAAGCTCAATCGGTCTTTGCGTCCAATCGAATACCCCATTACCGGCAGCTGGTATGGAGTGAATCTGGGCGCCCCCGGGTCCGGTCAAAGTGTCGAAGGACACACTGACATTCTGAGCTTGTCCGTATCCTGCCTCAAGAATCAAATTGAAGCTGACGACTTCATTGTGAGCAGCTGCTAAGGTAATCGTCGTTCCGTTCCAAGCTCGATTGAGAATCGTGCCCGTCTTGTTTTCGGTGTGCGTAGTCCCACGGAGTTCTTCCTGTGCCACTTTATCGCCACCCTCATTGGCCCAGATCGCGGTGATAGCAGAGGGGGGAGTTGCGGCTCGGTTTAGGGGAACGAAGAGTCCCACCGACAAAAGAATAAGGACGAGTCTGCACAGCGATGCTGGCCGTACGCAACTGGGGTGCATAAGGCCTCATCGTTCATGTCTCGATGGGCAAATAGATCAGGATGTTCCTAGGGAGAGAGGACAATCGCCTTCGACCTCCATTGTCATCACGACTAGATGGAAAAACGCCTTCAGTTACAAGCAGGGCTCTATTAAGTGAGAGTTACTCTCCAGCCAGCCGGTGCTCGTGATGCAGCACGAATCAAGGTAGGTTTTGACTTGCCCCACGTAAGTCTTCGGCAAAGTACCGTCCACTACTGCAATTGACTGTCGCACAAAGCCAGCTGAGCGCCCTATGCCTATAAGCGCTCTCCAGCTGACTTGGTCGCAGTTCGGCGATGCATCTTCCGACCGAAATGCAGTGGACTTACTTGTGTGTGACGATTCCACGGCGGTTATCTCACTGGAATCCAGTGCTGCTATGGCTCTCTCTACCCTGACGCGTCAGCAATAGAGTAGAACCGTTTAGAATCGCAGGACTACTCCTAAGGCGCTACAAACAAAGAAAATACCTACCGGCAAGTTCTACCAATATTCACCTGGAACCCGGGAAAAAGTACCAGTTCCAAGCAACTACTGAGTAGAACTTATGCACATCCCAATCATCTGCGAAGCTCTTGTAGCGTTGGCCTCCATTCTCTTTCAGTAGCACCCGCGTTCTCTCTGCTGCTAAAAAGATTCAATTCTAGTTGTGAGCTTACTGAGTCGTCTACGATGAGCGATGCCGGTATGCGGAATTAATCACCAATACCCGGTTCACTTGCTTGGGACAAGGCGAGTAATCGTAGCTCCTCGGGTTCAAGCTAGCCCTTACGAGAAGATCGCGGAATACAGACAAGACCGATCGATCATTTCTACTCTCTTCGGTTGCAGTTCTAAGAAGTTTGGCTGCCTTGATTTACTGGCTAAGTAGACTCCTATGCGCACAACCGTGATTTGCGACTTCGTAGTCATGCTCTTACTGTTTTGTCACTAGGTGCTCACTGCCGTTGAATCTTCCGCATGCGCTTAGCCTTGGGTGACCAGTTTTGCCGCCAACATGCCGTATGCTGGAGCCTGTAGTCAAGCGTGACTTCATGGTAATGGCAAGCAGCGCTGCACCTAAAACTACCGATCCCATACAACGGGACTCAGCGTGGACCGCCCAGTGGGTTCTCTTTCAAGTGCAGGCGCCCGGACAAGAGTTGGGGCCCGCTGGCGTTCTCCTGCTTGACAGCCAGACCGATCAACTCTATCTGGCCTTCCGCGATCTACTTGGGGACGAAGAAGATGAAGATTTAACCGAGATTTGGGCGGAATTGGCAGAGGATCTGCGGCTGAAAGCCCAGGAGATGGGAGGAAGCCAGCTCTTAGAGTGGCTGGAAGCCGATGCCTCTAACACGTTCCAAGTCAGTGCGCGCCGGCAGGTCGTCGGTGCTTCAGCCGATCCGAGTACAGCGGTAGACGAGTTATTCCGCCTTCACGTGCTTGCCGATCGGCAAGTCTCTGAACAGCGACTTCGCTCCTCAAAGAGGGTTTTCAGTCTGGAGCAGATCCAGCGGGCACAGGAGCAAATAGGGCCTCTTCCCTCGGCCACGATCCAAATACTCTCTCTCCTGGAAGATCCGAACCTCCATCTGCGGCAGGCCGAGCAGGCCATCAGCCGAGACCCGGTGCTGACCGCTCACCTCATGAGAGCCGCGAACCTCGCCGCTTTCAACGATCCTGCCCGCACTCTGTTCAGCGCTCTCTCCAGGCTAGGCGTTGAAACGATCAAATTCCAAGTCCTGGCGTTGACGATCAGAAAGGTGTTCTCCGCCCCTGCCATCCGTAGAGTATGGGACCATTCTCTGGCGACCGCTCAGCTTGCCCGGCAACTCGCGCATAGCGCTGCCGTGCCTCCGAGCGAAGCCGGACTGCTTGGCATTGTCCATGACATTGGGCAAGTCGTGCTTTTTGGCTTGGGGAGTGCCTATCCGATCCGGCTCGAGGAACTTCGCGCGCAAGGACTCACTAGGGTGCAAGCGGAACGAGCTCTCTGTGGCACCAGCCATGCGGAGTTGGGTGCTAGCTTGCTTTCTTCCTGGTCCTTTCCCGCTGACATGGTAGCAGCGGTGGCCGTTCATCATCATCCGGCCAGTTCGGATGCGCCATTATCGGCACTGCTGTACTTAAGTGAGGCTTATAGCGAAAACGACGAAGACACGTATAACGTGGAGCAGCATGCGCTGGCGGCGCAGAGACTGCATTTGTCTTCCACGTCTGCCTTAGGCGGCAAGAGGGGCGTTGATCCCGACCTGGCCGTCCTTCGCTTTGCTGCTTGAGTAGTCGTTCTCTCTTTTGCAATGAAATCAGCCTAGAAGAGGCAGCCCCTCCGTTCGATAAGAGTGCTATTCGTGCCTTCGTTTATGAACGAGTTCCAGCCTGCCTCTTCTTCTGCTCGTTCGGAGCAAGCTTCCATTCAAGTCCAGCGAATACTGTATAAGCTGCCTCGCCGTCCTCTGTGGAGGCTGGTGGAGGGCAGCGACGGAGCCTGTTACATCGCTAGATTCCACACCTCTTCAGAGTCGAGAAGACGTCGGATCAACCATTGGATCGATAGCTATTTTCTGCAGCAGTTGGGAGTGTCGACCACAGCCGTCCAGATTTTACAGGTGCCTCAAGACATCTTGGAGAATGACCCCGATTGGGCCTTTCTGATAAGCAGCCAGCCCGAAGGAAAGCAGCCCCTGCTATGCCTTGGCTCGCGGTACCCTGCTCATCCGGATAAAGCGGCCTCCTTCGGATTTATCCCGAGAAAGCTCTGGGGTAAGATCGTCAACCCGGGCGACCTTGCGACCACCTTTGTCCTAGACCAATTGCTAGGGATGAACCGCTACCGCGATATTCTTTTCCCGCGCGATCGGCCTTCTCATCCCCATCTGTTTAAGGGTTACTTTGTTGACAACGGCGATATCATGGGCGGCAGCCGTTGGACCATTGAGACCCGGCTGAACCTCCAGTCTTATTGCCTTCCTCATGCGTATCCCATCGTTACTCCCGCTCAGTGGCTAGAAGCGTTGGAGGCGGTCGGATCTCAGTTGCTGCCTGACTGCCAAGCAGCACTCTCTGGATTGCCCGAGTCTTGGCTGCGAACCGACGAACGAAGCGAGATGGAGCGCCTTTTCGATCAGCTGCACAATCGCCAGCAGACTCTTTCCGAATGGATCCAGATACCAAGTCGTTGTCTTCACTTCCCCGCTCGTGATGTGCTCCAATCAGCTCTAAAACCTGCGGCTTCGGTTACTTTTTCTCCTGCACTCAGCCCGGCATGACGGGCCACCTAGCAGCTGTTTCGCAGCTCTTGGGTTGCGATTTCAAGTCGGCCATTATTTTCTTCTGGCTTTGAATCAGTCACTTACGGCAAAATATTGCGTCTTCAGCATCGCACTCCTGTTGAAGTAGGGTCAGTTATGCCAGCGAGAAATTCCCGAGGAGAGTCTACACATCATGCCAACCTCATCAGCCACGAAGGAAGTACTCTGCCACCTTTGCGGAAAGCCCTTTCAGTCTCGCCGACGCGATGGGCTTTGGCAAGATCGATGCAGTGACAAGGCGTGCCGACCCGATCCGCGTTTTACAACTCGCTTTGGTGAAGCAAGGCAGGCTAGGTTTGCCTTGCAACGGCCTTCCTTGCTCACCAAAGGAGTTTCTGACAGTGCTCCCACGCTGCCATTGCTACCTGGAGAATAAGGGCTCAGAAATTTCCGAGGAGAGTGAACCCAGCGGCACTCAACCAGCAGACGTGAAGAAGTCTGTGTTCTCATTGGCGCGTTGTTTCCGTGGCGGCCTGGTGTGCCTGTTGTTTCTGGTCCTCTTCGTCCCAATCGGGAAAGCGCAAACGGTCGGAACATTCGTGAGCATCGCTCCGTGCCGGGTCATTGACACTCGAGAAGCGGCGCGAGGAGCGTTAGGCTCGCCTTCTCTGGTAGCTGGCGCACAACGGGAGTTCCCCGTTCTGAGTGGCGCCTGCCGTGTACCGAGTAGCGTTTTAGCATACGCCATGAACATCACCGTAGTGCCTCATGGACCTCTGGGATATTTGACAGCCTGGCCCGCCGGTCAAACAATACCGACCGCCTCGACCCTTAACTCCCCTGTAGGAAGCGTCGTCGCCAACGCGGCCATTGTGCCGGCAGGCAGCGGCGGAGCCATTTCGGTATTCGCGACAGGACCTACAGATCTGATTGTTGACATCAATGGATATTTTGCTCCTCAATCAACGGCGGCGATCGATCAGGTAACGCAGCAAGTGACACAACTAGGCCAACAGATTAATGCGCTTAGTTCACAGGTCACGCAGTTGCAACAGCAGTTGGGACAGATAACAGCAATCGCCGCTCAGGTGAACGCTCTTACGCAACATGCGAACCAATCGGACCAGA
>CAXTWQ010000016.1:30654-34351 GCA_964248065.1 uncultured Bryobacteraceae bacterium | reverse complement strand
GCAATCGCCGCTCAGGTGAACGCTCTTACGCAACATGCGAACCAATCGGACCAGACTCTGTCCTTAGTGCAACAGCAAGTCGCAATTCTCAATGCCACAGCGACGCAAGTCTCTCAACTAGTCACGTCGGTGAATACTCTGAGCGCCGCTGTCCAGATTGACTCGTCTAAGCAAGGAGTCGCGATAGGATCCGGTGCTTCTTTGAACGGGTTGCAGAGCACGGCGGTCGGCTACGGTGCGTTAAACCACAATGTCACTGGAACGGGAGATGTCTCAGTAGGCGCCTCTGCCCTGGCTTTGAATACGACGGGTAACAACAACGTAGGAATTGGGGTAGGGGCGCTGGCTGCTAACGATTCGGGTAGTTCGAATATTGCAATCGGCTTTGCGGCTGATAGCGCTGCCCCAAGCGGAAGCAACAATATCATGGTAGGCAATATCGGCCAGCCAAGCGATTCAGGAACGATCCGCATCGGAGATATGGCATCACAAACCAGCACGTTCATTGCCGGGATTTACCAGGAGCAAGTAGACATTGGCTCCCAGGTTCTCGTTGATGAGAATGGGCAGTTGGGTACGATCCAATCGTCCCAGCGCTACAAAGAAAACATTCAGGACATTGACCCTGGGCGAAGTGCCGATCTGCTGAAGCTGAGGCCGGTCAGCTTCCAATACAAACAAGCGGCAAAGAATGGAAACAAGCCGCTTCAGTATGGCCTGATTGCAGAAGAGGTGGCAAAGGTCTTTCCTGAGTTGGTCGTGCGCGACAAACAAGGGCAGATACAGACTGTGCAATACCATCTATTGCCCGCCTTACTGCTCAGCCAAGTTCAAAGGGATAACCGAATGCTCGAGGAGCAGCGGCAAACAATCCGCAGGCAGGACGAGCAACTACAGTCACTCCAAGCGCGAACAGCCACGCTGGAGACAAACAGAAAGTAAACATTTGAACTCACCACGTCGATGGTGATCTTCTCGGTTCAACAATTCAAAAAGCCCCGGTGCAGACCGGGGCTTTTCTCTTTAGGGAAGCAGTTAGGAAGAAAGGAAGAAACTATGATTCGGATTTTTATTTTCGCCATGGCCGTAAGTGCCTCACTGTGGGCGGCCCAACGAGTGAGTGAAGCTCCAGCAGGAGCCTTGAACGGAACGAATGCAACCTTCACTCTCAGTAGCCTGCCTTATTCAGATACGGTCAGAGTTTTTCAGAACGGTCTTCGTCTGACGGTCAATGTGGACTATACTCTTACGGCTCAGAGCCTGGCGTTTTCTGTTCCGCCCTCGGTCGGTGACTCTGTTACTGTCGAGTACCAAGCTTTGATTCCAGCGGGCTATCACATGCTACTGAGCAAGGCAACAGGCGCTTGTATGATGCCATCCAGTACGGGGAAAATCCTTACTGCCTCCTGCGCCGGAACAGACTCACAAAAGCTCACGGGCTCTTCTGTCGGATCCAGCTTTCCTCTTCTGCTCAAGAGTACAGGTCAGGTTCTCGATCTTACTAACGCGAGCACGGCAGATGGCACCCCAGTTATCACGGCCGCGTCCTCTGGTAGCCGGACTCAAGGCTGGCTGCCGGTCTCGCTCGACAACGACAATTTCTTTGAACTGACCAGTTATGCCAACACGAGTTCTTGCCTGACAGTTTCCAGCGGTGCAGTGATTCTGCAAACCTGTTCGGGGCTGGACACTCAGAAGTGGCAATGGCAGTAAGTTTCAACGCACATCTCACAAGCCATACAAGCATTTGCTCTACATCTGGAGGCAGAATCTCATCCTGCTAAAACTTGCGTTCCTGATCTCAAGCAGCAGTTTGAAAAGAACCAGGGTACTTACTTGCATTTTGCTCCTCCCTGGCCTCTTGAAAGAATGAAAGCTCGTTCTGCAGGACTGCCGTTGCTCTCAGCACAAGGGAAACCAACTCCGGTGTGATGAAGTGCTTGCTCGCACGAACTTCGATCAAAATGGCTTTTGCTCGATGGCTGATGTTTCCCAGATTTGTAAAGCCTAGAAACCCGTAGGTTTCTTTGATGGCATGGATCGTTCGGATCAGCCTCGTCAGCAGGGCGTTATTTGTCGGATTCATTGTAGAGCTGCAATTGCAGATACCCGGTCAGCAAGCACGGCGGCGGGCCGGGGCTACTTGGCCGAGATCGTAAAGTTAACCCTGGATGGAGGAGAGTCCACTCGCCGTTAGTACGCTGATCGCTTGTGTTGGACAGGAGTCCACAGCTTGTTGGATCATGCCCAGTTCCGTCTCAGTACTCTCGAACGTGTATTGGGTTCCCTGCGAAATACCCCTCGGGTCGGCCAGCTTGACATAAGCTTTCTGGTCGATTCGAAACAGCTTCGGTTCAACTCCCACGCACGCGGCTGCCAGGATACAAGCGGACGGGTCGATTTGCACGGTGACCTTCGGCATAGGTGTTCCCATCTTGCCACGCGTCCAACGCCGTAGACAGGCAAAGTTATCGGGAAGCGTGCTACCCCCTTGCGAGTGACCTCCGAGCTTAAGCCAGAGAAGAATATCTGCTCGCTATCCACCTTCCAACAATAGGAAAAGATTTATGTTCAAAGAACTTGCACCTTATCTATGACACCGTGCTGTTCTGCTCACCGTCCCCCATTTGAGGAGGATCGTATTCAGTCAACGTCATGCCGAAGAAGCTCAAAGATAGAGAGGATGCCGCGCTCACAACGCCTCTGAGCGTGTCTGGAACTGCCGAGGATCTCGACTATGAGCTACCGTCGACTCTTGTGAGCTTCGTCTCATCTCATTTGCAATTAAGGACTCTCTGGAGAACGCGAGAGCCGAGATGGACCAGCGACGAAGGCGCACAAGCCGAAGCGCGCTCGAAGTCAAAGACCCTGATGAAAAAAGACCAGAAAAAGCCGGAAACAATGAAACTGCAACCGTAAAGGCTGCCGACATCGCCAGGCCCGAATCGCTAAATAGCAGCCTCTGAGGTTCCATCCGCCGTGCCGGGCAAGCCCGCACCCTCGAATAACATCGGCGAAGACCAGATACTGACCGAGATTGCAGACGACAAAATGGCCGAGGAACGCGGCGGGTCAGACGAGGCCGCATAAGCTGCTTGTTCCATGCCTGAGCGGGACGGATCCGGTCAATTTCTGCGAACGCATGCCATTGGTGCGCGGCAGCAAGGTCTTAAATCATTGCGCCGCCAGACGTTCGGGGCTTCTCATAATCCAGGCCGGCGTGCTCGGGACTTGGGTGATTCACCTTAGAGACCCGGCCGCTCTCGCGCATGCGCCGGTCAGCCTCCTCCCAGGAAGGCAGGATGCTTTCCTCTTGCTCCCAATGCGCAACAGAGGCTTCATCGCACCAGTGCATCAGGTGCGGCATCGCACCCTTGTGGGCCCCCGTGCTCATATAACGGCGCATACTTTCACGTTCGTCCCAAGCCGTCATCGTCCAGAAAGTCCAGTTTCGGTCAGGCAGAAGCGCGCCGGTCAGGAAGCCATGGGCCTTTTTCACCTGCCGAAGTGATTGTAAGGCATGGATCGCAAACAAGGGCAGGTAGCGTATTGAGCGAATGCGCAAGCGCGTAAGACTGACAAATGTCATAAGGGATGGCATGACTGCTTCCATGCTACAAGCGGGAGTCAGCCGAAGGATGTCTGCAGAGTTTCCGTTGCACTGCTTGAGTTTGCTCAGGATTGGAATGATCCTGTT
>CAXTWQ010000016.1:22153-30644 GCA_964248065.1 uncultured Bryobacteraceae bacterium | reverse complement strand
GGTCAGGGTGTTGGGTGTGCCATCCCAGTCCTGGCCGGTGAACAACGAAGAACTGGGGAGCAAGGAGCTGACCGGACTGATGAGAAAGCTATCGCCTCAACTGATTGTCATGGAAGCAACTGGCGGGTACGAATACGCAGCTGCGTATTCGCTAAGGCTGGCTTAACAGTTGCAGTAGTCAATCCACGCCCGGTGCGGGATTTCGCTCGTGCCAACCCTCGCTGAGTTTGAACGCAATCTAATCCGGAAGCGCACTGTGGCGGGTCTGAAGGTCGGCCCTCGCTCGCGGCCGCAAGCGAGGCCGCCCAGCGAAGCCCTCACAAAAGAAATCAGAACAATTCGCGACTGACTCGAGACGGTCGACATGCCACTAGCTGAGATCGCCGCCCGCTTTGGCATTGCTCGCTCTGCCCTTTACCGCACGATCCTCAAACCGGCCGCTTGAGTGTGCACGGCTTGTCCAATGCACCTTATCACATAGTAACCCCGGCGAAGTACCGCGGTGGTTGCGCCGCAATGGTCATCTTTCACTGGATATTCAGCTTGGCTGGGATATAAAGAAAGCATTTCTGTTTCATACCTTACGGGATTCCGCGCCCACTGCTTCTCCGACTCAATAAAGAAGCCGTGCAAACTAAAAGCCGCTGAATTGAACTCGGTCGCAGCTTGGTATATTTCATGCGGTAATTCGACTAAGTTTAAGCCGTGGCGGCAAGATCAGCGACTCCCACAGAATGAAGGACCAAATGCAGCGCCTTTCCAAAAAGGAAGCAAAGCACTTCCCTCGGGCACTCCTCTCTGCCCTTCGTTTTCGTGTCACATTAAGGCCGCGCCGGCGCCGGTTGCTTTCGGCAAGCCTTGACAGCCGCTTCACTGGGGCAAGTCTCTGTTGAATCGAAAAGGACAAAATTGTCTTTCCGGCGCTCTTCCACTCAAACCCAGTTCCGACAATGAAAGATCGGTAACTAGTAAGAGCTTCTGACAGGGGGTATTCCAGAAAAAACGTTTCTGCTGGTATCCTGACCCAGATAGGGCCGCCACCTTAGAGGGTCTGACTGTCGCTCTCACTCCCATCCAACTAGTTGCCGTCTTACAAGGCGACTCTCTCGAAGCCCACGAAATCCTGGTCAATCGGCTCTGAGGCAGTGCCAAACTCATCGGCGGAGCCCTTGAACTAGTCGCTGGTGGCGCACTCTTCCTGGTTCCCGAGCCTACTTTGTTAACTAAAGCAGGCGGCAGTGTCCTGGTTGCCCATGGCGCCGATACCTTCACCTCCGGAATGCGGGACGTCTGGACTGGCGAATCGCATAAAACGCTTACCCAACAAGCTGGCGAACAATTAGCCTATAGCGCAGGAGCCAATCAAGCCCAAGCCGAGCGAACAGGCATCGTTCTGGACGTGGCCGTTCCACTCCTAGTGGCCGCCACGACCACCGCTCTACGCATTGTTTCCGTCCGTGCCGGTCGCGTCGTCCTAGCCGAGCACGAAGCGCTGGGCGGCCATACCCTCCTCAAGCATGTCGGGAAAACCGAAGGGAAACTCAGAGCGCGGCTCGTGCTCGAGCCAAGCATCCCTGCCGCTGGCTCTTTCCCTTCGCTCCGGGTCGCTGAAGCCGTCATCTCAGACGCCCTCAAGCGGAAGCTCTCCACATTCGCACCTGGGCCACCGGTCCCCGCATCAGGAATTATATGTTTTCCTACCATGCAGGCCGAGATATCGGCTATGACGTCCTGCGCAGTTCCAACCAGCTCGTTCCTATGCAAAGCCTTCGCGTGGTTCTCCGCACAACCCAGCTCCATGGCAAACTGTACTTCATACTGACCTCGTTCCCTATTCCTAAACACCAGCATGGGCTTTGTCATTCAGTCGCGCGGCCGTCAGCAATTTCCTTATCTGGATCAGTTGCTGGGCGGCTATTTCCATCAGGATATGAGCATTCATGGCGATACGGTCGAAGACATTGTGGCGGCCTTCCGAGCCGACTCCGATCCCCCGTACTGGCGCATCGTCCGAGAAGACATCCGCCGTTTCTTGGCCCAGCCCGAAGATGACGAGGAACTCACCCAAGACTTTCTGCGCACCTTCCACCCCGACCTAATCGAGCGGCCTTGGGGCTTGACCATTAGGCAATTTCTCGAACGTGTTGACCAACTGCTGACAGAACCGATACCTAATTCTCCTTCCGTTCCGCCGACTGTGGTGTCCCGGTAAACGGCTTTGCAAGCGTGCCGATTCTTGCCTTCCTGGTGGTTTCTTCCGGATTCCCGCTGACGCTGGTTTTTTCCATTTTCTACCGAGCTGACTAGATAGTGGAACATACAGGCTAGCTGCTGTTCCGATGGTGGATCGAACGGAAGTCGTTTACCCAAGTAGCGGTCGGCCTGCCGCTCAGCCTCGGCTTTCCATTGGCAGAGAAGCTCGATGGGAAAACGTAACGCATCTGCGTCGATTTGCCTAGCGCAAAGGCGGCAGAGCCAGATGCCATTCTCAATCGATTTCCGTTGTTGCGATGTCATTGTCGGGTCGTATCGAGCGGCACCAGGTCGGGCTCCTGCCAGGTGAGCCGCTTCCCCGAGAAGAAGTGCCTTCTCTTTCACGGCCTGGGGCCCGGCGGTGCACCGGCCGCAAGCCGGATTTGAGCAGCGATAGTTCACCCGCTGCGCGAGCACGACCACAACATTCTTTAGAAAGTCGTCTGTTCTGTTCGGCATCCACCCTCATCTTCAAATCAGTTAACGAATGAAGACGCATAACCTCTTTTATGAGATTCCAAACAAGATAGCAGGTATAGAACATTTTGTAGAAAATGTTCTATACCTGATGTTGTCCTGAAAGAAGGTTGAGCATGGCCAGTCTGTTTTTTTCCTATAGCCACAAGGACGAGGATCTTCGCGACCAGCTGGAAACCCATTTGGCTGGGTTGAAAAGACAGGGCGTGATCTCCGCCTGGCACGACCGTCGCATCACGGCCGGTCAAAATCTGGATCAGGCGATTGATGAAAATCTCAATAAGGCCGATGTCATTCTGCTGCTAATCAGCCCGGACTTTATTGCGTCAGATTACTGCTATGAACAGGAAATGACGCTTGCCTTAGATCGGCACAAGGCCGGTAAGGCGCGCGTTATCCCCGTGATCTTGCGCCCGTGCGATTGGCACGAGCTGCCCTTTGGAAAGCTTTTAGGAACGCCGCGCGACGGAAGACCCATCACAACCTGGCCAAACATCGATCAGGCCTTTCTCGATATTGTGACTGCCATCAAAGCCGCCCTAAAAGAACTCGGCCGAAAGAGCGCGACCCTAGAACCAGCTGCTCCGCTGCCTTCCGGGAGCGTCATTGGCGAACCGGTCATCCGGTCCAGCAATCTCCGCATTCGGAAGCAATTTACCGATTTCGACAAGGATCGCTTTCGACATGAGGGGTTTGAGCTTATTGCTAAATTCTTTGAAGGGTCGCTGATTGAACTTGTCAATCGCAATCCCGGCATCGATCAAAGCTTTCGGCGTATCGATTCTAATACGTTCACGGCGGCCGTTTATCAGGACGGCAAGAAAGTGTGCAAGGGTTCGGCGTCTCTCTCAGGACATGGATTTGGCGGCCAAGGCATCGAGTATGTAATAACAGATGACCCTCATACGGGGAGTATGAACGAAGCGCTATATGTCAAAGCCGATGAGCAATCCATGTATTTTGAGGCTCTTAACATGCAGTTGTTCGGCAAACAAGGAGAGAAGCTTACGCCGCAAGGCGCAGCAGAGTTGCTTTGGGGCTTGTTCATTCAGCCATTGCAATGATGGTAAGAACAACATCTTTATTCCTATAGCCAAGCGGCTATAGGCTAGCGTATTTGGGCGCTACCCCCCTACCTTACTGTTCACTGTAGCGCTTTTGCTGTCCTGCATAACCGCATGCTAATGTCCTTTATCATGCGGTCAAGAAAAAGAGAGAAATTGTAGTTAAGAGAAAAGTGGGCGTAGCTTTCTAAAACGGCGTACTGTATGGACGGCACGCCGCATCCACAGCTCTCGCATACTCCATGTCATCACCCTGCCACTGGAGAGGACCAAACGCTAATTTCTTCCTCAAGTACGAGACCACCCCTTGATAAGACTGCCACTCCAGGGCCTGACTCGACGGAATCTCTGCGGGTTTTTTCGCAAGTTCCATCAATTCCTTGAGACTATGCCTGCTTCTGATTTCCTGTGCGCAGGCTTGCCCTGTGCGAGAAGCGTCTGCAACGGCTTGCTGAAGATTCGGCAAGGGGTATCCAATATCTTTGAAAGCGGCAAGCTCCTGCTCTGCCCGCGCTCCGGCGCCGTCTCGACTACGGCCTGTCAGTTCCCCTTTGTAGAGCAAGTCGCCGCTAGCGGGAGTATTGAAAGCTCTCGTTTCGTCGGCAATGACTTGAGATGGGTCTGCTCCTGCATCCACCAATGCCTTCAACTGTTCCGAATGGTTTTGGCTCGCTGCTCCCCGAATTAACGTCAATTGCAGCGTGGAAGATTGTTTTTGGCTGCCGCTTCCGACCGACCTACTTACGCTATTCCAGTTGAGCTTGCCGGTGTCTTTGAACAGCTTGAGTATTGCCGAGAAATTCTGAGTGTCTGCCCACACCGCGCGCTCAAGCACAAAGCTGCTATCCCAAACCGAATTAGGGTCAAAGCCATCCTTGGGGTTTAGGTATTCCTTGATCGCCGCGAGATTTCCGTTCCGCACTGCCTCGGCAAAATTTTCAAGTGTCCATTTGAGGTCCATCCCAAATGTAACGGGATGAGGCGAAGACGGTGGGAGTTGGTTCACCGTAACTGCACCGCTGCCCGAGTTTTGAATGACCTGATTATTATCTCCTCGAATTGGGCCAACTTGTTGGCCGCTTTTGTTGCTCTGCTCGTTAGTGAAGTCGTTATCCCCGTTGATGCTTGGGGCGGGTCGAGGAGTTTTGTTTTTCTCATGTCGCTTGCCTTTAGGGATAGAAACAATGGCAGTTTCATCAGATGGCTTGATTTGAGCAGGTGATCTCTGAGACAAGAAGTGGTTAATAAAAGGAACTGATACGGTCCCAAAAACACCCAATAGTGCCGCACCGATGACCCCCAAAGCGCCTATTACCGCTACACGAAGCGCCACTCTGCCGGAGGTATCCATGAATTGCCGACGCAATTAAGCTAACAAAGGTTATCTCGAGATTCGAGTGTGGCTAATGAAGAATGGATCCGCTACAACATAATGTCCTGCTATGACGGTTCACTGTCAAGTTGTTAAAGCAGACTTGGGCTAAGGCTTCGCTTGGTAGGCACCGGAGATAGGATCTCAGGAACTCCCTTTCCCCTTACTAGATGGTTGTTCGGAACGGCCCGGAGCGGTCAAGGGCGCGCTGTGGTTGCGCGGCGAAGCGGACCCTTTACTGCGAGGACCGTTGTGAAACGGATTGGCTTTGGGGAAAGGGCGTTACCAACTGTTGGCATGCTCGCGACTGGTTGACAGGTGTCTGAAGACACACTTGTCCTGCACAGTCTTGACGAGACTCTCTGCGGTCATCCTGCTATGGGTGCCCAAGTGGCACAAGTCACGATGGGACCCGCGGTTCCCTAACCTTTATGAGGGGCCATGATGCCCAGGACGTTATGAAGGGCAACCGGAGTCACTTGGTGCAAGGTCAGCTGCGTGTTTTCTCCCAACAGCGTCCCTTGCTCCAAACTATGTAAGTGATCTCTGCAAGTTTACGGGCGGTTGAACAGCGCGCATCTTTTGTTCCTCGGCGGCTCTTCACTTTCAGGTAGTGATCGCGGATGAATTCCGACGAACGCACCGCGGGAGTCACCGCTTCGATGAACGCCCACCTGAGCCACCTGTTTCCTTGTTTGGTCAAGGCTCCATGGACCAGGCGCGAGCTGGAGGCATAGGTCAAAGGAGCCAGCCCGGTGTAGCTGACAAAGTGCTTGGCATCCGGAAACCGGTGAATGTCATCCGTCTCCCAGCGGATCAGGACAGACAGAAACCGCCCGATCCCGGGTAGGCTGATCAGCCATTTCACTGAAGCATCTTGGGCCGCAAGTTTGTTGATAAGCGTATCGGTTGCTGCAATCTGCAGTTCGATGCTGTCATGCAGTTCGCAGTCTCCATGCAAGAGTTGTGCATCCGTATCCGGAAGCGTCACACGATCCAACCAGGTCCGACCCTGCTTGGTGTAGATCCTTTCGCTCTCGGCAAGCTTGACCGAATGTTGAGCCAGCAGTGCGCGTATGCGATTTCGCAGCATCGTCCGTAACTGCACGAAGAACATCCTTGCCGGAGCACACGTCGCAGAGCACAAATCTCTTTCGAAGGCGCATGCGCCGCTGGATCAAGTTGGCGCGGAGCAGGTGAGCCAGCACTTCCGAATCAATCCGGTCGTTTTGGATCCGTGCTGACGCAATAGCCCGAACTTTAAGCGGATGGGCCAGCAAGACCTCCTCACTCATGTCATCAAGCTAGTCGTACATGGGCCACCAGCTATAGCTAGCTTCCAAGACAGCTTTAAATGGCTCATCGTATCCGGCGAGGGCTTCTTGGAAGCCCTCGCGTGTACTGTTAACCCGCTTGCGGCGGAGGATCTCTCCAGCCTCGTTCATGACCGTAATCTGCGATGTGCTCTTGTGAGCATCCACTCCAACGTAAAGCATCGGGCGCTTCCTTGGTGGCCGCCCGTCATCGTACCTTTAGGTTGTAGTAGTCGGGACAGGTTCTACTAACGGGCGATCAGTACCCGCAGCTTACATACCTCCAGAGGCACCTATTCGTTGACCTGATTGACTAGCAAGAGCTTGGGTAATTGCGGAGGCAAGTCTCACCATCGTAAACGGCTTGGAAACCGAGTAGGGCATGTTGATTGCTCGAGGACTTGCCGAAACGTAAATGATCGGACAGCCTAGCAGTGCCTCAATTTGGTAGCCTGCTTCAAATCCGTCTAAAGATCCCCGCAGCGCTCCGTCCATTAAAACAAGATCGGGAAGAAGCGCCTTTGCCAACCGCACTGCTTCTTCCCCTGAGTCGGCTATTCCGAGCACTTCATGATTCATCCGCACCACTTGCTGCCGGATGGTTTCGGCAATGAGGCTCTCATCCTCAACAATGAGAATATGAGCGCTTCTCATCCAATTCAAATCTTTTGACGTCTTCAGGCACAAAGGTGAAACAGGCCTGCACACCATCAATCGACTGAAAATCTACTTGTCCATGTAGCTGATTGCTCAGCAGTCGCACAATTTTAAGGCCCAAGGTAACGGTTGCTCCCGGTATGATTCCTGAGGGAAAACCCACCCCGTTATCCTCCACCCTCAGCCGGATTAGGGCATTGTCTAAAGGCTCGCCGGGAAGAACGCTGTCATGAACATACTCAATTCTGGCCTTAACGCGGCCGGGGCGTCCTAACGGAAAGGCATGCTTGAGACTATTCACAATGAGTTCGTTGGCGATCAGCCCGAGCGGAACAGCTGTCTCCATGCTTACGACAACATCGTGGCTGTTGACCTCGAAAGAGATTTCAGCACGCCCATGCAGGGCATTGAGATCGTCGGTCAACTGCCGAAGGTATTCGCCAAAGTTAATCTCGGATAAATTCGAAGATGCGTATAACCTCTCGTGCAAGCGAGCAATCGCTCCCACGCGCCCGCCGGCCTCCGAAAGTGCTTCGACTACTTGCGGGTCGCTCGTATGTGCAGCATGAAGACTGAGTAGGCTGACCACTGTCTGGAGATTATTTTTTACTCGATGATGAATCTCAGCAACCAGCAATTCCTTTTCTTTGACCATTTCAGAGAGTTTCTGTTCCCGATCAAAGAGTTCTTCCTCCACCCGCTTGCGTTCCGTAATGTCAGCGATCGCAAGAAGAATAAGTTCGTTTTGATGATCTTGACGCCGCAACTTTTGGGCGCTCAACCGCATGACTTTCCGGCCCAGGTGTGGAAACACATGCGTCATTTCAAAGTCGCGGAACGAGTTGTTCTGAGGAAGCACTTCCAGTAAAAGGCTCCGCAGTTCTGCAATATTCCATTGACCGTTGCCTAGCTCAAACACCAATCGGCCCATTGTCTCTTCCGGTGTTACTTGAAAGCTCACCAAGAAGTTCCGGTTGGAGAAGCGTACACGCAAATCTCCATCCAGAAGGAGCAGGCAATCCTGAACTGTGTCGACGACGGCCTCGGCAAGGTTGTCTGCTCTCCCGCCCAATTGACGGAAGCTTAGCGAATCGTGATCGAAATTAAAAACCCTACTAGCGGCAACACTCATCTTGCTTACTCCGTGAGACTTTGAATTACCTGAGAACTCAGGAAAATAAGTTCCAGATATCTCCTGGTTCAGGCAGATTCGAGAAAACTTAATAGCTTTTGAACTACGTTGCTTGTTTTGAATAGTAGCAGCTAGTAGATTCACTTGCACTATACGTTCAGCCTTGAGGGATGTTCGAACAGTGGCATATCCATCAAGACCCTCTGACAAGGTCCCTCTAAGG
>CAXTWQ010000016.1:15946-22143 GCA_964248065.1 uncultured Bryobacteraceae bacterium | reverse complement strand
CTTGCTCAGCAGCCATGACGGTCTAACCCAGGCGAAAGTACGCTCAACCACCCAGGTCAGGCCTTTACTCTTAAACTCGCCCTGCCGTGGTCTGATCGATCCTGCAGTTTTCACCAAAGCGAAAACCTATTGCGTTTAGGACAGAAAGGGTTCTGTCTGACTCAGTGTGTCCACCCTTTAGCGAACTAAGAACTATGACATCTTGACAACAGAGTTGCTTAAATAACCATTTAAATTAATTCCTAGTAGTTATAGGTACTGATTTATTGAGAATCATAAGTATACTTAGGCCCAGTAACCGCAAAAGAATTCAGGAGTAGTGAAGGATGCGAGCTTTAACCGTTGATGTCCAAAGTGGTACGGGGCGGGTTCTCTGCTGCAGTATCTTGCGGCCAGGTGGCCGAAAACTTCTTCCAAAAGGCCACACGTTAAGCAAAGAGGATATCCGGCTGCTGACCAGTGAAGGCATGCAGGAACTTTAGGTTTCCGAGCTGGAAGAAAGCGAAATTGGGGAAGATGTTGCCGTGCTCGCCGTGGCTAAAGCAATGTGTTGTGGCTCGGTTGAGATTCGGCCCGGTGCTGGCGGCCGGGCCAATATTCTCGCAACAAAAGACTCCTGCATTCTGATTGACGAAGACCTGCTCAAGCAGATCAACTGTACGAGTAGTATCGTTACTGCAACCCTGCCCAACTATCGGTTTGTCCGGGCCAAGGAGCGCATTGCCACAATTAAGAGTGCGCCTTTCGCCATTGCTAAGGCGGAACTGGAGACCGTTCTTTCCATTTTGAAAGAGCGTGGACCCACTCTGCAGGCTCGACCCATGCAAGATGCCCATGTAGCGGTACTTTACACGGATCCGGTTAATGGGGAACAGGCGCGAACTCTTTTTGAATCCCTGGCCCGTACTCGTGTTGAGAAGTTTGGCGCCAACCTCCATTACTCCTTGGCCGTAGTAGAGAAAGAAGAGCCGGTCACCCGAGCACTGGAACATCTTCTACGCGCAAAGCCTACCGTGATCATGGTTGCTTCCACTACCGCTCCAGCCGGCCCAGAAGATGTTGTGGGCCAGTCCATAGCTATCTCAGGAGCACAACTCGAGCGATTCCTAGCTCCAGTAGAACCGGGCAGTTTGATGATGCTGAGCTACAAGGACGATGTTTCGATTCTGGCCGCACCTTGTTGCTTCCGTTCAGCGAAGCCAAATATCTTGGATATTCTCCTGCCACCTTTATTAGCGAGGTATCGTATCTCGGGCTGGGAGATCGCCGCCCTTGGACACGGTGGTCTGTTGAGCTAAGTCAGTGACCCACCGCAATGACAAGCGGTGACGAACTTAACCTCTTAGATATCCAGATTTGGGTGGAAGCCTTTCCCCCTGAGCTTGGGCATACATCGGTGCGACAGCTGCGTTGGACCACCATCCTGCAACCACCTTGCGCCCAGCTATACCGCAAGCCATGATACGGGTGGACATGGCATTTAGCCATCAATCAAATGGCAAATCGTCAACGCACTCAGCAAAAGCCCTGAGGTTGTGCGGCGGAACCAAGAGCGATAGCAACTTCGCCACTGAAAAGCCAACCTGGAGCAACTCGAAGGCAAGCATTCATGGCATGGTTCCTCGCGTATCGTCCAATAGAAATTCACGCTGCACTTCTTCTGCCAGCGAAAGACGGGAATAACCGGAGTATCGATGGTGATGAGCTTGGGGAGGATTGAGAGATGGCAGGTACGTAGGCTTGTAGAGCCGTTTCTATCTCGGAAATCGACTTCCCGTATGCCTCCTCGAATGCAGTGGCTGGATTGAGCTCATTACTCAGCAGCTGAATCAGATGGGAAAGACCTGGCGCATAGTCCGGGTCCACCGCAAGCATGTGAGCTAACGCCCACTGTAATACCCACCATGTGAAGAGGTATGGCTTCGACTCCTTCGGAATTCTCTACCCTTCCCCGTCGACCTTCTTTGCGAGAGCCCCGGGCCAAGCTCACCACCCCTTTTTCATGCGGCAAAATCAAACTCAAGCCAAGCAGTCCCGGTCTCTTTTCAGTGTGCGGGTGCGTGCCGCCGCCTTGCTCCTCCTTTGGGCCAGCGTCGGTTGCGCAACGCCTGGGGACTCAGACCCAGCTATCTCAATCGAGCCGGTTCCGGAAGGGCGGCTGCGCATCCTGCAACTTGAAACCATCACTCGCTTCAACTACATGGATCGTGCTACCCGATCTTCTCCCCTTGCTAACTGGCGTTGGGTCAGTCCCGGCTATTTCGAAACGATCCAGCAACCCCTTCTGACTGGACGCTCCTTTGAGGAGCGCGACCGCAACCAGAACTCAGTGATTCTTTCGCAATCGGCTGCTCGTGCAGCTTTCGGCTCACAGCCTGCAGTTGGACAGCAGATCCAATATCACAAAACGCTTTTAACAGTCATCGGGGTCATCCACGATGCCCGGGATACTTCCCTTAAGAAAACGCCGCCTTATATGGTCTACCTCCACTACAAAGACAACCCGCCGCTGGACCCATCGTTTCTCGTCAGAAGTGCCCTACCTACCGATCGCATTGCGGCCCGTTTGCGCAAAGCCATCTGGCAGCGCGATCCGACTGTGACGATCGCCCGCATCAAAACGCTTGAGTCGCAGGTGGACGATTCACTAGCGCCTGAACGCTTCCAGGTGGTGGTCCTCATTGGATTCGGACTCTCTGCATTGCTGCTGGCAATGCTTGGCATTTACGGGGTGTTGTCGTACTCGGTGGCCAGCCGAAAACAAGAGATTGGTATCCGGATCGCTCTCGGCGCCAACCGTCAGAGCATCTATTCCCTAACCTTAGCGGAAGCTGCTGCGCCAGTGCTGGCCGGTTTAGCCGCAGGCTGGGCAGCAAGCTTGGGAGTAGGCCAGTGGATTGGCTCCTTCTTATACGGAGTCCACGTTTTCGATCCGTTTGTCACTGCGTCGGTCTTAATCCTCTTCATTGCATCTGCCATCGTAGCTTCCTGGATTCCGGCCCGCCGCGCCACCTCCGTTGACCCAATGCAAGCCCTTCGGACTGAGTAAAATCATCCGAATACATACTTTGAGCACTGAGCCAGTCCACCTTTCTAGGCTGCTCTTCTACTACAACCGAGTGTCCTTTATGTTGTAGTATGTCTCTGCTCGAGAGACTGGCCGTCAACTGTCCTATCAAGGTCCATGACCTTTGCAAATTAGTTGGCGTAAAACTTTGCACGCTGTTTGAGGACAAGACACGAAACAGAATTTAAGCACGCTAAAGGACCGGCGAACTGATCGTGCTCCTGAAGGCGAAATTTTCCCTCATTCTTCCCGCAGAGCCGAAATGGGATCGAGATCCGCAGCACGCCTTGCGGGCACCCAGGATGCCAAAGCCGCGAGCAAGAGAAATAACACGATCATAGCCACAAAGGTGGCTGGATCAGTTGCCTTAACACGTACCAGCATGGTCGTCATTATCTGTGTCAATCCCAAGGCCATGAGAACGCCTATGACGATGCCCGCTGCACTGAGCCGCACGCCATTGCCAACCACGACCTTGAAAATAGCAGCAGGAGTTGCACCAAGCGCCATCCGCAGTCCGATCTCTGGCGTACGCTGGCGGACGGCGGTAGATAGCACTCCGTAAAGCCCCACGCCAGCAAGCAATACTGCGATCACCGCGAAGAGGCCAAGCAGCAACAGGGAGAATCGTGTACCCGCCCGAGCCTGCTCCATCCACACCTGCATGGGCTGCATCTGTGTAATCAGCAGATGGGGGTTGACTCCCAGGATCACTTTGCATACTGCTTCTGCATAGCGGACCGGATCACTTTGGGTCCGTACGGCCCACCGTGAAGCAATGCCGTGCCCGGCGAAACCATCCGTAAAATAGATTTGTTCGCGTCCGAGTTCAGCGAGTGAGACATCGCGCTGATGTGCCACGACGCCGATCACCTCGACCCACTCAGGTTCCGGTGTTCGGAACCGCACGAGAATGCGCCTACCGACAGCCGATTGGTGCGGAAAGGCATTCGACGCGAGCAGTTGATCGATCACTACCAGGCTCCGATTCGGTGCGTCGTCCGCTTCGGTAAAGGTCCGGCCGGCCAATAGAGGTGTGTGAATCGTCTCGAAGTAGCCAGGGAGGACGGTCTGACAGTCGGCCGCCTGAAATTGGCTGGCGTCCAACAAAGCCGGAGCCAGTCCCCAGCGGATGGGAGAAAAATTACCTGTAAGCGGAAATGGAGTTGAGGCCGTCACGTTTTCAACTCCCGGCAAGGCGCGCAGCTGGCTTCGAACTTCGTGCATAAACGCAGCTCGCTGAGCAGGTGCGGACCCGTTCGGCCCGAGCAACTGAAAAGTCAGCAGGCGGTTAGGATCATAGCCGGGATCGATGCGCTGTAGCGCCACAAAGCTGCGCAACATCAAGCCAGACCCAATGAGCAGGACGAAACAGAGCGCGACTTCGGCAATCAAGACAGCGTTGCGTAGCCATCCGCCGTTTGCTAGACCCGCCGTTCGGCTGCTCCCGCGCAGAACATTCATCACATCAGACCGCGCGGCGCGCACCGCGGGCGCACCGCCGAACAGCGCGGCAGAAGCGATGCCTGCTATGGCCGCAAAGGCCAGCGCCACCGGATGCATTCCGACAGATTCCATGCGTGGTAGGTTCGCCGGCGCAATCGCCAACAGCTCATGAATGCCCAACCATGCTAGCCCGATCCCGAATAATGTTCCAGGTCCCGCAGCGAGCAGCGCCTCTGTCAGGGTTTGACGCACCAGCCGCCACCAACTTCCGCCCAAGGACGCGCGCACCGCCAGCTCGCGTTCCCTGAGCGATAGGCGGACCAGCATCAGATTTGCGACATTCGCGCAGGCAATGAGCAGAAGAAATAGGCCAGCGCCCATCAGTGCGAGAATCGCGGGCTGGGCCTCGGCCACAATATAGCTACGCATTGGCTCAATCCGAACTTGAAATCCCGCTGGCCCTTCGATTGGAGAAATTCTCCGGATCCCGGCGGCAACAGCATCGGCTTCTCGTTGCGCTTGTTCGAGACTGGCCCGCGTTTTCAACCTTGCCACAGGCCGGAGCAAATATTGGAGCCGCTGGGCATTGTCATATTTGAGACGCACGGCAATCCAGATATCCGGTTTTGATTCCACGTTTAGACCAGGCGGAAACAGTAACTGAAACCCGGGCGCAAGAACGCCCACGATCAGTGGGCCGACGCCATCGCGCATCGGCAAGGGGCGGCCGATAATCGAGTGATCGCCGCCACAACGCCGCTGAAAATATTCGTAGCTGAGAATCGCGATTGTTGGAAGCCGCTGTGCAGGCGAGGTATCCGCCCCAGTTCTAGCTTCCGGCTGCTGAGGCTGAGGCACTCCATCTGCCTCCGTGAAATCGCGGCCGAAAGCAATTCTTGCTCCCATCGTGCGGAAGAAATTCGAGGTCACCTCGCCGAAGCTTGCTTGCTCAACGGCACCGTCGTCCCGCAGTATTAACTCGCGCTCCGTATGTACGGCCGCAAAGTCCTGAAACACGTCTCTCGTGCCATTCTGTAGATCGAAAAAATCGGCGGCCGAAAATGGGAAGTCTTTGGCGTTCCGCTTTCTCAGATCCGTCATCGCAAACACCAGGCGTCCCGGATCGCGATAAGGCAGAGGCCGCAGCAGCACCGCATCGGTGACGCTGAAAACTGCTGTGCTGGTGCCAATACCCAGCGCGAGCGTTATTACTACGGTGGCGGTGAAGGCAGGGCTCTTCCGCAGCGTCCTGCCGGCGTAAACGAGATCTTGCAAAATCATCAGCTAAATCCAATCTATTGCACTGGGCGTATACACCGGCGAGAACGATTCGTGCATTGAGACGCCACAGACCTTAATCTTTCAACCGGCAGACGCATAATCGAACGCAGCCTGTCCCTTAGTTCAAAGAGGGTGGGTGTATACAGTTCATCCAGTTCGCGCGCAGACGGACTGACCTTCAAGAGCGAGTAAGCGGTATCGCTGGCACTCAGCATTAATCCTCCGAAGATGCATAGGCTGCAGAACCGGCCAAAACCTTTAGGTTCCGGCCAGCTAAAGTAGAGTAGCAAAATGGCCGAGAAACGTGCGTCTTCTGCCACGAAACCGGGGAGGGGTTTTGGCCAGGCATTGCAGAGGCAAAAGGCAAGCTTCGGGTCGCACTCTACGCTCGAGTCTCTACACA
>CAXTWQ010000016.1:0-15936 GCA_964248065.1 uncultured Bryobacteraceae bacterium | reverse complement strand
CTCTACACATGATCAACAAACCTTACCGCTTCAGCTTAGGGTCATGCGAGAGTACGTCAAACAAAGAGGCTGGTCCGCTGTCGCTGAGGTGAAGGAAGTAGGTTCAGGATCGCTGCAAAGGCCGAAACGGGAACAGTTGATGAAAATGGCTCGGCAGAAAACCGTGGACATCATCTTGGTATGGCGATTAGATCGCTGGGGCCGCTCCGTCGCGGATCTTGCAATCAACCTCAAAGAACTTCACGAGCTAGGAATCGCCTTCGTATCGTTAACAGAGGCGCTCGACCTCACCACCCCGAGCGGTCGCGCTATGGCAGGCCTCTTTACCGTTTTCGCAGAGTTTGAAAGGGAGATCCTGCGCGAACGAGTGTTAGCTGGTATCGCACAGGCCCGAGCAAAGGGAGTTCGATTCGGCAGACCCCGGACTGCAGCACGCATGGCAAATCAAGTCCATGAGTTATATGAGAACGGGACGAGCAAGGCCGAGATTGCCCGACGCCTGAGTATAGGGCGCACATCGGTCCGCCGTATTTTGGAACCTAAATGAGAAGAACTCATCTTTCAGCTGAGTTCGCTGTGAGTGTCTCTTTGAGTTATGCCGTCAGAACTCTTTTCTACCGTCGAACGATAACGACCTTTGTCGTGCGCTCAGCGAAAACGCGAGGTGCATCGTTCCAATCTGCCTCAAGCGTAGTGACTAGTTCTGGCCGGAGCATTCCCCGTGCAACCATGTTCAGCACTTCGGGTATAGCCGAGCGAACGTTGGCAAGACCGGTTTGAAATTGTGCCCCGGTCGTGTACATATGGAACAAGGGCATATGCACATGACGAGCAAAATAAATTCCTGTACTGGTGCAGATTCCCGCAGGTTCCAGAGATCGCAAGGCGAGACCCAGACCGCCCGATGAGGCGCTTGCGTCTACGGTAATCGGATACTTCTTGAGCCGCGGAGAAGTTCGGCTGTCGACCGGATTGCCCCCTAAGGATTGAGCGATCCTCAGACGTTCACTATCATGGTCCCAGTAGTCGACATGGACTGACCCAAGAGCCACGGCAATGGCGACTGCATATAAAGCAATGCTCTTAGCCCCACCACCAACGATCAAGACGGGTGCGCCAGGTTGCTGGGCTAATTGAGGACCGACGGTTCTCCAGGCATCCGGCAAATTATCAGAGGCGCTGGCGATAGCAGCTGGGGAGATTCCTGCCGGCACAGAAACCAACATGGCGTCCGCAAATGGGACCCGAATCAGGTCACAGATAACACCGCCCCAATTGCCACCAAGACTACCGAATCCGTACCAGGAGAAGCGCGGCACACTGGAACAGTGTGCTGTCAAGTGTCTCAAGCACATAGTGCAGGTTCCGCAGGCAATTTGAAAAGGCACAACCACGCGTTCTCCCGGATGCACGTTGCGAACGGCTAACCCGCATCGTATGACTTCCCCAATGCATTCATGGCCAAACGGATAGGGTCCACGAAACAGCGAATTACCCCAACAGTTCGCAACGTCCGGATCCAGTATGTGAGCAAAAGCAGCCACTCTTGGATAGCGCAGCACGCCATTTTTCTTTGAGAGCGCTCCGGTGTCCGCATCACAACGAGCGGCGGCAATAGGACGAACCAAGACGTCTGTGTCGTGCACTAAACTGGGCTCAGGAACTTCGCGCCACTCTAGTTTTCTACTCGCAGTGAGGAAGAGTTGGCGCATCACTTCGGATACCACAGTCCCCCGTAGATCAATAGGGATGCCATTGCTGGGCAATCACAAAGCAGTTGTAGCTTTGGAATTGCTCTCGCAGCATCTCTCATTACGCACGGGCTTGGGTGAAAGACTAAGATCTGTGGCGCTTCATTGAAGGAATCGTTCTCGCCGGTGAAGAACGCTCAGGAATGACGAACCGGAACTTACTGGTTACCAAAATGGGACGGCATCTATGAGACGCCTCGCGGGAGTGCTTTCTCTGATTGTCGCAATTGTTTGCCTTGGCACAGCAGTAACGAGCTGCATCGATGACGTGAACAGCTCGCCAGACCGAATCCAAGAAGGATTCAATCATATAAATCGACGTGATTACGATGCCCTCGATAAGAGCATTGATCGCGAGGCCGCAGCTCGACGCTTTATGGGCATGGAAGCAATCTGTGGTGCCACATTTTTGATAGTCGGGCTTACTTTAGTAGCAAAGAGGTCTCTGCAGCCTGCTACACAGGGATCATGATGCCTCTGTACCGCTATGGGCTAATTACGTAAGGTCTTCCGGCGTTTCGATTATTTCTGCAAGTACCTTTTCGGCAGCTTGAGAGACGGCAACATGTTCATAAATCTTAGCCATTTCTGAGTGAGCAATTCGCGTTGCCAACAGATTGACGCAATCGCGTCGGAACAGGGCCATCGGCATCTCACGTCGACTACTCAGATCTAGAACTGCGGGACTGCTATCGATCACATTCCGCCTACCGAGTGACTGGCCGAGAGCCCCGGAGTCGGCGAACGAATGAAGCGAGGGCTGTCCCAATCTCTACTGGGCTGTCTTCCTGCACAAAGTGCAAGCCTTGAACAGTAACTTCCGTCTGATTCGGCCAGCATTGTGAGAACTCGCGCGACCTGCCGGTGTCAAGCGCTCCGGGTTCAGAGCGGATAGCTAGTTTAGCAACGTCGCTTGTCGCGAGCCAGGCGCCATACTCCGTGATAACCTCCGCGACCGGCGCGGGCTCTCCGTCAATGGGGAAATCGCGAAGCAATGAGAGTATTGGTCTGCGGCCTTCTCCGGGCTCTGCGAATGGTCTCTGGTACTCCGCTAACTCGCTTTCGGAAAGCTTGCGCTGTACGTGTGACGGAAGCTGATCCACAAAGGTGTTCCTCGCTAGAATCATCTCTTCCCCTAACTCAGAACGGACCGCTTTGAAGAAGGGGATTGCTTCCGGAGGATAGTCTCTCCACTCCAGTGGTCTGACAACCGCTTCCATGTAGGCGATCCCTTGTACCGCATTACGATGCTGGTTTGCCCAATCGAAGCCAATTACGGAACCCCAATCGTGCAGCACAAGCACGACGTTCTTGGTGATGCCCAGTTCTTCCCAAAGAGCGAACAGGAACGATCTCTGTTCCTCAAAGGTGTACCGTCTCGGTCCAGAATCGGTCAACTTATCAGAATCGCCCATTCCAATGAGGTCGCAGGCAATAAGTCGACCTAGGCCCATGCAGGCCGGCATGATGTTTCGCCAAAGATAGGAGGACGCAGGATTCCCATGCTGGAACACGATTGGATCTCCAGTGCCCTCGTCAATGTACGCCATACGGCAGCCATTGATTTCGATGAACTGTTTTTTTGCAAACGCCTGACTCCCGATGGACATAGAGACCCTTCCAAGCTTGAGTAGCGTTGACGCACACTCGTTCGTGCGATCTCGCCCTGAACCTATTATTCACCATACGGTGAAGAATGCAAGTCGATAGATGCTATATCGCAGAATGCTTTGATAGAAAGGGCATTGTGTGCCGAAACATGCGGGCGCTTTGCTTCAGTTCCGCAAGCGAGGCACCATTGGAGGCCTGAACAGCCAGTCCCGCCATGATCACAGCGAGATACCGTGCAAGCTCGGCTGGTCGGGATTCTTTTGGAAGTTCGCCCTCCTGACGGGCTCGCTCAAATTTTATCCGGTATTGCTTTTCAACCCACACGCGCCATTCAATCAGGGCGTTTCTCACACTCTGCGTCTCTTCACCCATAGCGAAACCTTGCAATGACATGCAGGTTCGCGGATGCTTCTCGTCGCCATAGAATTTCAGAGCTGCCACAAAAAGCTCATCCACGAACTCAGCCACCGAACGCCTCTCCAGAGCCTCCAGAAGGTATGAAAGCTGGATTGTCGAGTAGCGGTCCAACGCTTTACGGAAGAGCGATTCTTTATCACCAAATGCCAGATACATGCTCTTACGATCGATGCCCATCGCCTTCGTCAAAGCACGGAGGGAGGCGCCTTCGTAGCCGTGCTTCCAAAACACATGCATCGCTGCTTCAATAGCTTCGTCTGCATCAAAGGCGCGAGGGCGGCCCAACTTAGGGGATCTCTGAGAAGCTGATGTCATTTTGGTGCTCCAATTTACGCTACATCGCGGTGTCTCACAGGTGGACAGGGTGCATACCACACGCAAGGTGTATTGCGCGCCGTTCCTTCACGTTCGAAGAAGTATTTAACAGGATTCGTGAGTGCGGGGTCGATGATCTTTTGCAGATCCTCGGGAATTACAGAATCCAAGCCGGGAGCCCACAGAGCAGGCAATCTAAATTTTTTGAGGAAGCAGTCTCTTGGGGTAACCTGATGCTTCTCGGCAATAGATGGGTAGTAGCCACATCCAACCGAAAACCTCCATTAAGCAGCCATTTGAGCTGATTGATGTTGGCGGAACAGCGGTGCGGTCGCTCTTAGTGGAAAAGTAAACACATCCGGACTACCACGGATCTATCCTGTTTCAATCATTCCTTCCGACTAGCCGACAGTTAGCAGTCCTCACCAGGTTGCGGCGGCGGCTCCAGGAGCTGGATCTGCTGCGTATCGCAGTCTACTTCTGCAGCAACGCCGATGGGAAGAGTGAACTTGGGATCGGTGTGTCCAAAATCCATTCGGGTAATGACAGGAATCGATGTTAGGTCTTGTTCGGCGAGCACACTGAGGAGAACGTCATCGTACGCTTCGAAGCTGGTCTCATTCCCGTACGGCCTTCCGTAAAGGATCGCTCGAACGTCACGTAAGGCTCCGGTGGCGGCCAGCGAGCGGAGCATGTATGTCACAAGGGCGGGAGAGGGTCGATCTTCTGAGGTTTCTAAGAACAGGATGCTATTTCGCCATGCGGCCGGCTCTGGCCAAACCGGTGTCCCGCGAAGCCAGTCCATGACATCCAGGCAGCCGCCGATCAGCCTTCCGCAGTGTTGTCCCTTGCCCTGAAGCCACCGCCAGCCACACGATGGGCGAAGCTTTCGCCTTCTCGCATTCCGCTGTTCGCTCCCCCCATTCCCAGGACTCGATGGTCCATCCATTTGGGTTAGGGCTGATAAGCGTGGTGGGCGAAGATGAAAATAGCATTTGCCCCACGGATTCCGCCATGTAAGCCGATAATCCGGCATTCTCGTCGAAGCCCGCCATAACCGAGGGTCCATAGAATGAGGTCACACCTGCCTTTAAGAAGGCGAAGTGAGTAATGGTTGAATCAGAATAGCCGAGGAAGACCTTCGGATTCTGATGGATGACGGAATAATCCAGGTACGGCAACATGCGAATGGAGTCGTCACCGCCTATCGTCGATACGATGCCGTGAATCGTCGGATCCTTCAGAACTTCCATAAGGTCCATGGCCCGAGCTTCAGGATGTGCTCGGAGCCATTCCATCTCAGCAAGGGCGTACCGGCTTTCAATGACCTCGACGCCAAACTTTTCCTGTAGCTGACGCTTTCCGTCCTGATACGCTCGCGGATACACCCTCGGCCAGCCACTCGATAGCGAGATTGTGGCGATCCGATCTCCTGGGCGAAGAACGCGAGGTTTGATCATATTCTGTGTTTTAACCGATGATGGCGGTCGTCGCAAAAATCGGATCGGCAAGATCAGTTCTTCCCATGATTGTGGCTAGGTCGCGCGCCTTCCCTCGATCAATCCCTTTCGTAAACAATCGCCAAGCGACGTCCTGAGGGAGAACCACGGACGTAGTCCAGTCGGCGGGTGATTCGAGAAGCAGAAGCCAAGCTCCCTCAGATTTGTACACGTACCAGATACCGCCAGCGTCGCCCGAAATCTCAAACTTGACAACACTTTCTGGCGGTGCTGTTGCGTTGCGAAAAGCGTGAGGCAACGCTCGCACAAAGGTATCCAGTACGGGCGCTAGAAAGTACGGATCGTAGAGGGCTGGCCGCCCTGTCGCATCCCGAATCTGTTGCTGGTGGTGCCAGCGCTCAGTAAACTCGCGCGCGAGATCAAACCAAACCTGGGCAGGTTCTGGACCTGCCCAGGAAACGGCGCCACCGGTTTTCATCGGATCGAGAGACGAAAAGCACGCCTCTACTTCCGGACCGCAGACCGCCAGGAATTCGCGGAGCAGCCGCGGGCTGATCCGGCGCATTGCCAAAACCCACTCGGCATTCAGCCGGTCCACCAACTCAATGAGCTGTGCCTCGGAGTTGATCTCTTGATTGGAGCTGTAGCCGTCTCGCTTGCCGGACAGGATGGCTATGTCGCCGCCCAAAAGGTGTGCTGCGACATCCTTCACAGACCAGCCTGGCGCTGCGGTAGGCCGAGCCCAATCATCCTCACCAAGTTCCGCAAGCAGCGCACACAAATGATCTCGTAAGGGAGCGAAGCGATCGACAATAATGATCTTGTCCGGGTGCTCCATACCAGAGTGTCGCGTAAGTTGTCCTTCGATTATCGCCGGTTTCCAGGAGTGATCGAATTCATGCGTCCAACAGCGCCTCCATAAAAGTTCCCGACTCAGTTACACGTGGGTGAAGACGGCGCTGCAAACCGCAGGTTTGGTAAAGCGGCACCCCGGTCCGTAATACCGTGTGTTCGTACGATACAGGCTTGGCCTTCACCTGAGTACGCCCCAAACATTTCCGAACCGTCAATATTACCTGTGATAACCTCTTTTGTCAGTACTGATTCGAGAAGAACCTAGCGTGTGCCGCGAGTCGCTCACGGCTCACTGATGTACTTGAGGCTGTCCAGCCAGAGCTCATGTGCTTTGTGCATAAGGTGGCTGCCTGCATCTGGTTTCTTGCGATCTCCAGGCCCGACACCTGTTTCTTCGGTGATCACCAGGCAGTCCGTGGATTGCGGAACGAAATGCCAAGCATGATAGTGACCATGGCGAGTTTCAGTTTCGTCAGCCCCGAAAGGAATCCAGCTGATGCGTTGATCCGCTACGAATTCACTAATGCGGGACTGGATAGGGCTGTTAAAGATTCTGAGACGATAAAGCGCGCCTTGGCCAACTTTGCCAGGTGTCTCGTTTGCAACAGCTTTGACAATGACAAGCCAGTTGGGCCAGTCGGGAGCATCTGCGAGTCGTGCGAAGGTACTGTGGCAGTCTGCATGGATCAGGAGTTCGTTATGACTGAACACGGGGGCCACTGAAGGATCGTAAGCAGCGGGCCAGTGAATAGCCATATCGCGATGTGCACGGTCAGACTGCATCTCGCTCGGCGGGGCGACCAACCCTAACATATATCCCGCGCTTATGAGGAGCATCACTGAAGTTGCTGTGACTGTAGATCTCATAGAAGCATTTTGCATCCACATGCTTCCGAGTAAGCTCAAGAGCGGTATAGATTCCGCATCCGGGCCAAGTGTCAACAAACGCGTTGTGGAGCTAACGTTGAGTTCGGTAGCGTTGGTTGCTAAGCGCATCGGCCTGATGTTGCAAACTGGGGCTTAATTGGCTGACGACTGGTCATCTGGAAGCAGCAAGTCGGCTTCGAAGAAGTGGACTTGTACTAAGACCAATTGCAACAGCTCGCTTCAAACCGAATCGCAGTAATTGGCAGTCGATCGGACGTGCCGTGGAGCAACCGCTCCGCTTGTAGGACTTCACTTTCCCAATACCGCCATCAAAGCTTTTGGCTTTGGAGCCAGGTGCGGATGGCCTGGATGAGTTCTTCCTTGCGTTCCAGCGGCAGCCAATGCCCTGCGGGCTATACGCCAAGGGTGAACTGCTTCGTATGAGTGAGGCTATGTTAGGTCCGCAAGAGTTCGACGCGGACGACCCAAACGTTGGAACCCGAGCCGCATTCCTCGATCCAGCTCAGCGCGAGCGTCAAATGGCTTTACCGGGGTCACTACGCCAAACGTCAAAAATCGGGGGCGCGGATCAGCCGATCAGGAACCGGCTTGAGAAGAACTGAACTATTCAGCTGGAGCTTAGCGACGCGTTGGCGATCCCGGCTCGTTAAGCAATAAGTTCGGAATCGTCGGCTTCGTCGTTAGCAGGGGGGATGACTTCCTCCGTTACAACGCCGGTAAGAAAGTCCTCATACTTTTCCTGCAAATAGCGGAGCGCCGTACCCTGATCGACCTGATGCTCCAGCTTCTCCTGAAAGAACTGAAGCCGGGCTTTGTTCTCCTGGATGATCTGCGCCCACGTCTTTATGCCGATGGATATATTGCCGCTTTGCTGAATGATTCCGTTGGCACTGCTCCGCAAACGAAACTCGCCATATTTGCCGATGTCATCCGAGAGCGCCCAGAATGTCCATCTGATGCCGTTCGCCGTGCGAAAGCGGGAATCATCCGCAACTGACATGGCATACCGTTCGATCTGCGTGATTTCGTCCGTGTCGATTTTCACGCGCGGAGCTTTCAGCTCGACAACGAGATGATCAACCTCATCCGCCCTGTGGCGCCTGAGTGCTTTCGATAGCATCAGGTCCACGATGCCCCGCTTTTTGTTAACGTGCTTCACCGGCTCGTCAATAACAAAGTCCTCTCCCAATATTTTGCGGTGCTGGCGCAGCACTTCGGTCAGGCTCTGATCGTTGACGGAAAGGTTAAATTCTTCGCCGAATAACCATGTGTTGTCGGCGACGATTTTATGCAGCTGTGTTCGCTCTTTCAGCCGAGCCTTCATCTCCGGGACAAAGACGATCTGCTCAAGACCCGACAGAAATTTGAGACGATCGGCGACAACCTTTGCCGCGCTGATGATCGACGAAAGCGACGCCTCGCGGAGCAATCGGGCCAATTCCTCCTGCTGCCGCTGGGGGAGCTGAATAACCTCGCGGAGGATAAGTTGCAGATCCTCGGGGCTGCGCTCAATGGCGGACCGGAGCATGCGTAGATGCAGGGCTTTGTTCTTGACCGGCGTTTCCGAGAAATCTGGAAGGTGATTATTAACAGTCGTGGCGACGATATCGAAGACTTGGCGCTCAGCCTGCTCAAGCGGTGTTTTCGGCTCGCCCTCGTAGGGATAGATGCGCTCGTTTTTCCATTCGTCAACAACAGCGCGGAACGCTCGGCCGCACGCTCCCTGAAGTAGTTCTTTATGGTGTGCTGCGCTTCGTCGATAGAGTAGGAAAGATCGCGGTTCATCTCCGGATTGATTTCGGCAACCTGAAGCGTTCCCTCCTTGTGCATCTGGCTGATATAGGAGGATTTGAGATACGCGGAAAATTGGAAGTCGCCGACATGAAACCGCGTGGACACCTGAGAAAGCGGGAATCCCCGTTCGCTGCATAGATACAGAGCGCGCCGCGTAGCGGACCGCCACTCAATCATCTCTAGCTCGACCGGATGCCTGGTTCCCTCATCTGTGATGCCTTGAAGGGGAAATATTTTTGTCGCTGCTATAGCCGATGACGGGTCAATGGCGTTGCCCTCAATCGATACCCGGACGTCGCGGTAATCCTTCAGGTAGAGCGCGAAGATTTCCGAAAGCTCTTGTATTGAGTTGTCCGGCTCTAGCGAATGAAAGTCCCGGTACAGCTCGGTAATTTGCACCTCAACGCCTGTGGTTCTAGCATCCGGCACCGGCTGCTCATCGCTGATCCTGACTTCGCGGATGTTCGATTCCAGAATGCTGACCGTGTAGGCGCGCAAACCGTCCTCAGCTTTATAGACGATGCGCCAGTCGGCAACCCGACCCAGTGAGAAAACCTTGAACCGGCCGCGTCCCTCGAAACCATGCAGCATGCGGCCCTTGTCTTTAGTCAGGCCCCCGCGCTGCTTCCACGATCCGCCTAGCTTCGTGAATACGGCCGGCGCTTCGACATAGGGGATGCCGGTCCCGGTGTCTGTCACCGTCACGCCTGTCAGTCCCAGGGGACCCCGGGAGAGAGAGACGGCAACTGTGGCAGTATCGGCGTCAAGGCCGTTCCAGATGATTTCAGCCAACGCCTCGATAGGCCGGGTTTTAGACTGGCGCTCGATGAAGTCGGGTTGTACCTCGACGGTAAACCGCTGGGTAGGCATGAACTCTTATTTAATCAAGACCGCCTGCGCTGAGTCCCCTTCTGGGAAGTTACCGTTGAGGGCAAGCCGGAAGGCAGCCCGTCTCGCGTTGCGTAAACGAAGGTTGCTGTTGAAAAACTTTTCTGCGCCAGAAACTACTGATTTTGGGGGATAAAAAATGTCTACCCTGCGGTCCGCGATCACTCGTAGCGCGGCTAATCGCGTCGCCGTTCGACGCGCAAATCGCTGGCAGTCTAAGAACCGAGTTTTTCAACAGCATCTAGGGTTTGCGCAACAAAAATTAAGCTGGCTATTCGTTTCGAAGCACAGCGATAGGGTCAACTCGCGCGGCACGACGGGCGGGCACATACGCTGCCATTGTGGCAACCAGCGCTAATAAAATTGTGACTGATGCGAACATCCAGGGATCGGTTGACTTGACTCCGTAAAGCTGGCTAGATAGCAGCCGCGTTGCACCAAATGAGCCGGCGACACCGAAGCAAATACCGAACAGACCACATCGTAGGCCGTCCGTCAGGATGATGCGCAGTACGTTGCCCTGAGTTGCGCCTAACGCGATTCTGATTCCCATTTCGCGCAGTCGCTGGGTAACGGAGTATGCCATTACACCGTACACTCCAATCGCGGCGAGGAGTAAGGCCATAGCAGCGAAACCGCTCAGAAGATCTGTTAAGAAACGCCGTAACGCAAGGGGTTGCAGAGTGACAGCATCAAGCGTCCGTATGTCTGCAATCGGTTGATCGGGGTCAAGTGCTCCGATGGCGTGCCGGATTAAAGGAACAACCGCTAGAGGATTCACGTTTTCAGCCACGGATGCTGTGTGTAGGGCGCGTAGATCTCTGGAAGGAAATCTGCCTCCAGTCCTTGAGTACGAACATTTCCACTCACGCCCACAACGGTCAGCCACGATGCCTCATTCCATGCAATTTTGATCCGCTTACCTAGTGGATTTTGCCCCGGCCATTGTTTATGTGCGAGCGCCTCATTCACAACGGCAACATGCATTGCATTCTGGGTATCACCATCCGTGAAAGCCCTGCCTTTGATTAGAGGGATTCGAAGGACATCGAAGTAGCGGGGAGCAATCGTCAGATAGTTCGCGTCCGGGATGTCAGCCGGCGCGGGGTGCGGATTCTCCTGAGTAACAAAGCCCTGACCCGACCAGCCATAAAAGGGGATGCCGTGCGAAACTGTTGCATATTGAATCCCAGGTATGGCACTGAGACGTTCCAGTAACGAACGATAGAACTCAGTCTGCTGTTGTTCTTTGTACTTTACGTCATTCAGCGGAACGCGCATTGTAATCACATGATCAGGCTGGAAACCGAGCTCAATGTGATGCATATACAAGAGCGTCTTTATCATCAGGCCAGCGCTCATAACGAGAACAACGGCCAGCGCAAATTCCGTAGAAACGAGGATTCGTCGAATTTCACCTGCATTTGCCTTTTGCGTGCTGCCGCGACTGCTTTCCTTTAGCGCACCGCTTAGCTCAAATTTAGAAATTCGTACAGCAGGCAAGAGCCCAAAGATGACGGCCGTGAGCAACGCGATGCCAGCCGTATAGACAAGAATCGGTAGCTGGAGGCCGGCAGTTTCGATTCCTGGTGTATCGATTGGAGCAATCGCGACCAGACCCTTTGTTCCCAGACTGGCAATCACTAAGCCAACCGCCGCCCCGACTATGGAAAGCAGCAAGCTCTCTGTCAGCAACTGCGAGATCAGCCTTCGTCGATTTGCGCCGAGTGCTCTTCGCACGGCAAGCTCGCGTGAACGAGCTGCGCTGCGAGCCAGGAGCAAATTTGCCAAGTTCACGCAGACAATCACCAGGACCAGCCCGACGGCTGCCATCAAAATGAGCAGCGCGGGCCTCGAATTTCCGACCGTTTCATCGCGCACACTCACTAGACCTACGCCCCAATCCTTATTACCCGGGTACTCCTTTTCGAGTCGGGCAGCAATGCTGTTCATCTCCGCTCGGGCTTGCATGAGTGTGACGTCATGGCGCAGACGTGCTACAGCCATGTAATTGTGATCGTCTCTTCCTGGATCGGTAAGATTCATCGCGGAAACCCAAAGCTGAGGAGTTGAATCCACGGCCGGTGAGTAAACATCGGAGAAGCCAATTGGCATAACACCAATTACGGTGTAGCTCTCGCTATTGAGCGAGATTTGCTTTCCGATAATTGAGCGGTCGCCGCCGTAGCGGCTTGTCCAAAGCGAATGTCCCAACACAACAACACGGGCGCTTCCTGGATGACCCTCCTCACGCACAAACGTACGCCCCAGTAGCGGCTGCACCCCCAAGAGAGAAAAGAGATTCGGCGTGACCCGTTCAGCCTGGATTTCAACGGGCTCGCCACTGCCGGTCAAGTTGAACGTGAAAAAAGGATCTATCAGCGCCATATCGGAGAAGACATGATTCGCTCGTCGCCAGTCATTGAAATTCGCCGCAGAGACGATGTTGTGATACCACCCGCGATGGGCATTCTGTTCCCAAACCATCACCAGCTGTTCGGCATCTTTGAAGGGCAACGGCCGAAGCAAAACGGCATGCACGATCGAAAATACAGATATGTTCAGACCAATGCCAAGGGCAAGCGTCAGAACCGCTGTAACTGAGAATGCTGGCGCTTTGCGCAACTGTCGGAGGGCATACCGAACGTCTTGAAGAATGTTGTCGAAAAGCGGGACACTACGCTGTTCGCGGAGAATCTCTTTAAGCTGAGTATCTCGCCCGAACTGCCGTTTAGCCGCGGTTTCCGCTTCTCTAGGGCTCATGCCCTGACGCGTGTACCGATCCGTTAGAAGCGCGAGATGCGCATGAAACTCCTCATCCAACTCTTGTTCCTCAGCACGCTGACGGAACAATGATTTCAGCCGCGAAACAAAAGCCCGCATACTAAGCATCGATACTTCACCTGCCTTCAGAAAGCTGAAGCACTCGTCCAACGACGCCCGAGATGCGTTCCCACTTCTCTGCTTCTGTTGCGAGCCGCTTGCGGCCGCTCCTTGTAAGGGAATAGAACTTAGCTTTTCTATTATTCTCGGAAACGCCCCAATCCGATGAGATCCAGCCGTTTTGTGTCAACCGGAGCAGTGAAGCGTAAACTGTGCCTTCGTTTAACTGAAGGACATCTTCGCTCAATTGCTCGATGCGCCGGGCGATTCCATACCCATGCAAGGGACCCATGGCGCTCAGTGTCTTCATAATCAGTAGATCGAGTGTTCCTTGCAGTACCTCAGAGCGAATCGGTGTCATTCCATGTCTCCTATGTGCGGGCCAAAGATCCAGTATAGCAACGTTCCTTTGGGACACGCATAGGGGAAGACAATGCAGTCTGACTCAAACGAATCTCCGTGCTTAAACGAAGGGTTATGCAATTTAGTTCGGATTCTTCCGCTGTTTGCGTCCCACAAACTATGGATCGCCTATTCGTACCTCAGTGCCACCATTGCATCGATTCGGGCTGCGCGTTGAGCCGGTATATTGCGCCCGCGTGAAAAGCGTAGCAAGCCGGCAAAAAGATGTTCGCAGCCGATGTGCTTTTGCCTGTGTCTGTCTGCTTCTTCTGTGCTGAGAGCAAGTTTTTCGAGTCGCAATATTGACCTTGGTGGGAAGCGGGTCCCAGAAGACAAGCAGTATAGTCAATACAATACGCCTCCGCAAAGCCGCAGAGCGCAAAAGTCGAGATCACAAACAGAGAGGATCAAGCGCTGCCTCTGGCTTTCCAACTTTGCACATCAGCTTGGCGGCTGAGCACTTCAGTTTTCAAGGCGTAAGGTCTCTGCTGGTTGTATACCAGTTGCTTCGAGCACGGGGAGGACTGTTGCTGCAGCAGCGATAAGTAACACGAAGATTGCCGCTGCCGCGAAGCACCGCGGATCGGTGGTGGACACTCCATAAAGTAATGATCGAATGGCCGGACCGGCAATCAGCGCCGCTGTGACTCCGAGCGTAATTCCGGAGAGGGCCATAACGAGCGTTTGCCGTGCGATTAGGTAAGCAACATCTTTACGTTGTGCGCCAAGTGCCATGCGGATGCCGATTTCGCGCCGCCTTTGCGTTACGGCATAAGCAAGCAAGCCGTAGGTGCCAATACCTGCCAGCAGCGTTGCGAGGCCGCTAAATAGTGACCCGAGTAGTGCAGTGATGCGTTCAGGGGCCGTGCTCTCCTCGACTTCATGACCAAGCGTGTTCACTTCAAGGAACGGCAAACCGGGAAGGAGGGAAGCCGCCGCTTTGCGGACCGATCCTATGACTTGTTCGGGCCGCATGCTCGTACGCACGTATAAGACGAACGAATCAAAGTCAGTCTCCTGCCTGAAATACATCGGGCGGATCGGTTCTTTTAGCGACCGGTACTTCGCGTCGCTTACCACGCCGACAATTTCATACTCCCCAGGTGCGATGCCTCCCTCCATTGCCGTTCCGAAACGTTTTCCTATAGGATCAACACCGGGAAAGAAGCGACGAGCAAATGTTTTGTTGACCAAAGTTTTCACGGGAGCGGTCTGTTTTGGCTTGGGAGCATCGGTCGGTACGAAGTCACGCCCTGCCAGAATCCGCACGCCCATAGTGCTGAAGTAGTCGATTGATACATTGTTTGCCGCCGTAGCCATAAACTCGGCCTGGCTGACGCGATGGCCTTCAGCCGCCACATTGGCAAACATGCCGTGGCCGCGCATCACACCGATGGAGGATGTGGCTACGGACACAACACTTGGTATCTCACGAATCTTATTAGAAAGCGCAGTCAATGCACCGGATGATTGTTTGTAGCCTTCCAGATCGCAGGAAAAGGTCGCGACGGAGTCACGCGCGAAGCCGGAAGGCGTTTCTTGCAGTTGCTGCAAACTGCGCACCAGCAAGCCAGCACCGACAAGCAGCAATGTGCAAAGCGCCATCTGCAGAATGATCAAAAGCTGGCGGCCGCGCGGGCTGGGGCTGGACCGCACGGTTCGCAATACACTGTCGATGCTGAGCCGTACTGTTGTCAGTATCGGGCTCACGGTGAAGATCAGAGTGGTCAGAATGGATAACGCCACGAGAAACAGCAAGATTCGCCGGTTCACACCCGTGTCAATGGAGAGCGGAACAATTGTAGTGGAGACATCTCGCAGCGGCGGTAGCAGGTGAACTGCCAACGGGATCGCCGCAATAGCTATTAAGAATCCACCGAGCGCCCCAAACGTAGTGAGCAAAATGCTCTCGTTCACCATTTGCCGCACCAGCCGCAGCGGGGTTCCGCCAATTGCAAGCCGTACCGCCATTTCCTGTTGCCGCATCACAGCGCGTGCCAGGAGAAGCCCCGCGACATTAAGCGCAACAATCAACGCAAGCAGACTCACTGCTGCCATAAGGAGCGTGAAAAAATCGCCGAAACTGCTCCGAAGGAGGGATGTCCCACGCTCCAAAGATTCCAGCTTCATGCCACGCTTGATAAGTGTCGGCACCTCTTCGGGGGAAGTTTTGTCAATGTTCAGGTAGTAATCCCGCATCGTTGATTGCCAGATTGATAAGCATTCAGCTTGAGCCTGTGCCCTGCTGAATCCAGGCTTGAGCCGGCCTGCCATTTCAAAAAACGCTGATTCGATTTTCGAGTTTGCTATTAGAGGAAATGCGCTTAAGGCAATTCGCACATCGGGGGCCGTATCGACTGAAAGCCCATTGAATTCGCGTGGCATGATGCCGACAATCGCGAACCGGTGGCTATTGATCTCGATCGTTTGCCCGCGAACGACGGCTGCATCGGCCTGAAATCGCCGTTGCCAGAAGTTGTAGCTCAAAAGAACCGGAGGCGTGCCCGAGTTTCTTGCCTCGTCATCGGGCATCAGTACGCGGCCTACGAGCGCGTGCACGCCCAATACTTCAAAGAAACTTGGCGTTGTGGCGTGAACCGTAATTTCCTCGGTGGGCTCGGGAGATGTTAGGCGAAAGTGCGCATACTCGCCCGTGTCGCCAAAGGTACTAA
>CAXTWQ010000015.1:15171-62632 GCA_964248065.1 uncultured Bryobacteraceae bacterium | reverse complement strand
GCTGTTGATAACTACCCTCTTGAGCCAACTCCTTGGCTCGACTATAAGTCGGCTTGCCCAATGGTGGTGGCAACCGGCGGCTGCGCGAATGCCTTCGGGTTTAGGAACTGGTTAATGCCGTGTGGTCCCGAATTGCGATAAAGTGGCTGGCCCGGGACCACGAAGGCAACGCAACCAAAGTCGGCTGTGGTCGGAGACGGGCAGCCAACAGTTCCGGGAAAACCGTTCTGGGCAGTGAGATTCCCGTTGATAGACCACCCGCCTAACACGGCGTTCACGACACCATTAGCATTCTGGCCGAAGCGCAGCCCTTTCCCGAATGGAAGTTGCCAGGTGCCGCTGAGGTGAAACACATTCGGTGAATCGTCATTGCAGAACGTATAATCCCCCTTGATCCCGAAACCGGGCAGATAAAGCGCGCGTTGGAGCCCGCCCGGTGTGTCGTCACTCAGGACATTGCGAAAGTCCATCATGCATCTTGAGTGCGTGTAGTTCGCAAGTAATCCCAAGCCCTGAGCAAACCTCCTCTGGTACGTCACTTGGAAGCCGTTGTAATAAGCGTCGCCATTAGGCGCAACATAATCAACGTTCTGACCAAAATCCGGGAACGGCACGTATTTCTGGGTACTTAGGCCTTGTCCGCGAGGAAGAATCACGCTTGGGGAATTGGACCTGAAATCATTAAACTGATGTAGGCTGTGATTTCCGATGTACGCGGCCTGCACGCTGTCGTTGCGCGTCAATGCATACTGTAAAGTGAAGTTCCATTCCTGCGTATAACCGGTATGCCAAGGTGTCCCAAAGCCCTTTAAAGACAATCTCTGTGGATTAAAGGCCGGGTTTGTAGGATTCGGAGTGATGAACGTCAGCGCGTTTTCGAGCGTGGCAAATCCGCCGTTTGGAAAAGCGCGTGGGTTCTGGCTGGCTAATGTAAGAGTTCCCCCCGAAGCGTCGTTGAGAGTTGGCTCAACAGCAAAGGGATAATTGTATCCCTCATCAACGCTACCGAGATTCTCAAATCCAGCATAAAAAATGCCATAGGAGGCACGTATTACCAGCTTCGATAGCGCTTGATACGCGAAGCCGATTCGAGGCGCGAAATTAGCCTTGGGTGCGCTGACGAGTCCAGGCACGCTGCTGTATTGAAGCGCGATACCATCCTGGGCAAGGAGCGATGTAAACGCCGGAGAGAGCGGAACGTTTTTTGATCGAGTGTTGATAACATAGGCGGCTCCTGCACCGGGCGTTCCAGGCTCGAAGTTCGCTTCAGCACCGTACCTATTTCTCGGTAAGCTGAAATATTCCCATCGAACGCCGAGATTTAGCGTCAACTTGGGCGTCACTTTCCAATCGTCTTGAAAGTAGAGTCCATAGTAACGGCGGATGTTGTCAGGCGCAAGATTGCTGTCTGAGAGAGCAAATCCCGGTCCACCCTCGTAATCAATCCCATTGGGCACAGTTGCCGGAATAGGCGTGAGAAGCAGTTGCGCTACGCCGCTACCCAGGCAACAGCCCGGTATTCCCGTGTAACTTCCCGAGAAATCTTCGCGGCCTCGCGGATCGCGGGGATTATCGTAGCTGTAGCGTATAAATTGGCCCTCGAAACCTCCTTTGAATGTATGCGGACCACGAATTTTTGTTAGATTTTCTGTGATTTGTCTGGTATCACTTACGCGAGTATTGGGGGAGGCGAACTCTCCAGGGCCGACAGCCGTAAGCCCGCCAATGTTGAGGTAAGGTAATCCTCCGAGCCCGGGTCCTTGTGGTGATCCTTGTATGCCAAACTGCTGAGGAATACCGAGGACGTTGGCAACTGCCGGCTGAACCTTATCGGTGAGCAGACTGTAGCCAAGGCGAACTTCGTTTATCATGGTCGGCGAAAAAAGATGTGTCTCGCTGAGCCCTGCATTGACGCTCCGATCCGTGAAGGCTCCTTGACCGAAACCCGAATTGTCCAGCGGACCAGTGAAGTCTCCTGGAGCGGTTTGATTTCTTGCAGCGTAGCTAACTCGGGCAAACATTTGATCTTTTTCACTGAAGTTTTGGTCCACGCGAATATCGAACTGATTAATGTCATTAGGTAGAGGACGCAACACCGCATAATTGCTGGTGATACCGCCACTGAAACCAGAAGTGTTGGGCGCCGGATATGCGCTCAGCAGCTTAATTGCATTGGGATCGAGGCGATTGGCCGGCAGAATATTCATCAGACTCTCCGTGCCGGGCGTAGCAAAATTAGTGATTCCTGCCACGCTTCCTTGGAAGAACGGATCACGAACATACCCGGTACTGGCGGCCACCAACCCTGTGACGGAATCAAGCTGGCCCTTGGTAACGGCGCGAGTCGTTGCAGGATCAAGTATGCTTCCCTGCGGGAACGCGCGGCCAGCGCGTCACTGCGAGTACCCGACTGATTGAAAATTAAATCCTGAAAATTGGTAAAGTCGCTGCTCCGCTGAGCGTCGGTCGGAACACTCGGGTTATGCAATGAGGTTTGCGCGATTCGCGTGCCCTGATAATCGCCGAAGAAGAAAGTTTTGTTGCGGCCGTTATAGAGGTGTGGAATGATAACCGGTCCACCTACCGTAAAACCAAATTGGTTCTGCCTCAGCTCGGGTTTTGGTGTTCCGGCGCGATTGGCGCTCCAGGTAGAGGCGTCGAGTTTATCGTTGCGAAGATACTCCCAGAAATTACCTTGGAATTGATTGGTGCCCGACTTAGTGGTCGCATTAATCACCGCTGATCCAGCACGCCCAAACTCCGCGCTGAAGTTGCTCGTTTGGACATTGACTTCCTGGATCGCGTCGGGTGGCGTCAGCACTACAAAAGCATTGCCGTTGAGGAAGTCGATCGTATCGTTATTGTTGTCGATGCCGTCGAGGATATAGCTGTTGTGCGATTGAGGCAGCCCGTTGGCTGTGAAACCGCCCGTTCCGGCGACTCTACCGGATTGCAATCCTGTCACGCCGGCCGACACCTGGGCAAGAAACGTATAGTTGCGGCCATTCAACGGAAGGTCGTTAACCTGACGGCTCGTGAGATCCTGGCCCACCTCCGACGATTGCGTCTCCAGCAAGGGTAAACCCGAGTTGACTTCAACTGTCTGAGTCACTTGACCGGGATTGAGCGAGAAGTCGGCTTTCGCCTGTTCACTGACGTGGACACTAATATGCGGATGCGAAACGGTAGCGAACCCCGGCTTTGTTACAGAAACGGTGTAAGTCCCGATCTTTATAGGACTGAAACTGTAAGTTCCGCCTACCGACGTTGTTGTCTGGAGCAGAAGTCCAGTATCTTCGTTGCTCAACGTAACCTTGGCATCAGGGATAACTGCGCCGCTTGGATCCTGCACCGTGCCGCGGATCGCGCCTTGATCGATCTGGGCCCAAAGCACATTGCAGGAAAGAAAGACTGCCGCCAAACACAAGATGAAAGAGTGCACAAGTCTTTTGGTCGGCTTGCCTGAAATGGCCCATCTCCCTTCACAAAGGTTCGGTCCAGTCCCATTCCCGGTCGGCACGGCTAATAACGGCCGATCATTTTTCCGTTTGAGAATGTTTTCCCAATCGGTGAGGACGACGGTTCTAGCTTCGATCAAACTTCTCAAGAGAATGAATCTCACTCGGACTCGCTTTCTAATGACTGCGCAGGGGAATCGACCGAGGAATTATATATTAAAGGCTCAAAATTGTATGTCCGTTTCCTGGATCGCTTTTCAGAGATACAGGACGCATTGCGACAAAGTATGCAGGTGACAGCTCAACTTGCCCCACCCGAGCGGGCCTTGGAGTTTCACAAAGAGGTCTACTCGGCGATGGACCTGCGCCAACCCGAGCAGGCACGCCAAAGGATGGTTGATCACCTTGAGGACGCACAAGGCGTGCTCCTGTTAGCTTGCCTTGAGGGAACGATCTCAAGTTATTCGTATGGCGGAATCGGCACCCAATCCAGAATGCAGGCAAAGGATGTCCAGTAGAATGTCGTTCTTCAATAGTTCACTTGTTCGCAGCCCGCGGACGAACCTTTCTCCCTGACGATCAGAAGCGCGAGTGCTCAATCGTGCCGTCTGGGCGCCCACATCGGCAGGCACATTCGGCGCTCGACGACAATCGGCTCAACCGGGCCAAGTGGGCACAGATGCGAAACGCTTGCGATGACTTAGGAGTGGATTAGGGTTCTCTTCTGAGCCTCAACATTGACCAAGTGAACGCCCAACGAACTGGAGACGGCTTTGCGTATCATGTGGCATTCAATCGCGACTATTGTAGATAACCTCTTAAGCGATCTGCTGTATGCGGTTCGCACAATGCGCAACTCTCCTGCGTTCACCCTGACAACACTGATAATCTTGCGGTGCAGCGGCTATTCTGCTTCCGGCGCGTCGCGCGTCGCACATTGATCCGGCAGTCCCCTACGGAATAGATAAATAAGATGAGCATTTTTCGATCACTCTGGAGAAGTCCTGTATTTGTGGTGACTGCGGTGCTCACGCTGGGACTTGGAATAGGCGTAAACGTGGCGTGCTTCGGAGTCGTGCGCGCTGTTCTGATGAAACCTCTTGGCTATCGCGAGCCTGACCGGCTTGTTCTCATTTCAAGCGGGGCCACACCCATTCACTATGGCGAGATTCGATCGGCAGCTCACCAGTTTTCTTCCATCGGAGCGTACGCCATGGAAGAGGATCTCGCATTTACCGGCCGAGGCGGTCCCGAGTCACTGAAGACGAATCGTGTATCTGCTGACTTTCTCGAGATTCTTGGCGTTTCTCCGCTTCTGGGCCGCAGTTTGAGTTCTGCGGGCGACACGGCGCTGATCAGCTACGAATTCTGGCAGCGGCATTTTCATGGTGATCTTCAAGTCACGGGCCAAGTGTTGGATTTAGGCGGAACTGCTTATTCGATCTCTGGCGTTCTCCCTGCAAACATCGGCTTTCCAGCAGCCGGTATTGATGTTTGGCTAGCAAAGCCGGAAGACTCGCCGCGATTTCCTCCGGCTTCACGGGCTTTAAGTCCCTTCTTGGGCATCTTTGGCCGCCTGCGTCCTGGAGCTACCTTGCAGCAAGCGTCATCCGAACTGGTTGTCCTGCAATCGCAGTACGCCAGAAATCATCCCGCGATGCTTGATGCGAAGTCAGACACTCCTGCCGTTGCCAAGCCGCTGAAGCAGGTGATGGTCGTCCATGTGGAGCCCGCGCTGCATCTGCTGTTCGGCGCGGTCGCACTTGTACTGCTGATTGCGTGCGCCAATTTGGCAACACTAATTCTCGCGCGATCCGCCAGGCGTGCCACCGAGTTCGCCGTGCGAGCTGCGGTGGGTGCAAGCCGAATAAGAATTGCCCGTCGTCTGATCGGCGAGACTTTGATTCTGTATTCGCTGGGCGGCGGAGCTGGAGCGCTTCTGGCATTCCTGGCTCTCTCCGCTCTTCGCACAATCAGCGATTCTGAGCTGCCGCGCGCCAGTGAGATTGGATTCGATGGCGTTGTGCTCGCTTATGCAGTGGGACTTTCGCTATTGCTCGGTTTTCTCTTCGGGCTCGCACCGGCGCTCATTGCGTCTCGAACCGATTTGATGTTCGTGATACGTGGCAACCTCGCCGGGATTACGCGTACGCGCCTGCGCTCAGTACTGATTGGCAGTCAAATCGCTCTTTCGTTTGTGCTGCTGGTAAGCACCACGCTTCTAATCGAAACGATACTGCGCCTGAAGGCCGAGCCTCTTGGATTCAATCCGGATAACGTTGTCACCGCGCGGGTCGCGCTCAGAACGACCGATGACACGGCGCGGTTTTATGACGATTTGTTGCAACGCCTTTCGGGTGTGCCGGGAATTGAGCACGTTTCGGCCTCCCTGACGTTACCGATGATGTCCTTCCCGGGAACACCGGTCCAGAGAGCTGATCAGCCGCGGTTGCTGCTGAGCCAGCGACCCATCGCAGGCATTTTCATCGTAACGCCTGATTACTTCGCGGTGCTTCAGATTCCGCTGAGGAGGGGCCGAACATTCACGGAGCATGATCCTGAGGGGACGCAGCGAGTTGCTGTCATCGATGAGAATCTGACGCGGCTACTTTGGCCATCTTACCCGGCGGGTCCGAATCCGCTGGGTCAGCGAATGCTGATCGGAGGCGTCAACAAAGAACCTGCTGAAATTGTCGGGATCGTCGGAAATTCCCACCAAGACCTGGAAGGTTTGGGCTGGAATCGAGGCGTTTACGTTCCTTTCGCCCATTCACCAATGCCCTCCGCTATGCTTGCGCTGCGAGTCAGAGGCAACCCGATGAGCTATGCGAACGCTATCCGGAGCAGCGTGCGATCAGTAAACGCTTCGCAGCCCGTTTCCGACCTTCAATCCATGCAGCAGTTGATCGACGCGGAGCTAGGATCACGGCGCACGTTGATGCGCGTCCTCGCTTTTTTCTCGGCGGTCACAGTTACTCTCATCGTGGTCGGGATTTACGGACTTCCTTCGTACTCGGTTGCGCAACGTGTTCGAGAGATGGGTGTTCGCCGGGCACTTGGTGCGCGTAGTAGTGATCTCATGGCGATCATCATCCGGCAATCCCTACTAATTGCGTTATCAGGCATTGCGGTTGGCGCGGCAGGTGCTCTTGGGGCGACACGCTTTTTGAAAAGCTATTTGTTCCACACGAGCGCCATGGATCCGATCGCGCTACTGGTGGTTTCCGGAGTCTTTGCAATCGTGACACTAGCGGCAGCGTTGACACCGGCCGTTCGCGCTGCAAGAGTCGATCCTGCGATTGCCTTGCGGTATGAGTGACCGTTCCTGACATGTCCCAGCCACCCTGTCTGAATTTCAGATTGCGGCTAAATCGCGGTCCGTTCAGAGCAGTTGGTGGGCAGCCCAGATACAATCAAGCGCCCGCAGGCTCGCGCACGAGGAACAGGGTCACAGGAACGTGAGAGCACGAGTCGTTTCCGAACCCTGGATGCTGTTGAAAAACTCGGGCAGTTCCCAAGTTGCCCGTCATGGGACAACAATCCACGAACTGTCAGATCGATGCCACCATAGAGCTCTACTGGGTCGATTTCCGTTGGGTGAGTGTTGCCAGCATTGCGCCCAGAGCGTACGCCGCGGAAGTTAGCGCCGGAAGTGTTATGGCAGTTTGGCTGAAACAATGTTTCACCACCAGGCAGCCACGCCCGAAGAAATAGCTCAATGGCGCCGGGTGAGAGGCATCGATTGCCAAGGCCGCGACAACCAGAACGAGCCAAGGAAAAATCCACACCCAAAGCATCGCCTTGACGGGACTTTTCAATGCTAGCGAGTAGCCTAACAGCAGAGCAGAGGCCACTTGCAATGGGAAGCCAGGGATTTCAATGAGAAGCCAGCTTGCTCGCAGTGCTTTTGTCGAAGCAGAAAGCAAATTGAAAAGGGAGGCAGTCTCGGTTGTGGCGATACCGCAGCCGATTATCACTCCGAAGGTGCTGATTAGCTGGTGGACCAAGAACGTGAGCGTCCGCTTCAACACAAACGCGATTGTCGCAATTTTCGCCAGTGGAACAGTGATCCGCCGATGGGAAGGCCAAGACAGGAACTCACCCGTGCCGTAGCTCTTGTCAGCAGTGACGCTGACCGGTTGCAGTCCGAACCGCTCTCTGGCTCTTTGTAACATCTGACGGGCCGCAATAATTTCTTGGCTGAGGCGTGCGGGGGTTGCCATGACGCCCGCAATAATGCAGCTTCGATTGTCGATTAGGTAATGATCGTAGTAAGCGAACTCGGAAGCTCCTCGCTTGCTCGACAGGGCTGCTTCCGGGTCGGTTGTCGAGATCTTCATGGGTGGCGAGTTGCCATACGTGCGGCGCAGTTCGAGTTGATCTTCCGCTTCAGACAAAGACGGATCAGAAATCTGTTCCGGCTCCGCGACAACGTTTTCTCTCTCGACCTGCTCGACGTACTCGCGTACGGTGCGATTGACTTTGGCAATCCCCCGGCAGTTGCTCACGGGTGATCGCCCGGTGAGGGCTGGCATCGGCGCGAATCTGCGTGCTGTCTACCGAGAGATCAACACCTTCAACAGCCCGATGTTCATACGCTGCTGGACAATGCGCTCGGAGAGTTCAAGGAAGAGCGGCGAGTCGTGAAAACGGCCGTGCCGATTCTTGGAGAATGTCGAGTGATGTGGGATCTCTTAATCAAACCCTAAACTGGTAAACGAGATGTCGGTTTGAAAGATGCATGGGAATGGTCCAGTTTGAAATCAGAGATTATGTGCCAGAGCCATGCGGCGGTTCTTGCTGACGGCGAGGGCTTTGCCGTGAATGGCACTGCTATCGAAGCGGATATTCAATTTCGCCCGGTGCGTATCCTCATTGGAGGAGTTAGAACAGGTGATACATCCGGCACAGATCTGCAGGCTGCCTGGCATCAAACGCAGAAATAGGCCGGTACTTCAGGACCTTATTGAAACAGAACCTGCGGTGATCGTCGGTGGAAGCGACCCAGCCCGTCCATCGCAGGAAGCTGCGTGGCATTTCGGGCGCAAAGGAAGAGTTTGTCCTAGCTGCGACCGTTCAGAATTTTCGGTGGCTGATGCGATTGCCACTGCCGGACAGGTCAAGGATGTTCCTGCCGAGTGCCGTCTGAACCTAGAACAGTATTTAGCAGCCGTTTCTTGCTGCCGAAAGCAGCGCAGAGATTTGGGGGAACATGGCCCCACTTCAACGCCAGGGCAGATCGACATAGTCGGCACCAGATCTAAATAAGCGCAGCGCATGCTCACATGGATTTCAAGCGGGTTCAGATAGCTATAGCTCGGCCTGATGCTTAGATGGGAGTTCTAATAGCATCATAGCTTTTGCAAGACAAACATTGCTCTTGACTTTACAACCCTAAGTTCCTCATACTAGCCACAATCAGGGTAACGTATTTTTTACGTTCTTTAGGAAAGGTTAGCCAAGTTGCGAAGATTACAAAGTTTGTATCTTCTGGGAATTCTTGCTGTCCTCATCAGCATCCCCCAGAGTCTATTTGCCCAAACGAGTTTCGGTTCCGTAGTAGGTACCGTAACTGATGCATCCGGAGCATCTCTCCCCGGAACCGAAGTAATTCTCACCAATCTCGGTACTAATGAGAAGCGTACCGGAACTACTAATACGGACGGTTTATACCAGTTCGTCAACATTTCACCAGGCCAGTACAGTGTAGAAGTCAGCAAGTCTGGTTTCAAGCGGGTTGTGCAATCGCCAGTTAGCGTTGAAACGGAATCAACGGCAAGGGCTGACATTGCACTACAACTTGGCAACGTCTCGCAGACAATTGAAGTGACAGCTGCTGCGCCTCTGCTTCAGCCGGAGAGTTCTTCTCTGGGTCAGGTCATCGATCAGCGTAAGACGAATGAACTACCGCTGAACGGACGCAATCCATTGAACCTTGTCGCACTGGTGCCGTCTGTGGTTCCGCAGGGTGGTTCGCAAGGCTCACCGAATGGTCAGAACCCATTTGCCTGGGGCAACTATCAGATTGGCGGCGGTATGGCCAACCAGAGTATGGTCTGGCTGGACGGCTCGCCGGTCAATGGTGCGTACATCAACATTACGGCGTTGATTCCGACGCAAGATTCTTTGCAAGAGTTTAAGGTAAACACCAACAATTTGTCACCCGATTACGGTCGCTTTGCTGGCGGTGTTGTGAGCTTTACCACTAAGTCCGGAACCAATGAGTTGCATGGTACTGCGTACGAGTTTCTCCGAAACAAGCTGTTAAACGCGAATACGTTCTTTAATAACAAAGCAGGGGTTGATCGACCAGCTTTCACCCAGAATCAGTTCGGATTCAATATGGGTGGCCCCGTATACATTCCTAAGATCTACGATGGGCGCAACAAGACCTTTTTCTTCGTGAACTATGAAGGGTATCGCTCTCGGCAGGGTCAATCATTTACTGAAACTGTCCCTACCTTGCAGGAACGCGGTGGTGATCTATCGGCTTTGGCGGCATCACAGAACGTCAGTATCTATGATCCGCTTACAACTTGCAACTCTGGCGCACCAAATTCACCGGTCTGCGGACCGAACGTCTTGGCTGGCAGCCGGCAGCAATTTGCAGGCAATGTGATTCCTACAAATCGGCTGAATCCTACTTCTCTGAAATTCCTGAACCTCTATCCGCTTCCGAATACCTCCGGTAATGCGCAAGGAGTCGGAAACTGGGTCGGCAACGCCAGTGTGGGCGGCAATCAGAACGAGACAGTGGTCCATCTTGATCAAAATGTCTCGGACAAGCAGCACATTACGGCCCGCTACACCTATTGGGGAAATCTGAATCTGCCGATCGATCCAATGAAGGATGGCGTTTGCCAGGACCGCTGCACAGAAAAGTTCAATACCAACAACTTTGTTTTGGGCGACACCTATTCGTTCAATCCGACGACCATCATGGACGTTCATCTGAGCTATCAGCGCTTCGATTACACTCGAACGCCGGAAACTCTTGGGTACGACTTGACTCAGTTGGGTTACCCTGCCTCTTTGAACACGCAGGCTGTTTTCCGCGATCTTCCTATTCCGGTCATTAATGGCTTTGATACAGCCAACACGTTCGGTAGCCAAGGTGCTGGCAGTGTCATTCTCAATAAGAATGATAACTATCGCGCTTCGGCCACAATAACTAAAATCGCGGGCAAGCACACGCTTAAATTCGGAGCTGAATTTATGCGTATGACGCTGAATTATGCGCAGACAAACACGCCTACAGGTGTTTTCAATTTCACCCCGGCGTTCACTGCCCAAAATGGAATTAATCCTGGGCTTTCCCCCGGATTGGGCCTTGCTTCATTCCTCTTGGGTTATCCCGACAGTGGTAGCGCTAGCAGCCCTTCGCTCGTTGCGGCACAACAGCTATATCCTGCCGTGTTCGGCAACGATGATTGGCATGTAAGTTCAAAGCTGACGGTAAACATGGGTCTACGTTGGGAGCACTCTGGCCCTTGGACTGAACGTTATAATCGCCTCAGTTACTTTAGCCCAACCCAGCTCAATCAGCCGCTCTATGCCCAGGGCGTAAGCGTTCCAGGCAATCTAAGCCTGGTCAACTCACCTGGTGACAGTTATCGAAGCAATATCTACCCGAATTGGCATCAGTATGCACCGCGACTAGGCGCTGCTTATCAAATCACTTCCAAGACAGTGTTCCGAGGCGGTTACGGTATTTTCTGGCTTCCGAATAACGTCGCCTGGGACTATAGCCCTAACAATAACTCCATCAATAGCTACAACACAGCATATTTGGCGTCGGTGTTTACAGGTGTTCCCGCAAACAGTATCAGCAATCCTTTCCCGCAAGGAATCATTGCGCCTCCTGGTCGGAATCCCGCGTACGCAACAACGCTACTTGGTCAAAGTATCAATGCGCCGCTGCTGAACAATCCTTATGGCTATGCCCAGCAATGGAATGCCGACATACAGCAGCAGTTTGGAAACGGATTCTTGGTTGACATCGCTTATGGCGGTGCTAAAGGAACGCATTTGCCAGTCGAGTCCCCTCAACTCAATCAGTTGCCTGACCAATACCTGTCACTCGGCAGCAGCTTGTTGGATAGCGTTCCTAATCCGTACTATGGGCTGATTACGTCAGCAGGTTCCAGTCTGGCGCAACCCACTGTACAGCGCGGTCAGCTTCTTCGGCCCTATCCGGAGTACACCGGCGTACAGGCTTCAGGTAATGGCACCGGAAACTCGACTTACGAGTCGCTGCAGGTGAAAGCTGAAAAGCGTTTCTCTGGCGGGAATTCTATCCTGGTCGCTTACACACATGCAAAGCTGATTAGCGACACAGACACCATTACGGGCTGGCTTGAAGCTGGCGGTACCGGCGGTTATCAGGACTTTAATAATCTCCGGGCTGAGAAGTCCTTGGCTTCTTTCGATGTTCCAGATCGTTTGGTGGTCAGCTATGTGCTAGATATCCCGGTTGGTAAAGGCCGAAAGTTCCTGAACCATTCGAATGCGCTTGTGAATGGAACAATCGGTGGCTGGGGCGTTCTGGGCGTTACTACGCTGCAGAGCGGCTTTCCGCTCCACTTCGGTGTAAACACCAACAACTCCGATTCATTTGGGGGCGGCCAGCGACCCAATGTGGTTCCGGGTTGCAATAAGTCAATCTCGGGCTCCATACAACAGCGCTTGAATGAATACTTCAACACCTCATGCTTTGTCGGACCTGCGCAAGCTACATTCGGTGATGAGAGCCGTACCGATCCGAACCTTCGTTCGCCCGGTATTGCGAATTGGGATTTCTCAGCATTCAAGAGTTTCCCGTTGCAGAAGGAAGGACCCGCGAGCATTCAGTTCCGCGCCGAGTTCTTTAACATCTTCAACCGCGTTCAGTTTGGCTACCCTGGTCAGACGCAAGGGCAAAGCACCTTTGGCGTTATCACTAGTCAGATCAACAACCCGCGCTTAGTTCAGTTTGCCTTGCGGGCCAGCTTCTAAGCCGCTACTTCCATCAATCACAACACCCGGGCACCGGACCATCTCCGGCGACCGGGGTGTTTTATTTTCCAGACAGCTTGCGAAATTCCTCAGTTTCGCGCGCAGCCTCTACGGTGCGGCCTTGTTTGCGGTACAACGTTGCTAGCCCAAAATGCGCCTGAGCAGCCAGACTGCTTTGTCCCTCCTGGGCCAGTAAAGCTTCCCACGCCTGTTCGGCACCCGTTGCATCACCTTGCTGCGAAGCAGTCTTCCCTAGGAGATATAGAGTCTCAGGCATCCCCGGACGAAGGTCTTGTGCGCGCTGGAGCTCTGTTCGCGCTTCAGCTAGCTTGCCTTGTTGCAGAAGTGCCTGACCCAAATCGTATGCGGCCTCAGCATCTCCAGGTTGAAGCTTGCACTCAGCGCGAAACTGCTCTTCTGCCTTCGGCCAATCTGAGGTCGAAGTATATAGCTGCCCAAGCTCCAGATGAATACCCGGAGCATCCGCACGCACAGCAAGCGCTTGCTTGAACTCACTCTCGGCTTCGCTCGTACGCTTCAGCGCGGCAAGATTTTCCCCCAGCGCCTCATGCGCACGGGCCGAATTTGAAGCACCCGATTCTAGTCCATCGAACGCGTTCTTTGAAAGCAGCCCGCTAGCACGGCCTAAATAGTAAAGCAGATCAGGGTCACCCGGCCTTGCTTTCAATGCGGCTTGTAGACTCGTAACCGCCTCGGACAAATTGCCAGCCTTCAGCTGCGCAATGCCGAGCGCGTCCAGAGTCTGAGATCGCTGGAGATGAGGTATCGCTTCCGCTGCGTAGCCTTGCGCCAGCAGCGCGTACCCTAACATCTGGTGCGCCCCAACCAAATCCGGATTCAACTCCAATGCACGCTTCAAGGCTGGTACGGCTTCAGCATATTGACGATTTTGCAGGTAAGCGGCGCCTAGGTTCGCAAACGTAGCGGGCAGTTGCGGAGCTAGCTCACTGGCCTTTCGAAACTCGGCAATCGCATCAGTCAGGCGGCCTTGCTGTTGTGCAGCGAGACCAGCGCGCGCATGCTCCACCACTTCCGGCGATACAGCCTGCCACGCTAACCCAGCCCCTAACAGCCAGTGATGCATGCTTACTTCGCCGGCTCGGTGACGGTCAGGAATTGGTCAGCCTTCACATCTGTCAGGTGTTGCTTCGCTCCCGATGGCCATAAGACGTCAATCGTGGCGGACGTCGCTGTTCCTAAGCCAAAGTGAACTCGCTTGTCGCTAGCGGAAAGATAGCTGCCGGCAGAGTTCACGTATTGGCTCTGACCATTGGCCTGAACCGTTGCGCCGAACCCATCGCGGTTGCTCCGCGTTCCCTGCAAGCTGAGCGTAAGCCAGTGGTTCGTGCGTGCGTGACAGTTGCGCAGGAGAAGCGGCTCCCCTCCCAGTACCGTCATCACAACGTCGGTAGAGCCATCATTACTCAAATCACCTAAGGCTGCGCCACGCCCTGCAACCGGCGTAAACGCGCCTGTGTCTGACTGAACAAACCGCCCATGCTGATTCAGCGCCAGCACCGGTGGTTCCAGGTAGTGCAAGGTCCCGTCCAGCTGCCCCACGTTGTCCATCACATGGCCTTGCGCAACGAACAGATCTTTCCAGCCATCGTTGTCGAAATCCTCCCAGCGCACGCCCCACCCGGAACTTCCTGCCGAGAGTGCACTCAATCCTGCAGCCTGGCTCACGTAACTAAACTGGCCGCCTCCATCGTTGTGGTACACCGCATAAACCTGGCGAGCCAAATTGGTCACAATCAGGTCCGGCCGACCATCGTTATCGTAATCGCGGAAGTCAACCCCCATGCCCGAGTAAGGCTTGCCGTCATCGGACAGTGAGACTCCCGACTCCAGTCCACGTTCAGTAAATCTGCCTGACCCCTCGTTGTGAAAGAGAAACTGTTCCATGCCATCGTTTGCTACAAAAACATCCGTCCGCCCATCACCGTCATAGTCTCCGAACGCAACTCCCAGAGAGCGTCCTTTCTTAGCGCTAATGCCGGACTGCTGACTAATATCCTCAAACGTACCGTCGCCGCGATTGCGATAGAGCAAGTTTGTTGTGGGCGGAAAATCGCCGGGAGGGCAGTACGTCTCCCGACTACAGCTCTTGCTATGGGCAAAGTCCCACTGCATGTAGCGCGTGACGAACAGGTCGAGAAATCCATCGTTATCAAAGTCAAAAAAGCCAGCCGACACCGACCATCCACCTGCCCCTACTGCTGCCTTTGCGGTCACATCGCTGAACGTGCCATTTCGATTATTGCGATACAGCGTATTCTTTCCGTAGCTGGTCACATACAAGTCTGTAAAGCGATCGTTGTCGAAGTCGGCGGCTGCCACGCCCATGCCGTAATTACCGTCTCCGGCTTTGAATAAACCTGCCTGCTCGGTTACATCAGTAAACGAATGGTCTTCGTTCTGGCGAAACAACCGGTTCCAATACTTGGGTTCGCTGCGGTGAAAGTTTGCCGGGTCAGTCATGCCGCTGCTAATGAATCCACTGTTCACAAAGAAGATGTCGAGCAAACCATCGTTGTTGTAATCAAGAAGTGCCACTCCGCCGCCCATGGTTTCGAGCAGATGCTTGTGCGAAGTAGGTGAGTTTTCGTGCTTAAAATGCAATCCCTCAGGCTTCCAGGGACTGAGGAGCGCCGCTGCTGACAGCGATAAACAAGGAAGCAGCGCAGCCCAAAACCTCACATTCTTACTGTAAAGCCTGACTGGCCGGACGCTGTTCGCGGGCAGTCACTAGGGCGAAGTAGCCGATGAAAACGTAACAGCAGAGAGGCACGAACATCGCTTCCGCCATACTTCGATGCCATTCAAAGAGAAGTCCCATCAAGGGCGTCGCGACCGCACCACCGATTACCGCCATCACCAACAAAGAGCCGCCAGTCTTTGTATTGGGGCCGAGATCGCGCAATCCAAGAGCAAAGATCGTCGGGAACATTAGCGACATAAAGAAACTCGTTATGAAAAGCGCCCACAGTCCCAGCCAACCAGGGAAGAGAATGCTGACGGTTACCAGCACAACGTTGACGATTGCATAAGCACCCATCAGCTTGTTGGCCGGGATAAATTTCATAAAGTACGTGGATGAGAATCGCCCAACGCCAAAGGCCACCAAGGTTGCTGTCAAAAACAGACCCGCCACTTTTTCAGCCTGGTGCGTGTAGTCCTGAATGTATTGAATGAAATAACTCCAGGTGCCGACTTGTGCTCCGACATAGAGAAACTCGGCAATCACGGCCTGCACAAACCGCTTGTTTCCGAACAGCGCGCGCCAGCTCCCTTTGCTGTTGGCCCGCGTATCCACGTTTTCACCTGCCAGCACCGGAAACTTGGTTCTGGCAATCAGGATGGCCCAGAAGAAAACCACCGCCCCTAATATTAGGTAAGGCGTGATGACGCGGAACGTTTCTTTCTCCAAAACAGCGGCGTACTGCCCACTAGCCTTAAGGCTCTGAACCTGCGAGGGCGAAAGCTCTATTCCCGAGAAAATGAATGTAGTGCCGACCAGAACTCCGAGCACAGCGCCTAAGGGGTTAAAGGCTTGGGAGAAGTTGAGCCGACGCTCCATAGTGGCCGGGTTACCGAGTTGAGCGATGAACGGGCCGGCACCGGTTTCAAGAAATGCCAAACCACTCGCAATGACAAAGAGCGCCAGCAAAAAAAAGCTGTAGCTTTGGGTCACGGCCGCGGGCCAGAAAAGAAAGGTTCCGGTACCGTACAGCACCAAGCCAATCAGCAAGCCCGTCTTGTAGCCGAAGCGCCGCATCAGTAGCGCCGCCGGTAGCGACAGAACAAAGTAGCCCATATAGAAAGCTGATTGCACGAGCCCCGCCTGCAGACGTGTGATCTCGAACGCTTTCATGAACTGACGAATGAGGACGTCGTTTAGGTTGTTAGGAATGCCCCAAAGGAAAAAGAGCGCGGTGACCAGGAAGAAAGGCACCAACTGCTCTCGTGGAAACAGAGGGTGATTGCCCGAAGCTGCTCTGTGTCCCGCTTGCGTATTCAGACTTGCATTGGTCAATTGACGACGCCCCTTCAGGCAGACTCGATGATTATATTTGCATACTGTGTGGTGTCGCCCGTTCTAATCAAACCAATGGCCGCCGGCACACGTTCCTTCAACAGCCGGTGGGGCAAGAAGTTGATGGAGACAGGATTGAGAGCGGCTTCAAACTGCTGCACTACATCTGCCTTATTTCCCTGGCGAAACTCGTCAGCCATGAACGCACAACCGATGGTGAAATTTGCACCGAGAGCATGCAGAACTTGAAGTACGCGCGGAATGTCATCCACCAATGAGATGTCAACCGTCTCTACAGAAGGCCAGAAGGGGAATCCGCGGTCAGCAATCACGAGCGTATTGGTATGACGAACACGGCTCAGTAGCGAGTTAATGGCTGGATTGAGAATGCCGGTCTTTAACATGGTTTAAAGCCTGTATGCTTTGGCAGCAGTACCGCCTAAGATCGCTGCCTGTTCGGAACCGGACAGGAGTGAGATCCACTTATTGACCACGTGAAACCATCTCGAGTAGCTTGATGCGAGCAGGCAGACTGGCCAATCGGAACCGAACATAATTCGGTTAGGACCGAAGGCCTTCAGTACTACATCAAAGTAGGGGGTAAGATCCTGCTGGCGCCACTTCTCATGATTCGCTTCCGTGACCATGCCCGACAACTTACAAAATACATTCATCCGTTTAGCGAGTTCGCGCAGGTGATCGGCCCATGGCTGCATCTCCCGGACTGTGATCTTCGGCTTGGCAATATGATCCAGAATGAAGACCTGCTTGGGGTGCCGGTCCACAAAGACCGACGCATATGGAAGCTGACGCTCCGAAATCAGCAAGTCATACGAAAGCTGATGGCTGTGCAACAGAGCCAAACCGCGATTGAAAGCTGCGCGGAGCATGAAGTCGTTTTGCGGTTCACTTTGAATGACATGCCGGACGCCCTTCAACAGGGTATGCCCGGCCAGTTCATCCAGGAGTCGAGGGAGATTAGGCGACGCAAGCGGCAGCCATCCGACCACGCCGCGGATCCAAGTGTTCTGTGCAGCGAGGCTTAGAAGCCATCGCGTTTCATCCACGCTTTGCCGCGCCTGCACGGCAACAGATCCGTTCATACCAAGCGCCTCCAACTCAGGCTTTAGGTCGCGTGGCAGATAGTTGCGCTGCAACGGAACCATAGACGCGTCAATCCACTCATACTCTTTTGGTACGTATCGCCAGAAGTGCTGATGTGAATCAATCCGCATCGTTACTAAGCTTGACAAGAATTTTCTGGAAACGGCTCGGGTGAGCGCTCCACTCAGCTAACGCCTGGCCGGCTTCCTCAATGGGAACCACTGTACTGACAATCTGGTTGACAGGCAGAGGCGCCTGTTGCAAAGCCGCGATAACACGATGAAAGTCTTCGGGAACAGCGTTGCGCGAACCGAGAATGTCCAATTCTTTTTGAACGAACAGCCGGGTTTCGTACGGTACTAATTCCTTGGCGTAACCGATGTAGACCACCCGGCCAGTGAAAGCCACCTCTTCGACTGCAGCGCGAAACGTGACCGGAGATCCAATTGCTTCAACGATCACATCGGGCCCGCGCCCATTCGTTATCTTTGTTAGGCGCTCATGCAGCGACTCGTTCTTCGAATGGATTACGTGGGCAGCACCGCACGCCTTCGCTAGCTGCAGTTTTTGATCGTCGATGTCGACCGCAATAACGGTGGCGCCACGTTGTACTGCCCCAAGTATCGCGCCAACACCAACGCCTCCACACCCAAACACGGCAACCGTGTCTTCAGCCTCAATGCGTCCGCGCCGGGCAGCGTGAAAGCCAATCGTGAGAGGCTCTACCAAGGCCAGTTCCATCGCGCTCAACCCGGGAGCGGCATAGATCTTCTCCGCGCCGATGCCGATTAACTCCGTCATGGCACCGTCGCGCTGCACGCCAAGCGTCTGATTGAACTGACATGCGTTCGGACGGCCGCGCAGGCAAGCAGGGCAATGCTCACAGCCCAGGTAAGGTGAGAGCGTAGCCTTCATTCCGACCGCAAAGGGCGGATCAGTTCCAGGCGACTCCAGGATGGTTGCCGATACTTCATGGCCCAGCACCCTCGGATAACTCACCAGGGGGTTCTTTCCCACATACGTGCTGAGGTCTGTCCCGCACATGCCTACAAAGTTGACCCGAAGCAGAAAGTCATCATCGGCCAGCTTTGGCAGCGGTCTCTCGACAACCTCCACTTGACCGGGACTAGTAATCTGAAGAGCTTTCATGAAGGGTGCCTTTCGCAATACACATCATCGGCGTTCTCAATTAATCCGGACGGCCAGACAGAGTTCATCACCGGCGCCACGATGGCCCGCAGTTGCCGTAAGAAATCCGGGTCAAGCTGCAAAATCAGAGCCGCCAAATTTTCTTTGACCTCTTCCGGCGAGGACATCCCAATCAATGTACTCGCTGCATAGCGCTCATCAAGGCAGAGGCGAAGTGCAACTTGCATGGGCGAGAGGCCGTGGGCGAGGCAGAGCCTGACCGCGGCTGCCCCGGCCTCCCTCACCGCTTCGGGAGCAGGGTGCCATGCTGGGGGACCCCCGGGCGTCAGTATTCCCATATGTAATGGCGAAGCATTGATCAAACCTATGCCTACACCCTGCAACACCGGAATCAACATTCGATTCGCGTCGTCGGCCAGCAGGTTTGAGCGGCAATAAGAGAGCACAGTATCAATCCGTTGAGTCTGCGCCAGATCAGCCATAATCCTCAACTGGTAAGAACTGATCCCAATGAACCGAGTTTTGCCTGCCGCCTTGATCTCGAGCAACGCCGGAATGGTCTCATCAAGAATCTGGCGCATTTGGGCAAACTCGATATCATGCGCCTGTAGCAGATCCACATAATCGGTTTGCAACCGGCTCAAGGATTCATCGATACTTTGCAGAAGCCGCCTGCGGGAAAAGTCAAAGCGATTGACGCCATAGCGACCGCACTTAGTCGCAAGACAAATCGACTGGCGGCGGCCGCCAAGTGCTTTGCCGAGCCGCGTCTCGGCCAGAGTCAGCCCGTAGTAAGGTGAGACATCGAAGAAATTAATTCCGCCTTCGATAGCCGAGGCAACTGCCGCTTGGCATCCCTCATCGCTTACCGGACGAAACACATCTCCGAAGGGCGAAGCGCCAAAGCCGATTGCCGAAACACGAAGCCCAGTGCTGCAGAGACTGCGGTACTTCATTGCCGGAAAATCGCCACCAAATGAGCTTACATCGAGAACAAGCAAAGACTCGCTACTCTTACTGAGAGGAGTGGAGTTGAAGGCAGAAGGTTCAGGTTCGTTCGTTTTCTATGATCCCAGCGGAAACCGTTGGAGATACTTTCGCCGCGGCGCTCAGATTTCGATTCTGCTGCTGGCGATGGTGGCGGTGCTATTCCTCCTTGTCGCAATCAGTTTGCCTCAGCTTCCCGTGCTGGGTTTACCCGCGGTGGCTCCTGTCGTGCAGTTGGAAGCCTTGACGCTGATTGGCGGTAAACGATTGGCCGCCAATGTCCCCTACCGGATCCCCAAGCCGTCGAAACCCGTCCGTTATGTCCGTTCGCCCTCACCGGTAATTCACCCTCGGCCCGCGGCCAAGTCTGCTGCCGGTCAGCCTCTCGTCTGGGGATTTTTCGTCAATTGGGATCCGGCCAGTATGGTCTCGCTGCGCCTTCATCTTAGTCATCTCACTCACCTGATTCCGGAGTGGCTGGTCCTGCAAAACGCGGCTGGTGACATCGACGACCAGAGCGACCCAACCGTGATCAGCATCGCGCGCCAGGCTAACTTGCCGATCTATGCCATGCTCACAAACTTTCGCAATGGCGACTGGCAGAGCGGAGATGTGCACCGCATTCTGAACGACGCCAAGCGGCGAGACTCGCTGATCGAGAATATTCGAGCTAACTTAGCCGAGCATCGCTTTGCAGGAATCAACGTCGATTTCGAGCAGGTTGGACAGAACGATCGGGCCGCGCTTGTTGATTTCATGCGCCGGTTGGTCACACGGCTCCATCAGGACGGCTACGCAGTCTCGGAAGATGTGCCTGTAGACGATGATGCTTACGACCTTCGAAGTTTGGCAGCGGCGCTGGACAACATTGTTCCCATGATCTACGACGAGCACTATGAACTGAGCAGCCCGGGCCCGGTCGCGTCGCAAGACTTCTTCGAAAATCAGTTAACCCGATTGAGCAAGCTGGTACCGGCAGCCAAGGTTGTGGTGGGCTTCGGAAATTATGGCTATGACTGGCAGATTGGCAAGACCGGTGGCGCCGAGGTTGCCTTTAGCGACGTGATGACTGCTGCTGCCCAGAGCAAGAGCAGTGTGCGTTGGGATGCGGACACAGGCAACCCTGTGCTGCGCTATGCAATAGGCGGGCAGTCGCATGAAATCTGGTTTCTAGATGCGGTGTCCGCGCTCAACCAGGTGGACGCAGTAAACGACAACGGTTTTCGCGGCGTTGGGCTCTGGCGTTTGGGCGCGGAAGATCCTGGACTTTGGCAGGTTCTGGAACGCGAATCATGGCCGGCCGATCGCTTTGACACCTCGCGGTTAACTGCCTTGTCGGCTGAGCAGGGTGCGCCCAGGCACTATGGCAGCGGCGAGATTGTGCGTGTGGACGAAGTTCCTCATGGCGGGAAGCGGCAAGTGATTGCCCGCAAAACTGACGCCGACAACTACAGCGAGCAGTACGGGACCTACCCAACGCCTTTCGTAATCACGCATTCGGGTGCAATCGATGAGAAACTACTCTGTCTCACCTTTGATGACGGGCCCGATAATCGGTATACTCCGCAAATCCTTGACGTGCTGAAAGAGATGAAAGTCCCGGCAACCTTCTTTGTCATAGGCGTCAATGCCGAAAAATTTCCGGGCCTGATTCGGCGCGAGTATGCGGACGGTCATGAGATCGGCAACCACACCTATACACATCCGAATATCGCCACCACCTCGCCTCTTCGCACAGAGTTGGAACTCAGCACCACTCAGCGAATCATCGAAAATCAGCTAGGTAGGTCGATGACTCTTTTCCGGCCGCCTTATAACGCAGATAGCGAACCCACAACTCCGGAAGAAATTGAACCTATCCAGCGCGCACAGGGTTACGGTTACAACACAATCTCAGAGACCATCGATCCTCGGGATTGGCAGCCCGGCATTACGGCAAAGGCAATCGTAGATGAGACCGAGGCGGAGATCGCAACTTCGATCACTGAACATGATGAGGCAGCGACCCACGTGATTCTTCTTCACGATGCAGGCGGTGACCGCCAAGCTACGGTGGCCGCGCTTCCGGAAATCATCAACACCTATCGCAGCCGAGGCTATCGGTTCGGAACCATTGGCGATCTGGTGGCGCGGGATCGCACCGCGATTATGCCTCAGACGAGCGAAAGGGAACTGCGACTCGCAAGGATTGAGGGCAGCGGACTCGACGCAAAAGCGCGCTTTCGCCAGATCCTTGGCATCCTGTTCCTGACCGCAATCTTCGCTACCTTGGCACGCTCACTTCTATACGGCGTGCTTGCCGTGCTGCAGAAATATACAGCCCATCATGCAGAGTATGACCCGAAGTTTTGCCCGCCAGTTTCTGTACTGGTCGCGGCTTACAACGAAGAGAAAGTGATCGACCGCACAATCGACTCCATCCTTCAGAATGGCTATGGTGATCTTGAAATCATTGTTGTTGATGACGGCTCAAAAGATCGAACGCTCTCGGTTCTGCATCAGCGCTTTGGCGAACATCCAAAGGTTCGTATTCTGAGTCAGACAAACGCCGGGAAATCGGCTGCCCTGAACTTAGGCATTAGTGTTGCGCAGCACAATATCCTGATTGCCGTTGATGCGGATACACAGTTCCGCGCTGGGACCATCGAGCGACTAATTCGGCATTTCAAGAACCCCAAGGTGGGAGCTGTAAGCGGCAATGCCCGGGTCGGTAATAAAAAAAGCTGGATCACCAGATTCCAATCCATCGAGTACATTTACGGATTTAACCTTGACCGTCGCGCGCTGGGATATCTGAATGCCATCACCGTTGTCCCGGGAGCTGTGGGCGCCTGGCGCAAAGACCTGGTGCAGGAGTGCGGCGGATTTCTAAGCGACACCTTAGCCGAGGACACCGATCTGACGCTGGCCATCCGGCGGCTCGGTTATATCATCTACTACGAACAAGACGCCATTGCATTTACGGAGGCACCGGAGGACACGGGCAGCTTAGCCAAGCAAAGGTTCCGGTGGGTCTTCGGCACCTTGCAAGCGTCGTGGAAGCACCGCGACGCGTTGTTCGTTCCCAAGTACGGCACCCTCGGCTTCATTGCGCTGCCAAGCGTCTGGATCTTTCAGCTTTTGCTTTCCGCTCTATCGCCCTTCGCCGAAGTGGCCATGGTGCTGTCACTAATAGCTGGGGACTGGAAGATCATTCTGCTGTACTACGCCGCCTTTTTCGTGCTGGAACTTCTGACAGGTTTCCTGGCCTACGCGCTTGAGGAATTGCCGCCGTGGGATTTGGCTCTGCTTTTTTTTCAGACAATTTACTATCGCCAGTTAATGCTTTATGTACTTGGGAAAAGCATTTTGTATGCAATTCGCGGCAGAATTGTCGGCTGGGGCAAGCTGGAACGTAAGGCCAGCGTAAGCGCCACGTCCTAAGTTATTGTTTCTTTTCAGCTTGAGAGCTGGCTCACATGGGCGCGTAAAAATCTCACAAGACAGTTTGCTGATTCAAAGCGTAAACTAAACGGTACAGCATGAATGCTTATTGACGCGGATTTTCCATCGCGTCGTAAGCTCATGACTAGATGCAGGATTTCCTGACCGGGAGAAGGCCTCGTTGAGTACTGGCGTAAAATTAGTCCCGGCCAGCCCTTTTAGCCTCAGGGAGGACGGGTCCGAACCAGGGCGCTTCTGGCCGCGCAGTCAGCATCTGCTGCGCTATCGCTACGCCGCGTTGCTAGCCGCTGAAAAATCGGTTCTTGATATAGGGTGCACTGCTGGTTACGGAACCAGCCTGCTCTATCGTCACTCACGATTTGTTCTCGGGACGGAGACGCTTAGAGAATTGGTCGATCACGCGAGTGAGCGATTTCCTCAAATTGCTTTCGTGCAGGCGAATGAAACTTGCTTGCCGGTTCGCTCGCGTTGCCTTGATTTAATAACTGCGTTCGAAACGGTGGAAGGCCACTTCGATTGGCCGGCGTGCGCTTTCGAAGCTTCCCGGATTTTGGATGGAAGCGGCATTTTTCTTGCCTCCAGGGCACAGGCTGATACGTGTGATGAGGAGGAATTGGATGCCTGGCTGAACGTTCTGCGTCGAAGCTTCAGGCAAGTAAGTGTCGTTCTGCGGGACCGCGGTGACGGCACTCTTCATCTGGCAACCGAACAGTCCCCTTACGCGCTTCTCGCGCCCAAGAAGGCTCGATTCTTTGTAGCAATTTGTTCTCAGGCCACAACTGCGGTACCTCTTCGGCTCGGGCTTCTGTCTGCCTCTCAAACTCTTGCCGATGAGCTGGAAGAAGTACAAGCCCAGCGAATTACTCTAACAAGCCTGAACCGCGACCTGTTGGAGGCGCTGCGGGATCGCGATCAATTGCTGCTTCAGACCTCCACAGAGTTGGCCGATGTGAAGGCAAAGCTGGAAGCGAGTGAGCGGGCAGCTGCCGAGTCCGCTTCACAGTTGCTGGAAGCTGAATCACTGCTCAGCATCTTGGTACCTGAACGCGAGCTGGCGGTCCACTCTACCTGGATGCGAATCGGCCGCTTGTTGAGGTTAGGTCCCTGGCGGGAGCCGGTCGACTTTCGCGCGCTCGTAGCTGATGCTCAGGCCTTTTGGGCGCGTACTTTCCTGGCTTGCCAGGTACCTTTCGTCGGGTTACCTGCGCGCTGGTCAAAGTTCCGGGAAGATGCCGCGCAGCTTGGTCTCTTTTGCCTTAGTCCTCCCCTTCTGATACTCAGTTGTTTATCGCTGATGATGGTGGACATTTGCTTTGCCCTGTTTGGGAAACGCAAGCTGCCGCCTGATACTGCACCAGATCACCGGGCCGCATCGGTGATCATTCCTAACTGGAATGGCCACGGTCTGCTGCAGAGCTTCCTTCCATCAGTGGTTCAGGCCCTTGCCGGGAACCCGGATGACGAGATCATTGTTGTTGATAACGCTTCCATGGACGGCAGTGTTGCATTACTGCGCGACCAGTTTCCACAAGTAAAGATTTTGCGCATGCGGCAAAATGCCGGGTTTGGCGGGGCTTGTAACGCTGGAGCCACGGCCGCCCGGAACGATATTATTGTCCTGCTCAACAATGACATGCGGGTTGAGCCGAACTTCCTTCCACCGCTGCTGGACAAGTTTTGCGATCCGCATCTGTTTGCCGTTTCGTCGCAGATTTTCTTCTCTGACCCTAACCGCCGCCGCGAAGAAACGGGCTTGACCGAGACATGGTGGGAAAAAGGTCAGCTCGGCGTCACTCACCACATCGATCCGGCCATACGTGAAGCTTTTCCCTGCGCTTACCCGGGCGGCGGATCGAGTGCCATTGATCGGCGGAAATTTCTGGAGCTTGGCGGATTTGATGAACTCTTCCGCCCTTTCTATTACGAAGACACAGACTTGGGGCGACTCGCGTGGACACGCGGCTGGTCAGTACTCTATGAACCAAACAGTATCGTCCACCACGAACATCGCGGCACTATCGGGCGCAAGTTTAAGAGCGGCTACGTCAAGCAGGTAATCCGGAAAAACGCGCTTCTCTATTGCTGGAAGAATATTAGTGACTGGGGCATGCTACTCCAGCACTTCGGGTCGTGCATCGGCGCCTCGCTCCGCAGTCGCACAAAGCCGGATAAGTTCAAACCCGTCGATGAAAATCGCTGTACGCCGCTGCAGGTCATGGATTGCTGGAAACAACTTCGGCAAGTTTGGAGATCACGCTGGAATGCCTGCAGCACCCGTGCCGTCTCGGATAAAGAAGCGTTTCGCCGTCCCCTGGCGGGCTACTATCGTGACCGCTTTCAGCCGATTGTTCCCATTGGTAATTCGGAGCGGTTGAATGTTCTTTTTGTGTCGCCTTACCCGATTGAACCTCCCGTTCATGGCGGTGCAGTGTTCATGCGTGAAGCAATTGCCGGACTTGCAGAGATCACCAACTTGCATCTCATATCCTTCGTCGACTCCAGGTCTCAGCTTGGAGCGCAGGAACGATTCCGGAAGATTTGCAAGTCAGTAAAGTTTCTGATTCGTCGCGGTGTTTTGCTGGACAACCAGTGGACGATGGTTCCCAATGCTTTTCGCGAGTTCGAATCGCGCCAACTGCTGTGGGCTATACACCGCGCCATATACCGTGAAAAAATCGACGTCGTCCAACTCGAATATACTGTTCTGGCTCAGTACTTCGGCGAGTTTCGGAACATTCCGTGTATGTTGTTCGAGCACGACATCTCAGTTCAGTCTCTACGAAGGCAAATGAGTGCAAGTGGCTGGAAACCCAATTTACTTTGGGAATGGCTGCGGATGCGGATTCATGAGCCGAGGTTGCTCAAGCAATTCGCTCGCGTACAGGTTTGCAGCGAGGCAAACGCAACTTATCTGGCTTCGCTTGTCCCAAAGTTGAAGGGCCGCATCGATTCGGACCTACGTGCTGGGATCAATCTTGATGGCTATCGTTTCACGCTGGAAGACCGCGAACCTGATTCGCTGCTGTTCATCGGAAGTTTTAGACACTTACCGAATGTGGAGGCGCTGCGTTGGTTTACAGCCGAGATTTTTCCCCGAGTTCTGGCCCAACGCCCCGGTGCCACCTTGTATGTCGCCGGTTCCGATCCGCCGACGGGTGCTTCCATTTGGAGTGATCATCCCAATATCCGGCTTCTTGGGGCAGTGCCGGACGTTCGCACGCTGCTGGAGCGCTGCGGCGTGTTCGTCTGTCCTATTCTGAGCGGGTCCGGGGTGCGGGTAAAGTTGCTGGAAGCCTTCGCTTCCGGTATTCCAGCGGTATCGACATACCTGGGAGCTGAGGGTCTTACCGCCAAGTCAGGCGACGTTTGCGAACTAGCTGACGGAGCCGATAGCTTTGCTGATTCTGTTGTGCGATTGCTTTCAGACTCCGGTTACGGCCGGGATTTGGCAACGAGAGCTAAGAGCATGGTGCAGCAGCATCGAAACATTCGCGACATGACGTGCCGGTTGGAACGAATCTACCGGCAAGAGATAACTCGGATGCATCGCGAGAACGAGTTGTTCCAACATAATGCTCCGAATGTTCAAACAAGACTAGAGCAAGTGCCCTAATATAAAAAACTTCAAAAATAGTTAGAAAAGTCTATCCAATCGCATCTTAATTCCGTACATTGAGTAACAGCAGGACTATGAGTGTTCGTACCAAGCTTGACTAAATGGTTCGGCACGGGAAGTTGAAAGGACAGACAGAATATGGCCGGAGAAGTAGTAAAAGAGTTAATAGCGAAGAATTCGAATCGCCGGAATTTCGTAAGGAATCTTAGTATCGCCAGTGCAGCCGTTGGTGCTGCAGCGGTGCTCGACCCTGCAAAGGCGGAAGCGCAGGCAGCTTACACCGATATTGACATTCTGAATTTTGCTTTAAATCTTGAATATGTTGAAGCAGAGTTCTACACGGTGGCAACGACCGGTCGGTATATTGACCAGTTTGGTTATGCTATCACCGGCGGAACTGGAACAGCCGGAGCAACGAGTGGTGGAGCTGCCGTAACGTTCGACACGAACGATCCAACAGTTCGCCACGTGGCCGAGGAGTTGGCCATCGACGAGCAGGATCACGTAGCTCTTCTCCAGAACACCATTCAGGCTATGGGTAGTCCGTACATCAACAAGCCGGCTATTAACCTGAATGCACTCGGATTCGGATTCGGTAGCCAAGCGGACTTCCTGAAACTTGCCCGTATTTTCGAGGATATCGGCACCTCTGCTTATGGCGGTGCAGCAAATCTTTTAACCAATAGCGCGGTCATAAATGCGGCTGCTCGTATTCTTGCTGTAGAGGCGGAGCATGTGGGTGTTATCCGAAGCCTGATTGCACGCTTAGGCGTTTCAACTGCTCCGGCCCTTGACGCGGCTGATATCCCGCCTCCCCCTTTCGGTGTAAAGTACTTCTCCACTAACAGCATCTCTCTTACTCTGACCCGCACCGTTCCCCAGGTTCTTTATTTGGCCTACGGTGGCACGGCTACGACCCCGCCCCCTAGCCTCACCTCTGGCGGCTTTTTCCCAGCGGGCGTCAATGGACTTGCGGCCTTTCAATCCGCTTCAACCACTGCGGCTCCGTACGATACCGCTTACATGGTTGCCTCCCCGAACCCGATTCCTGTGAATGGCGCAACCTATGGTCAGACCACCATCACCTGGTATGCTCCCGCCAGTGTTCAATACATTCAGATCCGTGTCGGTTCTCCCACTGGGCCGCTTTTCACTACCAACTTCCCACAAGGTTCGATGATGACTAATGTATGGGTCACTGACGGAATGGTCCTTTATATGCAGGACATCACTAACGGCAAGGCTCTGAACGCCAATAACACTATTGCCAAAGTAATTCTTTACTTAGCCTAAATTCCTCAGCGGGAAGAGCTCATCGGTGTTCTTCCCGCATCCTACTTTATTCCCGTTCATTCATCCCTCCCTCACAGCCACTAAGTAGCGGACTGAGCAATCTGTTCGGCGGCTAACCTCTTTCATGAGTCAACTTTTGTTCTGGGCAACACGTTATTGTGCCCCGCTGTACAATGCTTTTTGACTGAATAGTGCCAGAACTTGATATTCACAAAGCAGTAATTCTTGCAGCGGGACGTGGTAAGCGTATGGGCTCTATTACTGAGCAGACGCCCAAACCGATGCTTCCCATAGACGGCAGGCCCATGCTCGAACACATACTCGAGCGTCTTTCAACTGCCGGCATCTCACATTTCTTCATCGTTGTCGGTTACCAGCACGAACAGATTGAATCTTACTTCCGCGAATACTCTTCGTCACTGCAGTTTCAGGTACAAGATCCGGTAGATGGCACTGGTTCAGCAACTCGGCTTGCGCGCGCTTTCACCGGCGACGAACCGTTTTTCCTTACTTATGGCGACATCCTCTGCGATCCTGCGGAGTACACGCGCTGCAGCATTCTTATGCAGCAGCAACCGGCAACTTCTGCGATTGTTGCCGTTAAGGAGGTGGATGATCCATGGCAGGGCGCGGCCGTTTACGAAGTAGGCGGGCGCATCAGCAAGATCATTGAGAAGCCGCCACAAGGAACTTCGCTAACGCGCTGGAACAGTGCCGGCTTCTACGTCTTTAAGCCCGTCATTTACAATTATCTGGACCGCATCAAGCCTACCGCCCGCAATGAGTATGAGCTGACTTCAGCTCTAGATCTGATGCTGAACGATCGGCTTGACTTGCGCATCTCACCGCTGCAGGGAAGCTGGCGAGATGTAGGCCGTCCAGAGGATCTGGCCGCTGTGAACGAGAAAAAGTAAGCGTTGTCTAGTGGAAAACTTGATTAACTCGAATCACACGCGCGTACCGCCCGTCGAACATTAATTCGCTCAATCCAGCAAGCGACACATCGAAGCGGTGTATGTTATCGAGCGGCATACCCAAAAATAAAACAAGCAATGCCCGGATGACATCCCCGTGAGATACAACCGCCACGGTAGCATCCTTATCGCCCTCATGCTCGGCGAGAATGCGTTTGATTGCTCCCCACCCTCGTGCCTGAACTTGCATCAGGAGTTCTCCGCCGGGCGGACTCGAAATTGAGCGAAGCCGGTTGTAGTGTTGCCAATCATCTTGTTCACGAATTTCAACAAAGGTCTTGCCCATCCATTCGCCATAGTCCAGTTCAAGTAAATCGTCGTCGGTTGAGATAGGCAATGCCAAATCTTCGGCAAGATACCGGGCGGTCTCTAGCGCCCGCTCCAACGGACTCGAAACAATCGCGTCAACCGAGAATCGTGCCCGCAACCCGTTGCTAAGGGCCTGCGCTTGTCGGCAACCATCAGCACTTAAGTGCACTCCCGGCATGCGGCCGTATAACACGCGGCCAGTGAGGTCAGTTTCGCCATGACGGATCAGTAGAATACGGATCATAGTGGTGGAAGAAAATCTAAGCTTGCCAGAGAGCTTCAGCGTTACCGAAATTCAGGAGCGAGTTGCGGCACTCGGTCCATGGTTTCACAACTTGTCTCTCGACGGCGTTCAGACCGCGCCAGATCACTTTTTGGGTGACTATCCATCTATCAAGTGGAAAGGCTTTCAGCATGCGATTCCCCCTGATCTCACCGGCTTGACCGTCCTCGACATCGGCTGCAATGGTGGCTTCTATTCTATAGAGATGAAGCGCCGCGGCGCTGCTCGCGTGCTGGGCATCGACCATGACGAAGACTATCTGGCGCAGGCTCGATACGCTGCCAAAGTCCTGCGTATGGATATCGAGTTTCGACAGCTCTCCGTCTATGAGGTAGGTCAACTCGGTGAACGGTTTGACCTGGTTCTGTACATGGGCGTCTTCTATCATTTGCGCTATCCGTTATTGGCGCTTGATTTATTGCGGCAATACGTAGCGAAAGACTGGTTTGTCTTTCAGTCCATGCTGCGCGGCAGCCGCACTAAGCCGCAGATTGAGGACGACTACCCATTTTGGGAAACAAAGATGTTCGACCATCCGGGCTATCCGAAAATGCATTTTATCGAAAAGAATTACTCCGGCGACTGTACCAATTGGTGGGTGCCGAATCGGGCTTGTGCAGAGGCCGTGCTGCGCAGTGCCGGCTTTCGCATTGTGGATTCTCCGGAACATGAAGTACTCATTTGCCGCTGTGATCCGGATGCCGAACTTCACCCTTTACCAGCGGGTTTGGCGTGATTGAAGCTGTCATGCTGTGGAACGAACCCAACAATATGTCGCACTGGGATTTCGAACTTGACAGTGACTGGTCCGCGTTTTCACAAATGGTGAAACTGGCTGGGGCGGCCATCGTAGCCGAAGCTCCTAAATTGCTGAAGGTTCTAGGTGGCATCTCGCCTATTGATCCTGCTTTTGTTCAGCGTATGAAAGCGCAAGGAGCCCTGGAGGCGATTGATGTTGTGGCTGTGCACGGTTTCCCCCTCGACTGGAATCACTGGACCATTCGCGAATGGCCCGACAAAATTGCTGAGATTCGAGGGGTGACGGATAAGCCGATTTGGGTCTCAGAAGTTGGTGCGTCGTCGTTCGGGGCGGAAGAGGTGCAGGACTTCGGTCTCCAGAAAACAGCCGAACTGCTGCTACCCAGCGTGGACCATGTGTACTGGTATAGCCTTTTTGATTTGCCAAAAGCCTGGCCGGCGACAACACGGCATCGGGAGAGCGAAGGCTCTTCTTATTACCGGCATTTCTATATGGGACTGTTTCGGGAAGACGGACAACCCAAATTGGCTGCAGAGCGTTTTAGAGAATATGCTCCGGCTATGGGCATCTGCCAATGGTTCCATTTCGAAGATCCTCGCCTTCAAACAGGTGTGACGCGGTTGCAGGACTTGGGCGTGAAGAAGCTTCGAACGGGGCTAAGCTGGGCAGACTTCCTGCGGCCTGAGGCTGAAAAGTGGTTCGATACTCAAATGAAGCTGCTTGAGCCATTCGAACTTACTCTTACTTACTGTTTTACGCCGGAACATAAAGGTATTCGGGCGCACCATACTAGTCCACCCGCCAATCCTGAAGAGTACGCTGAATTTTGTGCTGAAATGACTCGAAGGTATTGTTGAGCTCAAAAGTGGCCTGTTTCCGGTAGTTTTTACAGGTCACGTTGTCATTCGTTACAGGTATGTAGTAACAATGCCTGCTGACATGCTTCTACTCTATTTACAGGTACAAAGCTTTGCATGATGACCATTTAAATCCATACGTGAGCTGTAAGAAGAGGATCTGACTGAAAATGAAAGGAACTGTTCTTATTACCGGCGGCGCTGGATTTATCGGCTCGCATGTAGCAGGGGAGTTACTCGAAGCTGGATACCACGTTCGAGTTCTCGACAGCCTGGTGACTCAGGTGCACGGTCCGGAGCCGACACGGCCTGACTACCTGTCAAAAGACGCAGAGTTCATTCTGGGTGATGTGCGCAATCCGGAAGCTGTGGATGAGGCGCTGTCAGGCGTAGAAGCTGTTTACCACTTTGTGGGGCTCGTTGGTGTTGGCCAGAGTATGTATCAGGTAGCCGAGTACACTAGCGTCAACAACTTGGGCACGGCTGTTCTGCTGGAGCGATTAGTCAAGCAGCCGGTCACAAAGTTGATTGTTGCTTCCAGTATGAGCGTGTACGGTGAAGGCCTTTACGTGAAAGGTGATGGTACTCCTTACTCGTCCGCGACTCGCAGCGCAAGTCAATTGAAGCTTCATGAGTGGGAGATGACGACTCCCGACGGCGAATTGTTGCGGCCGGTTGCAACGCCGGAGTCCAAGCAGCCCTCGCTGGCTTCCATCTACGCCTTATCGAAGTTCGATCAGGAGCAGATGTGCCTCATTATGGGCCGTGCTTACGGTATCCCAACCGTTGCTTTGCGCTTCTTCAACGCGTACGGTCCATACCAGTCGTTGTCTAATCCATACACGGGCGTCTTGGCCATCTTCGCTTCCCGCCTGTTGAATGGCAAGCGCCCCATCATATTTGAGGACGGTCAGCAAATGCGCGACTTCGTCAGCGTATCCGATGTGGCGTTGGCCTGTCGGCTCGCACTGGAAGTTTCCGGCGCACAAGACGTCGTACTGAACGTGGGGAGCGGCGAAAGCGTTACTGTTTCAGAGGTTGCCCGCCGCCTCTCGAAAGTGATGGGTTTGCAACTAGAGCCTGAGATCACCGGTGACTATCGGGTTGGTGACATTCGCCACTGCTTCCCTGACATTAGTGAAGCCCGCAAGGTTCTCGGCTTCACCCCCCAGGTCAATCTTGAAACAGGCATGCGTCTTTTAGCCGAGTGGTTGGAACAGCAGACGGCGCACGATCGCTTCAGCGAAATGCGCGCCGAACTTGTCTCGCGCGGGTTGGTGGTGTAAGTGACTGATCAGCGGCGGGACATACTTATCACGGGCGGCGCTGGTTTTGTCGGAACCAACGTTGCGCGCAGCTATCTGGCAGAAGGCCAGCCAGTTCACATTTTCGACAATCTTAGTCGCGATGGCGTGGCGTCGAATATCGCGGAGCTCCAGGCAACCTATGGCCGTGACCTGCGCTTTACGCAAGCAGACGTCCAGAATGCAGAGGAGATGAAGCGGGCTACTGAAACCGCGAAAGTCGTCTATCATTTTGCAGCGCAAGTGGCAGTTACTACCAGCCTCTCAAACCCGATGGCCGATCTTGAAACGAATCTGATGGGAACGATGCGCCTGCTGGAATCGGTGCGGCGTAGCGGCGCGCAGATTCCGGTGCTCTTCACATCCACAAATAAAGTGTATGGAAAACTGGCTGGGGTCGGCCTCCGAAAGCGCGGCTCACGCTGGGAGCCCCAGAATGATCAACTCGCCGAGCTTGGCGCTGGTGAGGATCAACCGCTGGAGTTCCTTTCGCCGTACGGATGCTCCAAAGGGAGTGCCGATCAATACGTGCTCGACTACGCACATTCGTTTCATATCCCCGCTACGGTCTTTCGCATGAGCTGCATTTACGGGCCGTATCAACTTGGCTCGGAAGATCAAGGCTGGGTGGCACACTTTGTTCGACAAGCGATGAAACGCGAACCGGTCACCATTTTCGGTGATGGACGGCAGGTCCGCGATCTGCTCTTTGTTGGCGATCTCGTCTCAGCAATGCGTAAAGCGCTCGACAATATGGCGCTAGCAGCGGGCGAAGCTTTCAACGTTGGGGGTGGACCGGCGAACAGCACGAGCTTGCTGGAACTGCTCCGCGATATTGGGGAGCTTGTGGGTCACCCCGTCGACATCGAGTGGAGCGCCGAACGTCTCGCAGATCAAAAATGGTACGTGGCCGATACCAGTAAGATCGGTGTCAGGCTTGGCTGGGCGCCACACACTAACATTCAAGACGGCCTGCGGACGTTACGTGATTGGTATCTTCAACGCCCCGCGCTGGTTGCTCAGTCAGAGGTCCAGGTAGCTTGATGCGATTCGCTCTGGTGAACCCGGCTTGGAGCTTTGAAGGCTCTATTTACTTTGGCTGCCGTGAGTCGCATTTGCCGCTCGAATTTGGTTACTCCAAGGCTCTGCTGGAAGGGAGCGGCCATCAAGTTGAGTTGATCGACGGCCAGCTGGAGGCGCTTACACAGCCTGACATTGTTGCTCGGGTCCGTGAGTTTCGGCCCGACTTCACGGTAATTACGACGGCTCCTTCCTATCTGTTTTGGCGTTGCGCTCCGCCTGAATTGCGCGTGCCCCAGGAGCTACGTCAGGCGCTGGCTGATACTGCCGGGCAGATTATTATCGTAGGGCCGCACGGGTCTACCACGCCACAGGCAACTCTCAAGAAACTCGAAGCCGACTATGTTGTGCTCGGCGAATGTGAAGAGGTTTTACCAGCTTTAGCCAGTGAGGGCAGGGAAGCCGGTTCTATCTGTTTCCGCGATGGCGACCAAATCGTAAGAAGGGGCCCCAATCGGGCTGCCGATATGAAGGCATTGCCTACGCTCCGCTGGCCTGACGAAACCATTAACCGCCATGCTCATCACCACCATCGCTTTGACAGTGCTCCTACGGGTCCTGGTGCAGAGATGGAAACCTCGCGCGGCTGTCCGTACCACTGCACCTTTTGTGCAAAAGACAACTTTCGCAATAATTATCGCAAGCGCTCCCACCCGGTAATTCTCGAAGAGCTGGATGGCCTGCTCGCGCAAGGCGTTGAGTACATCTATTTCATTGATGAAATCTTTCTGCCTGATCTGCCTCTGCTTCGCAGTATTGCCGAGCGCAAGGTGAAGTTGGGCGTGCAAACGCGCATTGACCTTTGGAGCGAGGAAGCGTTGGAAGCACTTGCGAAAGCCGGCTGCGTCTCTATCGAAGCCGGTGTCGAAAGCATTACCGAGAGTGGCCGCGCGCTTCTGGATAAGAAGTGTAAGATGACTACTGACGAGTTGTCTGATCGTTTGATTTACGCGAAACGACTCGTGCCTTTCGTGCAAGCGAATCTGTTGGCGATGACGGGCGATGATGCGGATATTGTGGAAAGCTGGCGACGCAATCTAGATCTCTACGGCGTCTGGGCAAACAAGCCTGTGCCCCTGTTCCCGTATCCTGGCTCACCTGAATATACCCGCATGTGGGGCGCTCCGGACGACGATGCCTGGGAACGGGCCCATGCCGCATATTTGAGTGGGTTCGATTCGTTTAGCGACATCCAGGAGAAGCGTCCGCAAACACTGGTTGAGCTGGAGATTGCTGGCCCAGGCCGTTGAACGTTGTGCCAGCTTCCAGGCAGCTAAAGCGAATCGTGCTGACTGCCGATGCTGTCGGCGGAGTCTGGCAGTACACGGCGTCTTTGGCCCATGCATTGGTTCAGGACGGCGTGAGCGTGATGGTTGCCACCATGGGACGTCGGCCGTCGGTTTCGCAGCGGTCCGAATTGCCTGCTGCGGTCGAATTAGCGGAGAGTGACTTCGCGCTGGAATGGACTTCCGATCCCTGGCGCGATGTAGATGCTGCTGGTGTTTGGCTGCTATCGCTCGCACGGCAGTTTAGGCCTGACGTTGTTCACCTGAATGGCTACTGCCATGCTGGGCTGCCGTGGGGAATACCAACATTGGTTGTGGCTCACTCGTGTGTCCTTTCCTGGTGGCGAGGGGTGCACGGCTGCGAGGCACCGCCGGAGTGGAATGAATACCGCCGCCGGGTTCAGGCTGGCCTTCGAGCTTGCAACCAAATTGCTGCGCCCTCGGCGTTTATGGCTGATGAGATTGCAGGAATCTACGGCATTGAACGGACAGACATCGCTGTCCTTCACAACGGGTCGTCGGTCAGAGCCCGCCGGCAGGCTAAGGAGCCGTTCTGCCTTGCTGCCGGACGGCTTTGGGATAAAGCCAAGAATCTGAGTTTGCTTCGCGCTGTTGCCGATCACATTGAGTTGCCAATGTATCTCGCCGGTGACGATTCGGGAACTGCTGGTGCCCCATTGCATTCACTAGGGCAGTTGCCACATTCCGAATTAATTGACTGGATGGAACGCGCACGCTTCTTGGCTCACCCGGCCCGATATGAACCGTTCGGCTTAGCTACTCTGGAGGCGGCGCGCGCACGCTGTTGTCTTCTGCTCGCCGATACTGCGAGCGCGCGAGAACTATGGGACGGCGCTGCGCTGTTCCTCAACCCACACCAACCAGACAGTTGGATTGCAGCAATCAATCGGCTCTCGGTCGACAATGACGAGTGTGAACGCCTGGCGGACGCTGCCTACACGCGATCTTTCCGGTACGATGGCCGACTGTTCGCAAATCGTTATCGAGATCTCTACTCAGACATACTGAATGCGCGAAGTGCGGCAGCATGAGCCTGCGTATCGCGCTGTTCTATCATTCGCTCTTGTCTGATTGGAACCACGGCAATGCTCACTTCTTGCGCGGCGTTGTTGCTGAGTTGCAGGCGCGCGGTCATTGTGTTCAGGTCTTTGAACCAGCAGATAGCTGGAGCCGCGCCAACCTTATAGCGGATGGCGGCGCTGCGGCTATCGAAGAGTTCGAGCAGCGTTTCCCATCACTCCGCAGCACCGTTTATCATCCTGACAATCCGCATTGGGATGAGTGGCTCGATGGGATGGATCTGGCCATCGTGCATGAGTGGAATGCGCCGGGCATCGTGTCGCAAGCAGGCCTATGGCGATGGCGAAATAATCGGTTGCGGCTGCTCTTTCATGACACGCACCATCGGGCTGTAACGGCTCCTCACGAGATCTCCCGATTTGATCTGAGCCACTACGATGGCGTGCTTGCTTATGGAGCCTCGCTCAAAGACGCATATGAGCGGCTGGGATGGGGCCGCCAGGTACATGTGTGGCACGAGGCTGCCGATACGCGAGTCTTTTACCCGCGCACGGAGAACGCGGAAACAAAGGCAGGCGACCTGGTCTGGATCGGAAACTGGGGCGATGAGGAGCGTACTGAAGAATTGCGCGAGTATTTTCTCCGGCCCGTGCAAAGCCTTGGGCTGCAAGCGTGCGTTCACGGCGTCCGCTATCCCGAGACGGCATTAAGTGAATTAAGAAATGCCGGCATCGAATACGGAGGGTGGCTTCCGAATTACAAAGTTCCCCAAGAGTTTGGCCGTTATACGATGACTGTTCATGTTCCGCGCCGGCCCTACGTGGAGCAGTTGCCCGGTATCCCAACGATCCGGCCATTCGAGGCAATGGCTTGCGGCATCCCACTTGTCTCCTCACCATGGCACGACAGTGAAGGGCTGTTTCGCGTCGGAAAAGATTTCCTTATGGCTCAAAATAGTGAACAGATGCGCGGTTATTTGCGTGATGTTAAAAACGACTCCTCGCTTCGGCAGAGCCTGGTAGAGAGCGGCCTAGAAACCATCAGGGCGCAGCACACGTGCGCTCATCGCGTTGACGAGTTGCTCAACATCTACGGTGGGCTCTGCCAATGAGAATTGCATTCTGGGGTTCCAGCCTCGTCTCGGCCTATTGGAATGGCGCAGCCACTTACTACCGCGGTGTCTTGCGTGCGCTTGCCGGGCGTGGATACGAGATTACTTTCTTCGAACCGGACGCTTACGGGCGACAGCAGCATCGTGATATCCCAGACCCCGAGTGGGCGAGCATTGTGGTGTACGATCCGCTTGATCACGCTAACCTGAAACATAATCTGGCTTGGTCAGCACAATGCGATGTCGTTGTGAAGGCGAGTGGAGTTGGCGTACTCGACCAATTACTGGAAGCAAGTATCAGCTCCATCAGCAGCCCAACTTGTAAAGTCTTTTGGGATGTGGACGCACCAGCAACGCTCGAGCGTCTGCAAAGTCAGAGCAACGACCCATTCCACTGTGAGCTGCCGCGCTTCGATCTTGTTTTGACTTATGGCGGCGGCAAGCGCGTTACTGACGAATACAAGCTGCGAGGCGCCCGCGAGTGCATTGCCATCTATAACGCTTTCGATCCCGATGTGCACTATCCAGTGGCTTGCGAGCAGCGCTTTGCCGGAGACATCTCATTTTTAGGTAATCGGCTTCCAGACCGCGAGGCGCGCGTGGAAGAGTTCTTTCTCAAGGCCGCTGCGCTCACTCCCGGAAAGCGGTTTGTGCTTGGTGGGAACGGTTGGGCGGACAAAACTGTTACACCAAACGTGAACTACGTCGGGCACGTTTATACGCGCGACCACAATGCGTTCAATTGCTCTGCTCGGCTGGTGCTGAACATCAGCCGCGACAGCATGGCGCGTTATGGGTTCTCGCCCGCAACCCGCGTCTTCGAAGCCGCTGGATCGGGAACCTGCCTGGTAACTGACGCTTGGGAGGGTATCGAAACTTTTCTGGAGCCCGGGCGCGAGGTGCTGGTGGCAGCGAACGGGGAAGCGATCTCGCATTTAGCTTCTTCGATTGATGCTGAACGTGCCCGATCCATTGGTGACGCGGCTCGTGCCAAGGTCCTGCGGGAGCATACCTATGCTCAGCGAGGCGTTCTGGTTGACGCTGCAATGCAGGAAGCAAGCATGCGGGTGCGAGCCGGTCAGGAGTTACCGGTTTGAGCCAGCCACAGTTGCAAGGCGTTTTCCTCGGTCTGACTATCACTTCCACTTGGGGCAATGGCCACGCTACTACTTATCGCGCGCTCCTGAAGGAGTTCGCCAGACTAGGACATCGTATTACCTTTCTGGAGCGAGACGTTCCCTGGTACGCCAGCAATCGTGAGTTTGAGCGCCTTCCTTATTGCCAGATTGGGCTCTACAGCAGTCTCGAGCAGTTGCGCGATCAGTATCAACAAACAATAGGCGAGGCCGACTTCGTAGTTGTAGGCTCTTATGTTCCAGATGGAATTGCGGTTGGTGAGTGGATTACTCGATCCGCTGCCGGGCTGAAAGCTTTCTACGATATTGACACGCCTGTTACTCTTACTAACCTGGGCGCAGGTAAGTGCGAGTATCTTTCTCGTCAGTTAATTCGTAAGTACGACTTGTATCTTTCTTTTACAGGCGGGCCGACGCTGACCTATCTTGAAGAGCAGCTTCAGTCGCCTTGCGCGAGGCCATTGTACTGTTCCGTAGACCCGACACTTTACTATCCAGAGCCGCAGCAATCTAATTGGGATCTCGCCTACCTTGGTACTTACGCCGAGGATCGGCAGCCGGTCTTACAAAAGCTTTTGCTGGACGTTGCAAGTCTGAATCAAGATAAACGTTTCGCAGTAGCCGGGCCCCAATACCCCGGAGACATCGAGTGGCCGACGAACGTCAGCCGCATTGATCATGTTCCTGCGAGCGATCACCGCGAGTGGTACAACTCCCAAAGCTTCACCTTAAACCTGACACGACGAGATATGGTGCGATCCGGATTCTCCCCGAGTGTTCGCCTCTTCGAAGCAGCAGCCTGCGGTGTTCCCATAATTACCGATACATGGCCGGGACTTGACTCAATTTTTCGAATTGGTTCCGAGATATTACCAGTACGGACGGCTGGCGAAGTAACACTCAACCTGCAACTGCCTTTGGAAACAAGGCATCAAATAGCTGAAAGAGCAAGAAGGCGAACGTTAGAGTTTCATACTGCTGCTGTTAGGGCAAGGGAATTGGAGACACATCTGGTTTCGTCAGTCCAGCGAATTGCTCATGCGCGAAGCCTAGGCCGAGGCTCTCACCACTGTTCTAAGACGGCAGCCTTAATCTAATTTGAACTTCTTCGCATTGAACTTCTATATGAATCTCAAGAGCTACGCAGTATTTGGAATTTTATGCCTGGCACCGGTCGCCAATGCTGTTGCACAGCAGTCCTCCAGTGCGCCCGCTACAACTACCAGCATGGTAGTTACTCTGGAGCCAAAACGAGGCAAGAGTATTCCGCCTCTTGAGGCAAACGACATTGGCGTCACTATGGGCAAAGAGAAATGTCAGATAGCCAGTCTGACAAAAGCTGGTGCGAGCGGCAGTCCTTTGCAGTTATTACTGCTGATTGACGATTCGTCGGGCACCAGCTTTGATACTCAAATTAGTACAGTGAAGGACTTTGTTACAGCTCTTCCGCAGAGCACTGAGGTGGCCATTGGTTACATGCGAAACGGAACGAACCAGATGACTACATCGTTTACGCGTGATCATGCTGCCGCTGCAAAGACCATCCGTTTGGTGTTAGGCCCCGGTGGTGCCGATGTGAGTCCTTACGATTCGCTATCGGAAGCGATCAAGAACTGGCCCGTTGGCGCTGAGCGGCGTGAGGTAGTAATGATCAGCAGCGGCGTCGAAGGGCTGGGTGGCGGTTATGCTCCTGATAATCCTTATGTGAATCGTGGAATTTCGGATGCTCAAAAAGCTGGTGTTATCGTATACACCATTTACAATCCAAGCGCGGGGCATGCCGGGCACTCTTACTGGCAGCAAAACATAGGGCAGAATTTCCTTTCGCAACTTTCGGACGAAACCGGCGGTGAATCCTACTATCTTGGCTTTGGCGCACCTGTCTCCTTTGCACCCTATTTCCAGGAAATCCAGCAGCGTTTGACTAACCAATACGTTCTTAGCTTTCAAGCCGCGGCGCAGAAGAAATCGGAGTTACAACCGGTAAAGGTTCGTGTTTTGGAGAAGGACGCTTCCATCGCGGCGGCTGATCGGGTCTTTGTCAAAGCCGGAGTGTAGTCGTTAGCTGGTGTCATTACCGGCAGGAGAAACTTACTCTCGCTGCAGTGGTCCTTTAGAGCAGAGGACATCCAATGCCTGTAGAAACAACCACTGATCCTAAAACACAAGGGCCTAAGCCAACCTTCCCAGAGTCAAAGCAGAGTACTGCTCCGGGCAAGGAAACCGAGATGCGTGAGAAGCCCGACCATGGTGAAAGCTCTTACAAGGGCTTTGGCCGCCTGGAAGGCAAGAAGGCTTTGATCACGGGCGGTGACAGCGGTATTGGTCGAGCTGTTGCATTAGCATTCGCACGCGAAGGTGCCGATGTTTTAATCTCCTACCTCAACGAAGATCAGGATGCTGAGCAGAGTGCTGAGTTAGTGCGCGAAGCCGGTCGTAAGGCAGTAACCGTTAGTGGCTCTATCGAAGAGCCTGCGCACTGTCAGGAATTAATAGATAGAACTGTTAAGGAGTTTGGCGCAATTGACATCCTGGTCAATAATGCAGCATTCCAGATGTCGCACGAAACCATTGAGGAACTTACTCCAGAGGAATGGGATAAGACCTTCCGCACGAATATCAGCGCGATGTTCTATCTCAGCCGAGCCGCTCTTTCCAAAATGAGAGGGGGGAAGCATCCTTAACACCGCCTCGGTGCAAGCGTATAAGCCTACTTCGAGCTTACTCGCTTATGCAAGCACCAAGGGCGCAATCGTCACATTTACGAAGGCGCTTTCACAGCTTGCCTTAAAGCAGGGAATTCGCGTAAATGCAGTAGCGCCCGGGCCTGTGTGGACTCCTCTGATTCCTGCAACCATGCCCGAGGAAAAGGTAAAAGAGTTTGGCAAGACCAATCCCATGGAGCGTCCGGCCCAGCCGGCTGAGCTGGCGCCCATGTACGTTTTCCTGGCTTCTAACGATGCGCGGTTCATCAATGGCGGCATTTTTGACGTCACTGGTGGATTGATGCTTCCGTAAAGTGCTGAGCGGACCTCTATCTTTAAAACTACTGCAGAGATATCTTCCACATCCCTCTATATGGGTGTGAAGAGCTTCCTCGGTGTTGCCCGAAGAGCTACGGGCGACAAACCAGACGGCGATCAATATGGCGGATCAGCGGGGCCTGACAGTCGCGGCTTTCCTGTCGGAGCCCCGAACGAATTCTTGTTTGCGACAGGGGTCGAGTGCTCTTATCCGCAAACAAAAGATGGGCGCCGTGATCTGCTTGCCGAGTGCCGGCATTATGACTGCTGGCGAGAGGACTTTGAGCTAGTCCGCGACCTAGGCTTGAGATACCTGCGTTATGGTCTGCCTTACTATTCCATGCATCGTGGGCCAGGCCAGTACGATTGGGAATTTGCAGATCAGGTGTTACCTCAGTTACGGCGGCTAGGTATTGCCCCATTATGGACTTGCTGCACTTTGGAGTTCCAGACTGGCTCGGCAATTTTCAAAATGCAGAGCTTCCGCTGCACTTTGCCGATTTTGCAGAGGCCTTTGTGCAGCGCTATCCATGGATCCGCTTTTACACTCCGGTTAACGAAATCTATGTTAGTGCAAAACTCAGTGCTCTAGATGGTATCTGGAACGAAAGGCAGAAGAGTGACTGCGCCTTTGTAACGGCAGTTAAGCATCTGGTGGGAGCCAGTATTCTTGCGGCACAGCGGATTGCTCGTCATCGGCCGGATGCAGTATTCGTTCAAAGTGAATCGGCGGAATACACGCATGACATGCGGGCAACGCCAGATCCCCGTCTCAAGCTCGAAAACGACTTGCGCTTTCTTTCGCTTGACCTACTCTATGCTCATTCGCCTGATTCGAACATGACCCTTTTCTGCCTGGATAACGGGCTGACACGAGACGAATTGAACTGGTTTTTGGCAGGCAAGCCGCCTGGGTACCAAGTGATGGGCAACGACTACTACGGACGCAACGAGCGTATGCTTCTCCCTGATGGGTCGATGGTGCAGGGGAGGATCTGATGGGCTGGTACGGCATTACAAGAGGCTACTATGAGCGTTACTACCGGCCAGTGATGCATACGGAAACGAACGTGCTAGTTGCCGAAGAAGGGCCGCGCTGGCTCTGGAAACAGTTCCAGAACGTGCTTCGAATGCGGAGCGACGGCGTTCCGGTATTGGGATTCACCTGGTACAGCCTCACCGATCAGATCGATTGGGATATCGCATTAGCTGAAAAGCGCGGCACTGTAAACCCTTGCGGTCTTTACAATCTTGACCGTAAGCCAAGGCCTGTTGCTGAGGCGTTTCGGATGCTTGTACACGAGTACGGGCGCATGGGCCTGGTTCCGCATGCGGAGATGTTCGGGTTGTTCGACGGGCCAGCGCACTTGAAAAGGGAGGTCTGACCCTATAGCTTCTCCCCTCGTTCTACGCGCTTGGTCACAGCAGTTCTATGCGATTGAAGTAGAACCCATTTGCCATGCTATGGAGGTTGAGGAGACGCCCAATTGACTGGAAAAGGCAAGCGCACCACGCTGATCGTGGTCAGCCTCATAATCGTTTCTGGACTTGTTGCCCGCTATGCTTTTTTGTCTTCGATTCGACCAGGCGTCACTCTGGCCGGTGTGGTCCTGGTGCAAAATCAGGACCCGCAGAAGCAGGTCCCGGTTTTCGATGCGAAGGTCACCGCAACATTCGGCAAACAAGTCTTAACAGAACGAACGAAAGCCTCTGGCTTTTTCCGCTTTCCCCCAGTTACTTTTCCTTCGGGGCAGAAAGTCTCTCTTGCGGTTTTGCACCCTGACTTTCAAAAACTGGACCTGCCATCGCTCGATCCCAACCGCCTCTGCATAGCTCGGCTCACACCGAATAAACGCGCCTCTAGCTCCGAACCGAATGGCGGCCCAGTCCTCACCATCGCCAATATCAGACTTCGCTACACGGTGAAGGCTCTAAGCACGGTCAACTTCGGCAGTATCGTACGATTCTTCGAAGTTCAAAACAAAGGTGACATTCCCTGCGCTGACTCGCCGGTTTGTTCACCGGATGGAAAATGGCGTGCCAGCATTCGTTCTGTCACCTACGACGCAGGCAACGGTAATCAATTCACCAACGTCCGTAGCTCCTGCATCTCCGGGCCGTGCGTCTTTACTCAAGTTGAGGGAAGTAACATTGCAAATCCGGGACGTTACATCCACATCACCATCAGGAACTGGTCGGACACTGTGACGTTTCTTGTCGAATCAGAAGTGAGCCGCACCATGGAAGCCGACCTGGTCCGGCAAGCATTCCCTGCAATCTTCGGCACCAGCATGGAGTTCACCCTGCCCCCTACCGCTGAAGGTCCCAGCATCGAAGCCGAGCTTAACGGTACCAACATCGTTTTCCCGTTGGGACCTAGTCTTCTGCTTTCGTGGGCCACCTGCACACAGGAGACTAGCCCTGGCCGAACACGTCTCTTTCGCTGCGAACTAAAGCCTCAGTTCGCTTTTCGTTGAACTTCGCCTGTCGCTTCATCCTGCTAAGATTCAGGAGAAAGTTGAGGGACCATTCTTGTCGCCTAACTCCCGCCGAACCTTCCTGCACCAGTCGCTAGTCACCACGGCTGCCTTGGGACTCATTTCAGAGACAACCGGTCACGCTCAAGGCAGTGCGCCGGTAACTGCTGGTGCGCCAATTAAGCTGAGCACTGAGGCAACGCCGAATGCCGAGTGGCGCAACCGTCAGAGCGGTATGGCTTACCGCCGCTTGGGCCGAACCAACCTTATGGTCTCGGAAGTCATCTCGGGCGGCGATCCGATTAGTTCGCAGAACTATCAGCATTTGGAGCTGGCCTTGGAGATGGGGTTGAATTACCTGGACATGGCTCCTGCATACGGTAATGGCGATTGCGAGATTGCTTATGGCAAGTTTCTGGGTGGGTCGGCCAAGCGCAATAAGGTATTTCTCCAAACCAAAGTAAGTGAGTTCGGCCGCTTACGGAACCACATGTACGACGAAGTCTTCAAGGGGTTGCCTGCCGATAAGCAAGCGGCCATCATGAAGCGGGTAACCGAAGTCAGGCAGACAAGTCTGGCTGAGAAACCCGGTTACTATATCACTTACTTTCCGGGTCAGCAGGGTCAGTTTCCGGGGAGTGTCCTGAGTACGGTGATGATGCCCGACTATGCTCACCTTGTCGAAGGCAGCCAGCAATTCCGGAAATGTATTGAAGATTCGATCAACGGTAGCCTGTCCCGCGTTGGTACCGATCATTTCGACTTACTCATGTGCCCGCATGGCGCTGCCACCGCCGATGAGTTGGATAACCCTCATATTTACGAGACATTCCAATCGATCCGGAAAGCCGGCAAGGCTCGATATCTGGGGGTCACATCGCATAATGATCCGGCTGCCATCTTGCGCAAAGCTAATGAGCTCCGCCATTATGATGCGGTTATGGTTGCCTACAACGTAATCAACGCTGGGTATCTTGACCAGGCGATTGTTGATGCAACGGCAAACGATGTCGGCATAATCGCTATGAAGACAGCCCATGCGGTTGCAACCCATCACAAGCCTCTACAGCCGATCCCGCAGTGGCGTATCGATAAGATCAATCGCGTCGTTGCTGGTGATATGAAGCCACCGCTGAAAGCTTATCTCTGGGTATTGCAGAACCCACGAATTTCAGCCATCAACTCAAACTTATGGGATGAGACCTTCGTCCGCGAGAACTTGGCTCTTGCTGGCAAAAAGATTCAACTGCAGTCGGCCTGATAGCCGGCAGATCTTCAAGGCTGGAAACGAAATGCCTGATAGGGCATCTTTCGTGTGCTCTGGCCTTTGTTGTACCTAGGCGACTCGTGAATATGAGATGCAGTGATATACATTGCGCCATCCGGCCCTTCGCTGAAAGTATCAGGCCACTGCAGGCGCTCATCTTTTACCACTGTTGAGATTTTGCCGTTCGGATCTAAACGATCCACGGAGTTATTCTGCAGATTGCCGAGATAAAGCTGGCCTTTGCTGTTCATCCACAAACCGTCGGTTGGGAAAGTCGTTGCTACTGTTTCCACTGCCTGTGCCGCTTGAGTTGGTTGATCTCGCAGTAAGGCTGTCTTTACCTTATACAGATGCCGCGCCGTCACCGCCTGAAAATAGAGGTACTCTCCATCAGGTGACAACGCAATGCCGTCGGAATTGAATTGCGGCGGCTTACCATCGGGACCGATCACAGGCTTGCCGTTGATCACAATCTGCACATCGGGTTCCAACTTTGCCTGCGGGATGTCATCCAGCGCACGATGCGCTTTACCTGACTGCAAATCCACCACCACAATGCCGCCAGGTCCGCTATCGGTCATGTAGGCGGTATGCCGCTTGTCATCGAATCGCACATCGTTCAGATAACTGCCGGGTTTAATCACGTCCGGACCAAACGAGAGAACCCGTACCACTTTGTTGGTTGCCAGATCGATCTGAACCAGCTTGGGGCCATTTGGCACAACTGAGGCCAGCAAAGGAGCAGCAGGATCAACCACCCATAACGAGCCGCCGTCGGCCACCACGCTTTGCACGCATACAAAGTGAGTCGCCGCTGTTTCAGGTTTCGAGTTCCACTGGTTCCACTCCTGGTCGGGAAAGGGTTTGGCGGAGCCATCTTTCATCACCTCGACTACCGCGTTGACGTATCGGTCTGACCATCGAGGGTAGTTGACAAACAAGCGCCCGCTCTTCGCGACACTGATCCCGGTCAGCTGAAAGTCATTGTCGTGGAACACCTCTGAAAGCGAGGTTGTTTGAGCGGCACAGACTGCAGCAGTTAGTCCAAGCAGTACGACCGCCGCCAATGTAGGCTTGGGCGTAATAGCGCCAGTCCGGCCCGAAAAACGCATGTTACTCATCGGCAGTAGGACAAGCGCTCTCTGGCCTAGTTACTCTGGGTTTTCTCCCAGGCTGGGGGAACCTCTCCTCTGCCGTGACAATTGAAGTATTATCGAATTGACTTCCATGCAGGCAGTCTTTCCATCAATGGCAACATTACGAGAGCGCAAGCGCCGTGGCGAACAGATCGTGAAGTTATATCGAAGCCGCACCAGTGACACCTACTCCAATGCTACCGATGCAATCGCTGACATCCTTCTCTATGTCGCGCAGAATCACGACGAGTCTGTAAATATTCTTCAGGCTGCCGAGGTCGATTTTCGAAATACGGCCGAAGGGGAAAGCTTTCTTACTGAGGGTTAGACTTGGCTCGGGCAGTTTACGAGAGCCGCGTATGATCCCGCAGCTGGCTGTTCAACTGGGAAACTACGGCCTGCCGATCGTCTCCTCTTAGCTCTTCCTCAAGTCGGCGCAGTGCGAGGCCAACCACATCACGATGATGCAGCTTCGAACCCAACGCGTCGTCTGCGCTTAACCGCAGCCAAAGATCGTGTAGCTTTTCGACATCGTCAGGCCAGAGCCGGGGTGGGTGGGGCCCTAGATTCACAAACGTCGAGGGACGGTCAGGAGTAATAATCTCCAGCGAAAATGCGTGGCGTGGCTCAGGCAACTGTTCCCAAGCGAGACCGATTCTGCGGGCCAACTCTTCCGAACTCATGCGCACGGAAACACCGGTGACCAGTCTTGAGATTCTCAAGTTGTTCGCAGTCTCCACTACTGCCGTGAACGGATCGATAGCTGGCACTACCAGCAGTTCAACCGGCTTTCCTTCCTTCTCGGCCACATTTACCACGGCAGTAAAAAGCTCTCTCTCGTCCGCTCCGAATACCTGTTGGCCGGTAAGCGCATATTCACTGTCAGGAGCAATCAGGCGTACTGTCATTACGACAATGTCGTGCCGCCGGAGGTCAGTCTTCTGCAAGGTGCGCCGCAGATGCTGCATGTTATTGGCGTTGCGTACCGCTACCAGTACACAACCTGCACGGGCGTGTAGCGCTGCAGCTTCTACACGCGGTTGCTGCTGCAGATTAAACTCTTCCAGATGGGAATCGTGCTTCGATACATGCCGGCGCGCATTGATGTTTTCCGAAATGGTAAACAAGAGAAAAAACGCGACCGTGAATGAGATGCCGTAAATGGTTGCGTACTGCTTAGAGAACAGATTCACCACCGCCGTCACCAATAGAATGAGCGTCGTTGCAGTCAGGCCGATCGGTAACTCCACGGTTCCGATACGTATGTTGAAAGGCACCTTGTATTCCTGGTCTGTACGCTGCAACCGCAGCACCA
>CAXTWQ010000015.1:5676-15161 GCA_964248065.1 uncultured Bryobacteraceae bacterium | reverse complement strand
CACTCCAAGCGCTTTGAAAGCGAAGCTCCAGACAACCCCGAACGCATAAGCTTCGCCTAGAAGGTACACATCGCCTCCGCTTAGAACGATGGTGACGATCTGTAGAGCCGTAATGATGTTAATGATGTGAAAAGTAGTCCCAAATTTTGGATGCAGCTTGCGAAACCAATCGAGAAGTACGCCGTCTTCGGCTACACGATTGAGAACGCCATTAGCACCTATCAGGGATGTGTTCACTGCACCGGAGAGAATCAGAACACCCACAACCACCACGAAGATGTGAAAGACAAGCCGTAACAGTGTCGGGCCGGCAAGGTTCATTGCCAGTCCGCCAATCAGGTTGTCGACGTACTGCTTGCGCTCGGCATCGGGAATGATCATGACTGCAAACAGCGTAATTACGCCAGTCGAGACAATCGCGTAGTAACAAACGATGTTTCCGGCAATCTTGAGATTCTTCAACTTCGGCGATGCAATCTCGCGATACACCTGCGCCAGCGTTTCAAAGCCGCTCATGGAAAGCAGCGAGTGGCCAAAGGCAATGATCACCACCATAATGGGAATCGTCGGCCAGCTTGTTCCTTTGAACCAGCCGAGGGATTCATTGGTGAGCGTAATGTGGCTCGGTATGGGCGATGGTGGCAGCGTCCACTTGCCTTGCAGCACGATAGTCAGCGGGCACCAGATCAGCAGAATCACTACCATCACCGTGGTAATCTGCATGATCTTTAATGCCGCACCACTGGATTCCTCTAACCCGCGAATGTTACTGCGCCAAAAGTACACGGTCACAACGACGCTGAAGATCGCCGCAAAGGCGTTTGGGCTCATCGTGAAGTGGATATGCACGTATCCGAGTAACTCGGCTATCAATCTTCCGAGGTACTGGCCGGCACTCACCGCGCTGATAGGCCCGGTCAGGATGTAGTCAAACACCAGCGCTGAAACCGATAAGCGCGCCATAATCGGGCCCATGCTGTCGCGCACAACTACGTACACGCCACCGCGTACGAACATGCCGCAGCTCTCCATGTAAACGGCTCGTACCGCGAAGCTGAAAATCATGACGCCCAGCACATACCAGGCAGCCGACTTGCCGATGGCCTGCTCGGCAATGCCACCTGCATAAAACATCGACGAAGCCAGATCGCTTAGAACAATAGCTGCGCCTCGCCAGTAGCTGATAAATGAGAGTGCCACAGTGGTTGCGACCACCACCTTAAGGCTGTTGACGGACTTCTGGTTAATCTCCATGGAACAGGCGGGAACACTGTCAGTATCCCGTACCTGATCTGAAAAGAGTATGTATCCGCGAATGTTACCGTAGAGAAAATTAGTTTAGATGTGCTCCGTTCTTCGCTTGGTTAGCCTTTGATGTTTCATCTTCGATGCAGCGCTCGTGATTGCGGAGCGACACTGGATCTGCATGATCGAGCTTTAGCTTGTCCCTGCTGCGGCGATTTGCTGGAAGTAGTTGTTGGTTCGCTACCCGCTGAACCGGATCAGCTCAAGAAGATTTGGTTACAGCGGCGCCTTTCATGGACTGCTGAAGATGTGAGCGGCGTGTGGCGATTTCGTGAAGTTCTGCCTCCTTACCCGCAAGAAGCAGTGACATTAGGCGAGGGCAACATTCCCCTTGTTCGCGGAGCCCGTTCAGCAGCTTGGGCCGGGTTACGCGACCTGCAATTCAAGCATCTTGGTTGGAACCCGACTGGCTCCTTTAAAGATCTGGGCATGACTGCCGGCATGACAGAAGCAAAGCATGTCGGGTCTAACACCGTTGCTTGCGCCTCAACCGGGAACACTGCTGCCGCCCTGGCAGCCTACGCGGCCCGAGGCGACATGACTGCGCGTGTTTACCTGCCTGCTGGCCAGGCATCTGCCAATAAACTAGCGCAGGCTCTGGATTATGGCGCTGAGATTGTGCAGATCGATGGCAGCTTCGATGACGCACTCAACTCGCTGCTCGACACAGCCGACCCGTCTCTCTACTTTCTTAATTCCATCAATCCGTTTCGCATCGAAGGCCAGAAGACCGCCATATACGAACTGCTGGAGCAGTGTGGCTGGCAGGCGCCTGACTACCTGGTAGTACCCGGAGGCAACCTGGGGAATTCATCTGCTTTCGGCAAAGCCCTGCGGGAACTGAGAGAGTTCGGATTCATCGAGAAGCTTCCGCGTCTGGTGATTGTGCAGGCTGAAGGTGCCAATCCGCTCTCCCGCATGTGGGCCGCCGGCGATCTTGAACTGGAAGCCGTCGCCTATCCCGAAACTGTCGCGACAGCGATCCGCATCGGTAATCCGCGGTCCTGGCGAAAGGCGATCGAGGCTATTCATATGACGGACGGACTCGTAATGGACGTGACCGATGAGGAGATCGGCGAAGCCAAACGCGTGATCGGGCGGGATGGCATCGGGTGCGAGCCTGCGTCTGCCACAACGCTGGCGGGAATCCGCAAATTGACGGAAAGCAATCGGCTTGGTCGCGACGCCAGGGTTGTTGCTGTACTAACCGGCCACGTTCTGAAAGATACCGAGTACATCATTAAGCACCACGCGCAACACCCTGCATGATTGGGTCTCCACTGGATGATGTCGAGATTAAGGTTCCGGCTTCGATTGCAAACCTTGGCCCCGGCTTTGACACGCTGGCCGTGGCCGTTCAGCTGTATCTTCATCTTCGGGTGAACACTGTTGCAGGCAGTGGTCAGCTGCAGTTTAAATTTTGCAATCAGCCGCTCGATGGCGAAAACTACATCGAGCGCGCGTTCCGGTTTCTTGCTAACCAGGGCGGCGCGCCTTTTCCTTCGCTGCACGTGACGGTTGATTCGCAAATTCCCATGAAGTCTGGCCTGGGCAGCAGTGCTGCTGCGACAGTAGCTGGCTTACGGCTGTTCGAACTCGTTGCCGGCCCGCTCTCTTCTCAGGGCTTGTTGAATGCCGCTTGTGCGTTGGAGAATCATCCGGACAACATTGCCGCTGCGCTGCTCGGCGGCCTTACCTGCAGCTGCCAATTGCCAGACCGCTCCGTTACAGCCGTACGCACCACCTGGCCGGATGAACTCAAGTTTCTTGTTCTAACTCCCGAGTACGCGCTGTCCACCATCCATTCCCGTCAAGTGCTGCCGGAAAGTGTTCTGCGTGACGATGCTGTTTTCAATCTCCAGCGTCTCGGTCTGTTGCTGCATTCCATTCAGTCGCGGGATTACTCGCTGCTTCGTGAAGCCCTGATTGACCGTCTGCATCAGCCTTACCGCCAGCATTTAGTTCCCGGTCTGCAACGGACGCTTGCCCTGCAGCATCCGGACCTGCTCGGGGTATGCCTCAGCGGCGCTGGTCCGTCGATCGTAGCTTTCGCGCAACGCAATCTAGACGAGATCGCCGATCTGTTAGCGACTGAGTTTGAAGGGGAGAGCATCCCGTTCTGCCTGCGCATTCTAAGCGCACACGCCTGACGCCTTACTGCAATTGAGAAGCGAGATGGGGCTGCCCCAGATGGCACTCTTCATGCACTGCTTTTACGGCACGTTCCAGCCCATCCAGTCGTACCACGATTCCGATCGTTATCTCGTTCGAACCTTGCGCAATAGCAATGATGTTGATGCGCTCGCGCGAGATTGCAGTGAACACCCGGCCCGCCAGACCGGGCAACCCGCGCATGCCCTCACCCACAACCGCCAGCAATCCCACGTTCTCATCTACTTCGATCGGCTTTACGTATCCGTGTGCCAACTCTATGGACAGATTGGCTCCTAGAGCCCCGAGAGCAGCATTTAAATCCTGTTTGCGGATCAGAAAGCAGAAGCTCTGCCGATAGCTGGAACTGCTGAACACAAGCACCTCCACGTTGGCCAGCGCCAGAGCATCTAAAGAACGGGCCATCACTCGTGTGCCGCTCAGCACGGCACTGGCTGGTTCCATTGAAATAAGCACTACGTCCGACATCGACGTGACTGCTCGTACGCCCTTGGGTTCATCAAAGCTGCTGACAATGCGAGTGCCGGGCTTATCTAATGCGAAGCTGTTCTTGCTCCAGACCGGAATGTGTTTTTCGGCAAGCGGCGCCAACGTCCTGGGGTGAAGTACTTTGGCGCCGTTGTAGGCAAGCTCGGCAGCTTCAGCGTACGTTACCTGGTCGAGAACGGCCACATCGGAAACCAGTCGAGGGTCGGCCGTCATAATTCCATCCACGTCGGTCCAGATCCAAAGCTCGGCCGCTTCCAGGGCAGCAGCGAGAATGGAGGCCGAGAAGTCAGACCCGCCCCGGCCCAATGTTGTCGGACGGCCGTCCTCAGTGGCTCCGTTAAAGCCGGTCACAATCGGAACTATCTTTGCTGAGAGAAGCGGCCTTAGTCTCCAGTCGCATCGTTGCCGAGTCGGTTCTGCCTGCGGAGATGCATTTCCAAATACCGCATCGGTCACAATTACGTCGGCAGCATTCACTGACTCCGCACGCGTTCCAGTTGCGGTAAGCATGGTCGCCAGCAGGGCTGCGGACAAGCGCTCGCCAACAGACAGTGCCTCATCAACCGAGCGCGGCGGACGCTCACGAAGCATGGAGATGCCGTTCGTGATGCGTTTAAGTTCGGCCACCAACGATTCCACCGCGGTCCAAGCTTGTTCTTGAAACGCACCGGTGCCGGATGCCACCGTGAACAGCTCGGCACATGCCAGCAAGTGCCTCTCCAATAGAGCAGTAATGCTGGCTTCCACCGCTGTATGGTCGCCTAGCTCTGCATGGTGCAGTGTCTCCAGCAGCAGGTCCGTTACCTTCGACATGGCCGAAACAACCACTACTACCGGACGGAGTTTACTTTGCTCCGAGATTATCTCGGCCGCCACCTGCATTCGTTTGGCGCTGCCCATGCTGGTGCCGCCAAACTTCATTACGAGAAGATTGTTCACTGATTTGCCGATCCTATTCTCTCCCGGGAACCAACCCTAAAACCCGTAGGTACGTTCTACACTTTGAGGGTCTGCTCTTAACGCCCATGCTATTGAACTCCGTCGAGGTTCGTGTACTTGGATCTCTTATCGAAAAAGAAGGGACCACGCCTGAGTACTATCCGTTGTCCCTGAATGCATTGATCAATGCATGTAATCAGAAGTCGAATCGTGAGCCGACCGTCCAGTTCGATGAAGAAATAGTGAGGAGCGCGCTGGAAAGCCTGCGGGAGAAGGGTTTTGCCACTGTGATTAGCGGGGTCAGCCGAGTAACTAAGTTCGGCCAACGCATCTCAGAAACGCTAAATCTGGGCCGCCGCGAACTTGCTGTTCTCTCGGTGCTGCTGCTGCGCGGTCCGCAAACACTCGGCGAAATCAAGGACCGCAGTGAGCGGATGTATTCCTTCGCCGACTTATCCGAAACTGAACGCGTCCTGGAGAAAATGAGCCAATGGCCGAACAGTCCCCTGGTGACAAAGATGGGGCGTCAACCCGGGCAGAAGGAAGCTCGGTACGCTCACCTTCTTTCCGGCGAGCCGGTCGTTGCCGAGCCGGCTGAGCAAGCGACTGTCGGTTCACGCTCAGCAAATCTGGAAGAAACGGTTCAGCAATTGCGTACAGAAGTGGATGATCTGAAGCGGCGATTGGAAGAGCTGGAGAACGCTTTGCGTTAGAGTTTGCAAGCCACATCTCCACCGCTTTCGTACAATTTGCCTAATGGCAATCATATGGCGATACCGCAGGGGAAAACTGTGTCTTATCGCGGCAGCGCTCTTCCTCCAAACGCTCACGGCTCAGACCAGCAAGACTCCGGCGAAGGATACCGAGCAGGTGCGCCCGGCCGAGGGCGATATTCCAAGCGCCTTCAAAGCCGCTCAGCTTGGCTACGACTATTCCAAGCGTGAGGTGATGATTCCCATGCGCGATGGGGTCAAGCTCTACACGGTGATCGTGATTCCCAAGGGTGCGGCACACGCCCCGATGCTGCTGACGCGAACGCCGTACAATGCGGCGAAACGTGCAGCGCGCCACGACAGCCCCAGCGTGGTCGCGACTTTGCCACAAGGCGATGAGGTCTTCGCTGCTGACGGTTACATCCGGGTTTTCCAGGACGTACGCGGCAAGTATGGTTCAGAAGGAGCGTACGTGATGACGCGACCTGTGCGTGGGCCTTTGAACAAAGCAGCAACCGACCACGTTACCGATGCTTACGACACTATTGATTGGCTGGTGAAGAACACCCCGGAGTCCAATGGGCGAGTTGGGATGATCGGCTCTTCGTACGAAGGGTTCACGGTCGTAATGGCTTTGTTAAATCCGCATCCTGCGCTAAAGGTGGCAGCTCCTGAAAGTCCTATGGTCGACGGCTGGATGGGTGACGATTGGTTCCACTACGGTGCTTTCCGGCAGACCAACTTCGATTATGTTGCAAGCCAGACCAGCGCACGAGGAGCAGGGGAGGCAGTAACGCGCGATGCTTACGACGACTATGATGCTTTCCGGCGTTTCGGTTCGGCTGGCGAGTATGCCCGGGCGCACGGGCTTGATAAGCTTCCATGGGTTCAGCGGATGACCGAGCACCCCTCCTATGACGAGTTCTGGCAAGGGCAGGCACTGGACAAACTTGTGGCCCAACATCCTGCAGCAGTGCCGACCATGTGGGTGCAGGGCTTGTGGGATCAGGAAGACATGTGGGGCGCCATTCACAGTTATCTTGCATTGAAAGCTAAGGGCCAAGCTGACCACAACTATCTTGTGATGGGCCCGTGGCGGCATAGCCAGGTCAACTATGGCGGTGATCAGCTTGGGCCATTCAAGTGGAACGGCGATACGGCTTTGCAGTTCCGTCGCGATGTACTGAAGCCGTTTTTCGATCAATACCTGAAAGACAATGCGCCGAAGGCCGAAACTCCACACGTGTTCATCTACAACACCGGAGAGAATCACTGGGACCGCTTGGGCAGTTGGCCGTTAGCCTGTCAAGGGGATTGCGCGTCACCCTTAAAGCCGCTTTATCTGCAATCGAATGCCAGCCTGAGTTTCACCAAGCCCGCTGAACAGGGCCAGGCCGCAGACAGCTATGTTTCTGATCCTGCCCGGCCTGTTCCGTATATCGCGCGGCCCGTCAGCTTCGGTGATGGAGAGCGTTGGCGCACTTGGCTGGTGCAGGATCAGCGCTTCCTGGCTGACCGGCCCGACGTGCTGATATATGAAACTCCCGTTCTGGACAAGGCGCTACGTATCAGCGGTGCCCCGATCGCCGATCTCTTTGCAGCAACCACAGGCTCCGACGCTGACTGGGTTGTGAAATTGATTGATGTTTATCCCGCCCAAATGCCCGACAACCCTGAGATGGGCGGCTATCAGTTGCCGATTTCGATGGACATCTTCCGAGGTCGCTATCGCAGCAGTTTTGAAGTGCCTTCCGCTATTGCTGCTGGCACACAGCATTACCAGTTTGGCCTGCCGACCACCAATCATGTCTTTGAACCAGGTCATCGAATCATGGTGCAGATTCAGTCGAGTTGGTTCCCGCTGTACGATCGCAATCCGCAGACCTACGTCTCCAACATTTTCTTTGCAGCGCCAGGCGACTACCGGAAAGCGACGGAGACTATTTTCCGTTCAAGCGATGCGGCAAGCTCGGTGTTGCTGCCCATTGTTCCCGATAACGAGGCACCTTCTGTTTCAAACAGAAGCAGTCAATGATTGCTGATCAAAATGGCTGGTGCTTGCCTGGCTCAATCCGGTCGGTCTGCAAATAAGGCTGTAGAACTTCAGGCACCAGCACGCTGCCGTCGGCTTGCTGATAGTTCTCAATAATGGCAACCCACGTTCGGCCTACTGCCAGGCCGCTTCCGTTGATGGTGTGCACGAACTCCGCTTTTCCCTTGCCGCCCTTAAACCGAATTTGTGCGCGCCGTGCCTGAAACGCCTGAAAATTCGAGCAGGAGGAGATTTCTTTGTAGCCGTTTTGACTCGGCAGCCAGACTTCCAGATCGTATGTTTTGGCTGAACTGATTCAACTTTTCAAGAACTAGTTCCGCATGGCGCGTCAGTTGCTCATGCTCCTTGTTGCTCCCCTCGGGAAGAGCGAACTTTACCAGCTCCACTTTTTGAAATTGATGCTGGCGGATGATGCCGCGAACATCACGTCCATACGAGCCGGCCTCACTCCGAAAGCAGGACGTATAGGCACAGAGTGAAACGGGTAGAGCATCTGCATTCAGGGTCTCATCCCGCAATAGATTGGTGACCGGTACTTCCGCAGTAGGCGCGAGCCAGAAGTCATGGCCTTCGCAGCGAAAGAGATCTTCAGCAAACTTAGGCAGCTGCCCCGTCCCATACAGGCTGGCTGAGTTCACCAGAACCGGCGGCAGCACTTCCGTATAACCGTGCTCGCGCGTATGCAGATCAAGCATGAAATTGGCAAGCGCCCGCTCGAGTTTCGCTCCCAAGTTCCAATACACCGCGAACCGCGCTCCCGTTATTTTGGCAGCGCGTTCCAGGTCCAGAATCCCCAATTTTGCGCCGAGTTCCCAGTGCGGCTGAGGCGAATAATCAAAGTCGTGCGGCTTGCCCCAACGATGTATTTCTACGTTGGCGCTCTCGTCTTTGCCTACTGGAACGTCCTCAGCCGGCAGATTGGGCACGCGTGCTAGGTAATCGCGAAAGTCACCATCTACGGTTGCGACTTGCGCATCTATCTCACCAATGCGTTCACCCATTGCGCGTACCTGCGCCTGACGCTCGGCAGTATCTTCGCCAGCTTTTCGAAGTTTGCCTATTTCAGCCGTCGCCGTATTGCGCTCAGCTTTTAGCTGCTCGGTCTCAGTTACTAAATGACGTCGCTGTCCGTCGAGGACTCGGAACGCTTCGGCATCCAGGTGAAACCCGCGGGTTGCCAGACGCTCACCAATCACGTCCAGATGATTGCGGAAGAAACTCAGTTCGTGCATCGGCCAACGGTCAGGAGCGCTGCCCTATGGCCTTCCACTGCTGGCCATCTGGCAGCCCAGTGTAATCGGCCCGCGGGCGAATCAGTCGGTTGTTCCGATACTGCTCCAGAATGTGAGCCGTCCATCCCGACATGCGGCTGACTGCGAAGATTGGAGTGAACAAGTCTACCGGAATCCCAAGCGAATAGTAAGTGGAAGCAGAGTAGAAATCCACATTGGCGTTCAGCTTCTTCAACTGATGTACTGTCTCTTCCACGCGCGCCGACTTCTCGAACAATTCGCCATGGCCGGTGCGTTCGCCCAATTCCTGGCTCAGCCGCTTCAGGTGAATAGCGCGAGGGTCCAATGTCTTATAGACACGATGTCCGAAACCAGCTATCTTCACCTTGTTATCCAGCAGCTCTTTCACTTTGCGCACGGCATCATCCGGTGAACTGGTGGAGAGCAGTAATCGAATGACATCTTCGTTTGCTCCACCATGCAATGGTCCTTTGAGCGCGCCAATAGCGGAGGTGACAGCAGAATAAATATCGGACAGAGTCGCCGCTGTTACCCGTGCCGCGAACGTAGAAGCGTTTAACT
>CAXTWQ010000015.1:0-5666 GCA_964248065.1 uncultured Bryobacteraceae bacterium | reverse complement strand
GAATAAGAGCGATGTCGAACACGCGCTCCATCACATCGTCCGGCTTCTTGCCAGTCAGGGTATAGAGAAAGTTTGCCGCGTAGCCCAGTTGTGCGTCGCCCTCTACAACTTCCTGCTTCTTGCGCAAGCGATCATAGCTGGTCACGATAGTCGCAATGCGAGCCATCAGCCGGACTGCTTTACGAATGTTTGCGTCAGCAGAGTTATCCCGAGCTTCGCTATCGTACAGGCTCAGCATCGATACGGCAGTACGAACAACATCCATCGGCAACGCACCTTCTGGTGCATTCTTCAGGAAGGCAATTACCTGTTCCGGGAGCTTTCGTTCCGCAACCAGCGACCCCTTCAACTCGCTTAGCTGCTTTTCCGCAGGCAGCTTGCCATTCCAAAGCAGGTAGATTGTCTCTTCGAAAGTTGCGTGTTCCGCCAGGGTCTGTACGTTATAGCCGTAGTAGCTCAGTACACCCTGATCACCATCGATGAAACAGATCTGGGAGGAAGTAGCAACCACTCCCTCAAGACCTGCTCCTGTGCTCGCCATGTTCTCTCGATCTCCCGCCTTGATTCTATAAGAGTCAGTTCTTGCTAAGGTTTCACCGCTGCTGAGGTGAGGGTAGACAAAGCATTCGAGAGCGTATGCTTGAACTTCAAAGATTTGTATGTAGACTCAAGCGGCCTGGCGAAAGATCTTTACGAACACATCCGCGGTTCCCGAAACTTGCAGCTGGCAGGGGAATGCTAGCAAAAATGATTAAAGCGCTTCCAACTTAGGCAGGCAACATGGCTGAAATCAGAGTACCTCCGCACGATTTTCGTAAATACCTGGCCATTGAATTTGGCGGTACACACGTCCGCTGTGCAGCGGTGCAAGGCGACCAGATCCTTGAAGCTGTAACGTTACATACGGGCGAGGGTACCCTTCTGGCCGACGTCTTACATGAGGTCACGGGTCATCTCCTCGCTTTCATGAACAACTATGGAAGCGACTTCAATGGGTTGGGAATGGGCTTTTGCGGTTTGACTGACCACCGAACTGGATCGATTACGTCCACCAATGGAAAGTATGAGGATGGAGCCGCTATAGATCTACCACAATGGACAGAACGTGAGTTGGGTCTGCCATTTCGAATCGAGAATGACGTCCGGCTTGCATTACTCGGCGAGCGTTATGCGGGGGCGGCGCGCGGCACGGACAATGTTGTCCTGATGACTCTCGGCACAGGCATTGGCTCAGCGGCCGTCATAGAAGGAAGGTGCCTGCGGGGGAAACACTCGCAAGCAGGCATCCTGGGCGGACATCTCAAAATTCCAGGAAGTCGCCACAAATGTTCATGCGGCGGGATTGGTTGTTACGAGGCGCAAGCTTCTACCTTCGCCCTTCCTGCCGTTTGCACAAGCTGGCCAAGTTTTGAAAGCAGTGCGTTACGCGCTCTTCCTCAAATCGATTTTCCCGCTTTATTTCATCTGGCTGATGCTGGGGACCCCCGTAGCAGTTGAGGTTCGTAGTTTCTGCCTGCAGACCTGGGCTGCTTGTGCAACGTCTCTCGTGCATGCGTACGATCCGGATCGACTAATCATCGGTGGCGGCTTGCTCAACAGCCATTTTCCAATCCTGCAAACGATTCGCACTCACCTGCAGCAAGACTCCTGGACACCGTGGGGAAGAGTGGAGGTCGTTCGGATGCAGCACTGCCGCGACGCTGCTCTCCTCGGAGTCACTCCACTTTTTGAGGAGCAGACATGAACTCTTATGACAAGTTCCCAGTTGTTCAAGTAAGTCAGGAGTTCGATGAATGCGGTGTCGGCTGGAAGGATATCTGGAGTCGCCTCGCAACGGCTTTCCCGAAAACTGGTGTACTCTGCATCGAATGCTATCCGGGAGTCTTCGAAGACGATTTGGTGCGCTCGTTGCGTCAAGCATTTCCGAATTTTCGAATAATGAGAGCCTCCGATTGCTTTCTCCCTTCCGCCACGATTGAGACCCTGCTTGCGCACGAGTTGACAGCAGATCGCGTATTCGGTCGCATCACAAGCTTTTCGCTGAAGAACTGATGGACAGAGCGCGTGTCTGAGATGAGGAACAAGCTCCGCAGCGGCACGCAAGAGCAATGCATTGTGGTCGGCACCGGTGCGGCGTTGATCGAACCTAACTACGCCGTTCTTGTCTATGCGAACCTGGCCCGATGGGAGATTCAGCGCAGGCAGCGGGCTGGAGTGGCAGGAAGTATACGAATGCACGACGCCGGAAGTTCGGCGGCTACGCTGTATAAGCGCGGCTACTTCGTCGATTGGCGTATGGCAGATCAGCTCAAGCAATTGCTACTGCCCGGCATCGATTTTCTCCTTGACACGAACGATTCCGCTGAGCCGAAGCTGATTTCCGGAGATGCATTGCGCCGCGGCTTGGCACTTACTGTTACACGTCCGTTCCGCGTAGTGCCGTTCTTCGATCCGGGGCCGTGGGGCGGCCAATGGATGCGCCGCGTGTGCGCGACCTTCCGGATGGTCCTCCCAATTACGCCTGGTGCTTTGACTGCGTACCGGAAGAGAACAGCCTGATACTGGGGTTTGGCAAACATGGCGTCGAGATTCCCTCGCAGAACCTTGTATATGACGAACCGGTGGCTCTGCTGGGGAATGCTGTCCATGCGCGCTTTGGAACCGAGTTTCCGATCCGCTTCGATTTTCTCGACACCATGGGCGGCGGCAATCTCTCACTCCAAGTCCGCCCTGTGACCGAGTACATCCAGAAGCATTTCGGAATGCACTACACGCAGGATGAAAGCTATTACACCCTCGACGCAGGAGAAGACGCTTGCGTCTACTTGGGATTCAAAGAGCACGTGAATCGGCAGGCATTCATTGCTGCTTTAGAAAACGCTCAGAGTGGCGGCGCGCCCTTTCCGGCCGACGTCTATGTGAACCGCTTTCCGGCACGCAAGCACGACCATTCCTGATTCCTGCAGGTACCATTCACTGCTCAGGAAAGAACAGCATGTCGTATAGAACGCGCATCGCGTCTGCACGCTCGCCAACTAGAGCGATCGCATAGGAGTGAGACGCCGACTTTACGTCCAAGTGGATTGATCTACACTACGGTTTCAGGGCGGATCTTCGCTCTCAATAAAGCCTTGGAAGACCCGAAGCTCGACGACGTAAGAGAACTAAAGATCCGATTGCGGCAACCCGCAGCCATAAGAATGTTGAGGAGTGTCGGTAATTCCTGAAAAGAAGAATGTTCATCAAGGGTATTTCTGCGCTGAGTTTCGTGAAAACGGATTGCAAAGGCGCAACTAGGCGCGAATCTCTGGAGGCTCGAGTCGTAATAGCCCTTCGCTGTGTATTTAGCCAGCTCTCGGATAGCTATTCGCTCGCCTGATGAAGCACAACGTCGCCGGTGTCATCGGACCGAAGCTCAAGCTTCATGGCGGGTACGCTATGCGATCCAGCAACGGCGCGCTTCAAAGGGCCGAGAGCCTGCACAATAGCCACTCCCCCGATGCCGGCTCTCAGTTTGATCAAGTCCTCACTCTCGCCATTTCCTACCAGCACTAGCCGATACTTCTTCCCCGGCTCAAGTCCTGTAGCGGCAATCTGCAGATTGTCAATCAGACCAAGCGAATTGATGGCAATGCTGGCGTGAGCCATTGAGCCGCTCCTCGGCGGGACCAACTCAAGATGCGCGGCATCGATTTCTGCGCTCAGCGGCTTTAGATTTGTCATATCGCCTGGCACTGCGGAGGTGCCCGGAACATAGACGAGCGCCTGTGGTAGTTGCCCGACCGGGATCGTCGCGATCACTTTGTTTGTGAGTGCATCAATGGCTTGGACAGAGTCACCGTTCTCAAGGCCCACATATACGCGGCGACCGTCGCCAGATCCCCAGATGCCATGCGGAACGTCGCCCGTCTTGACCGTCGCGATCAGCTTAGGGTTCGCACCATTGCGGTGGTAGACCAACACCTGATCAGTGCCACCAACGGACACGTACGCAAATCGCCCGGCGCGGTTCGTAACGAACGTGACATGATTTGAGATAGGACCGGTCGCCAGCGTAGCCAGAGTTTGGAATGGTGGTTTGGCGCTGTAAATCTGCGTCTCGCCTGAGTCTTTGAGAGTGATCCAAACTTCGTCTTGGTCGACTGCGAGATTGGGCGAAAACGGGCTCGCCTGCGGAACCCGTGCGACCACCTGATAAGTGGCAGTTTCGATCACATCCATCTCGGGCGTAAAGCTGGAAGGTACGAATGCGTATTTTCCATCTGGACGAAAGAGCACCATGCCGGGACCGTTGGCAGTCTGGATGCGACGAACTTCTCTTTTCTGAATAGGGTCGACCACGCTCACGTAGTCTTCGCCGCGCACCGCAATCCACAGCTCGCGGCCGCCCGGACGGAAGAACGCTTCATGCGGAGAGCGTCCAACGTAGACCTTGCCCTTGATGGTGTTGGTCCCGGTGTCAATCAGCGTGACAGAATTGGAACCGATAGAGACGACTGCGAGCGTCTTGCGATCGGGCGAGAAGCCAAGACCGTGCACGAGCAACTCGCCGTGGTAGAGCGGGCTCAGGGCCGCGAGTACATCTTGTCCAAGTGGAATCGTACCGAGAAATTTGTTGGTGTCGGGGTCGATGACCGAAATTGTGTTGGATGTCTGATCGGCAGTATAAACACGGTCTCCGGTCTGGGCTGTGGCCGCTGCAGGGATACCCGCAAGCAATAATGCGGCGTAAAGGCGCATGATTTTACTTCTCCCTCCCGGTAGAGGAAGCGTTCTTTTCAAGCCAGAGGTTCATGGCATCGATCTCCGACTGCTGGTCGACAATGATTTCCTGCGCCAGCCGACGCATGACCGGATCTTTCCCATAACTCAGCTCCGCCTTCGCCATGTCGATTGCTCCTTGATGATGCGGGAGCATCATGGTCGCAAAGGCATGGTCGACATTGCCGTTCATCGGGGCAGTAGCCATACAACGATCCATTCGCGTCATGTTGGCCGACATCCTTTGCATGAAGTTGTCATTGAGTTGACTCATTTGCGCATACGCGGCTGCCGCGCAGAGCAGACCCGCGAAAATCCATTTCCGCTTCATTCTTCCCTCCTCAATCACCAAACGGTTCAGCTGAATCGGTTCTCGATGAACGAATCCTTGCTATTCAAACCAGCCCTCGTAGAGAATCTCCATGGGCCGTAGAAGGACGAAGCGTCCCCGAGGGGTGCCCCACCAACTGCTCGACGCGTGCCGACTCGCGAATCGCGGCCGCAATCGTGGTCGATGTTTTGACCGGAGAGATGGTTGGGTCGGACTGAGTTCCTGCCGAACGATCAGGCGACGAGCCTTCGAATCATATGGCGTGTTGGCGGCAATTGTCATCCTGTCGGGCATGCACTCTCACCTAAGCCTCGCTATTCCTAGTCAGGCTAACGACAAAGGGAAGAGCGCTTGCATTGTCAGGCGAATCCTGACTGGCGATAATTCTCCCCACCAACTTACGCTCGCGCGGAATCAACTTGATGCGCAGAGTTTGGGCTCCAGTGGAAAGCACATCAGGAGCATCGATGACGCTTGTGGCGTTTCCAAGGAGCGCATCGCCTTCTGAACGCAAATCATTCAGTTGCTGCGAAGGACCAGAACCTACCGTCAGCATGGCCACTTCACTCGAAAC
>CAXTWQ010000014.1:64424-70364 GCA_964248065.1 uncultured Bryobacteraceae bacterium | reverse complement strand
CATTTGACGGTAAGACGTACGATCTTGCAACCCATCCGCCCGAACCAATTGACTGAAATTGCCGCCTTGCTCTAAGCCGATTTTAAATACCAGGGAATGTTCAGGACCGACACCCGGTCATTGCCTTCCATCAGTAATCGGCCTTTGAGTATTTCGGCTCTTTGCGTATGAAGCAACCATAGAAACCAGCGGCGCTCAATCAACTCAGGAATCACAGTGATGATTCGCTTGTCGGAGTTCTCCGCAGCCAGGCGCTTGACGTAGTCGACTATCGGCGTTACTACCAGGCGGTAAGGCGAATGGAGGTGAACCAGTTCCGGCTCCGGTACGCCTGCTGCTCTAGCTGGCTGGATAACGTACTCATCCCACTTATCGCAGAAGTCGTTCGGATTATTGTCTTCGGAGACATGAACAACCTTGATCTCTTTCGAGAGTGACATGGCAACCCGCAGTGCCTGCTTGCTGACCAGTGTCCAACCTTGCATTGTAATAACCAGGATTGGCGTCCCGGGCAGTTGCATGTTCAAAGGCGTGCTGGTGTCAACCTCCTTTTTGAGCTTGTCGTAATGCCTGCGGACGCCGTACATCATGGCTATCAGGGCAGGAATCGCAAGTACCGTAATCCAGGCCCCTTCGGCGAATTTTGCAACGATCACCAGCAGCACTGTTATCCCGGTTACGATAGCGCCCGCTAAATTCAGGAACATGGATTGTGTTGCACCCTTGCCGCCCTCCCGCTTCCAGTGCGCCACCATGCCGGCTTGAGACATAGTAAAGGCAAGGAAAGCTCCCACGGCAAATAGTGGAATGAGCTTGTCGGTAATGCCACCAAATCCGATGAGAAGGGCAGCAGTAACGACCGCCAAAACAATCACGCCTTCCGAGTACACAAGGCGCCGCCCCCGATTGGCAAACGCATTCGGCAAGTAACCGTCCTCTGCAACAAAGTGGCAAACTCGCGGGAAGTCAGCAAAAGCCGTATTCGCCGATAAGGTCAGGACCAGCAACACTGAGCCAATTGCTACGTAGTAGAAAATGCCTCGTCCTAGGATCGCTCCGAACAGCATGGAAAGAACGCTCTGGTAATGGTTGCCATTCGGATCAGTAGCCACAATGCCATAGGCTTTCACCAGGACAGCAATGCCGGCCAGCATAATGCCCAGCGCCAGGATGATCAGGCCCAATGTTTGGCGAGCGTTCTTGGTGCGGTCGTCGCGAAATGCTCCTACGCCATTGCTTACCGCTTCCACGCCTGTAAGCGCTGTGCAGCCGCTCGCGTAAGACCGTAACAGGAGCCAGAGGCTGAATGTTGCAACGGCATGCGCAGCTGGCGGATGCACGACCGGAGTGGGATGACCGCCACTTCCTATCATCTTTGCTATGCCGATTGTTAATGCAATGCCCATGCAGGCGAGAAAGAGATAAGTAGGAATCAAGAAGGCCGCGCCTGTCTCGCCTACGCCGCGCAAATTCACCAAGGTGAGAAGGAGCAGGGCGGCCAGGCAGAGTGTCAATGTTTGAGGATGCAGCGCTGGGATAGCGGATGTCAGTGCACCGATGCCGGACGAGATGCCTACAGCTGCATCGAGAGTGTAATCAATCAGCAGCGCCGCCGCAGCCAGCAAGCCAGGAAACGTGCCAAGATTTTGCCGTGCCACGATGTACGATCCACCGCCTGAAGGATAGGCTGCAATCGTCTGCCGATACGAAAGGTAAACAATCAAGAGCACCACGATAATGGTGGCGCTCAGCGGGACGATGTAGTTCAATCCGGCCAAGCCAAGCGGGATCAGCAACGTGAGCGCCGCCTCAGGCCCGTATGCCGCGGACCCGAGCGCATCTAATCCGAAAATCGGAATGCCTTTTGATGGCCCAATCTGTTCGGCTCGCTCCTCCGATGAAGCGAGCGGGCGTCCTAGGATAACGTCGAGTAAAGCCAATTCAACCCCATTGCCGGTAAGCCGAAGCGCGGCCTAAATCCTTGGACAAGGCAGAGACCCAAGCAGTTTCAAGCCTTCACTCACCCGTCAAAAGAGAAAAGAAGGAACCGTGGTCACGAGCGGCTGTTGCCCTCTCCAGGAATGCTGAAGGCTATGAGGCTGCCGGGTTTGGTTCGAAGCGCGGCGTCTTCGCTTCATTGCAGAAATCGATGGCAGAAAGATAAGCAAGCCGCAGAATCTGGGCCATTTTGGTGTAGTTAATTTTGTCGGCGGTGTCAGTTGTCTGATGGTAATCAGGATGGAAGCCGGTGAACCACCAGATGGCCGGAATACCGTGCAGGGCAAATGGAAACTGATCGCTGCGAAAAAAGACGTTCAGCGAAGATTCGGCGTCCCATTTGTAGTTCAGGTTCAAGCCAACCGTTTTGTTCGCCTCCACCACGGTTCTGCGGTAGTCAGGAGCATAATTGGTGCCGATTAAGTTCAACTCGTTCGAAGTGTCAGGAGCAATTTCGATGACTCCGTTTGTCTGTTCGCTCGGAGTTTCGTTTCGGCCAATCATGTCGAAGTTGATGGTTGCGCGAGTGGTCGCAAGCGGCCTGAGCGGATGTTGCACGTAGAAATAGGAGCCGAGCAGCCCGCGCTCTTCGGCTGCAAAAACCACGAAAAGCAGCGACCGCTGAGGCTTGGCTGAGTTGGCCGAGAAGGCGCGGGCCAGTTCGACTACGCCTACAGTGCCTGAGCCATTGTCGTCAGCCCCGTGCCAAATGTTCTTGCCGTCTTCGCCATCGTGATCGAAGTGGCCGCTAATTAGAACCGTCTCCGGAGCGAGGGACGGATTGCTGCCTTCTAACAGTCCCCCTACGTTGTAGCTTTGCAACTGCACCGACTCCGTATTGCTCATGTGAATGGTGGCTGTCGTAGCCGGCAGGAGGCCAGAGTGTCTGCTTAAATCCTGGTCGATAGCGTTCTGCAGAGTGCTTGGCGAGCCGAGCGGCGCCAGCAACTGCGCTGCAATCGCATCGGAAATGGTCATTGAGGGGATATGAAGCTCGTCGCCGATAATTGCTTCCGATGGGATGCGCTGACGGCCAGACGTACCGGTAATTTTGGCCAGGCGCTCCTGATTGGAGACATGCTTCCGGTTCGGCTCACCCACCACAAGCAAGGCAACTGCGCCATGTGACTGCGCGTTCAAGGCCTTCACGCGCGTAATGGCATAACGAGTGCTTCCCTTGCCATTGAAGATGGAGTGCGCGTCGGTCTCCTGCGGCTCATGGTCAAACACAAGCACGATCTTTCCTGATACCTCAAGATTGGCGTAATCGTCGTAGTGAAGTTCAGGCGCAGTGATGCCGTAGCCGGCGAAAACAACCGGCGCGGTCAGGCTAATGTTCTGTGGAAAGCTGCCGAAGGCATCGGGCGAAACAAAAGTTTTGTCACCGCCGCTCTGATGGATAGTTATGCCGCTGTTGCTGCGGTCAGGGAGGAACTGCCACAGCGGTACCGGTTGCAGATAAGACGGTTGCCCGTCAGGCCCGGTCGTTAGTGGCTTGAGTGACGCTTTGGCAAACTCGGACGCGATCCACTGAACTGCGGTCTCTGATCCGCGAGTGAGCGAGAGGCGTCCCTCTAATTGATCCGAAGCCAGAAATGTAAGATCAGCGCGAAGATCCTTCTCCTGAATTAAACTGTATCCACGCTCAAAACCACTCGGCAGACGGTCCGCTGGCGCTAACGGAAGTGTGGATGAGAGAAGGAGGCCCACGACAGAGGGCAGAATGCGCATAGCGGGAATTATATAAATAATCGGAGCTAAGCCAGGCAGGCGCAACCTGCCGCTGTTGACTGTGGCACGATGTCAACGGGGGAATATGGCAGCAACGATCGACCTGGGTACCTATCTGGGTCTCGGTACTCCGTCTGACTTTCAGCTAGCTGAAGTAATCGAACGAGGGTTGCCAACGGCTAGCCTAGCCCTGTTGCGGCAGAAAGGCCTGACCTTTACTGAGGTGGCCGACCTGATTGTTCCGCCCCGAACTTTGCAGCATCGAAAAGCGCGAGGCAATCAGCTTCTAACGAAGGATGAAGCGGATCGGGTAGTCCGGGTCGCGCGGATCTTGGCTCAGGCGAGTAAGACATTTGGAGACGAAGGCAAGGCGCTAGGCTGGCTGCGAACCCCGGACGAGCGTCTGAATCAGCGGACGGCGCTTAGCATGTTACAGACTGAGCCAGGGGGGCGTGTGGTGGAAGAGATGCTTTGGCAAGTCAGCGAAGGCATGTTTAGTTGAAATGGCTTTGGCGCATCAGTGAACACCCGGACTTGAGCGGTTTAGGCGGGGAGAAAGCATTGGCCAGATGGCATACCGCAGCACCGGGTAAGCGCGTCGTTTACCTGGCAGAACATCCGGCTGTGTGCCTTATGGAAGCATTGGTCAACCTGAAAGGCAATCCGAACTTCTTTCCGAGTTCCTTTCGGCTTATGAAGGTGAATGTCGATGAGTCTGCCTCCATCGTTCATCTCCCTGACGGCGCACTTCCAGAAGACTGGCGAAGTGAGCCCCTGAGGACTCGCGCCCTAGGTGATGCGTGGCTGGACAATGGAGGTTCGGCGCTGTTAGCGGTGCCCTCGGCTCCTTCACCGGAATCTGTGAATTACCTCCTCAACCCGCGCCACCCCGATTCAAGAGGCTTGGCGATTGCGTGGGGTAAGCAGATTGGCTACGACAAGCAACTGTTCCGAACTACCGATACCGTCCAGGTGCAAACCAAGTAGGCGTTCGCTCGTACTGCATGGAAATGTTCTTCCAGCAGGCGCAGCGGTTTTGAGCAAAATTCATTCAACTGTCAACGACAAGACGATCTTTATGGGATACCGCGTACTGGAACGCTTTGTCTTCAAGAGTAGAACCAAAACCGATCATTGCGGGTCTAAGTATCCGCCATTGCTCCTGATTTCCGGTTAGTCTTTAACTGTAATGCTCGATACAAGGGGAAATACGGTGATCGAGACTTCAGTTGAAACGCTCCCGGAGAATGCCGCGACTCCTGCCAACCAGGGTGCGAGGGCAAAAGCTATTGACGGTGTTTCACTGCTTGGACTGACCGCAACGGTCCTGGTCACATCACTTTACTTGCTCCTGTTCTGGAATCACTTTCTGGGGCTGCGCTCTGGCATGGGCGAGTTCACAACAGGATCTCAGTTTCTGGCCGGGATGCGTCCTTACCGGGATTATTTCGCGTCCTCAATGCCTTTCAACACATTGAAATCGGCTGTGGAACTTGCAATCTTCGGCAACTTTGCCATTGTCTCTCGTGCTTGCGGCGTTGCTGAACGATTGCTGATTGCCTCAATCCTCTATCTATGGCTTGCCCGGTTTTTCCGAACTCGAATCGCAATGTTGGCCGCTATTGTGACCATGATTGTCTCGTCCGGAGATAGAGCCGATCCGCTTGCCTCCTACAACCACGACGCGATCTTTTTCGGTATAGCCAGCGGATTTTTGGCCAGCTATGTTCTAGATCCGGGCCGGTCATCCCGCGCGCTGGCGATCTTCGGTGCATGTTCGGGCATCTGCGCAGGCCTCTCGTTTGCTACCAAGCAGACCATTGGTCCGGGCATGACGTTAGCTGTGCCCATTGTTGTAGCCGCCTATCTTGCAAAATTGGAGAGCGTTCGAAAGAGCCTCGCCTTTCTTCTTGCATTCTGCTTGGGTTGGGCGCTGATTGTTGGCGCCTTGCTTCTCTGGCTGAAACAGTTGGACATCCTTCAACCATTTCTGACGCAGGTGTTTGTGCAAGGTCCGGCAGCGAAAGCCTCGCATCCTATCGACTTCCTGAAACGGGACTTGTTTATGCTCAGGGGCACTAAGCGGGATGCTCTGCTCGCTCTGCTTAGCGTTGTCTTCTCATTTCCCCTATTCCGGCGTTCACTGGCGGATATGGGGCGCACGGACACTTCGGTGCGAGGTGTTCTGGCTATCGCAGCAGGCGCTGCTGG
>CAXTWQ010000014.1:36828-64414 GCA_964248065.1 uncultured Bryobacteraceae bacterium | reverse complement strand
GCATTGCCCTGGCCGTTTTGCTGGAACACGGGGGAGTGAACCACGTAGACCATCGATGGCTAAACGTGGCAATTTACTTCACATCTTTCTGGCTGCTTGTGCTGACAGCACTCTTCGTCTTCCGCTGGCTTCTTCGGCGTCCCACATACCGGGAAGCTCAGTTCTGCCTATTTGCGGCAGTCTCGCTGGTCAGCGCGGTAATGCTGTCATTATCATTTCCAATTTTTGAATCCATGACACTGCCCGGGTTAGCACTGCTGTTAGCGGCCTGCCTGCAGGGTGCGGGCAAGTGGCAATTGCCGTTTGTATACGCGGCCTGCTCGGTATTGGTTGTGAGTGGTACTTTGACTAAGCTCGACATTCCCTTCTCCTTCGACAGTTTTTCTGAGCCCCATGTGCTTGCAGCCGATTCGGTATCCTCACGGCCAGAGTTGCGCGGTTTCGTGCTTCCGAAAGAAATTGTGAAGTTTGTCGATGAGACGCTCGTGACCATTCAGGCCAATACTTCGAAGCGCGACACGATTTTCACCTACCCCGAGCTGGTGGCCTTTTATGCACTGTCGGGTAAGTGGTGTCCTACTTTTACGTGTTCCCACAACATCGATGTCGTCAACGATGCCTTTGCGCGACAGGAAGCACAGCGTTTGCTCGCCCATCCGCCTGCCGTTTTGATATATGTGCCTGAGGGTGAGAGCGCCCTTCATTCAGCGGAGTTGCTGTGGCGGCATGGCGCTAAGAGCGGCAATCGAGACATCATCAATGCAGTGAAGCTTCTCGCCAGCAAGTACCAGTTGAAGAATCGGTACAAGCTTCCGCCCGACGGTAATGAAGTTTTAGTCTACGTTCGGCCCAGCAATTTCGTCTTGCAGGAGCAGTAGTGCTACAAGCGGATTCCATGTCTGGCGCGTGATTATTCTAACCTTAACAATGCGGGTGCGATCGCGGACGTCATTGAATGTCGGCGCTTCAGTTTCAGATGCAGGGCTGTCTGCCGCGAACCTCTGTTGCATCCCGCACATGGTAGCTTCGAAACGCCCGTTTAATGCCTACGGGAAAGCGGGTGGCCATCAAGCCTGCTAGGCCAATTGCTCCTCATAAACACGAGGGGGCCGATGCTCTTCAGGTGTTTCGGATGCTTGCGATTCAGCAGGGGTGTCTCCCTTTGCAAACCAAGGGTAAAGCATGGGCAACAGATACAGCGTCAGCAGCGTCGCCGTAATAAGGCCTCCAATGACAACAGTAGCGAGGGGGCGCTGTACTTCCGCACCTCGTGAAGTGGAAACGGCCATGGGAATAAAGCCAAGGCTCGCGACAGAAGCAGTCATCAAAACAGGCCGTAGGCGGTCTTCAGCACCCGCTCTGACCGCTTCTACGATTTTTTTGCCGCTTGCACGAAGCGCGTCTATGTGGCTAACCATGACCACGCCGTTCAGCACGGCAACACCAAACAGGGCAATGAAGCCGATGGAAGCGGACAAGCTCAGATTCAGACCTCGAAGCCATAGCGCAGCGACTCCGCCGACCAAAGCAAAAGGCACGATTGTAAGGATGAGCAGTGCCTGACGGACTGATTGGAACGTCGCATAGAGTAGCGAGAAAATAATGACGATAGAGACGGGCAGCACGAACGCAAGACGCCTGTTGGCGCGCTGCTGATTTTCGAACTGTCCACCCCAGTCGAGCGTGTAGCCAGCGGGAATCTGCATACCTGCAGCAATCCTCTGCTGTGCCTCTTTTACGAAGCCGCCGAGGTCGCGGCCATTCACGCTGGTCTGCACAGCAACCCGGCGGCGGGCGTCTTCCCGGTTCACCATCTCGGGCCCGCGTACCGTTTTGAGAGTGGCGACCTGCCTCAATTGAACGCGCTCGCCCGTGGGGGCAATCAGGAACAGGCTCCCAAGTGCATCAATGTTGTTGCGATACGATTCGGGCAAGCGAACAGCAATGCCGAAACGCCGCTCGCCTTCCACCATTTCGGAAATCTGTTTGCCGCCCAGCATCGTTTCCACCAGTTCGCGGACATCGGAAACGCTCAGGCCGTAGCGATCCATCTCCGGCCGGTTCACTTCGATCCGCAATTCAGCAACACCCATTGAGCTGTCCTTCTGCACCTCTGCCGCGCCTTTCACCGTTGAGAGGATTGAGACAGCTTTGGTGGCGAGCTTGTCGAGTGTGTCGAGATCTTCGCCGAAAATCTTAAGAGCTAAGTCGCCACGGATGCCGGTAACCACTTCGTCCATTCGCATTTCCATGGGCTGCGTGAAAACGAAAGCAACCCCAGGAACTTCGTCCAGAGCCTTTGTCAACTTGCTGACCAGTTCGTCCTTCGACTTACAACATTTCCAGTTGGACTTGGGCGCAAGCGTGAGATAGGAGTCTGACTCTTCAATACCCATGGCCTCGGTTGCAAGGTCGGGGCGGCCCAGTTTCGTGATGACCTGAGTGATTTCAGGAAAGCTTCGAATGATCATTTCGACTTGCTGGCCCAGGCTGATCGATTGAGCAAGCGAGATGCCGGGAAGCTTGCGGGAGGTAACTACGATGGAGCCTTCGTCCAGTTTTGGCATAAACTCAGTGCCAATAAATCGAAGCGAAATGCCAGCCGCACAGACCGCGACAAAAGCGGTAACAAGAATAGGCCAGCGATGGCGCAGAGCCCAATCGAGGCTACCGCTATAACGATCTTTTAGCCAATCGAACCAGCCGCGTTTGGGCTCTTGGACGGAACCATTTTGTTTGCGGGTGAGGACAAAACTGGATACAGCCGGAACCGCAAACAAAGCCAGCAGGAGAGAGCCAGCTAAAGCTGAACAGACCGTAATGGCCATGGGGTGGAACATGCGGCCTTCCAGCCCTTGCAGGGTGAAGATTGGAAGATAGACGGCAATAATAATGGCGACACCAAAGGTGATGGGGCGAGCCACTTCGCGAGCAGCCTGGCGAACCACACCCTTCAGGTCCGGCTGGCCTTTTCCGTCACCATTGCGCCCGGCCGACTCCAGACGGCGAACCGCATTCTCCACCATCACCACTGAGCCATCGACGATCATGCCGAAGTCGACAGCGCCGAGGCTCATCAGATTGGCCGAGATGCCGAATGCAGCCATACCCAAAAATCCAAAAAGCAGGGAGAGCGGGATGACAGCGGCAACCACAAGAGCAGCCCGCCAGTTACCGAGGAACAGCAGGAGAACAAGCAGCACCAGAACGCTGCCTTCAATCAGGTTATGTTTCACCGTGTCAATCGAGGAGTCAATCACATCACTCTGATCGTAAAAAGGCTTCAGGCGCACGCCGCCGGGCAGTTTCATGCCGGCGATTCGCGTCTTGATGTCACGCAGAAGATTCCGGCTGTTTGACCCTTTAGTGATGATGACCATGCCCGAAACAGTCTCGCCCTGGCCGTCGTGCATGATGGCGCCCTGGCGGGGATAGGGCCGCTCACGAATGGCAGCGACATCGCGAAGCAGCACGGGCACGCCGTTTTGAGAACGGATGACAATCTGTTCGAGATCGCCGATCCCTGTTGCCCGGCCGATACCGCGAATGGTGTACTGCTCTTCGTTATGAGCAATGAATCCGCCCCCGAAGTTGGCGTTGTTGTCAGAGACCTGCTGAACCACATCGTGTACGGTTAAGCCGTAGCGGCGAAGCGTTAGCGGATCAACCTCGACGGTGTACTGCTTTGTGTAGCCACCCCAAGTGTTGATTTCGCTAACGCCGGGGATGGTCCGAAGATCGTAGCGAACCACCCAATCGAGAAGCGTCTTGCGCTCCATCAAATCTGCCTTGCCACCGGCCAGAGTGAACTGGTAGACCTCGCCAAAAGCAGTTGCGAGGGGACCCATCTGCGGCTCCAGGCCTTGCGGTATGCGAGACCGCACCTGGCCTAAACGCTCACTCACCATTTGCCGGGCAAGATAGATGTCCATGGAGTCATCGAAAACAACCGTGATCATGGAGAGGCCCAACTTCGAGACCGAGCGAACGACCTGAGTCTTGGGCATGCCGATGAGGCTGGACTCAACAGGAAAGGTGACAAGCTGCTCGACTTCGACCGGCGACATGCCAGGTGCTTCGGTTGTGACCAGCACTTGCACGTTGGTCAGGTCGGGATAGGCTTCGATGTTCAGGTGGAACATCGTGTAACCCCCGCCAACGATCAAAGCGAGAACCGCAATCATCACCAGCCAACGATTCTTGAGGAAGAAATCAGTCATACTCTCTCGCTCCTCACTCGCCGATCTGGCTCTTCAACATCTCAGACTTGACAGTAAAGCTGCCTTTGACAACCACTGCATCGCCAGGCCGAAGTCCGGAACCGATCTGGGCCTGTCCGTTCAGACGGCTGGCAATCTGAACAGGGGTTGCCTGAAAAACGTTGTTCGGCTGACGAATAAACACGAAGGAGCCGCCGTTGATGTCCTGAATGGCTTCTTCGGAGACGAACACCGCCTGCTTCGACAGGCCTCCCGACAGTTGGGCGTTAACATACATGCCAGATCGAAGTTTCATGCCCGGATTCGGCAGAACAATTCTTACCTGCAGCGTGCGCGTCTTTGGGTCGAGTTCAGTCCCGAGCCGCGTGACACGGCCAGTGAAGTTCTGGTCGGGGTAAGCCTGCGAAAGAATCTCCGCCTTATTGCCCACTTTGATCTTGGCCACATCGGACTCAGGAACCGAAGCGATCATCCACACGCTGCTCAGGTCAGAAACGGTGAAAACTTCTTCGCCCGGTTCAACCACCGACCCAAGGCTGATTTTACGGTCGATAACGGTTCCATTCAGACTGGAGACAACAGGCACCTGCTCGGTTGTCTCGTTGATGTCGGGCAGTGCCGAAGCAGGAATGTTCAATATGTCGGTGAGGTGTGCGACTTCCTTATCAACTGAAATCTGAGCGTTGGCAAGATCGGTTTGGGCGCTTACTAAATCGGCTTCTGCCTTTTCGACTTCCTGACGAGACGCTGACTTGAGGGCGAAGAGCCGCAACATGCGGTCGCGATTACGCTGTTGGTAAGCGAGTGCGGTCTTCTGGCGGGCAACACCCTCGAGTGCGGTTTCATAAGCTGCCCGGGTCTCGTGAACGTCATGGCTGTGCATGCGTGCCAACACCATGCCTTTACGAACAGAGTCTCCAACATTGGCATGTAGCTCAGTGACACGGCCATCCGTATAGGTGCCGATATGAGCGGTCCTCTCTTCGTTCATAACAATCTGGCCAGATGCGGTGAGGTACTCGGGGATTTCATGCGCCTGAACTTCGGCCACCTGGATGCCGGCTTTCTGCTGGGCTGGACCATCGATGGTGACTTGAGTTTGGTTAGAGGAGGACTTATCGCTGGATTTTTGATCTCCGGCCGCGGCCGACTTCTCCTTGCCGCCGCTCTTTGAATTTCCGCCACTCTTGGAATCGGCTCCGCTCTTGGAATCGGCTTCGCCTTGGCTGCCCGAACTGCTGTCGCTATGCCCGCAACTTAGCAAGCACAGAGCGAGTAGAACTCCACCAAGAATCTGTCTCATGGCATAGGGGCGCCTCCGCCGCTGGCAAGGTTTAAATTCACAATGCTCCCTCGCAAATCGGCCAGCGCACGGTAGTAATCTGTCTCCACCTGAATTCGACTTCGCTCGGCATCTAGCAGGCGCAGAATATCGATCCCGCCTTCACGGTAAGCAGCTCTGGCAAGCCGCTCACTTTCCCTTGCTCTTGAAAGAGTTTCGGGCAGCATGTCAAGCAGCTGCTGCTGATCCTGATACGCTCTGCGGGCTGATTCCAGATCTGCCGTCACGCTTGCTTCAGCTGCTTTTAGACTGGATTGCGCGATGTGCAGACGAGCAGCGGCACTGCCGATGTTGCCCTGGTTCCGGTTCCGTACGGGCAAGTCGATCTGAAGGGCAGCATAAACAGTGTCATATCCCACGTTGCGTTTATAACCAGCAAACGCTTCTGGATCCGGCTTGGCATTGGCCTTTTGCAGCTTAATATCAGATTCAGCAGCTATAACGGCCTCGCGGGCAATCTGCATCTCGGGCCTAACCTGGAGCACGCGAGTCAATTCAGGCAAGGCAATTTTCGGAACACCCTCGAGCGAGTCGGCTAACTGCGTCGGTGGAAAGTCTGTCTTGCCCATCGCACGATACAAATTGATAAATCCCTGATCGGCTTCTCGAGTTGCCGTGAGCAGCGCTGCGCGGATACGATCGCGTTCCAGTTGAATGCGCATCAGGTCCGATTCGGCCATAACACCCTCGTTCACGCGATTGCGGCTGTAGGTCACGTCCTCCTCAAAGGTCAGCAGGGTTTCTTGAAGCAGGTCGCGATTACGAACGTAACCCGCGGCCAGCCAGTAAGCAGCGCTCACAGTGCCAATAATCTGCCGCCTGGTGAGATCCTGCTCCATCCGGGTAGTCTGGACTGCTGAATCCGCAAAGCCGGTACGTTTGCCTCGCTTGCCTGCCGTCTCAATTACCTGGCCGATGGTGATGTAATCTTCAGTGGAGTTGACGAACGAGAAAGGAAGGCGATTGCTGGATGGGCGAATGTCTTCTGTCTGTAGTGTGAGGCGCGGATTGGGGCCGAGCGAAGCCTGCGTTCGGAAATCAATGGCTTCTTCCATGCGGCCCTGCGCCATCGACAGACGAGGATTGCCGCCTAATGCCTGCTGAACGGCCCCCTGCAATGAAAGACTGACTTGCGCGTAAGCAAACGGAGACAAACAGGCGATGGCAACAGCGGAAGCGAGAGAAGCAACTTTGGACCGGCTGGTCATCGTAATTCTTAGCTTGCCATGCAGTTCCGGAAGATTTGCTGAAAACGCGAGTTAGTTAAATTCAGCCCAGATAACAGTGTGGTCCGAGGCACTGGCAGTTTGGCGCGGCAGCAGATCAACCTCGACAGCCTGGCAGCGAGCAACGAGCGGAGCGGTCGCCATGATGTGATCAATACGCCAGCCCCAGTTATTCTCAAAGGCACGCCGGAAGTAATCCCAATATGTGTATTGGACGCGATCGGGGTGAAGATGGCGGAAGAGATCAGTAAAACCCCAGGCAGCTGTTTCTTTGAAAGCGTTGCGCGCGTCAATGTGAAAGTCCACATCGTTGATGCGGCGGTCGGAATGGTAGACATCAATCGGCTCGGGCGCAACGTTCAGGTCGCCAAGCCAGATGGCGGGTTGAGTCGGGTCCAGATGCTCTTTAAAATAGCGGCGCAGGCGATGAAACCACTCAAGCTTGAAGACGTATTTGTCCGACGTGATGGAATTACCTTGCGGTACGTAAGTATTGACCACGCTGACGCCGGCGACCACGGTCTTAAGAATGCGAACGTCTTCACTATCAGGACCTTCATTGAATCCGTGTAGAACGTGATCAGGCGGTTGGCGGGTCAGCGTTGCAACGCCATTGAAGCTCTTCATTCCACGAAAGGTAGAGTGATAGCCCGCTTCTCGAATCGCATCAACAGGAAAATCGTTGTCCTGCACCTTGGTTTCTTGAAGACACAAGATATCTGGCTGATTCGTCTGGAGCCACTCGAGCACAATGGGCAAGCGCTTACGAATTGAGTTGACGTTGTAGGTGGCGACTTTCATCCCACTTCCTCCATAGCTTCGCTGAGAGACTCCGCGGCAATAACCGGATGTTGAAGGGCGTAAGAAGTGAAGACGTATCGGCCGGTTATGGCGGCTCCGATCAATGCAACAGCCCCCATGATAAAGGCTGCTGAGTAGCCATACTGACCGGCTACTTGTCCGGCCAGGAGCGAGCTGATGCCCACAAAGAAATCGTAAAATGCGCTCAAAAGGCTGACCGTAGAGCCATGCTGACTGACTGGAATCCGGCGCAGGACCGTAGAGGCTATGGCCGACCAGGGGAACGAAAAACCGAACCCGAGCAGCGCAGCAGAGGCAATGGCAAGAGCAGGAGGCGGGCCGATGGAGAGCAGTACAAGCCCAATGGCCATGAGGACGAGACCGCCATAGAATGTGATGCCGGGATGGATGCGATCGGGCAGACCGCCAAGAAAGAAGCGAGAGAGCAGAACGGTCGCAGCATAGGCGGAAAAGGCAGCCGGTCCGGAGTTGCCATAGTGAGCAAGGTGAAGAATAAGAAAGCCGGCAATCACCGGATAGGGCACGTTGACGAAGCCGACCGCGAGGCCGGGAACAAGAAGACCGGAGGGAATCCAACTGGTTCGTCCGGTGCGCGGCGCGGGATGAAAATCTTCACGAATGAAGAGCACCACTGCGAAAGCCACAAGAGCAGCGACGGCCTGAAGCAGGGCAGCGTTTTGAAAGGAGCCTAGCCAGTGACCAAGGACAGGTCCGGCAGAAAGGCCTCCCCAGATGCCGCTGCTGATGTATCCAAGGGCCTGTCCGCTACGCCCGATGCCCGCTACTTCAACCGCCCACGCTGCCGCGCCAGTATAGAGGCAAGCTTCGCCGAACCCTTGCAGTACGCGGCCGCCGTACGCACTGATAAGGCCCATAGGGAGCAGGTAGACTCCGCCGGCCAGCGCGCAGCTGAGGAGGCCCGTAAGAAACGTTATCTTGCGGCCGCGCCGGTCGGCAAGGGGACCTGAGAAGAAGCGGCTTCCGAGCGCGACGAAGGAGAACGTGCCAATAACAAGTCCGACGATCTGATCGGAGCCGTGCAGATCATGTTTGACGTGCGGGGCCAAGGCTGGAAGCACGGTGCCGATGCCACAAAAACCAAGAAACGTAGCCAGGATAAGGGACCAGAAGCGCGCACCGAAACGGTGCTCGGGTGATTGCATTCGCTTCTTTGAGTGTAGCGAGTTGGGGTGAGTTAGGGCTGGCTCGAACCGCCCTGAGCTTGGGTTAATTACTCTTCCAACCAGATGGCCCGAGTCGTTTCAGAACATACTCGGTGTAAAACGGATTCTTTCCGCGTCGAGCAAGCGGCACTAAATCTGTGGTTGTCTCAGGTGCGCCGTCTCACTCAATCTCATAGCGGCTTAGTAACTGCGACTCCTGAGCCCACCACCTTACTTCTGTTAGGCGGCGCTCCAACAATTTTGGGGCTGACTTGCTTTTTTCGGGGGTAAGTTTATTTAGACTTAGCTGGTACGGAGAGACTCACAACTGGCTGCTGAGGGTCAGCACTGTGAAACTCGACATCGTAAGTCGCCTTTACCTTCTTTAACTCAGAGAGCGGAAAGTATAGGTAACCGGCAACGGGCTTACTTGCAGTCCCTTCAGGTAGGCTCTTACGAAATAGTTGATCCTCCAGAAGAGCGCGATCCTGCGGATAGCCGCCCGGCGCCGGATAAGATGGCACAGGCGGTCCCCCCACTCCGCCTCCTACACCCGTGTACACTGCGTGTCCATGCCGGCCCGTTTCAGGGTCGGTCCCGGTTTCGTAACCAACATTTACTTCCGTGTACACCGGAACGGATCGGCCAGTAGTGCGCGGTGTTCTTCTTTCCTGAAGGTCCGCCGCTACCGTTTCGGGCTCAGCAGGACGAAGAATATCTAGTTGGCTGGGCAACTTAATCGAGAAGTCACCATCGTGGATGACAACCGGATCGGTGCCGGGGTAGACAGCAACCTCGATGACGGCGTACAGCTTGCTGATATCGTAAGCAAAAGCATGTTTCACCTGGTCTGCCGGCAGCAGGGTAGCGGCAATCTGAGCGTTTGCTAACTTCGCTTGCACGGCATAGTCAGCCGGTCCGCCACGGGCCCTCACACCGTCGCTCGGTCGAGGAAGACTCTGTCCGACAGCCGCGAAACTGGCGATCAAAACCAAACTCGCTCGAAGGGCCGGCAGATTGCGCATCTTATTTGACCTGATCTATAGCCTATCGCTCTGACGTCAGCAAGTGCTAGTAGGTTGCTTGACTCTAGGCTACTACCGAACGAGTTGGGGCCGGAGGAAGGTACACTTCATGTCTGTGCCGCGCGCATCGGCTTCAGCAACTGTGCGTCAGTGTATCGGGTAAGAGCGTCCTGCATTTCGCATTAGTAGCCGGCCCCTGTTGCTTCTTTGGAGCGGTAATCTGCGCTAGTTACTTACTCGATTGCTGGCGCGCAAATTCTCTTCGATAAGCGGACTCGCGCTCGACCACAGCACTGCGATATCCATCAGGGTCGATCCAAACGGAAGACCCCTCCTTAGGCAATCGAGTTAGTTTAGAGAGCATGTCGAAGTAGATTCCATGCGCACCAAGGAAGATGTCGCAAGGTAGTGTTTTCAATGTCGCAAAAGTGCGGTCGAAATCACTTGTGATGCCAGGATAAGCTGCCGGTTTCCCCCTGCTGGCAATAAGCCGCACGCCGGGATTGAGGGCCCATCCGCCAACGATAACAACGTTCAGGGTACGGCCGCCTTCATGCGTCTGCATCGTCCACGTGGTGCAACCTCGGGTATGGCCAGCTGTCCTCCGGGCAGTGAGAGTAATCCCGCCAAGAGTGACGTTTTCGTTGTCATGCAGCGTGCGATCAACATGCGCCGGAGCAAAATGCGGAAGGGTGGAATCGAAGTCGGTTGCCCCACCAGTCTCGGTAACGTCAACATCGCCATCCATCACCATGTATTGTGCATGAGTCTCTTGCAGAATCTCGGCTGCACCTGCAACGTGATCATAGTGCGCCTGACTGCTGAGTAGAATCTTGGTGTCTCTCCATTGGAAACCCAGCTTCTCGATGCTGCTACGAATTTGCGACGGTGAAGATTCCAGGTTGGCATTGATCAGAATGTTGCCCTGGGGTGTAAGGATCAGGTAAGACGCCAAATCGCGCGACCCGACGTAATAAAGATTCCTGGAGATCCTGAATGGAGCGATCGGGGTAGTCCAATCGGTGGGCACGGCTCGGCAGGGTATAACCGCGAGGCTGAGAAACGTTGCGAAACAAAGGAGAGATTTCACGCAGTGACAAGGGTAACGGATGCTCCGGTACACTGGCGAACTAAGGCAGGTTTACTTGCTGCCCCGATCTCGCTCTTGGCTCGGATAAACGCATCCAGAGAAGACTTTCCGTGTGTAACTGGAATATGATTCAGCCGAGCCGGACGCTCAATGAAGTGACCTCGAAACGTCGCTCTCGTAGCGCTCGCTCATCCCGATCCCATTCAACTGTGTCAGCCATTTGCACCATCTCAATCTTGTTCTTGTAGAGGACGGCCCACCCGGTCATACAAAACGAGTTTGCCGGGCGCATCTGCGCTTTGCCCGGGCATAGCAAAGAGCAAAGGATAACGGTATACCACCAAGCGATATTGCTTGTCTGGGCTCTCATAAGCCTTGTACAAACTAGGATGGTGAAGCCAATGAGCAAGCCCTATCCCGAGACAAATAACTAATGTCGCGAGCAAAGCAGTTATTGAGAGCAGAACTCGTTTGGTCGTGTTTGTCATGGGGTGTTATCCACTCAACTGATACGTGTCTGGTGGCTTCAGCTTAACGCGTTTGATGTCCGAGTAGACATGGAATCCCGTCCGTTGCCATGCCGCGCCGCCACGTTCGAAAAGTGCTGTTGTAAATAGGCGCGTAAGTCGGCCAGAACTTTTGCAGATCTCCGGTTTCAAAGTTCCAGTAGCCCAGGAGTTGGTCGTCGATAGGCTTGTCATCGGTGAAGTTAAAGCTGTCGGCTATATAAACACCGACGTCATTGACTGTTATTTGTTGTTGGCCCGTGCTGCTGATGGGTGTCGAAACACCCTGCACCGCGACATGAAATGTAAAGTGTCCCAAGGCGGCGAACATGTCATCCAGAGGATCGAGAAACGGATTTCCTACGGCTCGAAATTGATTGTGTCTCGATCCACCATGCTAACGGCTTGCGACAGGTTGCCGAAGAGAACTCTCTCCCTTTCATTAATCCTTTGGGAAAGAATGTCTTTGCAGTTTGCCGCTTCGCAGAATTGTTCGCCCAAATATGTTCGGCAAGCAAACGCTAATAGACTTCCCGCGCACGGCTAAAGGTGAGCTCCTAGGAATTCGTTTTGATAGTCGGCGTATCGAGTTCGGTAGCTATCGGGCTGTTGCTGGCTTCTCCGCGAAACCAGCGTTCCAAAGGGATGCTCCATTCAGCCAACCGCGTTGCCGTATGAATCCAGGAATCTTGATGATCTCCTCGACTATGATCGCGGCTCCCGGGCCCTGAACACTCCGGCACTTCCGGGAACGATTACTTCGGCCTTAACGATCTAGGACAGTTTGTAGGGCTCTCAAGGGATCTTGTCACAGGTTTTCAGAAAGGATTTCTGAATGACAACGGAGTTTTCGGCCCGGTCAATGTTCCCGGCTCGTCTGCACCAATTCCTTACGGAATCAATTATGCGGGTGAGATCGTCGGGACTTACTTGTTGCCCGGCCAGAATGCAACCAACAACTTGGGCCAGCTTACTGGATGTGCCCGGGTAGGACGCAACAAGCGTGCTAGGAATCAACGATGCGGGCCAAGTGGTCGGCACTGCTTCCAGCCTGTCCGGAGCGTTCACCGACTATATCGCCACCCCGACAACCGTTCCAGAACCGCAGTGCCTTTTCTTCACAGCGATGCCAGTCGCAATACTTCTACTGGTTGAGAGAAACGCAAGGCCTAAATGGGACCGCCCAAAAGAGCAGCTTAACCACGCTCGTTCGGCCGAAACTAAATTCTTGGTCACCGCCCAGGCAGACCAACAAACCTTTATCGCCGCTTACGATCGGCCGGCGCTCGTTTGGCTTCGCTCGACCGCACTGTCACCGAACTGATCTGAATTACCGGCACCAATGAGTTGGTGCTTGCCATCGGGCGCGTACCCGATGCCCGCTGAGAGAGCTCCTTGTTCAGGCCGTCTATAAAGCCTTCCATTTGAGCCTGCATAGCTTCCATCTTTTCGCGCATGTTTAGAATAATCTCAACACCCGCCAAATTTACACCCAACTCGCGCGTCAACTTCAAGATGACTTCCAGCCGCTCCAAGTCTTCGTCTGTATACAGGCGCGTGTTGCCTTCACTGCGCGACGGTGCCAGCAAGCCTTCCCGCTCATACAACCGCAGCGTCTGCGGGTGTATCTCATATTGCTCGGCAACCGCCGAGATCATGTACGCCGCTTTACTCCGATTCTTAGTCATGCCACTACCTACTCTCCACTGATTCGACTTACTAAGTTGTCGGCTGAACTATACCAACCTTATTCCAAATCTCTTCCCGAACATCTTGCGTCTGTACCTGAGCTAACTCTCGCAGTAGCTCCCGGGTTCGCTCATCATGAACATCCGGTCCCTTCAGAACCATCTCTACAATTTCATCGCCCCGAGTGTTCTTACGTGCATTGAAAATGCCCTTCTCCCGCAACCGGAACTTCTGCCCATTTTGCGTGCCTTGGGGAATTTTCAAAATGGCGCGACCGTCAATGGTCGGAACTTCAATCTTTGCTCCCAGACCAGCTTCGCTAATAGTCATGGGAACTTGAATTTCAACATTATCCCCATTGCGCTTAAAGAACGAATGATCTTCTACCCGAATCGTGATGTACAGGTCGCCAGCCTGCCCGCCATCAACACCGGCATTGCCTTTACCAGCAACACGCAGCCGCGTCCCCGATCCGACGCCCTGGGGGATGCGAACTTCCACGGTATCTGGACGGGAAACCCGACCTTCGCCCCGGCAAGTCGGACAAGCATTCTTCAGCCGCCCAGTTCCGCCGCAGCGCTGGCACTGCAAGTTGAACTTCATAGCGCCAGCCATTTGCGTTACTGTTCCGGTACCATCGCACTCCGGACAAACTGCAACCTGGCTTCCTGCCGAGCCTGTTCCGTGGCACGTATCGCAAATTTCCTGCCGCGAGATGTTTAGACGAACCTGCGTGCCTTTGATCGCCTGCCAGAAATCAACCGTCAAGCCGTACTCTAAGTCCGCCCCGCGTTCCGGCTCCACTCTGGGAGTAGTTTGACGTGAGCCGCCAAAGAACTGCTCGAAGATACTGCGGAATCCAGGCCGATCACTCCCGGCACCGGCCCCAGAAGTTGCTCCGGTGCTGCCCGCTGTACCCGTCGCACCCGCTGCCTGCTGTTGCCGTAGAAACTCGTTAAAATCAAAGCCGCCAAAATTCGGGCCACCTGTAGTTCCGCCGCCCATCCCGCCCCCGTTTGGAGGAATGTTGTCCGAGTAGAACCCGTACTGGTCGTAGACTTTCCGCTTGTCATCGTCACTCAGAACGTCGTACGCCTCCTGCACTTTCTTGAAGCGCTCTTCAGCCGACTTATCACCTGGATTTAAATCCGGATGGTACTTGCGAGCCAACCGGCGGTACGCTTTCCGGATCTCATCCGCGTCTGCACTCCGGCTTACGCTTAACGTTTCGTAGTAATCGTTCTTAGAAGTTGCTGCAGGCATCTCAAATCACCAAACCTAAAGAAACGGCGGCTCCGTCTACTCGGAAGCCGCCGTAACACTCCAACCCTCTGACGGTGCTTACTTTTTGTCTTCGACGTCCACAAACTCGGCGTCGACTACGTTGTCCTTCGGCCCGGACGTTGCACCGTTCGCCGTGCCTGCTCCGCTCGCTCCATTGAAGCCGGCGCTTGCTCCATCACCAGCTCCATCAGCCCCGGTCTTATACATTGCTTCAGCCAGCTTGTGGCTAGCCTGCGTGAGTTGGTCGGTAGCAGAAGTAATCTTCTCCAGACCGCCTTCGTTCATCGCCGTTCGAACGCCTTCCAGCGCAGTTTCAACCTGCTTGGCGTCCGCGTCAGAGATCTTGCTGCGGTGCTCCTTCAACATCTTGTCGACGTTGTAGACCATTGCATCAGCCCGGTTCCGAGCCTCAATCTCTTCCTTCTTCTTGCGATCGTCGGCAGAGTTACTCTCAGCATCGCGCGCCATCTTCTCCACCTCGTCTTTGCTCAGACCTGACGAAGAAGTAATGGTAATCTTCTGCTCGTTGTTGGTCGCCCGATCCTTTGCCACGACATTCAGAATGCCGTTCGCGTCGATATCGAACGTTACTTCAATCTGCGGAATGCCCCGCGGTGCCGGAGGAATGCCGACCAATTGGAACACGCCCAGCATCCGGTTATCCCGTGCCATGGCTCGCTCGCCCTGGTGAACCTTGATCTCAACCGACGTCTGGTTCTCAGCTGCCGTCGAAAACGTCTCGCTTTTCTTGGTAGGAATCGTGGTATTCCGCTCAATCAGCTTGGTGAACACCCCACCCAGCGTCTCGATTCCGAGCGACAGCGGAGTCACGTCGAGCAGCAGAACATCCTTCACTTCGCCGCCGAGCACGCCACCCTGTACCGCTGCGCCAATGGCAACCACTTCGTCCGGGTTTACGCTCTTATTCGGCTCTTTGCCAAACAGATCGCGGACAATCTGCTGTACCTTGGGAATACGGGTCGATCCGCCTACCAAAACCACTTCATCAATCTGCTGCGGGGTCACACCTGCGTCGGCCAAAGCCTGTTTGCAAGGCCCAACGGTCCGCTGCAGAATATCGTCCATCATCGATTCGAACCGCGCCCGCGTCAGCTTGATGCTCAAGTGTTTGGGGCCTGAAGCATCAGCCGTCAAAAACGGAAGATTAATCTCGGTCTCGAGCAAGGTCGAAAGCTCAATCTTCGCTTTCTCGGCCGCTTCTTTCAACCGCTGCAGCGCCATCTGATCTTTGGATACATCGACGCCCTGTTCCTTCTTGAACTCCTGGATCAGCCAATCGATAATCCGCTGGTCGATATTGTCGCCGCCAAGATGAGTATCACCATTGGTCGACTTCACTTCCACTACGCCGTCGCCGACTTCCAGAATTGAAACGTCGAACGTACCGCCACCGAAGTCATAGACAGCAATGGTCTCGTCCTTCTTTTTGTCCAGACCATAGGCCAGCGCGGCTGCTGTCGGCTCATTGATGATGCGCATCACTTCAAGTCCGGCAATCTGGCCGGCGTCCTTAGTTGCCTGGCGTTGTGCATCATTGAAGTAGGCCGGCACGGTGATGACCGCCTTGGAAACCTTCTCGCCCAGGTAGGCTTCTGCGGCTTCCTTCAGCTTGCTCAGGATCATGGCTGAAATCTCGGGTGGCGAATACTTCTTGCCCTGGATTTCGACTCGCGCGTCGCCGTTATCGCCTGCTACTGCCTTATACGGCACCAGCTTTACTTCTTCATTCACTTCATTGAAGCGGCGACCCATAAACCGCTTGATCGAATAAATCGTATTCTCAGGATTGGTCACCGACTGCCGTTTCGCTACCTGCCCGGCTAGTCGCTCACCATTCTTAGTAAAAGCAACCACCGAAGGAGTGGTCCGTCCACCTTCCTGGTTCGGGATGACAGCAGGCTGTCCGCCTTCCATCACAGCCACAACGGAGTTCGTCGTGCCGAGGTCAATTCCGATAATCTTACTCATGTTGTTCAGTTCCTCCGCCAACCTGTTCGGAGGTCGGCTCCATTAAGCACAAGACCAGTATCTAATATGAGTCCCCGATTGTCAAGTCCCATATTGCTATTTTTGTTAACGTTTGCAAGTAGCACGTTCGCTCAGACGACCCTTACGATAGGCGCCGCTGCCGACCTTTCAGCACTCGGCCCAGACCTCCAGGCGCTCTACGAACATGCTCACCCGGCAGAACGGGTTCATTTCGTGTTTTCCGGAAGCGCTGTTTTGAAACAGCAAGTCGCGGCGTCAGCACCCTTTGATGTGTTCCTTTCCGCGAACGCTGCTTACGTGGATGAACTGGCCGCCTCAGGAAAAATTCTGCCGGATTCGGTGGTCGCCTACACTCAGGGGCGGGTTGGCATTTTCTGGCGTGATGGCCACAAACATCCATTACGGGACTTGACAACTCCGCAGGTCCGTTTTCTAGCTCTGCCAAATCCAAAGCTCGCGCCCTATGGGGTGGCCGCTCAGCAGGCCCTCGAATATGGAGGACTCTGGGCCATGGTGCAGCCGAAGATTGTCTACGCCGAGAATGTCCGCCAGGCTCTGCAAATGGTGGAGAGCGGCAATGCCGACGCGGTTCTCACATCAGATGCTCTGCTGCAAGGCAAGCCTTCGGTCGAAGTCATCCCGGAAGATTGGCACAAGCCGATCATCCAGAAGGCTGGGGTGATTGCTGCAAGCTCCCAGAAAACGGCCGCCCTGGATTTTATCCACTTTCTAAAAAGCAGGGAAGCACAGGCGGTGTTCGTCCGCTACGGATTTAGCCCTGCGCCCCAGCCCTAGATAACTCGGCACACGAACCTTGTATCAGCTTCGGCACGTGTAAGCCTACCAACCACCAGGACTACGAACCGGGCAGGCGTTCGTATGCTCCAGCTAGCCGCAGGTTTGCCGTATACAAGTCAAGTTTGGACATGTGAAGTATTCTCAATTGCTGTTGGTACCAAAAGTGTTTATAGTACTGCCATGGAAAATGAAACCCCCACGCGCGAGTGTTCTCTCTTCGGCAATTGTATGATTGCTTCGGTTTTCGTGATTCTGACCATTTTGGCCGTATTGGCTCTGTTAACTTTTCCCGAAGCCGGTATCTGACTGCCTGAACTAAAAAGATAATCTAAGCTTTTGGGTGCGCCCGGTCGTAGACCGCCTGCAGATCGCCAAGTGACACTTGCGTGTATTGTTGCGTGGTGGACAGTCGTGCATGACCAAGCAACTCCTGAATCGCGCGCAGATCAGCACCATCGCTCAACAGATGGGTGGCATAGGCATGCCTGAAACTGTGCGGGTGGACTGTGGAGTCGCCGGTCGCCACCAGCGCATACATTTTCACCAATCGCCTCACCTGTCGATCGCTCAGCCGTTCCCCCTTTCCATTGAGGAACAGCGCACCGGTTGCGGCTATGGTCCGACTGCGAAGGTAACGCTCGACGGCTGCTACCGCTCGTGCACCGATAGGAACCTGGCGCTCCTTGTTTCCTTTGCCTCGAACGCGTAGCCAGCCGCTTCCTAACTCCATGTCTCCGACGTCAATACCAACCAACTCACTTACCCGGATGCCGCAACCGTAGAGCAACTCGAGAAATGCTAAGTCTCGTTCTCGCGACGGCTTCTCAACCAGTTGAGCTTCCTCCACCGCATCGATGAGGCGGTTAGTCTTCTCAGCGCTCATCACATCAGGGATGCGCTTCGGTGTCTTCGGCGTTCGCAGCCTGGAAGCCGGGTTCGCAGCTACTGAGCCTTCCTCACGAAGAAAACGAAATAGTGCCCGTACTGCTGCAATCTTGCGCCGGATACTGACTTGGGTGAGCCCCGCATCATACAGGCTCCCGAGCCACTCGCGCAGCAGGGCAAGATCAATCTGTTCCACCGGCGGTGCTGGCTGAAGGTAGTCCGCAAACTGCTGGAGGTCCGAACTGTAATTCCGAACGGTATGAGGCGAAGCACCCCGCCGCTCTAGCTCCCCCAGATACTTGCGCAGACAAGCCGCTAAATCCGGCATTGCTTCTCCAATCTGCATTCTGCCCTATCGTAAGCCGGAGCTAACTCCGGCCCCGCGACTCTGACACTTTAGAGACGGAGAGCAAGGGCTGACTACAGCAAGTCGATTTGTATCGGCGGTGACAAGAGCGCGGGTTACTCATATCGGAGCGCGATGGTCGGATCGACACGCAGTGCCCGAATCGCAGGCGTCAACGTAGCTATCAGTGCAACCGCGCCCAGTATCCCGATAACCAGGAGAAACACGGCCGAATCAAGCGGGCTTAGGCCCGGAACAAGAAAGAGCGCGAGTGGCTGCATTGCAAAAAAGGCCAGTGCCAAGCCGGTAATCACACCGCTTCCCACCAACACCAAACTTTGCTTGCCAATTAGCCACAACACGTCCGATTGCGTTGCTCCCAGCGCCATCCGAAGGCCGATCTCGCGCGTGCGCCGTGAAACCGAATACAACAGAAGCCCATAGAGTCCAGTGGCTGCGAGCATAAGTCCAAGCGCGCCCATTGTTCCCAGCGTTGCAGCCGCGACTTGGCTCGGCAGCAACGCCAGTCCCAGTGCCTGGCTCATCGGCTTTGCTTCGATTGCTGCCGTGGCATCGGAACGGCCCAGCGTATCCATTACAGGTTTTACATATCCCGCCGGCGAACCAGTCGTCCGAACCAAAAAGTGCAGATTGATTGGCTCTTCGTTAGCAAAGTACGGTTGGTAAACCGCGAGCCGTTGCGTTTCGCTCAGGGTGAAGTACTTGCTGTCCTTCGCTACACCCACGATCAGCCTGCTCTTATCGGTCCTGATCATGTGACCTACCGGGTCCACATGGTCGAAAAGCGACCGGGCAAAACTCTCGTTTACGATCACCACCGGTTGCGAGCCTTTCCGGTCTTTCGCGGTAAATTCACGTCCGCGCAGGATCGGGATGCCGATCGTTCGAAAGTAGTCCGGGCCGACGTCGTTGCACTCGTACTGAACCCAAGTTTCTGCGGGGGACATGTCTGTTCGAAAACGCGTTCCGGTATTGCAATTGTCATTCAACGGCACCCGCCTGGTGATCGCAGCAGATTCCACGCCAGGCAGAGCGCGTAGTTGCTCTAGCGCCAGGCGCACCAGTGACATTTGTTTGGTTTGATCGGGGTCTTTATATTTGTCGGGCGTCAGCCGCATATAAGCCCAAATCGTGTGGCCGACATTGAAGCCTGGATTCATAGAAGCCGCTCGCAACAGATTGTGCAAGAACAGAATCCCGGTCGCCAGCAATACGATTGAGACAGCCAGTTGCCCCGCGACCAGTACGCTGCGCAAGTTCCAACCGCGGACTACCTGCCGCTCTTCCTGCTTCAATGCAACGGTTACGTTCTTTCTGACTGCCTTTAATGCAGGCAGTAAGCCGGAAAGTAGCGTGCTGATGATTACAACACAAAGTGAGTACCACAGCAGCCGCCAGTCAGGCGAGATAACGGGATGCATTGGAACGGGAACGGGTAAGCTTATGCTGTTGATGCCTCTAGCGCATCCAAGGTCAATTGCCAGCGCAACGCCTGATCCCAGGACAGAGAGCAGCAAGCTCTCAGCCAGCAAGTGGCGGACAATTCGTTTCCGGCTTGCACCCAGCGATAGACGAATGGCGAGTTCCTGGGAACGACTGGCCGCGCGTGCCAGCAACAGGCTGGCAACATTCGTGCATGCAATCAGCAGAACGAGTCCGGCAACAACCATAAGCATTCCGAAAAACACCGAAATCAGTCCGGGGATCTCCTGATTCAAAACATCGAACCCTGTCACGCCTGTGACGACTAATGGCCTCGTGCGCTTCCACCCGCTTTTTGGATTGATGCGATCGAGTTGCTGGAGCAAACTGACCAAGCGCCCGCGCGCAATGGAACTGGTCATGCCTTTGGGCATGCGCGCATAAAGTTGCACAGAGTCATCGTCACGCATTGCCGGCAGATAGACATCCGGTGATAGGCCGAAGCCAGCAATTGAACGGTGATTGGCCGGAATTATGCCAACAACTGAATAAAGCCGGCCATCTAAAGTTAGGTTGCGGCCAATAATCGAAGGATCCCCGCCGAATGTGCCGCGCCAGACTCGCTCGCTAAGCACCGCCGTTGTAGTTTCGCCAGGCACTATGCCTCGACCCAGCAGAAAGCGGCACTGAAGCGTTGTGAAGTAATCATCAGTGATCAGTCCGGCGTAAAACCGCCTGGTTCGGTCCCCACCTCTCCAGTTCACTTCGCGCTCAACATCGATACCGGCCATGCCATCAAAAACCCGTGCGTCTCGCAGAAACTTATAGTCAGTGATGGAAGTGTTGCTGTTTCCGCCCTCCCAAATTCCAATCATTGCAGCGCTATCGCGGCAGGACGGTTCACTGAATAAAAGGCTGCTGGTGATGCTGAAAATCGTGGTATTCGCGCCGACTCCCAAAGCCAGGCAGAAGATGGCTGTCAGAGCAAAACCAGGATTACGGCGAAGCGTTCGGGTGGTATAACGCAGATCGGAAAATATGTCCTCCAACCACCGCACTTCCCACGCGCCCGAAGAGTCTTCGGTTACCCTCAGCCGCGAGCCGAATTCCCGCTGAGCGCGCGCGATTGCTTCTGCGCTCGGCATACCGCCCTGCTGAAGCTCCTCTGCCCGGCTCTCAACGTGAAACTGTAGTTCGTCAGCGAGCTCAGAGTGAAAACGCGCGCGTCCGATTAACCAGCGTGCCCGGAGCCAAAGTTCTCTCAAAGATTGCATTACGTGACTCGTCTACGCGGTCTTCATTACAAGGTGTATGGCGGTCACCAATTTGTCGAATTCGCTAGCCTCGGCAGCAAGCCGTTTGTGGCCCTCGTTGGTAAGCCGGTAGAAACGCGCCTTACGCTTTGTTTCCGAAGTTCCCCACTCTGCGCATAGCCAACCCTTGAGCAGCATACGGTTCAAAGCCGGGTAGAGAGAGCCCTCCTCCACATCAAGCACGTCAGCCGAGCATTGTTTGATGCGGCGGGCAATCGCGTATCCATGCAAAGGACCAGTGACCAGAGTGCGTAGAATCAGCAGATAAAGCGTACCGGGAAGTAACTGCAGTGAGTCGTCGTGCATTGCAACCTATTCCAAACTATGTATAGCCTGGACAGGGATGGAAGTCAAGCGCAATTGCCCCCGCTGAGTTACCTAATTTTCCTGACCATGGAGCGTGGTGGGTAGAGTTGGAGCCGTCAATTTGCAAACGAATGGCGGATTGATGCAGGCTTGATTGAGGACGGCAAGCCGCTGAGATTTGGGGAACTCTCAGCGAGGGCTCGCGATTGGAACCACTATGTCGGTGGGCCAGTTAACAGCTTTTCTCTGCACTCCGCAGTTAGAAGAGGCCAACTATGGCACGACCGCTTATTGTCGCTAAATTTAAAGGGGGGGCTTCGGTGAGTGTTCTCACGAGCTGCTGAACAGCTAATGCGAACTTTTTGCGAAAGGAGGGGGATACACCGACAGTGTTCGCCGTGATGCCTCAAGGAGCCTATCTCTCGTGATCCATTGACAAGGTTGTATTCTCCGAACGCTTACTGACTCGTTTGACGCTACCAGCGATTCTTGCTTCCCCCAAAGTCACGCTGATTTCCGCCACCTTCGCCGCCTCCACCGCTGCGTTCCCGCCGCTCGGGTGGGCGTGCTTCGTTGACCACTAGCGCCCGTCCCATCAACGCGCGGCCATTACAACTCTGAACGGCTTGGTTGGCAATCGCATCGTCGTTAATTTCCACGAACCCAAAACCTCTGGCCTCACCGCTGAAACGATCGCGTAGAATGCTGACGCTATCTACGTGAACGCCGGCCTCCTCAAAGAACGATTGAATGTCGGCCTCGGTTGCTTTGTATGGCAGATTCCCGACAAATAGCTTAATCATTGAAGAGTCTCCTTACGATTATTCCGAGAGGTTCAGAAAATCAAGATCACTTTCACAGGAACTCACTCCAGGTTGGAACTAAACTCTGTACTAACGTTTCTATACTCCCACAGATTTATAGTCCTGAGGAGAGATCTATTAACGCGGCCGAAATCGGCCGGCACGGATCCAGCGGCTTCTGTCAGCGAGGAGTGATCAAGCCGCCGAGCTTGTCGTACTCACTCAAGCCATAACGGGGGAAACGGGCAGCATAGGCTTCCAGGTATTTGTAGCCGGAACCGGTGTTAAATATGACTACCTGATTCTCAGCCGATAAAAATCCGCTTTGGCGCAACCGTGCCGCAGCGGCGACACAAGCGCCACCCTCCGGGGCAGGGAAGATGCCTTCTGCCTCTGCCAGTTGCAAGCCTGATTTCAGCATCTCGCTATCGCTAATCGATAGTGAAGTGCCGCCGCTGTCACGCAGGGCGCGAAGAACAAGAAAGTCGCCGAGAGCTTTGGGCACTCGCAACCCGCTGGCAACAGTCGATGCGTTCGGCCAGAACTCACTGCTCTCGGCGCCTTGCTCGAAGGCTCGCGTGATAGGTGCACAGCCGGCAGCTTGAACCGAGATCATGCGCGGACGCCTGGGCCCAATCCAGCCGAGAGCCTCCATCTCGTCAAACGCTTTCCACATTCCAATCAGGCCGACGCCGCCTCCACACGGATAAAGAATGGCATCCGGTAACTGCCAATTAAATTGCTCGGCCAGCTCATAACCCATCGTTTTCTTGCCTTCAACACGGTAAGGCTCTTTCAAAGTGCTGACCTCGAACCAGCCTTCCAGCTCTTTTCTTTCGCCCACGATGCGTCCGCAGTCGCTGATCAGACCGTCGACTAATGTCACGTTCGCACCAAAGGCCTTGCATTCCAGAAAGTTCGCTTGTGGAACGTCCTGAGGCATAAAAATGTGGGCTTCCAGTCCGGCGCGGGCAGCATACGCGGCTAACCCACCGGCAGCATTACCGGCCGAAGGAATGGCGAGCTTTTTCGCCCCAAGCTTCTTAGCCATGGATACGGCGCATGATAGACCGCGAGCCTTGAACGAGTCTGTCGGGTTTTGCCCTTCATCCTTAATCCAAAGATTAGGGAGGCCAATCTGAGCCCCAAGCCTGACAGCGCGAAGAATGGGAGTCCATCCTTCTCCCAACGTAATTGCCTCTGCCATGTCGGCAGGCAGAACTGGCGCATATCGCCACATGCTGGCCGGACCGGCGGCAAGGCTGCTTCTGTCCCAAGTAGCAGCCAAGGATTGTAAATTGTACCGGACCAGCAACGGCCCGCCACAGTCACATAAGTTGGCTAACCGACCTGCCTCTTTCTGTTTGCTGCAACGGCTGCACTCCAGGTATGCACTTTGACCCATGTATGCCTCTTTGTAACTCCTGCATTATTTCGGTAAAAAATACCGTGCTTCTTTGTGATAGCTGTGTCAGAATACCAATAACGATTAAAGCTGTTTAGGAGAGTTCGGATGCACTATCCCCTTAGCCGGGATGAACACGCCGCCTTGGCTCGATATCTATCCGGAATTCGTAAGCAGCTACAGGATGTGTGCGACCTGCTGTCCACTCGTTACGGTAATAACACGACTCTAGCTGAGACAGCTGTCAAGACCTTGGTATCAGCAACGTTGTTGGAGCACGAGCTACTGTCACTTGACAACCGCCACATGGACCCTTTGCTCGAAGCCAAAACTCACAGTCTCAGCAAAGTCTCCTAATACAATTCAGCAAATTCTCCTAATACAATAAGGATGGCCGTGGCTCCTGGCTTCTACCCTCGACTATTTGCACTCTTCTGCTTCAGCGGTTTAGCTTTTCCGTCTGAATTAGTGTACTTCTCGAACGGCTTCACATTACAAGCTGATTCGCATGTTCAACGCGGCGATCAGACGCAATTAGCAGTAGGTGGCGGCACGCTAGAGTTCCCCAGCGAGCAGATAAGGTCCATTGAGACTGTTATCGCTTCTCCGTCATCGATAAATCAGCCTGTCGCGCCAACCGCTTCGGAAAAAAGGCCGGAAGTGCTGATTTCTGAAGCAGCACTTGCTCAGGGTATCGACTCTGCCTTTGTTAGGAGTGTGGCGAAGATAGAATCCGGGCTGCGCCAATCAAGTCTGTCCAACAAAGGAGCAATTGGCTTGATGCAGCTAATGCCTGGAACAGCGAAGCAGCTTGGCGTTGACCCATTAAAGCCAGATCAGAATGCCAGAGGCGGAGCACAATATCTTCGCTCTCTACTCCTTCGATATAAGGGGAATTCGGCACTCGCGCTCGCTGCCTACAATGCCGGCCCGGGAGCAATTGAGAAGTTCCGGGGCATTCCGCCTTACCGTGAGACACAGCAGTATGTCGTTCGCGTCTTGCAAGAGTACAATAAACAGCGTCTCCAGGCCAAGGGCGAACGAAAAGAACAGCAAGTAGCAGCTCGGAAACCTGCTAATAAGCCCAGCGCCACAAATTAGCTCCCGCTGTGAAGCCTGCTCCTACAGCGGCAAACAGTACCAAGTCGCCTTTTTTCAATCGCCCCGCGTTTACCGCGTCTTTGGTTGCAAGTGGGATTGTGGCGGCTGTTGTATTCCCATATTGCTCGAGGTTTAACATAACCTTTTCTGGCGGAAAGCCCAGTCGTTCCGCAGTGGCAGCAATAATGCGCTGATTGGCCTGATGAGGAATAAACAAATCGACATCATCAGGTGTGAAATTGTGCTGCTTCAGAATGTTTTCGCAAAGATCCATCATCTTGCGAACGGCAAATCGGAAGACTTGCTGGCCTTCCTGCTTGACGTAGTGCTGACGATCCTGTACGGTTGCGAGCGAAGCAGGAAGGCGGCTTCCGCCCGCGGGCATTTTCAAGAAGCTTCCACCTGACCCGTCCACTTCATTGCGATGCCCCACAAAGCCCACATTTTCTTCGGCAGTTGCTTCCAGCAAAAACGCACCTGCACCATCGCCGAAGAGCACGCACGTAGAACGATCCGTATAGTCGATGATACGGGACATTGTGTCGGCGCCTATGATTAAGACCTGCCGGTGCGTACCTGCCGAGATTAGATGAGAGCCTACCGTCAGGCCATAAACAAAGCCGGAGCAGGCGGCAAGCAGGTCAAAACCCCAGGCGTGAGTAGCGCCAAGCTGATCCTGAACCAGGCAAGCGGTAGACGGAAACAACATGTCCGGCGTGACTGTGCAAACAATAATTGCGTCCAGTTCGTCAGCGGCGGTGCCACTTTTTTGTAATGCCTCGCGAGCTGCTGCTACGGCTAAATCAGAAGTGGCAACATTTGCATCGGCGATATGCCGCTGCCGTATCCCGGTCCTCTCCACGATCCAGGTATCGTTGGTCTCCACCATGTGCGAGAGATCTTCGTTAGTCAGTAATCTGGGCGGAGCGAAACAACCGACCGCGCTAATCTTTGCTTTTAACAGAGCTATTCCGTCCTCCACGGCAGGTCGTTCGGTTCTGCCAAACGACCTTAATCCCGTGTATGACCATGTTACATTTTGGGGAGTGCCCGTCGAGACAGCCCTGTTTTTCGAGACGGCTGAGGAGATCTACGCTCGAGTTTTCCGATCCATGCGGCCGCGCACGGTTGTTCCCGCCATCACGGTGCACTATCGCCCATATGCCAATGCCAACAGCAGGATCAGGCTCTACAACGGGTGTTTACACGTCAGCATTAGCGACCTGCTGGAGCCCGCTCCTGCTCCGGTTCAAGAGGCCTTAGCCACTATTCTGTTAGCCAAGCTGTTTCGAACTCAGCCTGATCGCGAGGTAATGGAGCTATATCACCGCTATTTAAACCGGGTTGAAGTTCGACGGACTCTGCAGATTGCCAAGAGAGAGCGCGGCAGGAAAGAGATTTCAGACGCCTGTGGTGAAGTATTCGACTTGAAGGCTCTATTTCAGGAGATCAATCGGCTTTACTTTGGGAGTTGCTTGCCGGAACCCCGCTTGGGATGGAGCATCCGGGCCTCCCGCCATACACTGGGGCATTATGACCCGGCTCACAACGCGATTGTACTGAGTAAGATACTCGACTCAGTTCGCGCTTCCGAACTGATTGTGAGGTACGTGCTGTTTCACGAGATGCTGCACATTCAACATCCGACAGAACACAAGGGAACGCGAAGGTGTGTGCACACCAGAGCCTTCAAAGAGGCAGAGAGAAGGTTCGTTGACTACGCGCCTGCCAGGAAAGCTCTTGCAGAATTTGTCAGAGGTTAAGCCGGGTGAGAGATGCTCACGAGATTGGAGAACTCATTGCTCATTTCTTCCAGGCGGGCAATGACAGCATGCGCCGCCAGTGAACTGAGGCCCAGCCAGCAAGAATAGAAACTGATCTCGGCTCGAATTACGCTAAAGGTGAAGCGGAATCTTAGTTTAACGAGACGGAGAAGCACCTCCGAATGGTCTTCGGGGCTGTGAGAGATCAAGAAGCGAGCAGCCGCATGCAAGCGGTTGAAGTCTGAGATGAGGCTTCCAAGATACTGGCGGAAGATAAGCATACGCTCACGCCTTAATTTTCGGTAAAGAGAGAGGTCAAACCCAGGCTGGCGTGCTAAAAATCTAAAATCCTCATCTGCAAGGAGCCGCTGCATAGGATAGTAAGTAGAGGGGGAAAAGCTCTCCAATGACTCCCAAGTGTCATTCGTGGAGCAGCCTCGAAACAGCCGCACCAAGACAGGCGCAACCGCTAGTGTGCTGAGCGCGGTCAGCACGAAGATCAAAAGAAGAGCAGTGAGCATCGGCTCTGTACTAACCAATACGGTACAGAAACGCCGGATGAATTTCAAGTCTTAACTGATTATTCTGTGCTGTTTTTGATTTTTGATTTAAATACAGCGCAATATCTTAGTCGGCGAAGAAACTTTGGTACTGCAATGAGCGCGCTTTGGTGCGGACACTGCGATTATCGCTGGGTCGTTGAGAGCAGCGATTCATTGATCAAGTCGAGACGGTGAAGTAACCGGTCCTGATCCTCGGCCGTAAGCTGGGATCTTAATTTGGTGGATGCAATCTCACCGGCGTTGGATATAAAAGTTAACCAAAACGCAAGGCACGAGCAGGTCAGTAGCTGAACACAGAGGCTGACCAACTTTGAAGTCTGGTGAAGCCAAAGACTCTGGACCAGGAGAATTACTACATTTCCTGCTGCATAAGCCGTGAATCCGACAAGAAACACGGCGAGATTACGAGGTGTAGTGACTGGGAACCATAGTAGGAAGCATAGAATTGAGACAAGGACTAAAAAGATTACGGTCGATACGACC
>CAXTWQ010000014.1:33988-36818 GCA_964248065.1 uncultured Bryobacteraceae bacterium | reverse complement strand
AAAAAATTAATTCTCCAAAAAAAAGCTCATCGACTGCAGACGTAAATGCTGAATACCCCGATGCAGAATACTCAGGCTTGACTGTCAAAGCAGAAACGAGGGCAGCAGCCACGAAGGAGCCATTCAATAGCCTTCGCGAAAAGCGAAGGATGCCAGGTAGTTCCTTTAAGATCTCACCAAGTAGGAGATAGGTAGCAGCAACTAAAGCCGCACAGGTCAGTAGATGATCAATGCTCCAAACTACCCGATAGTCCAACTTCTGTGTCAAAACCGCCTGCAGAGCAGGAGGAGAAAATCTGCTAAACAGCCAAACCACTGAGCCGGCTAGATCAATCAGCAAGAAGATCCCAAAGACTCTGTAAACTAAATGCAACCGAAGACTTAGCAATCTGACAATTAGGATAGTGCTTAGACCGATGCCTAAGTACTGTGCAAAATACTCCCAAGTCGTCATGCCGAGTTAACTATACTTCGAATGATAAGTTAAGTGAAAGGCAAGGGCAACCGACGAACATGTGTCAATCACTTTGACGATCGCGGTGTAACTTAAATTCTTCGGCTTGGCCTCCGGTCGTGTACTCGGAGGCAGCAAACTTCAATCTCGGTATGTTTGGCCCAAGCGGTATACAATTACGGCAGCAATGGCCGTCTCTGATTAAAGATTGAAGATTTGTAATAACTGAATCAGTATATCCGCAGTTCCACTAACCCTAACGCTAGGCCACTTTGGGGAACCGCCGGTTGGTTGGGGTGGTCCGCATTCTGCATGTGCGTTTAGTACTACTCCAGTCGAGAGAGCAAAGAAGATTATCGTGCTAGAGAGAAAACGTTTCATTATGTTAAGTTCCTTTTCTTTTTGATTCTTTCGTGAACAACTCTTGACCCTACAGTAATTTAGGGCGATCTCGAATAGGAAGTGGGGCTAAGCACGTTTTCTAACAACAGAACGTATGGTCCAAGTGGTACTAAACGGACTCTTGTTTTTCCGAATTCTTTGTATCATTAGAAGGTCTTTACGAGATGCCGCTTCCCCTCCATAAAGCGCTGGACTCCCGAACCTCGAATGAGAGTTGGGTACAGGATCTGTATCAGGTGTCAACGGCATACGGACGGCTGGTTTATCTAGCGGGACTGCGAAATTCGGATAGCGGGCGATACGAACATTACGGAGTTGATTCTTCGGAGGCCTTAACGGTTAGCCGCTCGCTTAAGAACCTGCACGAAGCTATTTTTAGGGAATGGGTCGGGTGTCCACTAGAGAGCAAGATGGCCGATATCGAGCTTTACATCGCAGGTATCGACCGAGTCGATCATGCGGAGTTGATCGACGCATGGCTCCGGCTTACACCTTATAAGAATCTGGTACCCGCCACCATTCAGGGGCCTGAGCGCCAGCGCCACATCTCTGATTTCGAAGCGATCCTAGGGTTGCTTAAAAACGTGTATGGCGTTTCCTCGCCAGATCGAGGCGTTTGACAACGCCTATTACCTGCCCAATTACTTCTACCTCCTTCGCATCAGCAAAGATCAGTGGTACTTCGCTTGATGCTGAATGCGGCTGAACAATGAAGCAGCCGTTTTGCTCGCTGCACCATCCGCACTTATAGCCAGACCGATGTTCCACGAAATAAATTGGTCGCTCATACTCTGAATTCCATCCCTCACTTGCAACTTTCTTCTTCTTTTCGTCTAGCTGAAGAAAAGAACCAGGAGGAATAATCGGGAACATAAACCAGTCTTCAGTTCCGATAAATGCATAACGATGTTTTCTGATCTCTAGCCCATTTATCAGAGAAATAGGTAATTTCCCCCAAGTTCTAATTGAGCGATTTAGATGGATGGTCGATCGAAGATCTACATTCTTATCCATGTCAGTTGGAAAGGTGATCAGTGCCTCATCTCTAGGCTCCATGTCGAAAGGCTGAGTCTGCTTTGAGCCAAAATGCGAGGCATCCGCTGGTAACTGATCCATTAAGACGCCATACCACGCTAGCGCTGTCATGTAGTCAATCCGGTAAATAGCGCAAAGCGAGTAAAGCCGAAAGATGGACGGCGTAGTTCCCTTATTTTCAATATCGGCAAGTCGACTTAGGCCGATCAAATACTCGTGATTGCTGTGTTGATTCGCGATTCGCTGACTCGCCTCCTCAACATCTCGATATCGCAGGCGCAAACGTTCTCGGGCCTGTCGCAGTCGCTGTCCCGGCTCCCGCATGCCTACTCCTCACTTCATTCCAAAACTTGAACGGTCGACAACAACCTATCACAATCTTGGTGATTCTGTTCTTTTTTCAGAACAGAGGCGTCGAATACATGCAGATTTCCCGAACTCAAAGTGGGTCCTTGAAGCTCTACCAGGGTGAGATCAGGGTCAGCCCTCTTAAGGTTCAGACTAGCTAGGAAGGTTAGAGGTAAGTGGTCGATGAGAACAAGAAGGGCAAGGTAACAAATAACATGGCCGACTCAGTTGCGTTTCAAGGAGAGATTGGAGCTTTCAGCTATTCCGCAATCCGCAAGTTGCTGGGACCTGAAATCTCTGTTAAGCCCACGGAGACCTTCAAGCAGGTTTTCGAGCTTCTTTCGCAGGATAAAGTGCAATACGCAGTAATACCGATTGAGAACACTCTGTATGGGAGTTTGCACGAGAACTACGATTACCTGCTTAAGTTCGGTATGAACATTTGCGGGGAGACTACTTTGCGCATTTCACATAATCTGATTACGCGTCCAAATGTCTCGATTGGAGAAATAAGGAGAGCCTTCTCACACCCGGTTGCTCTGGACCAATGCCGCCGGTTTTTTGAGGAAAATCACCGAATCGAACCTGTTC
>CAXTWQ010000014.1:6659-33978 GCA_964248065.1 uncultured Bryobacteraceae bacterium | reverse complement strand
TGCTGGAAGTGTAAAGATGCTGCTGGCTGAGGAAATGTTGGATGCAGCCGCAATTGCTTCTGAAACCGCCGCAGAATATTACGGAGGGCAGGTGTTAGTACGAGGAATTGAGGACAACCGCGATAATTTTACTCGTTTTTTTCTGTTGACGAAACAACTCTTAGACGAAATGGTTGTGCATGATCAAGGTTCATGGAAAACCTCGATCGCATTTGTCACATCAAACGTAGCCGGTGCGCTATTCAAAGCATTGGCTTGTTTCTCATTGCGAGACTTAAACCTGACAAAGTTAGAGTCTAGGCCGCTACGGGACAAGCCTTGGGAATACCTGTTTTACGTCGATATAGCAGGTTCAGTAAAGGAGCCTTCGGTAGTTAAAGCACTCGCCAATCTGGAAGAGATTACAAGTTTTTTAAAGATTTTGGGAAGCTATCAGCCCATTCTCTGAGCCGATGCAAATAGCATGCATCTGCCGAGATTCGCCAGGATTATTGAAACAATATGAAAGGAGTATGTCCAAAGATTAACGATTGGTTCGTTCCAGGCATGCTTTATCTGATAATAACAGCATTAAGTAGATAATTGCATCGATGTAAGCTGGTAGTTGTTCATATTTGCCTATTCTCATTCAGAAAACACTGACCATCATAGGTTCTATCACTGCGAATAGCTGGTTCATAGACCTGTAAGAGACTAAGTGTTATGCCGACGAAAATGGGCCTGCAGCCATCCCAGATGCGCTTAACTTTAGGGACGGAACGCCACGTTTTCAGCGTGCAGGAACTAAACTCCTCCATCCAGCACTTATTTGAAGGAGAGTTCTGCCGTATCTGGGTAGCTGGCGAGATTTCAGGCTGTCGTCTCGCAACCAGCGGTCATTACTACTTCTCGTTGAAAGACGCCGAGAGCCAGATCAAGTGTGCGCTGTTTAAGGGTTCAGCTCGCTCCGTCCGATTCAAGCCTCAGGAAGGCCTTGCGGTCATAGCTCGCGGCAGTCTTGAGGTGTACTCGGCTCGAGGCGAGTACCAGCTCATCATCGAACAACTGGAGCTGCAAGGGGCCGGGTCTCTGCAGGCCGCGTTCGAACAGTTAAAAGTACGACTCGCAGCCGAAGGCCTGTTTCAACCCGAGCGCAAGCGACCCCTGCCCGTCCACCCTCGCCGTATCGGACTCATTACCTCTCCTGATGGGGCCGTCCTCCAAGATATGTTGCAGGTACTCGAACGGCGCTTTCCCGGCCTACACCTAAGGCTGTACCCGTCGCAGGTGCAAGGCGAAGGGTCGGTGGAACAGCTGTGCGTGGCTCTACAGCATTTCGGGTCCACAAGTTGGGCGCACGTCATTATTGTGGCCCGTGGAGGCGGTTCGCAGGAGGACCTCTGGAGCTTCAACGACGAGCGTGTCGCCCGCGCGATCGCAGCTTCACCCATACCCGTCATTTCAGCTGTCGGGCACGAGACTGACTTCACCATTGCCGATTTTGTTGCGGACCATCGTTCGCCAACTCCCTCCGCTGCCGCAGAAATTGTAGTTTGCACCAGAGACAGCCTGCTGCTGCAACTAAAGGAGTGCTCGGAAAAGATGACACGCGCCTTTCGGTATCGCTTGATAGTGGCTGCACGAGATGTGCAGAGCCGGAGCATTGAGCGTACTCATATACTGATCGGCCGTTCAATTACGCGCCGTATGCAGCGGGTCGACGAGGCTGATGCTCAGTTGCGGAATCTGCAGTCGCAAGTTCTGGACAAGGCGCGCCGTCGCCTTACTCAGTTCGCGAGACGGGTAGAGGAAAGCAATCTGCCACTCCGATTTGCACGCAATCGTCACCGGCAGGAACTGCTGCAGCAAAGATTGTTGGCTGCCTGTAACAAGTCTATACATGCCAAAGCAAGCCAGCTAAATTCTGGACGCGCACACCTGACTCAACTCAGTCCTTTGAGCGTGCTTGAGCGCGGTTATGCAATTGTTGAAAAGCGCTCGGGGCAGATCCTTCGGTCCTCGTCGGATGCCGCGGTGGGCGAACAGGTGAGGGTACGGCTTCATCGTGGCGAACTGGAAGCGGAAGTCACGAGTTCAACGATCTAAGGTGGCGAGCAGCCTCGAGTCCTGGTAGCCATTCGGCTTTGAAAATCCTGTTGTTAGAATTCGAGCCATGGCCGGGCGTAATGTTTTCACCGTATTAGAGCAGACGACATCTATACACGGCGATACTGCTGCTCTGCACCAGCCTTTAGGAGGGAAGGGACCTACTCGCTACCGCTCGTATTCCTGGAACGAGTGGCTGACGGCTTCGCGGGAAATCGCACTTGGTTTGCGCGCTCTCGGGCTGCGAAACGGCCAAATTGCCTGCATTCTCTCTGAGACCCGCGCCGAGTTGTACCTAGTTGATCTGGGCATTATGGGGGCCGGCGGGGTATCGGGTGCGCTCTACACGGCCAATACAATGCCCGATCTGGCTGAAAACATTCGGGGCGCACAACCCGATTTCCTGTTCGTGGAGGATGCCAAGACGCTCGACGCGCTTAGCAATGCTCTTGATATCAAACAGGTAACCCGGCCTAAGCATGTCATCTGTATGTTGGGCGGGGTTGAAGATTCCGGCGTATTGACACTCACTCAACTGCAGGAACTTGGATCTGACATGCTCCGGCATGACGCAGAAGCGTTCAACCGGTTGCAGGCCGATATCTCGCCGGAGGATCCCGCCATTCTTTACCTGACCTCCGGAGCAACCGGGGTTCAGAAGATGGGGCTGACTAGCCACGCGGCCATTTTGGCAAATCTCGACATGGGCCCTGCCGTGCTGCCTATGCGACCGGACGACGCGACGATTGCGTTCCTGCCATCAGCACATATTGCACAGCGAATCGTAGTCGAGCTGGTGCCTATGCGAATGGGTATGCCGGTCTGGTTCTCTGAAAGCCTGGCTCGCTTGCCGGGTGACTTGCGAACTGTTCGGCCCACGGTATTTCTTGCGCCACCCAGGGTTTGGGAGCGCATGTATGCCACTGTCATGACGGAAGTTAAGAAGCGCCCCCCTACTGCCCGGAGACTGTTTGAAAGAGCTCTGGCGCTTGGTATGAGGAAAGTCGAATTTCAGGCAGCGGACCGGCCCGTTCCGCTCTGGTTGACCCTTGCCCTGCGTGCAGCGGACAAATTGGTGTTTTCCAAGATTCGAGAGCGGCTGGGCGGTCGAATTCGAATTGCTATTTCTGGAGCAGCCCCGTTAGCAAAAGAAATGGCGCAGTTCTTTGCCGCGGTTGGGATTCCTATAGTGGAGGGCTACGGGTTGACCGAAGCCGGCATTGTCTGCTTCAACCCGCTGTTGAATCCCAAAGCGGGCAGTGTAGGCAAGCTTCTACCCGGCGTGGAAGGGCGGATCGCCTCTGATGGTGAACTTGTGATCCGTACGCCGTGCCTTTTCGCCGGTTATTACCAGGACCAGGCTGCCACACATTCAGTGATCGACGCGGACGGCTGGTTCTTTACTGGCGACATTGCCGAGATGGATAACCAGGGTTTCTGCTTCATCACCGGCCGTAAGAAGGAGCTGATTGTCTCTTCGAACGGCAAAAAGATTTTTCCTTCCCGTATCGAAAATCTTTTCAAGATGGAGCCGCTGGTCAGCCAAATCCTCCTGGTTGGCGACAAGAAGCCGTACCTGACGGCGATCCTGACCGTCAACATGGCTCAAGTGCAAGGCCTGGATGGCATTGGGCACTTGCCAGACGCCCCTTCAGGTGATCAACTGCAAGCCGAGCCGGTCACCAAAGCTGTGCAGCAGGTAGTTGCGCGTGTTAACCAGCAGTTGGCCGATTTTGAGCGCATCCGCCGGTTTAAGATCTTGGGAAGGGATTTTTCGATTGAGCACGGTGAACTAACACCAACGATGAAGATTCGTCGTGCTCAGGTTCTGGAGAATCACAAGGAGCTAGTGAGCGACCTCTACTTAGGGCGAGAAGAGATTGGCTGAACCGCAACTCGGCTATTAGGTCCGATGGCAGCGCCAAGTCCGAAAGGGTAGGTGTCAAGTTGAATGTGAAATCAGGTTGAGTCATAGAGGTAAAAATGAGTTCAGAATCTAAAGCTCCGTTTGAGTTGGCGCCCATCTTTCGAGAACGCGTTTGGGGCAGCACCAGCCTCGAACCATACTTTGAGAATCATCCTGGAAAAGAACGTATCGACGAAGTTTGGTTCACCTTTTACGAAAATCAGACCCCCTCGGGGAAATCCTTAGGTGAACTATTGATGACGAATCCAGAACTGTTGGGCACCGCTTCGTTGCCGGATCATCCGGGCGTGTGTCCGCTTCTGGTTAAGCTTTTGTTCACCACAGAGCGCCTGTCCGTGCAAGTGCATCCCGATGATGACTACGCGCGTGAACACCACGGTTCATTGGGCAAAACTGAAGCTTGGTATGTGCTTAAATCGGAGCCGCCGGGAGAGGTAGCAATCGGTTTTAGAGAGCGGCTGACTCCGGAGCAATTTGAACAAAGCATTAAAACCGGGGAGATTGAGGATCTACTGGACTGGCGTAAGGTCTACGCAGGCGACACTATCTTTGCACCGGCGGGCACGGTACATGCAATCGGCGCAGGCGTTACGATTTGCGAGATCCAGGAAAACTCCGATATCACCTATCGGCTCTACGATTACGGGCGGCCACGCGAGTTGCACTTGGACCACGGAGCCGCCGTTTCGCATCTCGGGCCGCATGAGTTCTTGCCGAAGGTGATCTCCCTGGCCGAAGGTCGCGACAGTCTTTTACGGAACAGCTACTTCACCATTGAGCGTTTGCGTCCGAGCCACCGTACGGTTTTAATCGCTCAAGCGTATTACTCATTGCTGATTTGCACGGAAGGGCAGGGAACCATTGCCGGGCAGGATTTCTCAAAAGGCCGCTGCTGGTTTGTGCCGGCCAATAGTGAAGTTGAGATAGACGGTGCAGGGTCGGAGTGGATACTGACCTATACTGCTACGCCGACTGATTAGCAATTGGCAGGGGCAAAGGAGACTTGGAAAACGAATTGCCGGAGCTAGAAACTCTGCCCCCCAAGCCATCGGTTCTGCGAAAAATTTTTGTCAGCGCTGACGGCCTACGTGCAGGCTGGTCAATCCTCCTCTTTCTGCTTATTGCTTCACTAGTTGCCAAGGCAGCAACTGGTGTTATCGCTCGCGTGCATCCCTTTGCACCGCCGGCAGCCGGTGGCGAAGTCACAGCAAGCTTTACTCTGGCCATGGAGGGGGTGTCTCTGGCGGTGATTCTCCTCGCCGCATGGGTCGTCTCACGTATTGAAAGACGCTCATTTTCCCGGTATGGCCTGGATTGGTCCTCTTATCGGTTACGACAATTCGCTGTAGGGTGGCTCTGGGGTCTGCTGCTTCTTTCGCTGCTGGTAGGGGGTCTTTGGGCGACAGGCGCTCTGGTCTTCACGGGTAGAGTGCTGGCCGGTTTCGACATATTACGTTGGGGCGTTATCTGGTCCTTGGGCTTTCTTTGCGTCAGTTTATTGGAAGAGTTCCTCACGCGTGGCTTTCTGCAATTTACGCTTGCTCGGGGAGTAGCGGGCCTTGCAGGCGCAGTCGGCATGATGCCTCGCACTCGTAAGTTGCTGAGCTTCTGGGTAGTTGCCCTCTTCTTCTCGTTTGTATTCGGTTTGGGGCACAAAAACAACCCTGGCGAGTCGCCAATAGGGCTGCTTTCCGCCGGGCTGATTGGTCTCGTATTTGCTTTTAGCTTGTGGCGCACCGGTTCGCTCTGGTGGGCCATCGGTTACCACGCAGCCTGGGACTGGGCTGAGTCGTTTCTCTATGGCGTGCGGGACAGCGGAATGCTGGTGGAGCATCACCTGTTGGCATCACATCCACAGGGTCCAACGCTGCTGAGCGGCGGCCTTACTGGGCCTGAGGGCAGCATCTATATTCTGGGCGAGTGCTTGATCAGCGCCATCATCGTTGCCGTTACCTTGCGCCCGGAACCGGGATCACCGTGTGATTCAATCTCTTCGCCAAGCCCGCACTGAGAATATTTCGACTTCTCGAATCAACTGCTATTAGCTGCTTCAGCGCAAACCAACCTAGATACACCCTGGAGCTAGATAGCTTCTGCGAGCATGCGCTTCAGCCGTAGCGCATCGTGGGCGGCGTAGCCGGAGTCGTCGTTATCGAAGTAAATGTAGATGGCCTTGAGATTCTGCTGCCATTGCTTAACCTGTCCGGCCCAGCGCATAAGGGCCATATCGTCATAACTGCCCTGGTATTTGCCACCCGGGCCATGCAAACGAACGTAGGCGAAGTCTGCCGTGACCTCTATAGGCGATTCATATCCGGCCAGATGAAACGCGCAGTACCCCACGTTGTAGTGCGCCAGCAGATCGTAGATGTGCGAATCGTTCCACGTTTCATTTCGAATTCAAAAACGTAACGGTGGTAAGCAGGCAGGATTTTCAGGAATTTCTCGAGCCGCCCGTGATCCACTTGCCACTGAGGCGGAAGCTGAAACAGGATGGGACCAAGTTTCTGGTGAAGGATTTCGATGCGGTCAAGGAACCGCTTCAGACCCACTTCGGCGTCTTTGAGCTTCTTTAAGTGCGTAAGAAACCGGCTGCCTTTGGCGGCGAAGCAGAAGCCTTCGGGAGTTTCGCCGCGCCATGTCTGGAGCGCAGATTCTTTCGGCAATCGATAAAAGCTATTGTTCAGTTCGACCGTATCGAACTGTTGCCAGTAATGCGCGAGCATCTTCGGCGCCGGCAGCCGAGCGGGGTAGAAGTTTCCCTGCCAGTGCTTGTAATGCCAGCCGGAAGTTCCAATCCAAACGTTTGGTCGCACGGTCTCACAATACGAAGTAACTACTGCCAAACTGGCCCCCGGATCACTGGAGACTCGGAGGTGATCTCCGGGTTCGACGATCCAGCGCCCTGCCAACTGTACCGTTCAGCCTTTCCACTTTAATCTATGATGGAGCACCTCAATAAGCTTGTCGAGACCCATGCTCAGTGAACTATCCTCGGCGCGGCGACTGTTTGGATGACCGATCTGCGGTATGCATTCATCTGCTCTTTCACATGCTATGTTTGGGCAAAGAAGTGACCTCGCCGCTGAACTTTCACCTCGAGCAGTACGAGGGCCCGCTCGATCTTCTGCTCGATCTAATCCGTAAGCAAAAGATCAACATTTACGATATTCCAATTGCGCAGATCACGGCTCAGTATCTCGCCTATATGCAGCGGGCGGTGGCGCTCGACATCGAACTGAGTTCCGATTTTGTGTACATGTCAGCTACGCTGATCCACATTAAGAGCAGGTTGCTGCTGCCGCGCGATCCGGAGATGGATCGCATCTCTCCGGAACAGGATCCGCGGCAAGAACTGGTTGAGCGGCTGATTGAACATGAGCGCTTCAAGAACGCGGCTGAGATGCTGCAGCAGAAGCGTTTGGTAGAGGAAGCCGTCTGGTCAAATCCGCAGATCGCGGAGTTTCTTAGCGACGAGCTGCCTGGTTTGACGGTGACGGTCTTCGATCTAGTCAAGACTCTGGGTAGCATCTTAGAACGCGCCAAAAATCGTCCTTTCTATGAGATCGGGAAAGAGGCAGTCAGCATACCTGACATGATTCGTTTTCTCCGTGACCAACTACAACGAGGGCAAGGGCTGAAAGGTCTTTCGACTGCTGAATTGTTTGATAGGCAAAGCAGCCGCCGCGCTATGATCTGTCTGTTTCTAGCCATTCTGGAACTGGTGAAGCGCAATGGAATTGAGCTCACTCAGGGAGAAGCCTTCGGCGATATAACAATTCGGCGCGGGCCTGAATTTTCTACACTCGAAGAGCGAGCGACAGATCTGCTAGCACTTGAGGAAGAGTACAAGTAGAGTTCAACTCGTCAGGCGCTGGCGAGACTCGGTATCTGTATTCGATAAGCGATCGCGAAACCGGATTGTGGACGGCTCAAAAGCGCTTGTCCCGCTCTCGCAACAGTAGTTAAGCTCTTCGGGCGTTTAACGCACCCGGTTGATTACCGCCGAACTCGCGAACGTAGCCCTTTGGGTTTGTCCCTCGTATAACTTAGCTGTTCGCAAGACAAAGGTTGACAGTCTTTATCATTGGTGCTAGTTTTCTAGCATGCTGCTAAAAGCACAGCAGAAGCTGAGCCGGCGTGAACGCCAGATTATGGATGTCTTGTACAAGATGGGGCGCGCCACGGCGGCTGAGATCTTGCAGGCCATGCCCGACCCTCCAGGCTATTCGGCTGTCCGGGCCATGCTGCGAACGCTGGAAGAAAAGAAGCACATCCGGCATGAAGAGAAGGACCTGCGGTACGTTTTCATCCCGGTTGTCTCACGGGAGAAGGCGCGGCGCTCCGCTTTGAGCCACCTACTCGAAACCTTCTTCGAAGGATCCCCTGAGCAGGCAGTCGCGACGCTGCTGGATGTTTCGGCACGTGACCTTTCGGACGAGGAGCTTGATCGTATGGCGCAGCTAATTGAGGATGCGCGGAAAGAGGGCCGTTGATGTGGGCTTTAGTTGCCGACTTACTTCTACGGTCAGGATGCATTATGCTGATGGCCGAACTCCTGCACCGAGGGTCGAGCCGCGCCCCGGCTTCGTATCGGCATCGACTGATTGCCTGGGCATTCTGTCTGCTGCTCTGCTATCCACTGCTCTCCCTTGTGCTTCCGCAAATCAACGTTCCTCTCCCATGGCCTTCGGCGACGGTCGAAACGGTCAGAGTTGAGCAAGCAGTCCTGCTACAAGGTTCGCCATCTGTCGAGCAGCGCGTACCTTGGCTGACTCTGTTTTGGATGACCGGTTGCATAATCGCCCTACTGCCTGTTGTGGCCGGTTACTGGCAGTCACGTAGACATTCACGGCACGCAGAAGCCATTACGGACACAGCTTGGCTCATATCGCTCGCCTCGTGCTGCAGCGAACTCGGTATACAGGGCCAGCCGCTTCTGCTGGTTGCATCCTCGCCCGTTATGCCGCAAACGTTTGGACTGCGACGGGCATGTCTGCTTCTGCCTGCCGAGTGTCTACAGTGGCCGGAAGCAAAGCGGCGAGCTGTTCTTCTACATGAGTTGGCGCACGTGCAGCGGCATGATGTGCAGTGGCAGTTACTGGCTCATGTAGTTACAGCACTGTGGTGGTTTCAGCCGCTTTGCTGGCTTTCGCGGCGAACTCTGCGGCGCGAAGCCGAAGAGGCTTGTGATGCCGCCGTGCTGGCCTGTGGTGTGCGGGCAAGTGATTACGCAGCTGAGTTGCTTGGCATAGCAAGCAGCTTTCGACAAAGCAGATGGCAAACTGTCGCAATTGCGATGAGGGGACGCGGCTCGCTGGAACGACGGCTGCGAACCATCCTACTAGCGCCGGATCAGCCGGTTTTGCCACAACGGCGGGCACTTGCCATGTCCGTCCTCTTCCTTTTTGCGATTAGTGCTTCGGCGCTGACGATCGGTCCTGGCAATTCAAACCAAACTAAAGGAGTTCTCTCTATGAAACGCACGATCTTTTCCGGACTGCTGACCTCTGCAGGTCTGTCAGCAGCCATGATCACCGGATCTTTAAATGATGGTAAGGGCGGAGCTGTTACCGATGCGAAAGCGTCGCTCTACAGCCCGGACACAGCTCTCCGGCAGCAAGCTCAGATTGGACCGACCGGTAAGTTTGCCTTTGAGAACTTACCGGCGGGCGCATACATTCTGCGTGTTGATAAGCCGGGCTTTGCGCCGGTCTTGGAAGAGTTTAACGTAGCGCAAGATGCGAAGATTGAACGCGGTCTGACCTTGCCTCGGAACGCAGACAATATGCAGAGTCGAGTTTTGACGGTTAGCTCAACGCCACACGCAATAAAGTTAGATCCTAATGATGCAGAAGCAAAGCTCGTGCATCAAGTGCAGCCCGCTTACCCTGCATCAGCAAAGGCAAACCGCGTTCAAGGAAAGGTGATCTTGCAACTGCTTATCTCCCCTACTGGCGTACCCACGCAAATTCATGTGATCTCTTCGCCTGATAACGACTTGGCTGAATCGGCGTTGGAAGCAGTTGGGCAATGGCGCTATAGTTCAACGTTGCTGAATGGTCAGCCAATTGAAGTGTCCACCGAGGTGGTCGTGAGCTATACCCTATCGCAGTAGCCGCACTCTCAACAAGTCGCTGCAGCTAAAGATCGAAGAGGTCGAACGAAAGATAAGAACTCTTGCAGAAAAGCAAGTCGTTCACGCTCCGGTTTTTAGCTTCGGCGCTGTTGAGATCGATCCTAAGTATCTAGCAATTTGCATAACGACGGTAACCGATAGTCAGCGTGATCAGTTGGCGGGTGATGTGGATCTGCTTAGGCAGTGCCGGGCAATATAGCTGGACGTTGGGTATCCTGCTGAAGCAGTTCCGAAAATCGGCTTTGCATTCGAGTCACAGGAAACAGTCGATCGCGACTATAGCGGGATTCGGTGGTACTGCGTCAAATAGGAATTGTGTGCTACCTGGACCATATTGGGTCAAGGTAGCCGTAAGGAGCTAGTCACGATGTCAAAAACATGGTGGACCGTGGCGGAAGCAAAGCGAAATTAAGCGAAGTTCTTGATCCCGTGCAGTCATAAAGCCCGCAAACGATCACGCGCAACGGATGCCCTGCAGTGATCCTTGTGTCCGCCGACGAGTGGGAACGCAGAACCAAACGATTTGGCAATCTACCCGAGTTCTTTGCTGGATCACCTCTTTGTGGATCGGACTTGATCGTCCAGCGATGTTCCGAAGAACCTCGTCTTCAAGTTCTGAGCATTCCTTGTGATAGTCCTGGCCGAATAGGCTTTAAGGGACCAGAGCGATAGGCAGGAACTTCGGCAGGTTCGCCTCATACGTCGCGCGAATCGGAATTGGACGGAATCGTGCTTGTTGTTCGAGCCGAATTAGACCGTTCAAACTGGGTGCGTGCAGAGCTTCAGAACGTCATCTGTAATTCTACCGGCTTCCTTCCGTTCTGCTATCGTGGCGGTTTTAACCCTCCATGCAGTTTTCGAACCTTACTATTCCGTGCGAGCAATTCACTTTAGATAACGGCCTGACCGTCATTGTCCACGAAGATCACAAGACTCCGATTGTTGCCGTCGATATCTGGTATCACGTCGGGTCCAAGAATGAGAAGCCGGGCAAGACCGGCTTTGCGCACCTGTTTGAGCACTTGATGTTCGGCGGCAGCGAGCATCTGCCAGGGAGCTACATCGAAGCCATGGAGCGCATCGGGGCCACTGACCTGAACGGCACCACCAGCGAAGACCGCACTAATTATTTCGAAAATGTTCCGACCGCAGCGCTTGAGTATGCGTTGTTTGCCGAATCGGACCGCATGGGGCACTTCGCCGGAACGATCAGCCAGGAGTTGCTGGATCTGCAGCGTGGCGTCGTGCAGAATGAGAAGCGTCAGGGTGACAACCAACCGTACGCAATCGTAGAAGACCTGGTGGTGAGATCCACTTATCCGGTCGGACATCCTTATGCTCACACCGTCATCGGATCGATGGAAGATCTGGATGGCGCATCAGTGGAGGACGTGCGCGAATGGTTCCGCACCTATTACACGCCATCTAATGCGGTGCTGGTTCTAGCTGGCGACATCACGGCTATCGAAGCCGAGAAACTCACACGTCGATACTTCAACGACATACCCGCAGGAGTTCCGGTTTCGCACCAGCGATCGTGGATCGCCCGGATGTCGGGCGAGCATCGTGAGACCGTGCAGGATCGCGTTCCGCAGGCGCGTCTATATAAGATGTGGAACGTTCCGGGCTATGGAACTGCGGCAGCCGATCACTTGCGAATTGCCTCCTCGGTCCTCACGTCCGGTAAGAATTCGCGCTTGTACAAGCGGCTGGTGTACGACGACCAGATTGCTACGCAAGTGGGCGCATACCTGGATGAGCGCGAGATCGGCAGCCAGTTCGTCATCGTCGCCACGGCACGGGCCGGCGAAGATCATCGCAAGCTGGAGAAGGCCATCAATGAAGAGATGGATCGGTTCCTGGACAAGGGCATAACTGAGCGCGAACTCGAACGCGTCAAAACACAATCGTTTGCCGGATTCGTGCGTGGGGTGGAGCGGATTGGCGGCTTCGGTGGAAAGGCCGACATTCTTGCGTCGAGTCAAACGTACCTGGGAACTCCACATGCTTATCGCGAGCGGCTTGCGCGTTTGGAGCAACTGACCGCGGCCGACGTTTTGCAGACGGCAGGTGAGTGGTTGACTGATGGAGCTTATGCGCTGGAGGTTCTGCCCTTCAAGGAAAGCGCTATCGAAACGCAAGCTACGTCTCGGGACAGTCTGCCTCCTATTGGGCAGCCGCAAGAGTTACGTCTTCCTGCCATTCACGAAGACAGACTCGCGAACGGCTTGCGAATCCTGGTTGCTGAGCGGCACGAGATTCCCGTGGTGAACTTCTGGCTTGACGTGGACGCAGGTTATGCGGCCGATCAGTCAGCAACCGTGGGAACAGCGCGGCTGGTGTCATCCATGTTGACCGGTGGCACAAAGCGACGGAGTGCTTTAGAGATCAGTGACGAGCTGCAGATGCTGGGTGCTCAGCTATCGGCCGGCGCCAACCTGGACATGTCTACCGTGTATCTTTCGACGTTGAAAGATAAGACGGACGACGCGCTGGACCTGTTCGCCGATGTGATCATGAACCCGGAGTTTCCGCAATCGGATTTTGCGCGGCAGCAGCAGCTGCAGATTGCCGCGATTGCGAACGAAAAAGTAACCCCGCTGCAGATGGCTTTGCGCGCACTGCCTCCGGTGTTGTTTGGGCATGAGCATGCCTATGGTGTTCCGCTGACCGGTTCAGGAACGGAAGAGACGGTAAGTGCGATGACGCGCGGGGACATGCAGCGCTTCCACCATACTTGGTTCCGGCCAAATAACTCGACGCTTGTTGTCGTGGGCGATACGACGATGGCTGAGATCAAACCGAAGCTCCAGCAATTTTTTGGCGCCTGGGAGAGCAAGGCGGTACCTGTGAAGAATATCAGCGTTGTCAGCCGCCCTGAGAAGCCCGTCATATATTTACTGAATAAGCCCGGAGCACAGCACTCGGTTGTCATTGCAGGCACAATTGCTCCCGCTCCTGATTTCCGGAATGAAGTAGCTCTGGAAACGATGAACAGTGTCTTTGGAGGAACATTTGGCGCACGCCTGAACATGAACCTGCGCGAAGACAAGCACTGGTCATATGGAGCGGCATCGGTGTTGTATGGTGCACGCGGCCAGCGGCCTTTTCTCGCTTACGCTTCCGTGCAAGGCGACAAAACGGCTGATTCTGTTGCTGAAATGCTGAAAGAGCTTACCGGTATGACCGGAACCCGCCCAGTAAGCGAAGAGGAACTCGCCAAAGTCAAACAGCAGCAAGTTTTAGAGTTGCCCGGTTCGCACGAGACAATGAACTCCATTGGCAACCTGCTTAGCGATTTGCTGCAGCTGGGCTTGCCCATCGATTTCTATAACGGCTATGTCGGAAGAGTCTCGGCCTTGACGGTGCCACAGATCGAGGATGCTGCGCGTGACCTGTTAGATCCGCGTCACATGGCCTGGATGATTGTCGGCGATAAGTCCACCCTGGAAGAGCCACTGATCAAGTTGCAAATCGGTGACATTGTTACGTTGGAAGCATAGTCATCTGCACAACTACCGGGATGGAGTGATGTAACGATCGCAGCGACCACGATGTCTTAATAAGAGACATTCATGGGTGCAATTTTCCGGGGCGCATTCGGCTATCTTTTTCTCGTCTTTCTGGTGAGGACTGCCGGACGCCGCCCGGGCAGGCAGCTAGCTCCTTTTGAGTACATTCTGGTTTTCTTTATCGGCGGGCTGGCGCTTACGAGCCTGATCGGTAACGATCGCTCACTAACTAACGCTCTATGCGTGGTTATGGGAGTGGCATTGACGCACCTGCTCATCTCAGTTTTGCGGCAGCGCTCGGCCACGGCCGGCCGGATCTTCGATGGTACGCCGCTGGTTTTAATTCAAAACGGAGAGCGTGTGCCGGAAGTAATGAACGGCATGCGGATTCAGGACGACGACATTATGACTTACGCACGGGGTAGCGGCATCAAAACGTTCGAGCAGATTGAATATGCCGTGCTGGAGCGAAATGGCGAGATTAGTGTTTTCAGCAAGGAAAAGTGATTAGGGGGAAGTAATTCAGCATGGCTGCAGCTTCAGTTGCGACAGAGCCGATTCGGGAAAGCATCTCGAAAGTTAACGACGACATTTCAGTTGGCGACGATCTGGAGTTTCAGCGCCGGTGGTGGCGCTTTGAGAGAGTAGTCTGGTGGCTGTTTGGGTTGATTGTTGCGCTTGATGTTCTGGGCTGCTTTGGACGGGGTCCGCTAGCCTACGCAAAATATCAAACTCACGACGGCAGCATGCAAATAAAGTATGAGCGGATTGAGCGCTTAAGTACGCCGTCCCGTCTCAGTATTGAATTCGGAGCTCAAGCCATCAAGGACGGAAAGATAGAAGTACTGGTCAGCGACTCACTAGTCAAGAGGCTCGGCAACCAGCGAGTGGTTCCTCAGCCCGCGATGTCCAAACTGAGCGAAGGCAAGATTGTTTACACGTTTCCGGCCTCGATTTATCCTGCGGGAATACAGTTCGGCCTGGAGCCTGCTGATGTGGGTCTGTCCAACCTTAGTCTGCAAGTGAAAGGCAACGAGGAGGTCCGGCTTAATATCTTCGTGGTGCCATAGGCGATGCAACCGAATCTATGCATACTATTCTTTCCGCAGTGACAGCCTACATCGTATTGCTTTTGACGGTGCGGATTCTTAGCCGCAGGCCGGGCGCGCAGCTGACAGCATTCGAATTCGTACTTGTGTTTCTGATAGGGGGCGTAGTTATTCTAGCCACGGTGGAAGATGACCGTTCAATAACTAATTGCTTCTGCGCCATTCTGGCCGTCGGTCTGATGCATCGCTTCGTAGCGGATGTGAGGCAGCGACACCCGAGAATTGCAGCATGGCTGGATGGCACTCCGCTAGTGCTGTTGAAAGACGGTGAGTGGCAAACCGGACTCATGCAAAAGCTGCGAATACAGGATATGGATGTGATGGCTTCCGCTCGAACGAAGGGAATGAAGACCCTGGACCAGATTGAATACGCGGTTCTGGAGCGAAACGGCGTTATCAGCGTAATTCAACGGAAAGACTGAGAGCCCTTCATGATTACCGAGCGAGAGATAGAAACCGACGTACCGGCCCGCCTGGACCGGCTGCCCTGGAGTAGTTGGCACCGTGGAATCATCCTTGCGCTAGGCACGTCGTGGATGTTGGATGGGCTGCAAGTTACCTTGGCCGGTTCACTAGCGGGAATCCTGGAGGATAAGCGCGCGCTTGGCCTCACCGATCCGCAAGTGACTGCAGGCGCTACAGCCTATTTGGCTGGTGCTGTTACGGGCGCCGTGATCTTTGGCTACTTAAGTGATCGGCTTGGACGCCGGCGTCTGTTCCTGGTTACCCTTGCAATTTACTCGCTGGCAACTGCTGCAACGGCAATGTCGTGGAGCTTCGGAAGCTTTACTCTGTTCCGCTTTATTACCGGCCTTGGCATTGGAGGCGAGTATGCAGCCATCAACTCCGCCGTGGATGAGCTGATTCCTGGCAAAGTCCGGGGTACTGTGGATTTGGTTGTGAACGCAACGTTTTGGATCGGCGCAGCTGCGGGAAGTCTCGCTTCCACAGCATTGCTCAAAGGTTCTTATTTTGCCCCGAACGTTGGCTGGCGTTTGGCTTTCGGTATCGGCGCGGTGCTTGGCCTTTTCGTACTGATTCTGCGTCTGTCGGTTCCGGAGAGTCCGCGGTGGCTGATGCTGCGTGGCCGCGAAGAAGAAGCTAGTAAGATCGTCGGAACAATAGAAGAAAAAGTCGCGCGCAACAAGGGTGCGCTGCCAACGCCGGAAGGAGCTAAGCTGCGAATTGCTGTCCGCGACCATACTCCGTGGGGCGACATTTTTCATAACATGATCGGTAAGAACCGGTCGCGCTCTCTTCTTTCTCTGTTGCTAATGGTTGGGCAGGCTTTCTTCTTCAATGCCATCTTCTTCACTTATGGGCTCGTAGTCCAGAAGTCTTACGGGGTGAAGGCCGTCGATCTACCCATGCATTTGCTTCCCTTTGCTATTGCCAGCTTCCTGGGTCCGGTTGTCCTGGGGCCGCTCTTTGACCGCATCGGACGCAAACCGATGATTACCGCAACATTTGCTGTCGGAGGCTTGTTGCTCGCAGGAACCACGATTCCATTCGTCAATGGTTCGCTAGGAGCTACGGGACTCGGCTGGGCATTCAGCATCATCTTCTTCGTGGCTTCATCTGCAGCCAGTGCTTCTTATTTGACGGTCAGCGAAATTTTCCCGTTAGAGATCCGGGCGCTTGCCATTGCGATCTTCTATGCGATCGGCACCTTGATTGGCGGAGTCGGTGCGCCAATCCTTTTCGGCGAACTCATCGCAACCGGCTCGCGCTGGAATATCGGCATGGGCTATCTGCTGGGGTCTGCACTCATGATCATTGCTGCGCTAGCTGAGTGGTTGATTGGCGTTGAAGCGGCAGGTAAATCGCTGGAGAGTATCTCAGAACCTTTGCAGAGCCGCAAAGCAAGTAGTGGCAGTCTCTGAGCCGCTGCCCACTCACTTGAGATTTGCCCGAGCCCAGCGTTCGACTCCTACAACCGGAATGCCTCGCTGCATATTGAACGTCTTCTCCATTTCCCACGCGACTCCTTTGCCCTCCGCGAACACGAGCCGATACTTCTTCATCGGATCTTCGGGATCCCGGGCCAAGTCAGCTCTCAACATGGGCACGCTCCATTCCACACCGCGCACTTTTCGATTCAGCACGAAATCCACGGTATCTGCCAACCGGCCGTAGGTGATTGTGTCTCCAGCCGTGTACACGACTTGGTTGGCGAGTGGTGGCTCAGCAAAGAGAATCTCTGCGGTTAGAGCTCCGATATCCTCAGGCGTTGTAACTGTAACAGCGATGTCCCAATTCCCTAGCGCATGCACCGTGTTTTGCGCCAAGTCCACTACGCCGAAAGAAGGCTCGAACAGAAAGCTGGTGAACATGCCAGTCGAGATGATGATCCATTCGGTCCGCTCTTGTGAGCGCAGCATGTCGCGCACATCAAGCTGCTCGTCAAAAAGATTCTGCGCACTCCCTCTGCCGATGACGTCGTAATCAACGCCGAATTGCCACGGAATATATCGCTTCACTCTGCCCTTGAGAACGGCAGCGGCAAGTTTGCGTTGGGTACTGCTGCCAGCGACGAAGCCCGTACAGCCGACCACCGTATGGAATTGTCCAAAAAGCGCCGCGAGATCGGCGACAGGGTCATTGACTAGGTCTCCAGCCACAACCCGGATGCCGAGGGACCGGAGTTCATTCATGTCGTGCTGCTTGCGCACGTCTTGTGAACTGATGGCTTGCGGACGGAGAAGGACGGTAACGCCCGTACCCGGAGAGAAGGCGGCGCGCTTGGCCAAATTGCGAAGAACTGCCATGCCAAGTTCACCGGCGCCCAATACCAGAACAGATACGTTTTGCGGCACGTCTTAACGTAGAGATCGTGCCCCGGCCATTACGATTCGGCCACTTGGCAGCTGCGGAGGTGCGACCCAGAGTCGGCTGTTCCAAATGAACGCGACTGAACCTTACCGAAAGAGTCCTACTTGCGGCTGCGGCGTCACTCGACGTTAGCTTGTAGTTATGCCTTCCGCCCCCGGCGAGTATCGGTCCCATACTCGCGTTGACGGTCCCGCAAAAGTGACCGGTACCGCCCTCTATGCGGCCGATCACGCGCTCCCTCACTTAGCACATGCGGCGGCTGTCACCAGCACCGTTGCCCGCGGCCGTATCTTGCGCTTCGATTGCGAGCGCGCCCGGCGCGTGCATGGCTTGCTACAGATCTTCACCTATCAGAACCTCGGTCACCTGATTGAACCGGTGAAGCATCTGATGGCGGGCGGCTACGTGAATAGCTTCCTGCTGCCTCTCTCCTCACCCGAAGTCCATTATGCCGGGCAGATCATTGCGCTGGTTGTCGCCGAGTCCGAGGTCGCCGCTACAGAGGCCGCGCAGTTGATCCACGTTGATTACCAACAGCAAGATGCCTCGGGCCTGCTCGACTCCCCAAGCACAACGGTGCAATCTCTGGCTTCGCTTCGGCCCGGCTATCACGATCCGGTACACGGCGATGCGCAAGCCGCTTTCGACTCGGCAGCGGTCCGCCTCGATGAAACCTACCGTACCCCGATCCAGCACCATAATCCGATCGAGTTGTTCGGCACTACTTGCCACTGGACCGGAGATCTTCTGACCGTCTTTGAGGCGACCCGTTTCGTCGATGCTGCACAGCATGGCCTTGCTGCTCAGTTACGGATGAACCCGGCTCAGATTCGAATTATCTGCCCCTTCATTGGCGGTCACTTCGGTTCCAGGCTCGCGTTGTCGCAATACACCGCGCCCGTTGCTCTGGCCGCGCGCTTTGTTGGGCGTCCAGTCCGCTACGTCGCTTCCCGCCCAGAGTGCTTCACCATTGCCAACCATCGGGCGGATACGCGTCACCGAATCCGCATCGGCGCAACAGCAGCCGGCGAGTTTACCGCTTTTTTACACGACGCAGCCACGACCACGTCCCGCTTCGACAGTTTTGCAATGGAAGGCACTGACGTAACTTCGAAGCTCTACGGATGGCGTTCGGTGGCGGCAACCGAGACCGTGGTTCGCGTCGACCGCAATACGCCCGGGCCCATGCGTGCTCCCGCCGAAGTTCCCTATCTCTTCGCATTGGAGAGCGCCGTGGATGAGATAGCGACTAGGCTGCAACTCGACCCCATCGAACTCCGCCGCAGAAATGACACCGTTACTGACCCAATCAGCGGCAAGCTTTTTTCTCCTCGTCCTTTGTTACGTTGTTTCGAAGCCGGGGCAGCAGCTTTCGGCTGGGCTTCGCGCAACCCCCAGCCTGGTTCCATGCACGGAGGCGATTGGTTGGTCGGCTTCGGCTGCGCCAGTGCTGCTCGGCCCATGAAGCGCGCGCCTGCGTCCATCCGCGTAGTACTTTCCGCCGCCGGTCATGTGATCGTTGAAACCGCGCACCATGAGATTGGAAACGGCTTGTACACCATCCTTGCCGTGGCGGCGGCCGAGCATCTTGGCACTTCAGTCAGCGCTGTCACCGTTCGCCTGGGCGACACGAATCTGCCGCCAGCCAACCTCTCGGGAGGCTCCTCGACCACTACGAGCCTGATGCCGGTTCTCGCCAGTGCCTGCGAGCAATTGCGCGATCGCCTGGCCCGCGCTGCCATCGCCGCCGACCTTGCCTTCTCCGGATGCAGTGTTCAGGATCTTCAATTCAAAGGCGGCGGTGTCGCCGATGCAAACGGGCGGTCGATGTCTCTCCCCGATGTATTTACTCACATGCGCGCCACGCAGGTAGAGGCCTTTGCCGAAGCCGCTCCGGGCGGTGCAGGCGCTGAAGCTCTGGGGAAGCTTCACGAGGGCAAGCTCGCTCTTAGTGGCGAGGAGAAGTTCTTGCGGTGGGCTTATGGCGCTCAGTTTGCTGAGGTGCACGTGCATTCTGAGACGGGCGAAATCCGCGTTGCTCGTCTCCTTGGCGCTTTCTCGGCCGGTCACATCGTCAATCGCCTGACTGCCTTAAGCCAATTGTGCGGTGGAATGTTTTGGGGTATCGGCTCGGCTTTGCTTGAGGAAAGCGTGATCGAGCCGCGCACTACTCGTTACGTCAACGATAATTTGAGTGAATACCTGATTGCCACGGCCGCTGATTCCTGCGCCGTTGATGCTATTCTGCTCGATGCTGACGCGGACCCGTCTGAGCTGATGGGCTTGGGCGAACTCGGCATCATCGGTGTGAACGCAGCTATTGCCAACGCGATCTATCACGCAACAGGCCGGCGTCTCCGAAGCTTGCCGATTCGCGTGAATGATTTGCTCGGCTGAGATGTTCCATAATTATCTGGCCTCCCAGTCTTGCATGTTGATCCTTGGAATCACGAGTTGCCGAGTGAAGTGCTCAGCGGGTTGATAGGTCTTTAAGACCACCTGCGAGTTGGAAAGCTTTGCGCCGCTAACGGGATAGTGAATGAGCCCGGGTGGATCTCGAAATGGAAGGGCGGTCCCGAACTTCGTCACCGAATTATTGAGCAGAGATCCACGAAAGAATGGAGCGTAGTCAGGCCGGCACGACGATACCTTAGGATTTTGTTCCCCGCCTGGTAGGTACTCAAGGAAAGCCGTCCCACAAGTTGGACCATTCCCGACCTGTAGGCAACTAAGATCGACATGAGTCTCAGCATCGTCTACTCTCGTCTGGCACCATCCGACACCGGGTATCCGTCCATCGCCATTTACGGCTGGGATGGCATGCGATGCAGATAATGTGAGGAGCGTTAGCGAGTAGCTGACTTCTAATCGAACCGGCTGGCTTTTCAAGAGCTTGTACGCAGAGGTAGGTACCAATAAACGCTGCCATATCTGCTCATTGGGGCGAGTCCTGTCTTCCCTCCAAACTTCGAGATCTGTAGCATTAAACAGGCTCACCCCTTCGCCTTTCTCGCCAATTGCACGCACATCGGACCTGTCCATCTTGACTACGGTATCGGCTCGGAGGCCTGAGAGCTGGATTGGCAGAGACAAGCTCATCATGCCGGCGTTGTGCAGCGCGCCCGCCTCCAGCGTTGAGGCCAGAGCGACCCCGGAAGTGCGATGCAGTGGGCCCATACTCGGATGGAAAGCAACGGAGATTGCGCCGGCAGCGCCGGGATAGCGCGACATTCTCTCTTGGAGAGCGAACGCAGACTGCCACGGCATATGACCTGTGAACAGACAAAGTATCGCGATCCCGGCAACCAGCCAACGGGCTAAGTGGGTCTTACGGCGCCAATACTGAATCCGTAAAACTGCCAAGCCAGTGACCAGAAGTAACAGCAACTGGAACGATTCCGTAACCCAATCGACCGCGCTCGCGTTGCCAAATCCGATCATGAAAGTCATTGCACCACTCAAGCTCGCAAACATTAGCTGAAAGCCCACGTAGCCCACAAAGGCCAACAAGCCACCAATGGCAGCCTCGGTTAAGTTCCTCGTCACAGCCGCGAACAGCAGGATCGGAAAATCGAAACTGAGCAGCAAATATACACTTCGCGAGCCAGAGGCCGAAATCGATGGACTCAATGGGAAGCCGCTCGCCATCGCTACTAGCAAGTCGGCCAGAAAGATAGGGCCTTGTGCAATGACCAACACAAACAAGAACTTGGCCAGCAGAAGATCGCTTCTCTTAATGGGTCGAACGAGCCAGTCTTGACGAACTCCGGGCAGCGTGTCCTGATGTACAACGGCAATAATGAGGAATCCGGTAGCCAGATATGCCAGCAGATGAAAAAGCTGCAACAGCGGCACTGCGAATATAGCGTTGTAGCCGAAGTGTCCTGTCTTGTACATGCCGGCTGCAGCTACGAAATGCACGACACTCACACCCAGCGCTAATCGCCATAACAGACGCAAGTCCTTCCGAAAAATGTGGAACGCCATCTTATCTCCTTCTATGTAGGAACTTGGTTCACACAGACATGCCCGAAGGAGATGCTTATTTTCCCTGGCCTTTGATCGGCACGTTCATCTCCTGAGAGGCAAGGGCAGCTTCCTCGTGAGCCAATGTCAGGAAAATCGACCGAAGAGGCATCTGCTGTGCATCGATCCGGCGAACGCTTCCCAGCGTGGATTCTACTTGCTCTTGAAGATCTTCTTCCGAGAATCTGCTATGAACGAACGTAAGGACATTGCCAACGGTTCTCAGTTGTAACCAGTCTTTTGAAACGGCAGGTATCATAGACATCTCTTGCTCCAGGGTCACTCGTACCTCTCGGAAGCGCAGCATCAGCTCCTCCATAGGCTCTTCGAAAAGAAGCCGACCCTGACTCAGAAAAGCGGCGTGCGTTGCCACACCTTCCAACTCACCAAGCTCATGCGATGAGACGAGGATCGTCATTTCGCCTGCCTGCCGCAGTACACCTTCCATAAACTCGTCCCGGACAATTGGGTCGAGGCCGCTGAATGGTTCGTCAAGTATCAGGAGCCTTGGCCGGAACGGGAGCGCGCAAGCCAAAGCCAATTTCATCCTCATGCCGTGTGAAAGGTGACGGATTTTACGCTCCGGCGGAAGCCGCAATTCATGCCGGATCGACATCTCGAGTGTTTTGTCCCACCGACTATAGAAGGGACGCAGGTAGGCGATGTATTCGTCGACGGTCAACGAGTCCGGCATCTCCTGGTTTTCCGAGACGTAGCCGATCTGCTCGAAGTCTCTCGGTGAAAGCTGACGCGAGCTCTTACCTAGAACTTCCGCACTCCCGCGTGACGCTTCGAGTATGTTCACCAAGATCTTTATTGTGGTAGTCTTGCCCGCTCCGTTTGCTCCGATCAGAGCGAAGGCACTGCCTTCAGGAACCGAAAAGCTCAATCCCCGAAGCGCTTCGTACTGCCCAAACTTCTTCCAAACGCCGTTCATGCAAATCATCTGCCCTTTACCTCCAATGCTTTTTCGAGCTTTGCCCACTGCGACTCGATGGCGCCCACGATTTCCGGTAATTTCAAGCCAAGGCGTTTTGCCTCGACTACCAGTTGATCCACTTCTTGTTGGAGTAAACGGGACCTGTCGGCTGCTCGGGACTCGGGAAGCTCTGCAACCACGGTCCCGATACCGGGAATTACTTCAAGCAGGCGTTCCTGGATAAGGTGCTGTACGACTTTGTGCGCGGTGTTTGGATGAATCTTTAGTTCGGCGGCCAAGGCCCGGATAGACGGAAAAGCTTGACCCGGTTGAAACTCTCCGCTGACAAAGGCTTTCTTGGCCGCAAAAACAACCTGGTCGAAGATGGACTGTCCCGGACGTAGAGTGAATCCGAGTAGCGTCACATCAGCAATGTGACAGATGTGACCCTGGCTTGTCAAGGCCGCTTATAAGAAGCGGTTCCGAACTCTGAATCAGTTCAGGGCGCCTTTAACCTGACTTACAAGGATGAGATCTGACCTTGAGAGCGCCAATCTCAATTGCCCGCAATCTTTAGAACATACCTGCATAAGTTCCCCCGGAGCACAGGCTTACCACTCGGGTGCTGCGTGCGATCTCTCACACTCCCTGCGCCCCCTTCTGCTCACGGACGTCATATCCTGTTACAATTGAAACTCAACATGAAACAGAACGGCGCTCTCAAATGGCCGTAGATTGTTATACTTGAGCAGTTTCCTCATGTCTATCACAACCCTCGACCAGCCAACTACGACCTTTGCGAGCGAGGCTGCCACCGGGATAGCACAGAAGAAAATTATTCTCTTAAAGCCTCGTGGCTTCTGTGCGGGTGTTGTCCGGGCCATCGATGTAGTGAAGATTGCGCTTGATTTGTATGGCGCTCCTATCTATGTGCGAAAGGAAATTGTTCATAACAGGCACGTAGTGGACGAACTGCGCACAGCCGGCGCAATCTTTGTTGAAGAGCTGGCCGAAGTTCCGGAAGGCGCACGTGTCATCTTTAGTGCTCATGGTGTGTCTCCGGCTGTTCGTGGCGAAGCCAAAGAGCGCCGTCTGCAGGTGATTGACGCTACTTGTCCCTTGGTCACCAAGGTTCATCTTGAAGCGGTTCGCTTTGCTAAGCAGGGTTACACCATCATCCTGATTGGCCACCGCGACCACGATGAGGTGATCGGTACTTTGGGCGAAGCCCCTGAGAGCACCATTCTCGTTTCCGACGTTGGTGATGTCGAACGGCTGAACGTGCTTGACCCTGAGCGCATGGTTTATCTGACCCAGACCACACTTTCACTGGACGAAACCAGCGAGATCGTGACGCGCCTGATGGAACGTTTTCCGAAAATCATGGGGCCCAAGACTCAGGACATCTGTTATGCAACCGAAAACCGTCAGCTCGCCGTCAAAGCAGTTGCACCTTTGTGTGAGGCCTTGCTGGTGGTTGGCTCCCAGAACAGTTCTAATTCGCGGCGTCTGGTAGAAGTTTGTCAAAAAGCAGGAGTGCCCGCGTATTTGCTGGATGATCTGAGTGAGGTAGAGCCGCAGATGCTCCAGGACGTCAATACTGTTGCTGTTACTGCTGGCGCATCGGCTCCGGAACATCTGGTGCAGGAACTGATTGACCATTTGCGGGCAAACGGCTACTCCGACCTGGAAGAAGCCGAAATCAAGGAAGAGGATGTTCGGTTTACCCTTCCTTCGGATTTGGAGAGTTTCACCCCGCGCCTGTATACTGTGCGCACCTAAAGGCAACACCATTTCGAGACGATGAAGTCCAGTCTGCACATTACTGAATCCCTCACCTACGCTGTTCCTGAAGCTATAGAGAAGGCGTCCGATTCCCTCCTCCAACGGCAGACGGCAGAGGGTTTCTGGTGGGCTGATCTTCGTGCAGACACTACGCTCGAAGCCGACTACATCATGATGCAGCTATGGCTGCACCCGCCGGTTCACGGCAAATGGGATCCGCCAACCCGGCCACAGGTCGACCGTGCTGTCGCCAGTATTCTGGCGCGTCAGTTGCCTGATGGCGGCTTCAATATTTACCTGCAGGGTCCGTCTGAGGTTAGTGCGTCTATCAAGGCGTACTTCGCCCTAAAGGTTGCTGGAGTATTGGCGGACGATGTGCGAATGGTACGGCTACGGAGTCGCATTCTTGAACTCGGCGGCCTGCAGGAGGCCAACAGCTACGTCCGTACAAACTTGAGTCTGTTCGACTTGTTTCCGCGAAGCGCCTGCCCGGCTATCCCTCCGGAACTGATTTTTCTTCCGTTCAACTTCATTTACCAAATGTCGGCTTGGACGCGCGCCATTGTCATCCCGCTGGCTATCGTTCATGCAGCAAACCCGCGTAGACCGGTGCCTTCCGGATTCAATCTGAACGAACTTTATCTTCCAGGAGCGCCCATGGTGCCCCTTCGCGACCCCAAGAATTTCACCTGGCGCAATTGCTTCCTCGCTGTTGATAGCTTTCTGAAAAAGTGGGAGCGCTTCGGCTCGAACGCTCTCCGTCAACTGGCCATTCGCAAGTGCGCCGAGTGGATGGTTGAGCGTTTTGAGGGGTCAGATGGACTAGGCGCCATCTATCCTTCCATGCAATATGCAGTGATGGCCCTGGATGTTCTCGGCTATGGACCGGAGCATCCGCTTCGACGGCAGGCCGAGGAACAGTTCAATGGCCTCATGGTGGACAACGACTCGCGCGGGTTCTACATGCAGCCGTGCTTTTCGCCTATCTGGGATACCGCGATCGCTGCTTTTGCGTTGGGCGAAACTGAGCATCCGCCAGCCGATGCCTTACGCCGTGTTGCTGATTGGTTTATCGCTAAAGAGGTCCGGCGCAGTGGTGACTGGGCAGTCAAGCGGCCTGATGTTGAACCTTCCGGCTGGGCTTTCGAGTTCAACAACGAGTACTACCCGGACGTTGACGACACCGCCATGGTGCTTTTGGCTTTGCGTAACGTGCGCGCTTCGGATGAAACCAAGCAGCGCGCTTGCGAGAAGCGGGCAATTAATTGGCTGCTGGCCATGCAAGGGAAAGATGGCGGCTGGGCTGCCTTCGATGCGGACAATAACTGGAGCATTCTGAGCCATGTTCCCTTTGCGGACCATAACGCCATGCTCGACCCGTCCTGCCCTGATATAACCGGACGCGTGCTGGAAGCCTTAATGGTCTGCGGACTGAAGGCGAACCACCCTGCAGTCAAGCGTGGCGTCGAGTATCTGTTGCGGGTGCAAGAGCCTGACGGCAGTTGGTACGGGCGCTGGGGAGTCAATTACATTTACGGCACCTTCCTGGCACTGCGCGGATTGCGGGCAGCGGGGATGAGTGAGAACGAACCTGACATTCAGCGGGCTCTTGAATTCATTCGTGCTTATCAAAACCGCGATAACGGCTGGGGCGAAAGCTGTGCGAGCTACGATGAGAACCGCTTCATCCCGAACGCCAGTACGCCATCCCAGACAGCGTGGGCGATCCTTGCCCTGCTTGCAGGCGGCGACCTTCGAAGCGAAAGTCTGTATAACGGCATTGACTACCTGGTTCGCACCCAACGCGGTGATGGAACCTGGGAGGAGGATTACTGCACTGGTACCGGTTTCCCTTCCGTCTTTTATCTTTCTTACACCGAGTACCGCAATCTGTTTCCGCTGCTCGCCCTAGCTACATTCCGCAAAGCAACTGCCACACTTGAGCGCGACTAGATTGTGACCACCGCCCTGGTCACTGGAGCAAGCGGCTTCCTTGGCTGGCATGTTGCGCACCTTCTCAGCGAGCGCGGTTATCGGGTACGCGCGCTGTGCCGGCCAACAAGCGAACTTCGTGAGCTATCGGTAGAGCGCCTCAATGGCGACCTGCGGGACCGTCCCTCTCTCGACCGCGCTGCTGCAGGATGTGATTTGCTCTTTCACGTTGCTGCCGATTATCGACTCTGGGCGAAGAAACCAGCTGAGCTCTACGAGTCCAACGTCGAAGGCACGCGCAACATCCTAGGAGCTGCCAAGCAGGCTGGCGTCACACGAATTGTCTACACCAGTACTGTCGGGTGTATCGGCATGCCGCCCGCGGTGGAGGGCGATGAATCTACACCCGTTTCCATCGCCGATATGAGTGGCCACTACAAGCGGTCCAAGTGGCTGGCCGAACAAGTTGCACTCGAACAGGCCGCCGCCGGGCTGCCGATTGTGATTGTTAACCCCACGGCGCCTGTTGGCGACCATGATTGGAAGCCGACGCCGACGGGAAAAATTATCCTTGATTTCTTGAATAATCGCCTGCCTGCGTATGTCGATACCGGGCTGAACTTGGTGGACGTGCGCGATACCGCCACCGGACATCTGCTGGCCGCTGAGCGCGGTGTTCCAGGCGAACGCTATATTCTCGGCTGCGAAAATCTGACGCTGAAAGAGATCCTGCAGCGTTTGGGCCAGATTGCGGGCCGGCCCGCACCCGACAGGCAAGTGCCGTATGCTCTGGCGTACGCTGCCGGTTTGCTTACCACAGGCTGGGCCAACCTCACAGGCACCGAGCCCCTTGCGCCTCTGGAAGGCGTCAAGATGGCACGCAAAAAAATGTTCGTTAGCGTTGCGAAAGCAAAGCGCGAACTTGGCTTTTCACCTGGTTCTGTCGACGTAGCACTCCGTCGCGCCGTCGATTGGTTTACCGCCAACCGTTACCGTTAACCGATGGCCCTTCTCTTTGTCGCCTCCGAAGCTGATGAGCTCAAGCCCTTTGCC
>CAXTWQ010000014.1:0-6649 GCA_964248065.1 uncultured Bryobacteraceae bacterium | reverse complement strand
GCGCTTACGAATCTACGAAAACTGAAATGGCCTCTCGATTACGCTTACGAGGGGATCCTGCAAGGCCGACGCGTGATGCTGGCGGCTCATGGCGCTGGACCCAAGCTTGCCGCGCAGGCTGTCGAGATTGCTATCCGGGCCGTTTCTGCTGCTGACCTCTCGTCTTCCGCGCTTGAAGCGGTCTTCAGCGTAGGCTATTGCGGCGCCTTACAAGGGAACTTGCGCGAGAACGATATCGTAATTCCCGATACTGTGTTCAATGTTGCTTTGAGTGAGCATTACGGTTGCGCGCCGGTTAGAGCGGAGCGTGCCTTTACGGGTGGCATGCTGATTTCACAGGACCGAATCGTAAACAAAGCGTCAGAGAAGGCAGCTTTGGGGGAGGGCGGTTCGGTTGCTGTAGACATGGAGGCCGGGGGCGTAGCCGCACGTGCGAAACGTAGTGGATTACCCTTTGGCTGCATCAAAGTAGTATCGGATCGGGCTGACGAGTCGTTTCCGTTCGACTTGAATCTCATGCGCTCAGCCAGTGGGCGAATCGCGCGTGGGAAAATTGTGGGGTACGTCGCGGGGCATCCAACGCTGATTCCCGGACTGCTGCGCTTGCGGCGGCGGGCCAGGGATGCGGCCGAGGCGTTAGGAGAATTTCTTGTCAGTTGTCGAATTGATCTCGAAGGAGAACCGGCCGGAACCGATCGGGCGTGATGTACTGCCCGTAACTATGCGCGCTGCAGTCTATCGCGGCAATCAGAAAATTGGCGTTGAGACAGTGCCCACTCCTTCCATCGGGCCCGGAGAACTGCTCATTGAAGTACGCAGCTGTGGCGTCTGTCATACAGACTTGAAGAAGGTTGAGTACGACCTGTTACCCCCGCCGCGCATCTACGGTCACGAAACGGCCGGAGTGGTGGCTGGAGTCGGGGCGGGTGTGCAGAAGTTTCGAGTGGGCGATCCCGTGGTTGCCTTCCACCATGTTCCGTGTAAGAACTGCTTTTATTGTCAGCGCCGGTTATATGCGCAGTGTCCGGGATACAAGAAGGTTGGCATCACGGCAGGTTTTGAACCGGCCGGTGGTGGGTTCGCTCAGTACGTTCGCGCAATGGATTGGATTGTTGAACGAGGTATCGAGCGCATCCCGGAGGGCGTTTCATTCGACCAAGCCTGTTGGGTGGAGCCGGTCAATACCTGTATGAAAGGAATTGAGCTTCTCCAGCTTGAGCCGCAGGACGTGGTGGCCGTCCTGGGTCAAGGTCCTATCGGTTTGATTTTTACCCTGCTTGCGAAGCGCAAAAACGCTTCTGTGCTGGCCACCGACACAATCCCTTATCGGCGTGAACTGTCAGAACAGTTTGGAGCTCAAGCATTTCATCCAGTTTCGGAAAACCTGGCGAAGGCTATCGCGACGGCTACCGAAGGGCGCGGAGTGGATGCTGTAATTGTGGCCACGAATGCGAAAGGCTTAGTGGACCAGGCGCTCTCGATTGCGCGACCCGGCGCTAAAGTGCTTCTTTTTGCGCAAACGTCGAAGACCGAGCGAGTAGAAATTGGGGGAGCAGATATCTGCGTCGCCGAGCGGATGTTACTCGGTTCGTATAGCTCTGACATAGACTTACAAGCCGAATCGGCTCGCTTGGTGTTCAGCGGAGAGCTGCCTTTGAGCAAACTGATTTCGCACCGCTTTTCCTTGGAAGACATCCAACAGGGTGTACATGTTGCGCAGACCCCGGGTGATCAATCTTTGAAAGTTGTGATTCATCCTCAGGTGCACTCGTGATTGCTAGCTTGGGCAACAGCATGCAAGCTGCCGTATTATACGGCCGGGAAGACGTTCGGCTGGAATCGGTTCCAATGCCTGCGCTGGCCAGAGGCGAGATTCTGGTTCGCGTAAAAACGGCTCTTACCTGCGGCACCGATGTGAAAGTATTCCGGCGCGGTTACCACGCCAGAATGATTCAACCGCCAGCTTTATTCGGTCATGAGATGGCCGGTGATATCGCGGCGTGCGGCGAAGGCGTCACGCAATTCAAGCCTGGTCAGCGCGTAGTAGCTGCAAACTCTGCTCCCTGCGATATCTGCTTTTACTGTAAGCGCGGCCAGCCAAATCTGTGCGAAGATTTACTGTTCAACAATGGTGCTTATGCAGAGTTTCAGCGTATTCCGGAGCGCATTGTTCGCAGAAACACTTACCTGCTTCCGGATGGATTGGGCTACCGCGATGCTGCGCTAGCAGAGCCGCTTGCCTGTGCTTTGCGCGGACTTGATGAAAGCAATCTGCGTCCGGGCGATACGCTGCTTGTGATGGGCCTGGGACCGATTGGCCTGATGTTTATTCGCTTGGCAAAGTGGGCATTTGGAGCGCGTGTTTTAGCCGTAGCGCGACGGCTGGAGCAAGTGGACCGTGCTATGATGCTCGGCGCTGACGAAGGTATCTTGATGGGCAACTCGGCCGCAACTGCCGCTGCAGTGAAAGCTCACACCGACGGGCGCGGCGCAGATGTCGTAATCGAAGCCGTCGGTCATCCTGATGCCTGGGAACTGGCTACGCTTCTGGTGCGCAAAGGCGGAGTAATTAACTTTTTCGGAGGCTGCCCGACAGGCACGAAGGTCGGCCTTGATACCAGCTTGCTGCACTACTCCGAGATCACCTGCAAAGCCAGTTTTCACCACACGCCTGAGCATATTCGGCGCTCCCTGGAACTGATTGCTGACGGCAAAGTAACCTCAAGCCACCTGGTGAACCACGAAGAGCCGCTTAGCGCCTTGCCGAAGGTACTGGCTGACTTGGCTCACCATCGGAACGGGCATATCAAGACTGCTATCATTCCGTAGCAGTTGCACTTACCTTGCCTGTCGCACAGCTACAACCCAAAGCCTACGTCCAAACTGTTGGCTTACAAACCGGCTCTTACTCCTCTTCGGAAGCGCTTGAGTATACGCGTTGGCTAGCCACTCACCACTACGAAAATTTTCAGGTAGTCAGCTTTCTTTTACCGAAGAAGCTGCATCAGGATTTCTACAACGTTTACTCGTTCTGCCGTTGGGCTGATGATCTAGGTGACGAAATTGGAGATCCCGCCGAAAGCTTGCGCCTGCTTGGCTGGTGGCGCGGCGAACTGGAGAGCCTGTACCGCGGTCAGACCGGCCACCCCGTTTTCACTGCGCTCCGTGATACTGTCGAGCGGCACTCGATTCCGATTGAACCCTTCGCAAACTTGATTACTGCTTTCGAGCAGGACCAGATTGTCACTCGCTATCAAACCTTCGATGAAGTGTTTGCTTATTGCCGGAACTCGGCGAATCCGGTGGGGCATTTGGTCCTGTACCTGTGCGGTTATCGCGATGCGGACCGCCAACGTCTCTCTGACTTCACCTGCACTGCTCTGCAGCTCGCCAACTTCTGGCAGGATGTAACGGTAGATCTGGCGAAAGATCGCGTCTACCTTCCGCTCGACCTGCTTGAAAAGCATGGCTACAGCGTGCAACAGCTGGCAACTCTGCAATTCAACTCCGAATTCCAAGGTGCCATGCGCGAGGCGGTGGACATAGCGGACCGGTTATTTCACCAGGGCCTGCCACTGATTAGAACGGTAGATAGACGGCTGGCTTTGGATTTGGAGCTTTTCAGTCGCGGCGGCATGCAAGTTCTGCGCAAAATAAGGGAGCAAGGATATAACGTACTGGCACGCCGGCCCCAGGTTTCAAAAGCCGAACGCGTTGCGATTCTTCTCCGATGCCTGCCGCGATTGCTTCCGTTCTAAATTCGGTTTCGCTGGAAGAGTCTTATCGGCATTGCCGGAAGATTGCACGCGAGCGCGCCAGAAATTTCTACTACTCGTTCTTACTGCTCGAACAGCAGCAGCGCAATGGCATGTGCGCGATTTACGCTTTCATGCGGCAGTGTGACGACCTAAGCGACGATCCGGCAGCCACGGATAAGTTGAAACTCGCTGGCAGCATTGCTCTGTGGCGCGTGCAACTAGACAATGCCTTGCAAGGCCGCTTCAGTGGCGATCCGGTCTGGCCGGCATTCCACGACACAGTGCAGCGCTACGGCATCCCGCACCGCTTCTTCCACGAGATGATTGAGGGCATTACTTCCGATCTGGAATCGAGGCAGATTGAGACCTATGATGAGCTCTATCGCTACTGCTACCAAGTGGCTTCGGTAGTCGGTTTAACCATCATCTATATCTTCGGTTTCACCAACACTCGTGCGCTTCTGTTGGCCGAAAAGTGCGGCATTGCCTTTCAGCTCACAAACATTCTGCGCGATGTTCGTGAGGATGCTGAACTCGGCCGCGTGTACCTTCCGGCAGAGGATCTACAGCGATTCGGCGTGACGGCCGAGCAGTTGCGCTCAGGTTCTGAAGACGATAAGTTCCGTCAGCTAATGCGATTTGAAGCCAGTCGAGCCCGCGGCTACTATGTGGAATCCGCGCCGCTTCTCGAGATGATTCAGCCGAAGAGCCGTCGTTCGCTTTGGGCTCTGCGCGCCATCTATCTGACTTTGCTCGCAAAGCTGGAACGAGCAAGCTTCAACGTTCTGAGCCGCCGTATTAACGTGCCCACGTTTGCCAAAGTACTTCTGCTTCTGCGTGCTTCGTTTCGATAATAACGAGTTATACCGAGAGCCGAGCCGGGAGTGATTTGTAGTGGCGGGACTGAGTGTGACCTATTCGAGCAACGAATCGATTCTTCTAGCGCACAAGCTGTAGCCCGAGTCGTACTTTTCTATAAGCTCAGTCTAAATTCCCATCGATCGAAAAGATTCAGTTGCCGGTACTCCGCCTTCTTGCAAGGCGCACTTGACTTTGGCCAAGTTCTCTGGATTAAAGGAATCGATGCTGTTAATGATCGGCATTGCAGCACTATTGATACAGTCTAAAGCCGCATCTATCTGGTTCTGGATATCTGATCGATCCAAATCTACATCAGTGGTGTACTTATTCATACCTGGCGATAGGTATGCTTCGGGTTTGACTTTGATCGGTCTGCAGCCTTGATCCCATTACTAAGAATGGCTACGTAGTTCGATACGTTCCGGGTTGCCATAGTGAGCCATCGGCTTGGTCCTGAATTGCATGAGAAGCTTCCTCCGGTAGAATAGTAAAGCGATTGGTTGCAGTATCGTTGTATACGCTGATTCCTTTAGATTGGGTTGATCGTTCTCATGGTCATTTAGGGCTGATTCCAAAGCGTTGGCTGAAGCGCTCCATCCGACTTAATGGCACCGCGAAGCCCCAACTTATGTATCTCCGCCCGGTAATACGAAAGCAGTGTCAGCCCTTTAGTTCTTGCGGAGCAATAGGACCAACCCAGGCCTGAAGACCGGTTTTTCCCGATTTCTTCAAGGATGATCCAAAGCGTTGATTGAGGCACTCCGTCCGGGATGATAGATCGCGAGAAACCCGGACTTGGATATCTCCTCAAGGTAAGAGAACACTGGGTACTGACTTTGACGTTTTTGTGTTGATTGGCGACAGGGCATTATCGTCCACTAGCTGAGATTATGAGACTAAAACATGATGAGGAGTTGAGGCCCGCACGGCTGTTCTTCAGATTTGCTTAGCCAATTGGCTGACCGTCCTGTAGCAAACGAGCTTAAGTACCGGAGAGCCCGTCTTGCTGCAGGGCTCGCTTTGCTTCAGCTAAATTCTCCGGATCGTATTTGTCGATGCTTGGATAACAGGGATCGCTGCTGCGTGAATGTTACCTAGCTCTTTCCTAATCTGATTTTCGAGATTGGGATTATGTAAGTCTACGTCAAGAATGTACTTATTCATTGATGTGAGTAGATTAACTCCCTGATAGACCTTGATCGGATCTGCTAGTCGAATCCCTTCATTAAGGATCCCCACATAACTCGATACATTTCCTGCTGCCATGGTAAGCCAGGCAGATTCATCTTCTATGAAGTCAGCGGACTTCTTGAATAAATCAACCAGTCGATTCGCTGCATTAGCCGTAGCTAAAGCACAATCTTTTAATTGAGATTGAACAATTTTCATGGTAAGGGACGATTCCAAGGCGTTGGTTGAGGTACTCCGTCCGGAATTATCGTACCGTAGGGGACCCAGATTTGTGTGTCTCCCCCCGGAAGCACATAATTCGGTATAGGCGCGTTAGGAAGTGGTTGTGGTGCAATAGGGCCAGCCCAGGCTTTGAGGCCAGACTCTGGGACGGTATAGGTAACATAACCTCCATCCCCATTCCAGTCGTCTCGCACAGCCGAAGTGTTTCTCCATTCCGCTTCTGTAGTTGGAGGAGGACTAGTATTCCAATAAGAGCCTGAACACCTTCCGTCATTATCAATAACCCTATACAGTTTAGTTCCTGGCGGGAGGTCTTCAGGTTTAGGGTCGTTCCCAAAGGTTTGTGCATCCTCATTGGGTAGCTCTGGCCACCCATTTGGAGCAGGTGGTGCTTCACGCATTACTGCCTGTTCCATGGCCTGCGTGTATTCTGGGTTCTCTTTGACTGCCCCCGGTTCCACTCAGCCAATCTGTTTGGGTTTGATACTTCCAACTGCGAGGCGCATTCCAGTCTTCTGGAACGGCTCGCTTTGAAACTGCCGTGCTCTTCTCCGCCCGTAAAGCTTCGGCTGCACCTTCCGCAGCTCCACCACCGCCCACCACATGCCCGGCTCGGT
>CAXTWQ010000013.1:28510-70448 GCA_964248065.1 uncultured Bryobacteraceae bacterium | reverse complement strand
GCCCCACACGCCTAACCCTGCTGAAAACCGAAAAGAGGTTGCCCATGTGAATAAGTTCCGTCATTATGAAAGGGCCAGCGTCGCTTTGTTCCGACTTTATTCACATCGTCGGAATGTCTTATTCACATCATCGGAATACGCACTGCTGGGTTGTCAGACGGAACGTCGCATTATCATCAACCATGACCTGTAGACGCATGTCAAAAGACTTTTGAGGACCTACTTATATGGAGCGCAATCAGGAATTCATCCCGAACTATGGAGAGCGGTATCGCCAGGGCGAAAGGATCGCGTCCGGCTTTGTCGAGTCGGCGATCAATCAAGTCGTGAGTAAAAGAATGAGCAAGCGTCAACAAATGCAGGGGACGCCGCGCGGTGCGCATTTACTCCTGCAGATCCGGACCCGTGTGCTCAATCAGGAGTGGGAAGACACGTTTCGACGCTGGTATCTAGGCTTCCGGCCACAAACCCAAGCGCCATTCCCTGAAAAAGTGGCCTGACCCCACGGAATCGAATGCTCTCTCAACTTCGGACGTTTACTAACTTGTCAACGTCTCAGCTGGAGCTTCGAAGCTGGGCATGAGCAGGAATCGTTCTTACTTCTAGGACTGATCAGCGGGCTGGCAGAGAATTCATGAGCATTTCAACCAGCCCGCTACCATTCACGTGCGAAAAGATTATGGCTGTCTCGCTTTTCCTGGCGCCGGTGACGCACTGTTCTGTCGGGCTCCTTGGATAATCTGAAGTTCAGGCCACTTAGCATCCGCTTCCAAAGCTAGACCAGTAGGAATGGCGCCCGCGAATCCTCGCCGCATTCCGTTCGGGCCTTGCAGAACCACATGATAGGCACATCCTGTCTGAACCGAAGCGGCAGAATCTCTTGCCTGCAGCCCGGAATCATAGTATCCGCACTCAAGCTTTTGCAGCTTCATATCTGAGGTCAAAGCAAGAGGGTAGGAAGCAGTAGGACTCGGCATACTGATCAAAGGCTTTGCCGTTGATGCATCTGTCCGAGCACCTAAAACCGCTTCCAAACGATTGAAGATCTCACTCTTGTCCACCACATTCTGACTCACCGTGGCCTTATAGCTAGGCCAGTCATACCGGAACGATTCTAGCGAACCGTCGTTGGCAAAGGTGATGCTGATCCTGGAACCGCCGCCTACTACGGGCACCCCATCGATCACTCGGCCAAAAACAACTCGATTGGCAGCTACTCCTTCCGATTTCTCTCCTGTCGAGACGTTCTGCCCTCCTTCCATTCGATATGTCGCGGTGATTGGAACGAGTTGCTCATTGGACCCCAGTTGAATGATCGACCCCAGCCTGCTTTGAATGATCGCCAGCCCTGCCCGCTGCAAAGCGTCCTGAGACATTCGCTGCTCAATGGCTTTCGTTTGCAGATGAGAGCGGCCCAGCACAGCCCGATCCTCAAAACGACCTGCTGACCCATCTTTTGAGATCTCGACAAGCCAGTTCGGTCCAACGTCTCGAATGATTCCGGAAGAGTCCTTGCTGACGGCTGACTGGCACGGCTGCGCACACGCCTGTTTAACTAAAGCGGAGTGCGCAGCCTCTGCGCTAACTGAGCCCGACCGAATCAGAACGGGCAGTGCGGTCTTTGTGAAACCCTGTTTCAATGAGATCTGAGCCGCGGCAGATGCTTGGGGAAAATCGGCGGAATATAAACACGGAGCGAAAAAGACGAATGCGCTGGAGATCAAGCGCACCGATAGAGAATTGAGAAATGGATTTTTCATAATATAGTTCCTTGTGAGATGTATGTCGCTTTCCTTCGCTTAATTGCCATTCCAACCAGCCCAGCAGAAGTAGCCGATCTGCCCATCTCGAAGTGCAGGCAGTTCCTGCATAGTTCCTAAATTCATTCCCATCCGATTCCAGCAATCGCCTGAGTCCGCTCCAGTAACGGCTGCGGAAGGGTGATTGTCGTTATCTGCGTACCAGACAGCCTCATTCCAGGCGTTACTGATCGGCTCGCCGTTCTGCATACGAGCTGCAAATTCCCAGCCCTTTTGAGAGTTTCCATCGTAGAGAAAGTCATGACCGCCTAATCCCTCCTTCAATCCTCCTGCGTACGCCGGATACCAGCGGTCAATAAAGTGGCCCTCTGAAGTATTGAAGGTGTCGCATGCGTAAGTGGCCAGAATCTTTAGCTGTTGACCTACATCCCCTAATCGCATATTTGCGCTACTTGCAACCGTCCAGTAGTCCCACATAGCGTAAACCGCATCGGTATTGCTCCAGTTCCCTCCGTGAGTGCCCATGAAAAGAAAGTCGACACTATTGACGCCTCCACACCCGCTACAGACTTCGGCTCCGCTTCCTGTCTGAAATGCCGGCTGAGCGCCTTCTAGGTTGAAATAAAAGTCAACGTTGTCAGTCTGGCTGATAGTGGGAATGAAGTAATCTCCGCACATGGAATACATGTCAATGGAGGGCGCCCAGCCGTTCTGATAGTCGTTCTGACAGCGCACTCCAATACGTAGTGGCGAGTGATAGCTCTGGGTATTGGCGACCGCAGTAGGTATTGTCTTCGCCGCATCAGGCATGCTCACCCAAGAACCCTGAGCCTGCCATATATTAACCAATGCAAGGCCGCAGTAAATAGCGGCGAACTTCTTGAACCGAAACATAATTCTCCGTTTCTAGAGAAAAGTCCAATCACATCTGAATGCAAGTCATCGGTACGTCTCTCTGGATTACAAGCGAGTAAGGAAAGCAAAACCCGCCACGGCAAAATGCTTTTATTTTTTCTTCAAAAACGAAGAATCAGTCAGGGATCGTATACTATCGGCTGTTTAGTTTCATAGAAAAGGAAAACAGTTCAATGACTGGACCGGGAGTAATCACGGAGCTGCTACGGAACTGGAAGAAGGGAGACCCGGCTGCTGAGTCTCAGCTTTTTGAGCTACTCATGCCGGAACTTCGGAAGATCGCCGCGGCGTCCTTCCGCAACGAAAGTCCCGGACACCTTCTTCAACCCACCGCGCTCGTGAATGAGGCCTTTCTGCGGCTGGTAAAAGCAAAGAATATTGACTGGCAAGATCGTAGCCATTTTCTCGCCTTGGCCGCCAAGGTGATGCGTCGCTTCCTGATTGAGCACGCGCGTTCCCGGTCCACGATTCACATTATCCCTATTGAACAGCTTCCGCTTGCGGTGTCCGGAAATCGTTCCGAACTCGAAATTGTTTTACTCATCGATGCCTTGCTGGATGAGCTGGAAGTGGAGTCACCGCAGCAAAGGGCTGCAGTCGAGCTCAAATTCTTATTGGGGCTGACCGACTCGGAAGCGGCACGGACATTAGGTCTGAGTTTGCACACGCTCCAGCGCCAGTGGCATCGCGCGCGCAAGTGGTTGTTTGAGAAACTCACGGCAACGGCATGCCCGACGAACGCGACCGAGATAGGCAGATAATGGCCGCTGTCTCGCGACTTCTCCGGATTACACCCGGAGAACGCGAGCGCTATGTTGTGTTGGTTGCCGACGGCGACAAAGACCTGCAACATGAAATTTTGGAAACGCTGTATTGGGAAGAGCGGATGAGCGGCTTCCTGCAACAGCCTGTCGCTCGACTCCCAAATCCGGGCCCGCGCCTCACGGCAGGGCAAGTCATCTCCGACCGCTTTGAAATCCTGGGCGAAATCGGCGAAGGAGGCATGGGAATTGTCTATGAAGTCTTTGATCGTAAGCGCCGGCAGGAGATTGCCATCAAGTGCGCCAAACCGGGTTGCGCAGACTTCCTGAAGCCGGAACTGCAGGGTGCTCTAAAAGTCCGCCACCCCAACGTTTGCCTTGTGAATGAAATTCATACAGCATGGATCGATCAGCAATCGATTGACTTTCTGACCATGGAACGGCTCGAAGGAGAGCCGCTGACGCTCTGGTTATCCGGGCAGAAACAGTTTTCGTCCGAGCTATTAATCACCATAGCCTCCCAGCTTTGCAGTGGCCTTGCCGAAGCGCATCGCTGCGGCGTGATTCACCGTGATTTGAAGCCTTCCAACATCATGCTTTGCCTGCAACCCGGCGGCGAGTTGCGGACTGTCCTCACAGACTTCGGCCTGGCGGGTGAATGGTCTGAGATGCAGGAAGCCTGGGGGACGCCTGCCTACATGGCGCCGGAACTGTGGCGTGGTGCCAAAGCCTCAGCAGTCTCCGATATTTACGCTCTCGGAGTGCTCTTGCATGAAATATTGACAGCTTACGAAAATCAAGTGGCGAAAACGGCCTCCAGTGCGGGACAGCAGACCACATACCGGAAACTTGCCGATCAGTTTGTCAATATGGATCCGGCACGGCGCGCGATTGCCTTTGACAAAGCTTCCGCTCTGCTGAATCGCGCTTTAAGTCAGCATCGTACCAGCATCCGGCGCGTGCTGGTACGGCTCACTAAAAGCAGAGCGATAATTGGCGTAGCCGGATTGTTAGCGTTCAGTTGCGGTCTTGCCTTGTGGCAGGAGGATGCAATCAGAGATTATGTTCATCCGCTGCCGGGGAAGCGTTTTGTTGCCGTTCTGAACGGATCAAACCGTGCTGATCCAACATCGCTTGGATTCGGCAGCGCTGTGGCGAATGAGATTGAAAACGAACTGGTGCGGGCCGAGCGCAAAGATCGTAACCTGTTCGTTGTTTCTACCACAGGCCTGCACTGGACCGATAAAGAGGACTTACTCAAGAAGCTGCAAACCTCCTTCGGAGCCAATCTGGCATTTACGCTTGTCGCTGAATCAAAGGAAGGGTTGGCGCACATAGACCTTATCCTGCTTGATATCGCAACCAGGAAGGTACTTCGTACAAGGCAGTTTGATTGTCGCGATGATAATTGCCGATCTCTGAACATAAAGGTTATTCACTCCGCCGTCGGTATCCTCGGCATTTCGACGGACGGGCTCAATGAAGAGCGTTTACGTCCGGCCACCAGTTCGTTTGTGGCACGTGCAGCTTTCCAGAAAGCAGAGGAACTGAGAGCGGAGCCAAATGACAGTGGACTTCAGTCGGCCATTGAGCAATACAAGAAGGCTGTTGAAGCCGATCCGCAGTACCCGATTGCGCATGCGGAATTGGCACGAGCCTATTGCCGTTTGTATGCGCTGCGTGGTGACCCGAGTGTGCTGCAGTTCGCTCGCTTGAACGCGGACCGCGCCATCAACCTGGATGGTAGACTGCCCGAAGCCCATGCGGCGTTGGCGTTCGTTCATGACTTTGCCGGCAATGAACAGGCCGCCTTGCAAGAGATTCATCGCGCTCTTTCCTTGGATTCTTCTAACCCTCGCATCTTACTTTGGGAAGCGGATATCTACCTCGATTTCGGTCGCTTGACAGATGCCGAACAAACCTACAAACGGCTTCAGGTGGAGAGGCCGAACTACTGGTTGCCTTATCAACAATTGGGGGCCCTGCTCAACCAACGGGGCAGATACGAGGAAGCCAAACAGGCGTTTCACTCCGCTACTCTGGCCGCCCCATGGTCGGCTCTCGGTTTCGCTAACTTAGGGATGATTCTCCTCAAGTTAGGTCGCCTGACTGAAGCCAAAGAGAACTTTGAAAAGTGTCTGGCGTTGAATCCCGAAGATGATGGTGCGCACGTGAATATGGCAGAGGCGTTACGCGATGAAGGGAAGTATTCTATGGCACTCTCGCACTTGAGGGAGGCTGTTAGGATCAATCCATCCGACGATCAAAACTGGCTCGGTTTGGCCGACTGCTATGAAGTAATTTCTCCCCACGGCGAGGAGGCGCTGCGCGCCTACTCACGCGCTGCCGAGGAGGTGCGGCGCACTCTAAAAACTGAACCAGCCAACGGCTCTGTACTCATCCGACTAGCGCTGTACCAGGCGAAAACCAATTCCGTCGAGCATTCAGCTTGGCTTTTGAGAAAAGCTGAACAAGTAGGGGCCGGTGATATCGATTCCCAACTAACTAAGGCCCGCGTGCTCACTGTTCTTCGAAGACGAGAAGAAGCCGTTCAGACACTGAGGTCCTGCGTGAGGGAAGGTGCTAGTCTTTTTGAAATAAGATCAACACAAGATCTCAGATCCTTGATCAGAGACTCAGGAACTATTCAGTGACGGATTGTCATCAATGATCAACTTTCAATTCTTTCTATGCAAGAAAAGTCAAATCTCAACGCTTCTCATCCTTTTCTCTTTCCTTCCGGTATCCGGAAATGCTGAAATAGCAGAGGAACCAACTCTATTCGAACTCTCCTGTTCAATGATTTGCCCGAAACCGGTTCGCAAATGTAGGGCTTGCCAAGTAGCCGCAGGCTGTGGGCCGGCTTCTCTGAAACAGCATTCTTCAGTTTCATGGAGTACCGCAGCGGGCAACACATGGACAGTTCAGTTCAAGGGCAGAAGCCCTTGCCAGCAAAAGAAATTTGACCCTCAACATCCGGTATGCGAACTAAGTAGTCGGCCCGGAACCTATAGATATGAGGCGAAAGTTTCGGGATGTGCCCACACAATTAGCGGCACTTTCTCCGTTATCCAGTAGAGGTTTTAGGAGACGCCCAGCCGAGTGCCAATGAGCGATTGGTATGACACTGTTACAGCCAAGCAGGAACCCTTTCAGGCGCGGTCGGTTGTGGGCGGCGTTTTTATCAAACTGCTGGCTGACCAGGCAGTTTGGAACAAGTACGCGCATCGTAGCAGCGCCGCCCCTGTCACACGAAGCAGCAATTAGCGAAGGACATGCAAAGCGTTCGCAGGCTGAGGGGGCAGGACCACCCTTAAAATTAACCAAGACTTGGTCCTGCACACACAACACAGCATTTCTTCTCGCCATGGTTACCGTACGACTGTTTCTGCCAGCGTATATCGGTCCGTAAGGACCTGATAGGTTCCAATCCAATGTTCCGTACCGTTGTACGCAATGGAGCACGATCCCACGTTTTGATTGACCTTCCCTGTGAGTACCACTGCACCTAAGGGGTCCACAGGCGCCCGGCACAGGTAAAATTGAGCGCCGTTCTCAGACCCGCTGGCTACGCCGGTTTCATACCCGTTAGCCGGATCGTTGGGCACCTGGGTTTGATAAGGAAATGCGCCGCCACTGTATTGTGTCCAATAGGGAATCAGAACGTTGTAGGAGGGCATGTAATACTCCCCGCCTCCATAGGAGATGTCACAGGAATTCCAATGTGCCTTTCCGATCTGGTAGCCGTTCAAGTTAGCGTTACACAGATAGAGCGGTGAGCCGTCAGCTTCTTTAGCTGCAAGAATGGCGTCGTAGGGAACCGGCTGGCCGTTACTGAGGCCGACCGGCTGGTAGAAGCCCAGGGGAGAGTTGCCAGTAAACCCAGCCACTTCTGCTGTATACCAGCCCTGTTGATAGGAGTTAAACGCATAGTCGACAAGAACAGAATAGTTTGGCTGGTGTATCTCTTCTAAACCCCAACCAAACAAACAAGCGCCAAGATCAGTTGCTGCTTTGCCTGACGAGGTGCCGCCTTCAGGCGTACCGGAAGGATCAGTGTTATTTCCTATGCAGGCATAGCGCTGTTGGGCGAAGTTCAGAGCAGGCGGAGGAGCAGTCGTCATCTCGGAGCCGAACGCAAGAGCGTTCCCAGGAACCGACCCGTTGCTGGCAGGCGCCCAATCGTTTTGCCAGATGCTGAAAGAAGGCAGAGCTACTTCCTGGCTTCCCCAACCAATCGAGCACGCTCCTTTCCCTGCCACCGTCCATCCTGAGTGCACGCCTCCCATATACGAAGCCTGGCAGGCGTAAACCAGAGACCCGTCAAAATACTTTCCCGCCACCATGGCATTTTGGGGCATTGTCGTTGCCCCGTAAGGCATGCTCACCCAAGAGGCCTGAGCCCGTCCGATATGTAAAAACGCAATGCCGCAGCAAACTACAGCCAATTTTCTGAACCGAAACATAAGTCTCCTCTTTCTTGAGAGAAGTCGCACAAACTGAGAAATAGAAGTTTGCCCGTACGTCTCTCTGACGTTACAAGCGAGGTAAGGGAGAAAAGACCGCCAGGTTAAAAGACTTTCTTTTCAAACTGTCGCAGCGCGCTGAGAAAGTCCACGACAGAGCAAAGTAGAAGTGCTAGTGTAGTGTCCACGAATTAACTGGACAAACGTTTGCGGCGTTTTGGAGCGGTGCAACCGGGTTGGATCTGTTCGAGGGTTTGGCGGCAACGGAGGAGTTTAGCGACGATAGAATCCAAGGTGGCAGTCCAGACGAAGGGTTTGGGATTGTCGTTCCAAGCGGTCAGAAATTCATTGATAGCAGTCGTGAGATCGGAGACGCTAAAGAACGAATCACGACGAATGCGTTTATTGGTTAGTTCGGCAAACCAGCGCTCAATCAAATTGAGCCAACTGCAACTGGTAGGCACGTAGTGAATGACATAGCGGGGATGCTTTCTGAGCCAGGTTTTCACCTCGGCATGCCCGTGAGTTCCGTAGTTGTCCATGACCAGGTGCAGAGTGGTTTTGCCTGGAAACTGGCGATCAATGCGGCGCAAGAATTTCAGAAACTCCTGATGACGGTGGCGCTTGTGAAAATCACCGATGACTTTTCCCTGCAACAGATCTAAAGCAGCGAATAAGGTAGTCGTTCCGTTCCGCTTGTAATCATGGGTCATGGTTCCACAACGCCCCTTCTTCAGCGGAAGGCCCGGTTGGGTGCGGTTTAAGGCCTGAATCTGGCTCTTTTCGTCCACACAGAGGACCATCGCCTGATCCGGCGGATGCAGGTAGAGTCCCACCACATCAGTAAGTTTTTCGAGGAACTTCGGATCCCGGGACAGCTTGAATGTCTTGCTCCGGTGCGGCTTGAGGTTGTGGCTCTTCCATAGATTGCTGACGGTGGACTTGCTCATGCCCTGACTCGCCGCCATTGACCGGCAACTCCAGTGAGTACTGCCCTTGGGCTTCGATTGCAAGGTGAGGTCGATCACCGATTTGATGCGCTCGGGCCCATAAGTGGCCTTACGCCCACGCCCCCGTGCAATTTCCCACAAGCCTTTCAATCCTTCCAAGCAAAAGCGCTCTTTCCAAAGACGTACCGTCTTGCGATTCACTTCCAATTGCGAGGCAATGGTGGCTTCCGATTCACCCCGTCCGGCGGCCAGAAGCATGCGGCATCGAAGGGCGACCTGTTGCGGTGTACCCAAAGCCGCCAGCCACTGTTCGATCTGCTTTTCCTGATCCTGTGCAAGCACAATCGGCAGCGTTCGGCGGGCATGCTTCGAAGATAAAACTGATATCACTTGTATGTCCAGCTATTTGTTGGACACTACACTAGTGATGTTGGCAGACTGGAAACTTAGAACCGGACGAAATACTGAAAGAGGGCTTTTTTGACCTTTCTAAGTATTCGTGCCACCTTGGATTGTCATACATGAGCAGCACTCTTCTTACTCTAGAAACAAATCAGCAGGCTTGAAGAGACGTTATGAGAATCTCAACAAGCCTGCCATGACTCAATACAAAAAGAATTACGGTTGTTTCGCTTTTCCCGGGACTGGTGCCGCACTGCTTTGGCGGGCTCCCTGGATGATTTGAAGCTCAGGCCACTTAGCATCCGATTGCAAGGCAAGACCGGTTGGAATGGCGCCCGCGAACCCTCGCCGCATTCCGTTCGGGCCTTGCAGAACCACATGATAGGCACATCCTGTCTGAACCGAAGCGGCAGAATCTCTTGCCTGCAGCCCGGAATCATAGTATCCGCACTCAAGCTTTTGCAGCTTCATATCTGAGGTCAAAGCAAGAGGGTAGGAAGCAGTAGGACTCGGCATACTGATCAAAGGCTTTGCCGTTGATGCATCTGTCCGAGCACCTAAAACCGCTTCCAAACGATTGAAGATCTCACTCTTGTCCACCACATTCTGACTCACCGTGGCCTTATAGCTAGGCCAGTCATACCGGAACGATTCTAGCGAACCGTCGTTGGCAAAGGTGATGCTGATCCTGGAACCGCCGCCTACTACGGGCACCCCATCGATCACTCGGCCAAAAACAACTCGATTGGCAGCTACTCCTTCCGATTTCTCTCCTGTCGAGACGTTCTGCCCTCCTTCCATTCGATATGTCGCGGTGATTGGAACGAGTTGCTCATTGGACCCCAGTTGAATGATCGACCCCAGCCTGCTTTGAATGATCGCCAGCCCTGCCCGCTGCAAAGCGTCCTGAGACATTCGCTGCTCAATGGCTTTCGTTTGCAGATGAGAGCGGCCCAGCACAGCCCGATCCTCAAAACGACCTGCTGACCCATCTTTTGAGATCTCGACAAGCCAGTTCGGTCCAACGTCTCGAATGATTCCGGAAGAGTCCTTGCTGACGGCTGACTGGCACGGCTGCGCACACGCCTGTTTAACTAAAGCGGAGTGCGCAGCCTCTGCGCTAACTGAGCCCGACCGAATCAGAACGGGCAGTGCGGTCTTTGTGAAACCCTGTTTCAATGAGATCTGAGCCGCGGCAGATGCTTGGGGAAAATCGGCGGAATATAAACACGGAGCGAAAAAGACGAATGCGCTGGAGATCAAGCGCACCGATAGAGAATTGAGAAATGGATTTTTCATAATATAGTTCCTTGTGAGATGTATGTCGCTTTCCTTCGCTTAATTGCCATTCCAACCAGCCCAGCAGAAGTAGCCGATCTGCCCATCTCGAAGTGCAGGCAGTTCCTGCATAGTTCCTAAATTCATTCCCATCCGATTCCAGCAATCGCCTGAGTCCGCTCCAGTAACGGCTGCGGAAGGGTGATTGTCGTTATCTGCGTACCAGACAGCCTCATTCCAGGCGTTACTGATCGGCTCGCCGTTCTGCATACGAGCTGCAAATTCCCAGCCCTTTTGAGAGTTTCCATCGTAGAGAAAGTCATGACCGCCTAATCCCTCCTTCAATCCTCCTGCGTACGCCGGATACCAGCGGTCAATAAAGTGGCCCTCTGAAGTATTGAAGGTGTCGCATGCGTAAGTGGCCAGAATCTTTAGCTGTTGACCTACATCCCCTAATCGCATATTTGCGCTACTTGCAACCGTCCAGTAGTCCCACATAGCGTAAACCGCATCGGTATTGCTCCAGTTCCCTCCGTGAGTGCCCATGAAAAGAAAGTCGACACTATTGACGCCTCCACACCCGCTACAGACTTCGGCTCCGCTTCCTGTCTGAAATGCCGGCTGAGCGCCTTCTAGGTTGAAATAAAAGTCAACGTTGTCAGTCTGGCTGATAGTGGGAATGAAGTAATCTCCGCACATGGAATACATGTCAATGGAGGGCGCCCAGCCGTTCTGATAGTCGTTCTGACAGCGCACTCCAATACGTAGTGGCGAGTGATAGCTCTGGGTATTGGCGACCGCAGTAGGTATTGTCTTCGCCGCATCAGGCATGCTCACCCAAGAACCCTGAGCCTGCCATATATTAACCAATGCAAGGCCGCAGTAAATAGCGGCGAACTTCTTGAACCGAAACATAATTCTCCGTTTCTAGAGAAAAGTCCAATCACATCTGAATGCAAGTCATCGGTACGTCTCTCTGGATTACAAGCGAGTAAGGAAAGCAAAACCCGCCACGGCAAAATGCTTTTATTTTTTCTTCAAAAACGAAGAATCAGTCAGGGATCGTATACTATCGGCTGTTTAGTTTCATAGAAAAGGAAAACAGTTCAATGACTGGACCGGGAGTAATCACGGAGCTGCTACGGAACTGGAAGAAGGGAGACCCGGCTGCTGAGTCTCAGCTTTTTGAGCTACTCATGCCGGAACTTCGGAAGATCGCCGCGGCGTCCTTCCGCAACGAAAGTCCCGGACACCTTCTTCAACCCACCGCGCTCGTGAATGAGGCCTTTCTGCGGCTGGTAAAAGCAAAGAATATTGACTGGCAAGATCGTAGCCATTTTCTCGCCTTGGCCGCCAAGGTGATGCGTCGCTTCCTGATTGAGCACGCGCGTTCCCGGTCCACGATTCACATTATCCCTATTGAACAGCTTCCGCTTGCGGTGTCCGGAAATCGTTCCGAACTCGAAATTGTTTTACTCATCGATGCCTTGCTGGATGAGCTGGAAGTGGAGTCACCGCAGCAAAGGGCTGCAGTCGAGCTCAAATTCTTATTGGGGCTGACCGACTCGGAAGCGGCACGGACATTAGGTCTGAGTTTGCACACGCTCCAGCGCCAGTGGCATCGCGCGCGCAAGTGGTTGTTTGAGAAACTCACGGCAACGGCATGCCCGACGAACGCGACCGAGATAGGCAGATAATGGCCGCTGTCTCGCGACTTCTCCGGATTACACCCGGAGAACGCGAGCGCTATGTTGTGTTGGTTGCCGACGGCGACAAAGACCTGCAACATGAAATTTTGGAAACGCTGTATTGGGAAGAGCGGATGAGCGGCTTCCTGCAACAGCCTGTCGCTCGACTCCCAAATCCGGGCCCGCGCCTCACGGCAGGGCAAGTCATCTCCGACCGCTTTGAAATCCTGGGCGAAATCGGCGAAGGAGGCATGGGAATTGTCTATGAAGTCTTTGATCGTAAGCGCCGGCAGGAGATTGCCATCAAGTGCGCCAAACCGGGTTGCGCAGACTTCCTGAAGCCGGAACTGCAGGGTGCTCTAAAAGTCCGCCACCCCAACGTTTGCCTTGTGAATGAAATTCATACAGCATGGATCGATCAGCAATCGATTGACTTTCTGACCATGGAACGGCTCGAAGGAGAGCCGCTGACGCTCTGGTTATCCGGGCAGAAACAGTTTTCGTCCGAGCTATTAATCACCATAGCCTCCCAGCTTTGCAGTGGCCTTGCCGAAGCGCATCGCTGCGGCGTGATTCACCGTGATTTGAAGCCTTCCAACATCATGCTTTGCCTGCAACCCGGCGGCGAGTTGCGGACTGTCCTCACAGACTTCGGCCTGGCGGGTGAATGGTCTGAGATGCAGGAAGCCTGGGGGACGCCTGCCTACATGGCGCCGGAACTGTGGCGTGGTGCCAAAGCCTCAGCAGTCTCCGATATTTACGCTCTCGGAGTGCTCTTGCATGAAATATTGACAGCTTACGAAAATCAAGTGGCGAAAACGGCCTCCAGTGCGGGACAGCAGACCACATACCGGAAACTTGCCGATCAGTTTGTCAATATGGATCCGGCACGGCGCGCGATTGCCTTTGACAAAGCTTCCGCTCTGCTGAATCGCGCTTTAAGTCAGCATCGTACCAGCATCCGGCGCGTGCTGGTACGGCTCACTAAAAGCAGAGCGATAATTGGCGTAGCCGGATTGTTAGCGTTCAGTTGCGGTCTTGCCTTGTGGCAGGAGGATGCAATCAGAGATTATGTTCATCCGCTGCCGGGGAAGCGTTTTGTTGCCGTTCTGAACGGATCAAACCGTGCTGATCCAACATCGCTTGGATTCGGCAGCGCTGTGGCGAATGAGATTGAAAACGAACTGGTGCGGGCCGAGCGCAAAGATCGTAACCTGTTCGTTGTTTCTACCACAGGCCTGCACTGGACCGATAAAGAGGACTTACTCAAGAAGCTGCAAACCTCCTTCGGAGCCAATCTGGCATTTACGCTTGTCGCTGAATCAAAGGAAGGGTTGGCGCACATAGACCTTATCCTGCTTGATATCGCAACCAGGAAGGTACTTCGTACAAGGCAGTTTGATTGTCGCGATGATAATTGCCGATCTCTGAACATAAAGGTTATTCACTCCGCCGTCGGTATCCTCGGCATTTCGACGGACGGGCTCAATGAAGAGCGTTTACGTCCGGCCACCAGTTCGTTTGTGGCACGTGCAGCTTTCCAGAAAGCAGAGGAACTGAGAGCGGAGCCAAATGACAGTGGACTTCAGTCGGCCATTGAGCAATACAAGAAGGCTGTTGAAGCCGATCCGCAGTACCCGATTGCGCATGCGGAATTGGCACGAGCCTATTGCCGTTTGTATGCGCTGCGTGGTGACCCGAGTGTGCTGCAGTTCGCTCGCTTGAACGCGGACCGCGCCATCAACCTGGATGGTAGACTGCCCGAAGCCCATGCGGCGTTGGCGTTCGTTCATGACTTTGCCGGCAATGAACAGGCCGCCTTGCAAGAGATTCATCGCGCTCTTTCCTTGGATTCTTCTAACCCTCGCATCTTACTTTGGGAAGCGGATATCTACCTCGATTTCGGTCGCTTGACAGATGCCGAACAAACCTACAAACGGCTTCAGGTGGAGAGGCCGAACTACTGGTTGCCTTATCAACAATTGGGGGCCCTGCTCAACCAACGGGGCAGATACGAGGAAGCCAAACAGGCGTTTCACTCCGCTACTCTGGCCGCCCCATGGTCGGCTCTCGGTTTCGCTAACTTAGGGATGATTCTCCTCAAGTTAGGTCGCCTGACTGAAGCCAAAGAGAACTTTGAAAAGTGTCTGGCGTTGAATCCCGAAGATGATGGTGCGCACGTGAATATGGCAGAGGCGTTACGCGATGAAGGGAAGTATTCTATGGCACTCTCGCACTTGAGGGAGGCTGTTAGGATCAATCCATCCGACGATCAAAACTGGCTCGGTTTGGCCGACTGCTATGAAGTAATTTCTCCCCACGGCGAGGAGGCGCTGCGCGCCTACTCACGCGCTGCCGAGGAGGTGCGGCGCACTCTAAAAACTGAACCAGCCAACGGCTCTGTACTCATCCGACTAGCGCTGTACCAGGCGAAAACCAATTCCGTCGAGCATTCAGCTTGGCTTTTGAGAAAAGCTGAACAAGTAGGGGCCGGTGATATCGATTCCCAACTAACTAAGGCCCGCGTGCTCACTGTTCTTCGAAGACGAGAAGAAGCCGTTCAGACACTGAGGTCCTGCGTGAGGGAAGGTGCTAGTCTTTTTGAAATAAGATCAACACAAGATCTCAGATCCTTGATCAGAGACTCAGGAACTATTCAGTGACGGATTGTCATCAATGATCAACTTTCAATTCTTTCTATGCAAGAAAAGTCAAATCTCAACGCTTCTCATCCTTTTCTCTTTCCTTCCGGTATCCGGAAATGCTGAAATAGCAGAGGAACCAACTCTATTCGAACTCTCCTGTTCAATGATTTGCCCGAAACCGGTTCGCAAATGTAGGGCTTGCCAAGTAGCCGCAGGCTGTGGGCCGGCTTCTCTGAAACAGCATTCTTCAGTTTCATGGAGTACCGCAGCGGGCAACACATGGACAGTTCAGTTCAAGGGCAGAAGCCCTTGCCAGCAAAAGAAATTTGACCCTCAACATCCGGTATGCGAACTAAGTAGTCGGCCCGGAACCTATAGATATGAGGCGAAAGTTTCGGGATGTGCCCACACAATTAGCGGCACTTTCTCCGTTATCCAGTAGAGGTTTTAGGAGACGCCCAGCCGAGTGCCAATGAGCGATTGGTATGACACTGTTACAGCCAAGCAGGAACCCTTTCAGGCGCGGTCGGTTGTGGGCGGCGTTTTTATCAAACTGCTGGCTGACCAGGCAGTTTGGAACAAGTACGCGCATCGTAGCAGCGCCGCCCCTGTCACACGAAGCAGCAATTAGCGAAGGACATGCAAAGCGTTCGCAGGCTGAGCAGGCGGCGTCGGCTTGGATCGCTTCTGCCCAATTTTCAGTGAAGCTTTGAACAACATACCAACAGGAATGAATCCCGCGAGTTTATGCGAAGAAACTGCGGCAAGTCCCATCGAGGCAATACATCCGCATGAGTTGCAATCCGGGTTGCCTCCAAACTGGCAAGGCGTTATTTTGGTTTGCAAGTCGGCCGAGATGGTCTCAGTAGTGAGTGCAAACGTGCAATCGCTCGGGCTATGGGGAGGCTTTGAGAACTGATGAATTAAGCCTTCGGGCATGTCGAGCTTTGGGTTACTCTTACGAAGAGTGAGAAGATCGCGAATGGCCATTGCACGCTCAGCGGGTGTCAGTATCTCCTCCATCTGATCACCCACTTGTGGTGTGAAGATAGAGAACCAGACTTTTTTTATCTCCGGCCGTGGCGTCCAGAATTGAAGGAATTCCTGAAGATAGCCCTCGCGTTTCATCATCTGCGCGGTAATGGTGCTATGAATTGTTACGTTCTGCCCTGCGATGTTCTTTAGTATTCGTTCGTAAGTGGCCGGCTTGCGGCGGGCGTCGTGCTCGGGCTGCAATCCGTCGATAGAGACAACGACAGTAAGGCGATCCAGGTTAGCCCAGTCGGCATGCAGCTGACGGAAGGCACTTGTCACAATCTGTACATGGATTCCGCGTGCAAGTAACTGAGGCACAAGAGCTTCCAATTCGCGATACCGAACTAGCGGATCGCCCCCAACAATTGAAAGGTGCAGTGGCTTGGCACGATCGACTATCTCGAGAACGCCGTCGATCAACTCCTGACCTTTGCGATCGTTCAACTGGCGTAAAGTGACCCCGCCGCCAAGATGCGTATCCTCATAGGCGTAGCAGCCCGGACATCGAAGTGGGCACTCGCGTGTTATCTCGATGGAAAGCGATGGTTTCTCGCCTTTGAGAATTTTTCCCCAAGCCTGGAGAACTTCTGACGTCTGCAATCTAACCCCTTACCATGGTGTCTAAAGAATCGGTCGGCATGGAATCAGACCAGGCCTCTTTAGCTATCGCCACATTATCTATATTCAAGATGCGCGGATACCGTTCACTTGTATACAAAGACTCTTAGATTATGGCTTACTGGTTCGGATTTTCGAGGAAAGTGCCAAAACGGTATGCTTGTCTAGTGTTTTTCTAGGCGTGCACAAACGGTCAACGCCGGTGGAAGGTGCGTATTGGATTGAGTATGAATCTCCGAGTGAGATCGATTTTCGGGAGGCGCTTGACCAGCAAATAGGGTGTAGAACTTCCTTCTGAACAGAATCGGTTCTTCTGTAACTCATGTAAGTAAATCTGGTGACCCGCCTAGTGCCCTCTCGCTGAGCTCGTTACCGAACGTATCTTAAGCAAGAACATTAGAGCAGAGGAGATGAGAAGTAGGTGGGCAGACACCGGTTCGGGAACCACGTAGGCTAACGCAGTTACCGAGCCTTGGGCTGTGAACTGATCTCCAAAGGGAACAGGTACGGAGATAACCTTATAGTCATATGTTCCGCTGAACGGTACACTTTGGCCGAGCATCGAAGGCAGAGGTCCACCAAGCGTGCCGGCAAATGTAAGTTGTTGAGTGTTGATGGATGAGACAACGTAATCTACAAATTCAAAAGCGGGCGGGTTTACAAATCCATTTCCGCCATCGACGTTTGTCAGGTTTGTAGACCCGAACCCAGATACAGTAATGTCAAAGTCGCTCAGGGCGGCAGAAGGTGCCTCATCGAAGTAACCGGAAATTGTAAGGCCACCTGGACCGCCTGCAAACATCGTAGTGCCAGAAACCTGATAGCGTATCTCAGGTGCAGCGGCGGCACTTGTCCCAGTTAACGCGAAAAGAGATAACACCAGATAGGTTAAGCTTCAATCATTCTGCAAAAGGAGGTGGGTCAAACTAAGCCTTTTCACATTCACTTGGCGGTGAAGAAAGGAAAGGACGAAGATGACCCGGAAGCAGGATAGCGCAGAAGTGCGCCGGTGGAGCGAAGAGTTTCGGAAGGCATTGAGTGAAGATCGGGATCTGCTGAAGACGATCGTAGAAGAGACACTGCAGCAGGTGCTGGAAGGCGAGATGGAAGAAGCTCTTCAAGCCGGCAAGAGTGAACGGACCGAGACTCGGCTAGGTTATCGAGCAGGCTACTACAACCGAACGCTGGTCACGCGAGTGGGCAAAGTGGAATTGCGAGTTCCACAAGATCGGCAAGGCCGCTTTCGAACCGAAGTATTTGAACGTTACCAACGCAGCGAGAAGGCGCTGGTAGCAGCAATGCTGGAGATGTATGTGCAAGGCGTATCCACCCGGAAGGTCAAAGCGATCACGGAAGAACTATGCGGACATGAGTTCAGTTCGGCGACCATCAGCCGGATCGTGGGGCAGTTAGACGCCGAGTTGGAGAAGTTTGCCAAGCGGCGCCTGGAAGAACCATACCCGTACCTGGTCTTAGACGCTCGCTACGAAAAGGTGCGGGAAGACGGAGCCGTGCGAAGCCAAGCTGTGCTGGTAGCTATCGGGATCAACTGGGAAGGCAAGCGCAGCGTGCTCGCCGTAGAGTTGGCGAGCCGGGAGAGCCTCTCCAGTTGGCGAGACTTGCTGACCGGCTTGCGAGGGCGTTCGCTACACGGGGTCGAGTTTGTGGTCAGCGACGATCATGCGGGTCTTCGAAGAGCGATTCAAGAAACGCTGCCCGAAGCGGTTTGGCAGCGCTGTTATGTTCATTTCCTGCGGAACGCTTTGGACTATCTGCCGCGCAAGGCCGATGATGATTGCTTGCAGGAACTGCGCTGGATCTACGATCGGCGTGACGCACAGGAAGCACGGCGCGATCTAGCGGCCTGGCTCACCAAGTGGGGGAAGCGCTATGGCAAGCTTTGCGGATGGGTGGAGGAGAACATCGAAGAAACCTTAAGCTTCTATCGATTGCCGCGCCAGCATCACAAGAACATGAAGTCCACCAACATGCTCGAACGGCTCATGGAGGAGATCAAGCGACGTACCTTAGTGGTTCGCATCTTTCCAAACGCAGCTGCCTGTTTGCGTCTGGTGCGAGCCTTGGCCGTGGAGATCGACGAGAACTGGATCGAGGCCATGCAGTACCTCAACATGGAACCGCTTGCCGAGCAGAAAAAAGAGGCTCTCCGTAACCTCGGCGATGCGGCCTAAACCTCAACCAACCTAAGAAAGGCCGGTTTGCCCCTTTCCTTTTTGCGGAACTTGACAAGCACAACCCACCAGATACGGGAGAGGCGACCGGTAACGTTTCACTGACTTGACGCTAACAAATTGAATGGTCGTTGGACATCTTGCAGGGCACCGAGAACGTACTAGGACGGAAAAGGCGACCGCAGCCCACCCAGAAGGTAGCCTCCCTGAACTATACCCTCGAGTGTAGTCACTCGAATGAAAGCTGACTAACCTTTTCTGGATTCTGGCGAGAGCGGACGAGCAAGCTGAAACGGCAAGGGGGGTGATCGAAACTCCTCTTTTCAGCCGGTAGAATCGCTTGACTTCGACTACCAATGCTATTCGTTTCGGCCGAGAAGGGGTCACTACACCAAGCTTCTGTGTTACATGCAATTACAAGGGGAACCCAAGTGTTTGAACCGGACGCTGCACGATTCGTTCTGCTGCTTTTGTAGACAGGATGGTTGTAGTGCAGAAGCAGTGCTGCGAATCATCGTGAGTTACTGTGCAGATTCGGTACCGACGGTGCCCGTCAGCTTTCCAGGCATGTCTGCTAAAACGTAAGCGAGTACCGCGAGTACAGCAATGTTTTTCCTGAAATCGTCAGGATCAACTTTGTCAACCGTGTCGGCTTGTGTGTGATGCCAATCGAAGTAGTGACCGCCTGAGGTGGTAGGGCTCAAGCTGGGTACGCCCTTGTTGGCGATCGGCTCAATATCACTGCCTCCGCCTCCGGCATTCACCTTGTCTGCGCCGATTCGCGTTAGCAGCGAAGCAATTTGCTGACATATCTGCATGGACGTTTGCTGTTCGGCTGAAGGAGGTTGGGGCGTAACCGGTGGTTGTCCTGGCCGGGCGCGGCGCATTCCTGTGAATGGGCCATACCCAAAGCCGAGTGGCCGCTCCGCTCCTTCGTCCATCTCGATTGCAGCGACGTGATTTTTCAATTTGTCTCCCACCCACCTGAGGTAGGCTTCGCCTCCGCGACCACCGTTCTCTTCATTCACCCAGAAGACGACGCGGATGGTTCGCTTCGGCTTCAAGCCAAGCTGGTGAATCAAAGTCGCGGCTTCCAGTGTTGCCATAATGCCTGAGCCGTCATCTTGCGCGCCCTGCCCGACATCCCAGGAATCAATATGCCCGCCCATGACAACCACTTCTTCAGGATGCTCGCTACCCGGGATTTCGCCGATCACGTTGGCTGCGTCCGCATCCGGTTCCATATGCGCCGCCATCTCCAAATGGATGCGCGCTGATGCGCCGCTCCCCTGCAATCGATGCAGCAGTGTCGCGTCTTCGATGCTGATGGCAGCAGCTGGAATTTTCGGAACGCCCTCGGCGTATTGCATGGCTCCGGTATGAGGCTGCTGCAGGGCAAGCGGCGTAATGGATCGGACAAGGACCGCTACTGCGCCCTGTTTTGCAGCTGCGGACGCACCTGCGAGGCGATACATAACCGTTTGCCCATAGCCTTGGTAGGGAGCATCGAACACTACAGCCTTGCCTTTGACAGCGCTGCCCAACGCCGTAAGCTCATCGAAGGTTGAAACCACGACAGCGTCGGCCGTGATGCCTCCGGGCTGCGTGCCCACACTCATGCCGAGCCCGAGCATGTGCAGCGGTCTCACTATTGGGGAAAGAATGGAACCTGATTCCGAGCCGCGAACCCAGTGCGGAACCTTGACCGGAGGCGTAACTACATTGACGAATCCATCTTTCCTCATCTGTTCAGCCGCCCAAGTGATGGCTTTGGGGAGAGATTCGGAACCACTCAGTCGGTTGCCGATGCGGTCGCAGAGGTACGTCAGCTTCTCGTAACCGGCCTTATCCTGCAGGGCGGCGTCAATCAAGCGATCGGCAGCGGGCTGGTACTGTGCTTTGATGTCTGGCGAGTCAGCCGCATGAGCACCAAAGCAGGAAGTAAGAAACAGGGTGGTAGTAAGAAGGCGGGCAGCTCGCATGAAGGTGTCAGGGTAACATGCGGCGTTTCCGCTGAAGCTGTTGTGTTCGGTATGTCGTAGCTCTTTAGAATTGTCCCTTCGTTGGCCACAGTAAAAATGTCTCTTTCTGATGATGCGATTGAAGCAGGAGGGGGTTGGCAGGGCGAGGGCGGCGTTTGAGCCCTTGCCTTGCTCAGTTCTGGAGTGCACGGCGGTATCGTAACGCCACGATGACCGAGCAGGGAATCGGGTTTGGTCTCGGATCGGTTCCAGGAAAGGGTTCCACTAGGCAGAAGAACCCTTGTAGCAGAGATGCAACGTGCCGTCCTGATGCTCCTGCACTTCCACCATGGCGCGCGCTGGCAACTCCCCCGTTTTCATTTGGAGACGTTGCTGATGGAAGCGGACAATGCCACCATTGCTTACTGTTCGGCGGTGTTGTAAACAGAACACGTCATCAAGCCTCAGGTTCCCGGTTAGCGGCAGATGAAAGTCGGTGTCGTTGGCCGGCGCTTGTGCAAAGCGTGCGTTGTCCGCAGGCAGATACTGCTGATGCCAATAGTGGTCGGCAGTCGCGTCATCGGTCACCCCGAGCCGCCGTATTTTCTTCACGAGCCGGTCCTGCTGCTTCCCATGGTGACGCTCCCATCTTCCTTTCGCCTGCGGTGAGTTGGCGGCCATCAAGCGAATGCCGAGCGTCTGACACATTCCGGCCGAACTGGCTTAGGCCCGGCGCGGTTTCTTCCCCGTTCCGGAGGCGCATGATACACGTTTTCCCCATCGGTACAGATCGCCCGTGGAACGCCATACCGCTCGACTCAGGCGCGCACTAGATCACTCACCTCCCAGGTAGTCTCGTCGTGGCTGAAAGAAGCCATAGGCAAGCCGGTCGCATCATCCACCAGGTGTAAGAAGCAGCGTTGTGGTCCGCGCTCCTCCAGTGGGTGATGAAAGCTGCCGTCCAACTGCAGCATCTCACCGAAATGTTCTTTGCGTAAACACCGCCGTCGATGCGGCTTTGGTTTCCGTTCACACGTCCATAAACCGGCGGCTAACATCCAGCGGCGTAGGGTCTCGCTATCTACCCGCAAGCCGTGTTCTTCGGCCAAGTGCTCAACCCCTAACGTGGGCCCGAACCTCTCTCCCAGAGCGCCATTATAGTGCGCCTTACTCAACTACAGCGCCTGCTGGCAATCCTTATCTGGTGTGGCTTGATTCGATCGTTTACCGGCACTCCCATGAACCAGTCCGACTGCTCCTCCCACTTGATCCCAACGGTACAGCCGCTTCAACTGACGATAGCTCACGCTCAGCAAACTCGGCTGCTTGGCTCTGCTTCAACTCAACCTTGGCGATCCACTCCAATACCCCTGCTCGCCGTATCTCTTCCTCGCTCATCCACCTCCTTCCCACCAGACCTCCTCGGTCTAGTTTTAAAGGGACTCTCATCGAGCTACAACACTGTTGTATTCGGATGTGTTGTAGCTCTTTCGGCGAAATCACAGCAGCATGGTAGACCGCCGGTTTACCGTGGCCTATTTTGCAGGCTTTAAATTTACGGCATAATGGCTGCATGAACGCCTGGTTTCAGCGAACGTCAGGGCTTTTCGTTCCGACTGCAGCTAGTTCTGCTCCCATGACAACATTGCCTGCTGGCTGGCCTTCGTCAAAGCCTGACGGTCGGACGATTACGCAACCCGGAGCTTCGACCGCTGGCGAGCTACCTGGCTCATGGTCGCCGATATACGCGTATGAGCATGTGCAAGGACGTATCGATAGTACTGCTCAGATCTTACTTGGGGTCGCGGTACTGAAGAGTAAAGGCCACATCTGGAACTACGTGGTGGGCCATACCGGCGCAGTGTGGCAGGATCGAAAAGGAACCACGGCGCTATCCAATCGGGCACATTGCGTCCCTTGTAATCCAACCATCACGAATCAAAATATCCCTGATATAGCGCCCACGCATGGTTTGCGCAATGCTCTTATTGCGCCGCTAGCTAAGACAGATTTCTTGAACAAGATTGTGAACCATTGTGATTCCCGGTTCGAAGCGTTGGGAGCCGCCGATAGCTTTGCCAATGCTGTGCGGTTAACTGCGCGCGAACAGGAACGAGGCAAGCCGGTCAGCTACGATTTATTTTTTCACGCTCTACAGGGGCTAGCCGTTGCAGGTTACCGGGCCGCTTATCAACGGGTTTATACAGAGGCGATGGATGCTTTAAACGGTGAAACCTCCATCGGGCTGCAGCAGCGGACGGAAGCTTACAGCGTTCGGCGTCCCAAAACAAACCTGGAGGCGATCGTCGAGACCGCAGAAGACCTTAATATTGCGACAGCTGCGGTCTCCACGCGATTTGCTTCACAAGGTGGGTTTGACGGAGAAGTAACCCGGCTCGGGGCGCTCGCAGACGGGACGGATCTCATCAGGAAAGCCCTAAACTCTCGCGTTTAGAGTTATCGATCTAATTACATGCGGGGCAATCTGTGCGGCTCTGGCTGCTTCAGGTGCGCTTTGTCTACTCGCGTTCATTGGCCGCGGGTGAACGGAGCTTTCGATCGAAAAAATCCGCTGTCGCCTTGTACGCCTCAAGCCAATGCCGGTGAAGTAAGAAGTCATGAATCTCGTTGGGGAAGATTAACTCTTCAAAGGGGACCTGCTGTTTGCGGAGTGCATCGGCGAGCATTACCGTTTGCGAGAACGGCACATTGCGATCATCGTCTCCATGAATGAGCAGAACCGGCGAGTGCCAAGTTCCAATCGAAGCCATCGGTGAAGAGTCGAATGCAAGGCGAGCTGCGTCACGACTGGCTTGTTGTTGGACGGGGTTAGCCGAGATGTTACCGTCCGCCAAGAACGAGCTCCAGTCGTGCACTCCATGAAAGTCAACGCCTGCTGCGAAGAGATCCGACCCGCGGGCAAGAGCAAGAGCGGTCAGATAGCCACCGTAAGAGCCGCCCCAGACGCCAATGCGCTTGCCATCGACATCCGGCCTGCTTTTCAAATAGAGCCCCGCACCGATCACGTCGTAATATTCGCTCGCCCCACCAGGACCGTACTGGAGAGCTTCGCGAAAATTCAGGCCGTAGCCGATGCCGCTTCGGTAATTAAGTGACAGAACCACATATCCGCAGTTAGCCAGATACTGATTCATGGCATAGGCGTTTGAGTAGTAGGCCATGTAATGAAAGCCCAGGAGCATCTGCCGTCGCGAGCCGCCATGAAAGAAGACCAGGGCAGGGTGAGGCCCGGGACCGTGTGGCACAAAGAGCTGCCCATGTAGCACGAGCCCGTCTGCTGCAGTGACCTGAACGGGTTGCGGGCGCACCAGGAGATTCGTGGGGAATGTTGCCGGAACAGTCTCTGGCGCTAGAACGACAGAGTGCCTGTTACCTGCCTCGATGACTACGTGAGCGCGGTCCTTATAGCCAGAGGCGAGATAGCCTAAGCCCGATCCGTCTGTCAGCGGCGCAGGCTCCCATTCGATGTTGTCGCCGGTCGTAATCTGTTTTGGAGCTCCCGAAGCTGAGCCGTCAATGCGCCAGAGGTGACGCCGATCAATGTCACCAATGTTCGAGGAGTAAAACAGCGCGCCACTATGTGCCGATTGCCCTACGTGCTCCACTTCGCCATCGCCTGGAGTTAGCTCGACGACCGTGGCCTTTGCATCAAGGTTCAAACGATATAGATGGCACCATCCGGTTTTCTCCCAAGGGAACACAAGCCCGTCGCCACTCCAATGCAGTTGGTTTTCGGAGATGATGCTGTGAAACGCGCTACCCACTCCACGATCAGCGTGGAAAACTTCTTTGGATCGGGTGTCAGGGACGTTCGCGACCCGGATTGACCAGGGTTCTGCAGTACGCTCCGGTGCATGAAGGGCGGTGCGCGTTTCAGAAGGAATGCGAAGGAAAGCTAAGCGGTGCCCGTCAGGTGACCAGACAGGTTCGGAATCGCCATCAGTGCTGGGATCGAGATACTGCAAGGACTTCTTTTCGGGTGAGTAAAGGCCAATGAAGCTATGACTTTTTCGGGTGTTTGTGAATGCGAGGTAAGCTCCATCGGTCGACCAGCGAAGGCCTGATATGGACCCTGCCTGCTTCACCGGCTCGGCCACGCTTCCGCTTGAGAGCGTTATGGTGCAGAGTTGACCGGCTCGGATCAAGGCGATCAGATCATTAGCGGGCGAAACAGCCGGTGACCTTCCTTCAGTTAACTTCCGGCTAGGCGAGCCATCAAGCCGGACAAACCAAATGGACTGATCGGGTCGGGTGAGGGATAAACTCGGGTTCGGGTTATCTCCGCCGTTCTCTAACTCGCCGCCGCGAGTGAAGAGAAGCGAACTCCCGTCATTCGACCAGGTCAGATCGCCGATTTCCTGCCCATCGTCATCGTTGAAGCTGGTGAGCTTGCGGGCTTCATAACGCGGTGCTTCGGCAACCCAGACGTTATGACGTCCTTCCTCATCCAGCAACCAAGCGAGCTTTGAGCCGCTGGGCGATGCGACCAGAGAACTGGCGAACGGCGCACTCATCACTTGATCGATAGTGAAAGCAGCTTGCCCAGATACGCCAACAGCCAAGGAAAAAGCAAGTAGAAGGCGCAACACGTATGGGTAATAGAGTAACGTGCCTGCCTGGCAACAGGCTTAGAACGCAAAACGGGGTCAAGCGGCGAACCGCCTGACCCCGTTTGCTTTGCGTTTTAACTCAGTTGCTTATTTGGGGCAACCAAGTGCCTTGACCCGGGCTTCGGGAAGAGGCTTGCCGTTCTTAACAGCAGGAGGCATGGTCGAGCTGCCGCGAGGCACCAGGTAAACTTCCACGCGACGGTTCTTGTCGGCTTCGGAAGTCTGTGAGCCTCTGCGTTCCTTCGTGTTCGAAGTTCCGCACTGGCCAGGTCTGGTCTCGGAGGTTTGGTCAGTTCCAACCGCGTCGTACTTGATGCGGGAAGGATCAACCTTGGCGCAGGTGCCGGTGCCGCCACTCAGGACCGCAGCCGCGTTTAGAGCGCGCTGTTCATCCAGAGCCGCTGCCGCCGCTGCTGCACGTCTGCCCTTGCGGGTACGAGTGCTGGGGGCGTTAGCCGATTCGTCATTGTCGCGATGACCAACCAGAACGATATCGTAATCGCCGCTGGAGAGTCTCGGAGCTGCGTCGTCGATCAGAACACGCTTGCCGCAGTTGTTAACCCGGGCGTTGTTCTTAGCGAAGATCACGTCATCAAGCCGGACGAACTGCGGCTGGCACTTCACCGTAATGGTGGTGGACTGAGAAGCCGTTTTGCCAGCTTCATCGGTGACGGTCAAAGTTGCTGTAACCGTCTTGGTCTGGCCTTGTGCGCCGCCCTCAAAGTTCAGGGTTGAAGAGTCGAAGGTTGCGTTCTGGGTGCTGCCGTTAGTAACGCTGCCTTCGCTGACGGTCCAGTTATAGGTCAGATTTCCGCCGCAAGCAGATGGTGTAACGGTGCCGGTCAACTGTGCCGTATGTGCGCCGTTGGTATTGGCAGCGCAAGCCAGCGTGGTTGGGTTAGCAGTGACACTTGAGATCTGCGGAGTGCTCTCGTTCACAGTAACTGTGGAGGTAGCAGTGACAGGCTGTGCCGGAGGAGGCGTGGGCGGCTGTACCCAGCAACGGACCGGAAATTTCTTCGGACGTTCCATCGGAGGCAGCGGAGGCGTTGTATCCCTCACCGAGACCTGGATGCTGAAGCTGCCGGAGTTATTCGGCGTAAAGGTGAAGTCGGGGCTGTCAGTACCCTGAGCTTGACCATTCATCGTCCACGAATAGGAAAGCTTCTGATTACCCGTTGCCTGGACAGCAGCGTGTAATGTGACTGGCTTACCCTGGCAGATAGTGCCTTCTGCGCCCGTGATAGTCGGGGTTGGCAGAGGAGCCGGGGGCGGAGGCGCAGCTGGCATGGGCGGACACTTGCTCTGACCCAGATACCAAACAAGACCTACTGTTCCCTGGAAGTTATTAATATTATCGCCGCGTGGAATATACACTCCGCCGGTATTGTAGTTCGGTAAGTTATAAGTCGGATTCCGGGAAGTAATGCCACGAGCGTCGATCCGCATACCGAAATGATCGGTAAAGTGGAACTTGATACCGCCACCGTAGAAGCCGCCTACTTGCAGGTTGTCATTCAGGTTAGCGGTACCGAAGTTAGCCTGATTGCCTGGCTGCCGAGCGACGTTCTCAGCGTGCTTAGTCGGGGTATATTGAATTCCCGCAGCGCCCGCGGTTAAGTAAGGTTGAACTCGCGACCCACGAGGACGCAAGTTAAACACTGGACCCAAACCAAAAGTATAGTTATGGGCGTCGAAGGCGTATGTCGGTAGCGGATTATTGGTTCCAGGATAAAACCCGTTTCCATTCGGGGTGCGAAATTCAACGTTCGCCTCCGAGTATTCAACAAAGCCTTCGATTCCGAAGTACTTCGTGGGATTGACAGCCACGCGAATACCACCAATACCGCCGGTAACTAAGTGGGTCGTGAGACCACGGTTAACTTGCCCCCAAGTACTAACACCGCCAAAGGGGTCGATTTCGACCAGGTCAGGCATTGCATCCTCACCACCCCCGGACGACGTCGTTTTCGTTGTTGTTGTAGTTGTGCTGTCCTGTGCATAAGCTAACGACGTAAACGTTAGCGCGGCACACAGGATTGCAGAACTTAACGGCCTATTTATAAGCCGAGTATCCATCCTTCTCCTCCAAAGCAGAGTACACACCTCTACCGATTATTGATGATCGAATCGAGATTTGCATCACGAACAATCACCAAATCGCAAATTAACCTGAAGATAGAGAGAGCGGCCAGACTTTTTACTTACTTACTGCGTCCGGACAATCTTTCTCAAATAGTCATGACCCCTAAATGAACTCTGGCCAAAAACTTTGCCTTTTCCGATGGAACTTCAGGACTCCCGGCTTAGCGCCAGCATTGAATGCTCTTGCCTCGCCAACTCGAGATAGCATCGAGTATTCGAAAAACCTTGCTGGCCGATCCTCCAAGATCGTAAGTATTCATCATGGTAACTGATTGCAGGAACTCATGTTATCGAATTCAGCTAGTCGCGGTAGATGATTCCCAAATCACTGGTAAGCCCGAAGATCCGGCTGGAGGAAGCATCTGCTTTCCAAAGCTGCCGAATGCGGGTAGGAGGAAGCGCAGTAACGATTGCGGACCAGCTAGCGCCCTCGTCCTTGCTTACATATAGTTGCCCGTACTGCACCGCGTAAGCCGTCTTGTCGGCGCCGCCAAAGATGACCGAAGCAACAGTAGAGGCGGGCAAGCCTTCTGAAACAACCGACCACTTACTGCTGTCTCCGCTTAACCGGTAGAGCCCCACCCGTGTTGCGACCAGCATGGGCGCGCCTTCTCCTGTTGTCATTGCAACGTCATTAATGTCCGAAGCAGGAAGAGGAAATGGCAACTCAGCCCAGTGATCGCCATCGTCTTTCGAAACGAACAGGCCGGTGGCAGCTTTGGCTACTATTGGGGACCGATCGGGCCCGAAGAACAAGGCTGTTACGGCGCTTGCTCCGGGAATGCCCGCAAGAGTCCAATGTTCAGCCATGTCATCGCTACGTAGAAGCCCCAGGTCAGTAGCAGCAAAGAAAATATCTTTTGCTCCCGACTTGACCGAGTAAAGCCCACTCACCTCTGAGACGGACACCTCTTTTATGACCTGCCGAGGCTTGGAGACCTTCGCAGGAGCCGTTCGAACAGCAGATTTCGTTCCAGTTTTTCTTGCGGGAGGACGCTTCGACTTAGCGGCCGAGGGTTTCTCCTCCAGAGCAGGCAAAGTCGTGACAAGACGGATGGGAAGAACTTTCCAATCGATTCCGCCATTGACTGACTTATACATCTGGTGCGGACTGGCCGCGATTAATGTTCGATCTTCATCAGGCACCCCGGCCACGGCCTTCAAGTGAACGCCACCCAGGCTGCGCGAAGGGTGCATCTGCGTCCAAGACTCGCCGCGATTGACACTGGTAAAGAAACCCGTCGTTTCGCCTTCCTGAGTTTCTATTGCTACCATTCGCTTCCCTGATGTAGACACCGCACCAATCACACGATCAACAAAGCCGTTGTTGACCATTCTGATTGATTCACCACCGTTCTCACTTTTGGCCAGACCCTCAACATCTAAAGCAAGATACAAACCTTGTGAGTTGGTCGGATCAAAAGACAGCCAGTTTACCTGTTCGGTAGTAAGCGTTTTCCAGGCAGCTCCGTGATTAAGTGATTTAAATAAACCAGTAGTTGTTCCTGCATAGATAGTGGATGAGTTAGAAGGGTCTTCACGAATAACGTGAGTTCTTCGCGACGTATTTGGGATACCGAGCAACTTATGCCAGAGCTCACCGCGGTCAGGGCTTGCATAGATACCGCTGCAGGCACTTGCCAGGATATTGCTAGGGTTTGCCGGGTCCACATAGATGGAGAAAACGTCTGAATCATCAATCATGCCGGTGTGAATAGATGTCCAGGTCTTTCCGCCGTCAACACTCTTCCAAGGCAAGTGACTGGTTCCCGCATACATCGTATTAGGGTCTTTTGAATCTACGGCCACGGCAGTAATCTGAGCCATTTCCGAATTTTCCGGGTCGGAGATACGGGTCCATGTTTTGCCGGCGTCATCGCTCATCATCACGCCATGCTGAGTACCGGCGAGAAATCGCGTTGGCTGACAAGCGGCATAAGTCAAAGCCCGCACTCCATAATGCTCCAGGCCTGTTACAATCGCCCACTTACCTCCGTTATCGTGACTCTCATAAAGCCCGCCACCGTCCGCAGCAATCACACCGACAAGATAGTGGGCCGGGTCTGAAGGGTCTATAAGTATGGAAGTTAATGCACTCAGATGGCGTTTTGGAAAATTGAGAATAATCCAGTTATCACCGCCATCAGTCGTTTTAAAAAGCAGCGAGTTCATGGCGCCAGCCAGAACCGTTTTAGGATTGGATGGGTCTACCGTGATGCTGGTGGCGGTTCCGCCGTATGGGCCGGCAATTTTCCAGTCGCCGACCGTCTCGGCAGCAGGAGCGGAAATGGCGAGAGTTGCATAAGCAGCAACCATCGCGATAGTGGTTTTGATACTTCTAATCATTCTTAGAGACTTGTGTTTGAAACGAATCAACTCTATTGTTACTGAGAACGGCTGATTTTGTTACTGCAAGTTGCTTCCAGCGTGAAATCCTAGGTGTTTTCATACCTTTGCAGTACACCTTAGGTCTCAGGAATCTCCGGTGAACGTTGCTCTAGCAGCACGGGTCAGGTATCCTGGAGAGGTACTTTTCAACAGGATAGGGCTTTGAGGTAATGGCAAATACAGTTTCCTCGCTCAAGCGCGTCCGGATCACCGAAAGAAAGACAGCGGTCAACCGGGTTCGCAAGTCGAGGCTGCGGCATCAGATTCGTTCGATGCGGCGTTTATTGGACAAGAAAGATTCACAAGGGGCAACGGCATTGATACCGGCCACCTTCTCTATTGTTGACCGAGCGGCTAAGTGGGGCATCATCAAGAAGAACACTGCTGCCCGATATAAGAGTCGTTTGACCCTGCGCCTGCGCAAGTTAACGGCCGTTGCCGCCTAAGTTAGGCAACATCAACCAGCGTTCTGCCTGCTTGTTAGACTGACGTTCATATGTTGAGCGGGCTGACACGAATAGGAACGCTTTTCGTGCTCTCATACCCGTTCCTTCCAAGCGTCTCGCTGGCAAAGGAACCGGTACGAGCGAGCCATGGCATGGTGGTCGCGCAAGAACCGATTGGAGCAGACGTCGGTTTGCGGGTACTTCAGCACGGCGGTAACGCAGTGGACGCAGCAGTGGCGGTTGGCTTTGCGTTAGCTGTCACTCATCCAGTTGCCGGAAACTTGGGCGGTGGCGGCTTTATGCTGATCCGGCTTCACGATGGAACGACAACGTTCCTCGACTTCCGCGAGTGTGCACCGGCGGCTGCTACCCGCGATATGTATATCGGCCCGGACGGTAACGCAACGCGCGACAGCATCTACGGCTGGAAGTCTGCTGGTGTACCCGGTACAGTGGCCGGCTTTGCGGATGCGCACCAGAAGTTCGGCAGCAAGCCGTGGAAAGACCTGGTCTCGCCGGCCAGCCATTTGGCGGCCGATGGAATCACTCTCACAGAGCCGGTAGCTGCCTCGCTTCGAGATGAGAAGAATCCTTTGCATCAGGATTCGGAGTCTCAGCGTATTTTTCTCCGCGACGGTAAGCCCTACGAAGCAGGAGAGGTGCTCAAGCAACCTGAACTAGCCGGCACGTTGGATCGCATTGCTGCAGGTGGACGCGGTGGGTTCTACGGAGGCGAGACAGCACGCCTTTTTGCGGCTGCGATGGCCACGCATGGTGGACTCGTAACGGAAGCGGACCTCCGAGATTACAAGGTGGCCGAGCGTGCTCCTCTCCAAGGCGATTACCATGGCTTTCACGTGATTACATCTCCTCCGCCCAGTGCAGGCGGCATTGGTCTGCTGCAGATGATGGGCATGCTGGACGGTACGGGCTACGCCAGCGACGGACCCGATTCGGCAAAGGCCGTTCATTTTGAGACCGAAGCCATGCGCCGGTTCTATGCGGATCGCAGTGAATACCTGGGCGACCCCGGTTTCTATAACGTTCCGGTGCTCGATCTATTGAAACCTGCTTATCTTGCCTGGAGGCGCGGAACCATCGATCCGCTCCATGCTACTCCCAGCGAGTCCGTAGCGCCGGGTCTTCCCAAAAACGTAGAGGCGCGTTTGCGTCAATGGCACGAAAGTGATCAGACAACTCACTTTAATGTTGTCGATGCCCAAGGGAACGCAGTAGCTGTTACTTACACGCTGAATAACTCCTATGGCAGTGGCATCACAGTCCCTAAACTTGGATTCCTTCTGAATGACGAGATGGACGATTTTGCAGCGAAGCCCGGCTCGCCGAACATGTTCGGGCTAGTGGGTGCCGATGCCAATGCGATCCAACCCGGCAAGCGGCCACTGTCGTCCATGACGCCCACAATCATCACGCAGAACGGTAAGCTCTTGATGGTTGTCGGAGCGCCTGGGGGTTCACGCATCACAACAGGAGTTGCGGAAGTGATCTTTGACGTGCTCGACTTCAAGATGAATGTTCAGGATGCAGTGGATCTGCCCCGTTTTCACGAGCAATGGAGGCCCGACTTCCTTTATTTGCAAAGCGGCTTTCGACCTGATGTTGTAGCGGACTTGACAAGAATGGGTTATGCGATCAAACCAACGGACGGCGTTGCACGGGTTGAGGCGATCGTGCTGAACCATGGGATGCTGGAAGGCGGCACCGAGTCCCGTTTGCATGGCAAAGTCGCGGGCTACTAACAGCGCAAACAAAACATGAAGCTTGCATTATCGACCCATCTTTTTGTTGGGCATCGGCTGACGACTGTCTGGCTTGAGCGGGTCTGGGCCGCTGGCTTTCCGACCGTCGAGATATTCTGTGCGCGCCAGCATCTGGATTACCGCGACAAGGCACAGATTAACGAGCTCGGGCACTGGTTCCGCGACTCGCCCTTGAAGATGCAGTCGCTACATGCGCCGATGTACACCGATGAGGTTTGGGGTCGTTCAGGCCCGCAAGCTGTTATCGATATCACCGAGCCGTTAAAAGGTAAGCGTATTGCCATGGTCGACGAAATCAAACGTGCTCTTGAGATGGCTGACGTGGTGCCGTTTCAGTACCTGATTCAACATCTTGGTGTGTCGGGACAAGAATTTGACCCGCGCCGGGTCGATGCGGCTTTTTCTTCGCTCGACGAGATTAAAGTGTTTGCCGGCCAGCGCGGCGTGGAAGTCCTGCTTGAGAACACCCCCAACGGACTTTCTTCAGCAGAGCGCCTGAATCTATTCTTGGGCGAGACGCATTTGAATCTGAATTACTGCTTCGATATCGGTCATGCCCACATGTATGGAAGCATTCCCGGAGAGTTTGGGCGCATGCAGCCTCGAATCCGATCGACGCACCTGCATGACAACAACGCGGTAGACGATGCGCACCTGTTTCCTGGAAAGGGAACGGTTGATTGGGGCAGAGCGATGGAGATGCTTGCGCCTTACAAAGAGCAGCTACCGTTCATGCTTGAATTGCGTGAGCCGGCGGGCATTGAGCATCCGGTCGAGGAAGCGCGACGCTCCATGGACTGGCTATTGGAAAGACTATGAGTGAGGCAACGAGCGTGCCCGCGGCCGAGCACATCAGCATCAGCGAGATTGCTCATGCGGAGGGCAAACGAGTTCAGGTCAAAGGCTGGCTGTACAACTTGCGCAAATCCGGCAAGATTGTTTTCCCTCTGATTCGAGATGGCAGCGGGCTCTTGCAGTGTGTGGCGGTCAAGAGCAATCTTCCCGAAGAAGTGTTCAACGAGTTGAAAGGGCTGACTCAGGAAAGCTCGGTCGCCATTACGGGAACGGTACGTGCCGAGGCGCGGGCCATCGGCGGTTTCGAACTTGACGTGGATGGGGCGGAGATTCTTCAGCGCGTCTCGGAAGAGCATCCCTATCCAATCACGCCCAAGGATCACGGCGTCGATTTTCTGATGGATCATCGTCATTTGTGGCTGCGCAGCCGACGCCAGCATGCGGCCATCCAGGTGCGCCATGAAGTGATCAGCGGCATCCGCGACTATTTCGATTCGAACGGGTTCACGCTCGTGGACACTCCGATTTTTACGCCATCAGCCTGCGAAGGGACATCGACTCTATTCGAGGTTGACTATTTCGAAGACGAGAAGGTTTACTTAACGCAATCGGGGCAGCTTTACAACGAAGCAAATGCGATGGCCTTCGGTAAGGTCTACTGTTTCGGGCCCACGTTTCGCGCAGAGAAGTCAAAGACCCGGCGTCATCTGACCGAGTTCTGGATGGTGGAGCCGGAAATGGCGTTTGCGGACCTGGAAGACGTCAAGCGGGTAGCAGAAGGCTTGATCACGTACCTGGTGGGACGGATACTTGACCGGCGTCGCGAACAATTAAAGGTGCTCGAACGCGATGCCGCCAAGCTGGAAGCGATCCAATCGCCGTTTCCCCGCATGAGCTATGACGATGCAGTGAAAATTCTGCAGGAAAAGGGCAGCGACATCCAGTGGGGCGGCGATCTTGGCAACACCGATGAGACATTGCTGACACAGGACAGCGATCGTCCGGTGATGGTGGATCGATATCCGAGCGAAATAAAAGCTTTCTACTTTCAACCGGACTCCGAGCGTCCTGAGCTTGCCTTAGGCGTCGACATTATTGCGCCCGAAGGCTATGGTGAGATTGTCGGCGGCGGGCAGCGCATTCACGATTTACAACTACTGGAGCAACGGCTCGCCGAGCACAATCTGCCACGGGAAGCGTTCGATTGGTATCTGGATCTGCGTCGCTTTGGCACGGTTCCGCATGCCGGCTTTGGCATGGGCGTCGAGCGGTTTGTCGCCTGGATGTGCGGCCTGGATCATGTGCGGGAAACAATTCCATACCCGCGAATGCTCTATCGCACCCGGCCTTAAACTACTCAGTGCGCTGGGGCGAAGTAGCCGAAAATATCCAAAATCAGTTGAGTGGAATCCGAGACGAACACGTCGATAGAACCGTTTGCTGCCGGCACTACAGCCATGTTTGATGTCACTGCACTATCCAAAGCATTGAGGGCGGAAACGTTCGGCTGATCTCCTCCATGCGGCCAGAGACTTAAGAATTTAAGCGGGTGCGCCGGGATCACAGTGGCATTGAACACATAAGACTGTGCGCTGGCAGGTACAGAACAGGCACTGCCGGCAATGTTGACCTGGTTTATGTTGTTGACCGGTAGGGCGGCGGCTAGTGTGCGGGAATCGTAAATGCGGCAGGGCGAAAGATTGTATAACGAGAGGCCGCCAGTCGACGGCGGGGCGAAGTAGCCGTTGACGTCAACAATGAGATCCGCTTGCTGAGTGGCATAGACCGACACATCCCCATTCGCACCAGCCGGTACGATGGCGCCGTTAGCGGTTGTGGTGCCAGTTGGAGCATTCAGAGTAGAGACAACCGGACGACTTTGCCCCGTTGGCCATGTAGTCAAGTACGCAAGTGGCCCCTTTGGAACAGCCGTGTAGTTGAGCGAATAAGCTTTGGCAGTTGCCGGTAAGCTGCAGCTGCCAAGCAGCAGAGGAAACGCCCGTTCCTGCTGCGCCACTAGACTTGGTGCGCCGAGTGGGCCTGCAGCTCCGCGAGTATCGATCAGTCGGCAAGGAGCAACGGGGTAGAAGGCAAGTGCCGAAGCATCTGAAGCAGACACGAAGTAGCCATTGACATCGATAATGAGTTCCGTGTCATCAGTGGTAAAAACGCTGACTGCACCGTTTATGCCAGCCGGTACGATTGCGGCATTTGCCTTGGTACGGCCATCATAGGAGTTCAGGGTGGACACCACCGGGCGGGGCTGCCCGCTAGGGAACACAGTCAGGTACGAGAGTTTGTTCGAAGGCACGACAGTGAAGTTCAATGAGTATGCCTGCGCGGTAATGGGAATGCCGCAGTTGCTATTCGTCATTCCGAAATCTGTTGTTGTCTGACCCCTGAGCGTTCCCCCACTGAAGTTGCGGCTATCGGTGACGCGGCACGGGGTGATTGGAACAAAGTTGAGCGCAGTGGGTGAAGTAACAGCCGGTCCAGCCGACAATGAGCTGATGCGCCAGGCGAAAGGGTCACCGATCCGGGAAGTTGGAATAATCCCTCCTGGAAAGGGGGTCCAGTTTGCAACTGGATCAAGCAAAAGCCCTGCAAAGGGGCTGAAATCGCCGGACCGTTCTGCTGCCGTGGGCACATAAGCTTGGGCGTATAAGCCTGGAGCAAGTTGAAGCGCGTTACAGAATTGCTGATTTGGAGTGCTGGGAAGCGGTATCTGTGATAGCGATTCGTAAATAGTTAACGACATATTACCCACTACGAGCCGATCTCCAGCGGCGTTCGGAGCGGTCGTATAGTACGTCGAAGTGAAAGGAATGAAGGTTGAGGGCAGGTTCAGACAGCCTGTCGTCTCGGAGTGCACCGCGCTTGCCGGCGATGAGAGCTCCGGAGCGAGCTCAGCTCTTTGCGCACGCGCTTGTGATGTGACAGTTCCCAGAAAACTCAGAAGTATGACGGTGGACACGCCCAGGGCAGATCGTGAAGCTATGGGAAGCATTTATCGAGCCCGCTTCTGAGGTTTACGGTAGCTGGTTAAGATCTGATCTGTCATGACGGTGAGTAAGCGATGAGCCGGGTGCGCCTGAAACATGTATGACATGAAGAGCGGCTAAGAAGCTATCGAATGTTCTGACAAGAGTACTGGTATGTGCTGGGCTAGGAAGCTAACGGTGGGCGTTAAATGATGCTTTTACGCTTACCGCCATTGAAGGAGTCTTACAGAACGAAGCCGAACGCCTTGGGCGACTCGTCTGAAGAATCCTCTGACTATGACGTAGTTACAAAGATGCCCGACGGCTTTATTTCTTCAACGCAGCCTCGACAGCGCTCGTAACAGCAGGATCATCTGGCGTAACAGCAGGTTCAAATCGATTCAATATCTGGCCATCACGACTAACCAGAAACTTCGTAAAATTCCATTTGATTTCACCGCCAGTTTGCGGGTTTTCCTGTTGGCTCGTCAGGAACTCGTACAGAGGAGCCTTGTCACTGCCTCCAACTGAAACCTTGGACATCATAGGAAACTGAACGTCGTACTTGGTCTTGCAGAAGGTCTTGATCTCTGCATTTGTGCCTGGCTCCTGGCTCATGAAGTTATTAGCAGGAATGCCAACGATCACCAGACCCTGATCCTTGTACTTCTGATAAAGCGATTCCAGGCCGGTGTACTGAGGAGTGTAGCCGCACTTGCTTGCCACATTGACGAGCATTAGGACCTTGCCCTTGAAGCTCGAAAGCGGAGTGCTTTTTCCATCGATTGAGGTCAAGGTGTAGTCATAGACGGAAGCAGCGCTCAGCGGCACCATTGCTAACAGGACTGAGGTCACAATCAGAGCAGAGCGTCTCAACATGCTGCCTTCACTATAGCCGAGCCGCCTTGTTACAATGACAAGGCACCAGGTGGGAGGTCGTCCAATGGTAGGACTGCAGAATCTGGATCTGCGTATCGGGGTTCGAGTCCCTGCCTCCCAGCCAAACTACTGGCTGCTGCCTTCCTCATTAATCGGCGTCTCTTAGGTGGCCGCGCGTTTAGCGTTGGCCGGGACTCGATGGAATACATAAATTTTGGTAAAACTGGGCTGAAGGTTTCGCGCCTTTGTCTGGGTTGCATGACGTACGGCTCGAGCAAATGGCGCGAGTGGGTCTTAAACGAAGAGGAGAGCCGTCCATTCATTCAACACGCGCTCGAAGCTGGTATCAATTTCTTCGACACCGCAAACATGTATTCGGACGGAGTCAGTGAAGAAGTTATCGGGAAGGCTCTGGGAGATTTCGGCAAGCGTGACGAGATTGTCCTGGCGACCAAGGTCTTCAATCCGATGCGCAAAGATCCAAACGGGCGCGGCCTGTCGCGAAAAGCAATTCTAACTGAGATCGACCACAGCTTGAAACGGCTCGGGACTGACTATGTCGACTTGTATCAGATTCATCGCTGGGATAAAGAGACGCCCATCGATGAAACGATGGAGGCGCTTCACGATGTGGTCAAGTCGGGAAGGGCGCGCTACATCGGAGCTTCATCGATGTTTGCCTGGCAGTTCTCCCAATCGCTGTATGTTTCGGAATTGCATGGCTGGACGAAATTTGTCTCGATGCAGAACCACTACAACCTGATCTATCGCGAAGAGGAGCGCGAGATGATACCGCTTTGCCAGGACCAGGGCATTGCTGTGATTCCGTGGTCGCCGCTGGCGCGCGGGTTTTTGGCGGGCAACCGGAGCAAGGCAGGCGGCGGCCAAACGACCCGCTCGAACTCAGATGATTACGCCAGACAACTCTATTATCAGGAAGATGATTTCGCAGTAGCCGAGCGGCTCACACAGGTGGCCGAAAAACGCGGGTTACCCAACATGCAAATCGCCTTGGCCTGGCTGCTGAGTAAGCCTGCTGTGACGGCGCCGATTATCGGTGCAAGCAAGATGCATCACCTGGACGAGGCCTTAAGCGCGGTCGAAGTCAAGTTGACCGCCGAAGAGGTGCAGCAGCTGGAAGAGCCTTACAAGCCGCACCAGATCCTTGGTCATTCATAAGAGTTAGCGATTAGAGCAGCCTGCCGATTTCCCAATGATGCCCGAATGGATCGACAATGCGTCCGACGCGCCAACCGTACGGCTGGTCCTCAACAGGCCAAACGACCGCGGCTCCAGCTAGGACGGCTCGGTCGAAGATAAGATCTGGATTTTCCACGATCAAAAGCATTCGTACAGAGCTCCCTCCGAGCGACTGAGGGCTGAAATTCCGATGCTCGGGAGCCTCGTCAGCAAGCCAGAACTCGGCTTCATTAACGGATAACTGAGCAACGACTGATCCATTTTCATCCTGGACGCGAAATAGCTCATTGGCTCCAAAGGCAGCTTTGTAAAAGTCGATTGCCTCCGTGCCGTTTCGAACTGACAGCATTGGGGTTATTGCAGTCTTGCCAACCACAATCTCCGCCATAGCTCTTACGCTAATGCGAAAAGACTTCCTGCCGACGCCAGGCGTAGAGGGGGAACCGTTCGGTAAGTTCCGCAACGCCGCGCTGAGTTTTTGTGATCGCCTCAACTGAACCAGGATTGTTCAGAACCTGTGCGATCAGCCCAGCTACGTCCCGCATCTCACGCTCAGTGAAACCGCGAGTGGTCACGGCCGGACTGCCTAATCGGATACCGCTTGGGTTCAGCGGCGGATTTACGTCGAATGGAATGGCGTTCTTATTGGCAGTGATATATGCCTCATCTAGAGCCTTCTCGGCGTCCTTGCCCTTCACCCCTTTGGCAAAGACATCGATGAGGAGCATGTGTGAATCAGTGCCACCGCTGACTACCCGAAAGCCTTGCGCGTGCAGTTCGGAGGCAAGTGCTTTGGCATTGGCAACCACTTGTGTTTGATAAGCACGGAAGTCATCAGTAAGCGCCTCTCGAAAACAGACCGCTTTCGCTGCCATGACGTGCACGAGCGGACCGCCTTGTGCGCCTGGAAACACGGCCTTATCGATTTCTTTGCCGAACCGCTCACGAGCCAGTATGATTCCGGAGCGTGGGCCGCGTAAGGTTTTGTGTGTCGTGGAAGTAACAATGTCTGCGTGTTCGCAGGGGTTGGGATAAACGCCGCCCGCAATCAGGCCCGAGTAGTGCGCCATGTCGACGAGAAACACTGCTTCAACACTGTCGGCAATGCTCCGGAAGCGGGCAAAATCGATGACGCGCGAGTAGGCGCTGGCACCGGCAATGATCATTTTGGGCCGGTGCTCCTCGGCCAGACGCGCCACCTCGTCGTAGTCAATCCGTTCATCTTCCTGACGGACCCCGTACGCAACGACTTTGTAGAGCTTGCCCGAAAAATTAAGCGGATGCCCATGGGTAAGATGGCCGCCGTGCGCCAGGTTCATGCCAAGAATCGTGTCGCCTGGTTTTAGGACGGCTGCATAGGCCGCCTCGTTGGCTTGAGAACCGGAGTGCGGCTGAACGTTTGCATATTCAGCGCCGAAGAGCTGCTTGACGCGTTCGCGCGCCAGGTTTTCTACAACGTCGGCGTACTCGCAACCACCGTAGTAGCGCTTGCCGGGGTAACCTTCCGCATATTTGTTTGTGAATACCGAACCAGCAGCTTCCAGGATTGCCTGCGAAGTGAAATTCTCACTGGCAATCAACTCCAGGCGAGTATCTTGGCGCTCGGCCTCATGCTCAATTGCCGCAAAGATTTCGGGGTCCGCTTCAGCGAGCGGCCGAGCCATACGCGTTTGTGCGTTCATCGTTCTTTTATTGTCTCCGAATGGGCTGCGCGATGGGGAAACAAACTTAAAGTGACGGTGCTCTATGAGGATCGCAAGTGTAGTTGCTTCAAATTCTCACTCTGCCCTAAGTGCAACGATTGGATCGACGCGCGCGGCGCGGACCGCCGGCAGCAAACTTCCCAAGCACGCCGCACCGCCTAACAAGATTGCAGCTGCGATGGTGACTAGAGGATCCGTTGTTGAAATATTGAACAGAAGCGCTTGCGCGGCCCTGTTTATGGCTAGCGAGCAGGTCAGGCCTATGGCTAGGCCAGTCCCTACAAGCATGGCGGTTTCCTGAAAAACAAGCCAAATCATCTGTTCGCTTGTTGCCCCCAAGGCGACTCGAACTCCCATCTCAGTCCTTCGCTTTTGAAGCGTATATGCGAGCACTCCATACAGACCGATAATTGCTAAGAGCACAGCAAGCAGACCGAAAAATCCCAACAGCAACGCCAGAAGGCGCTCACGCACCACATTGTCTGCAATCTGATTCTTGAAGACGTGAAACTCCATCGCAACTCCCGGATGGGAGGAACTGATCCGCTGTCTAACGCTGGCTTCGACTAATGATGATGGCGCAGATGACCGGATATAAACGTTCGCGTTAAGCGACGTCCCTGGGTCTTGAGAGGCAGGCGCATAAGCGATTGGTGGCGGCAGATCCCGAAGATCAAAGTACTTCGTATCCCTGATTATTCCGACAACTTCGTAGTTGCCGCCTGGGTAGCCGGGTTCCGCAATAATGTGGAACGTTTTGCCAAGGGGATCTGAGCCTCGAAAGAATTTCTGAACGAAGGCTTGGTTGATGATTGCCACTTGCGGCGATGTCTCTGTATCGGTGTTCTTAAAATCACGACCGGCGAGCAGCGGCGTTTGCAATGCAATGAAATGTCCTGGGCTGACCCACGAAACTCTGGCGTCGCTTTTCACTTCGTTTGCTTCTGCGGTCATAGTCCACATACCGCCACCAAAGAGGAAGTTACTGGTGGAGGCAGTTGCTCGAACTAGCGGAGTGGTACGCACCTCCTCAAGCAACTGTCGGCGCAAAACCCGAACGGCTTCGGGCTTTGAAGTAAGCGTTGAAAAATTGAAAGAAGCCGTTAGCAGCCCGTCTTGTCGAAAGCCCGTATCAGCTGTTACAAGGTTGCGAAAGCTGTAGACAAACAAAAGTGCCGCTGTCACCAGCACAGATGACACAGCAATTTGAGCTACCACCAGAAGACGCTGGGATCGAAATTGTTTTCTATCTCCGGTCACGCTTCTCGATTCGCCTTTTAAGGCGGAGTCCGGTTGAATGCCATTGCTCCTAGACGCGCTGATAAGGGCGAGTAGGACGCAGATGGAAACGGTAATCGCGGCTGCGAACGCAATCATGTGCCAATCGAGCGTCAGGTCGAGAGTTATCGGATTGTTTTCGGTCGTAATAAGGCGCACAATACCGGAACTGAGTGCCTTGGCTAAAATCAATCCGCATACAACACCCCCAATCGTCAGAAGGAAAGTTTCAGCCAGAAGTTGTCCCGTCAAACGAGCCCGGGTGGCTCCCAATGCCACTCGCACGGCAGATTCACGTTCACTTGCACTTAGACGGGCAAACATCAGATTTGCCAGATTCAGGCAAGCAATCAGTAGCACGAATGCTGTTACACCCCAAAGGAGCCACAGCGAAGTGTCGTACCTATCGCGAAGTTTACTTACACCTCCTGCGCCGGGCACGGCTTCCAAATGAAATCGCAAGTAACGGTCTGATTCTGCTTGTGAATATCCCGTTGGCTGTGTAGCGCGCATCACCCCGGAACTGATAGCGTTCAGTTGTGCTGATGCTGCCGCAATCGTGCTATCCGGCTTCAGCCGTCCCATCGCATAGATCCAGAAATAGTCGCGTCTACGGAATTCACTCACATCGGTGTGGTGTAGAACGGCATGGGCGCAGAACGGAAGTGCGATGTCGAATTTGCGGCCAATCTCCGGGCCCCGAAAGCCTGCTGGTGTAACACCGATAACTCGGAGCCAATGGTCTTGCACAACCAACGAAGCACCAATGGCAGAAGGTTCGGCGCCGAACATACGTCTCCAATATTCGTAACTAAGAACAACGCCCGGATCCGAACAGCCATATACGTCGTCGTCATCTTGAAATAGCCGCCCGGCAGCAGGCCGTATTCCAAGGGCAGGAAAGAAGTTGCCAGTCACGGCAAGACGATCGGCGTTTCTCGCTCCCGCGCCCTGGCCCACTTGCTCGCCATCAAGCTCCCACCCAAAAACGTCTGAAAAGCTAGTTTGATGGTCTTTGACCTCTTTGAACAGGGGATAGC
>CAXTWQ010000013.1:0-28500 GCA_964248065.1 uncultured Bryobacteraceae bacterium | reverse complement strand
TATAGTATGAAAATTATCCGCGACTCCAAAGGTGTTGTCCTTGGGGTCGAGGCGAATCAGGGCAAGCTCGAACGGCTTGACTACCGGAAGAGATTTCAAACGAACCGAATTGATGAGTTGAAAGATCGCGGTAGTCGCGCCTATTCCAAAAGCTAAGGTCATCAGCGCGGCAATCGTAAAGGCCGGCGCTTTCTTCAGCTTGCGAAAGGCATGCTTCAGATCCTGTGTGGCAGATTCAAGCCAAAGCGTTCCCCTTGCCTCTCGGCATTCCTCTCGCGTTTGCTCCAGACCACCGAATAAGAGATGAGCTTTACGCCGCGATTCCTCCTCCGAAAAGCCTGCCCTCCGGAAATCAAGGATCTGTCGTTCGAGATGGTCCTGCAGCTCTTTGGAAAGCTCAATTTCCAGCTGACGTTTGCCGATAAGTCTGCCAAACCAATTCATATGATAGTTCCTCTACGAAGGTTCAGTACTGCTGATATGGCGTCTGCGAGTCGAAGCCACTTGGCGGTCTCAGTCTTAAGCTGGCTGCGTCCCTTCGCGGTCAAGGTGTAGAACTTTGCCTCACGCCCTGTCTCGGACATTTTCCATTGGGCCTTCAGGTGTCCCTTATTCTCGAGTCGATGGAGCGCTGGATACAGCGAGCCTTGCAGAACTTGCAAGACATCCTTAGACACTTGCTGTAGCCGCTGAGCGATTCCGTATCCGTGAATGGGTCCGAGAGCCGTCACTTGCAGAATCAAAAGATCCAGCGTGCCTTGTGGAATATCGGAGCGATCAGCCATGGCACCTCCTGCTTGGAATGAACACGAGGATCATAACATGTAGAAGTGTGATGCGTCGAGAAAATTTGATTAGATTCAACAAGCAGAGAAAGCGAGTACGTAAAGTGCTCACATGCAACTGCAGGTAAGTGTTGACAAGTTCAGGACCGGCGCTGACGGATAATCGAAACTTACCCATGCGTTGGAGCACCCTCTTTATCCCCACCTTGCGCGAAGTGCCTGCGGAGGCGGAAGTCATCAGCCATCAATTACTTTTGCGAGCCGGCTATGTGCGGCAGTTATCGGCGGGCATCTATAGCTATCTGCTGCTTGCCCGGCGCTCGCTGCTCAAGATCGAGGCAATTGTTCGTGAGGAGATGAACGCAATTGGCGGTCAGGAAATGCTGCTGCCTGCATTAAATCCGGCCGAAGTATGGCAGGAGTCCGGGCGCTGGGAGGTGATGGGCGACAACCTGTTCAAGCTGAAGGATCGCTGGCAGCGCGACTTGTGTCTGGCTATGACGCACGAAGAGGTAGTGACAACTATTGCGCGTGGCGAGTTACGCAGTTACAAGCAGCTGCCGCAAATCTGGTATCAGATTCAGACTAAATTTCGGGATGAGCCCCGGCCTAAATCCGGTTTGCTGCGCGTGCGCCAGTTCATCATGAAGGATTCCTACACCTTCGATATCGATGCAGCTGGTCTGGATGTAGCGTACGACAAGCATTACAGCGCTTATTGCCGAATCTTTGAGCGTTGCGGGCTGGAGTATACCGTTGTCGAGGCTGATTCGGGCGCCATGGGCGGCAGTCAATCGCATGAATTCATGGTGCGGTCGGACGCAGGGGAAGACTTGATCGTACGCTGCCCTTCCTGCGGCTATGCGGCTAACCTGGAAAAAGCGACGGCTAAGCCAAGCACTCCTGCTGTTGAAGATCCGGACGGCGATCTGACACCGGAACCATTCCATACTCCCGGTTTCAAGACCATCGCGCAAGTGGCCGAGTTCACCCGATTGCCCGAGTCTTCTCAAATGAAGAGTTTGGTGATGGTGGCCGATGGGCAGCCATTGCTCATCATGATGCGAGGCGATCACCAACTCAGCGAGACGAAGCTGGCCGATCTTACAAAGGCAAAGGAGATTCGACCCGCCCAGCAGGCAGAAATCGTCGCATGGTTTGGGGCTAACCCTGGTTCGCTTGGGCCAGTAGGCATTTCCGGATTGCGCATCTTAGCCGACACAGCTTTGCAAGAACGGCGCAACATGATCGCGGGTGCCAATCGGGATGATTATCACTTGCGCAATGTGACTCCGGGCAAAGATTTTCAAGCCGAATACGCTGACTTACGGCAGGTAGCAGCGGGTGACCCTTGTACCCAGTGCGGCACGCCTGTCGAGTTGTTCAAAGCAGTTGAACTTGGTCATATCTTCAAGCTCGGTTACCGGTATTCCGAGCCGATGAACCTGCGCGTTCTGGGTGAGGATGGAAAAGAAATAACCCCTATTATGGGTTCGTATGGCATAGGCATTGAGCGGATTCTCAGCTGTGGCATCGAGCTGTTTCACGACAAAGACGGCATCACCTTACCGTTGCCCATAGCACCCTTCTCCGTTGTGATTACGCCCGTAAATAAGGGCGATGCTGCTCAGAGGGAAGCCGCCGACCGCCTCTACTCGCAGTGCTTGCAGGCAGGCATTGATGTCATCTTGGATGATCGCGATGAGCGGCCCGGTGTGAAGTTCAAAGATGCTGATCTGGTCGGTATCCCTTATCGGATTGTTGCCGGCAAAAAGCTGGGGGAAGGCAAGGTCGAATTCCTCGATCGACGGACCCGGAAGGCTGAGGACATTGCGGTTGATTCCGTTTTTGCGTACCTGCAAACGAAGCTTAGTGAGGAGTCGGCGCGTTACCGGACTACGGCTTAGGCGTGTTCGATAGGCCAGCAGCGACCGCCACGTACTTCGAGGAACAAAGCTGGTGAGAGTTAAATCTGTCCGATCCCACTTAGGCTTTGAGGAAATTGTGAGCCAATTCGACAACTTGTCCACTGCTGAAGTAGCTACCGTTAAATCTAAACTTGAGTCACTAAACGCTTTAACGTGGAAGAACTGGGATTACGCTGTAACACAACAGCCTGGGGTTGCCAAAACAGGCCCACTGCTGGAGATCATTGTGGATGGCAGAACCGCAAAGCCGATCGAGCTTCCTCACAGTACTGAAATGCCAGCCGAAGTGATTTGCATGTATCTGGACAATTTCGCTCGGAAGTACATGGGTCCACAGAACCAATAAATATGGGCCTAAGCGTCCGCGCTCGGCCCACGCGGACAATTAAGAAGTGAGGGTCGGACTAAAGAGAACACCCATTCTGGGCGGAGAGTCCCGGGCTACCGTGTTCAAAGTCCAGAGTCCTAGTGGGGAGACATGGATTGAGAAGTCCGGCTCGGCAGAAGAGTTAACTCTGGAGGCGGCCGTCCTCCAATGGTGCGCCGAATGCTTACCAGTGCCAAAAGTATTCGTGAACCAAGGTGGGTCATTGACCATGTCGATCATCCCTGGAGTTGGTTTGAGCCAGGTCTCGATGCAGTGCGCCGCGACCGTCTTGAACCAGGCGTTAACCCTTCTCCATTCGATACCGACTTTCAATTGTCCTTTTCAGGCGGATTGGGCTGCGTGCCTGCAGCAGGCCGAAGATCGTGTTCAAGCCGGACAAGTCGATACAAACGACTTTGACGAAGCGAACCGTGGGTGCTCAGCGTTCGACGTCTTAGCCGAATTGAAGTCTCAGCAACCATCAAATCTTCTGACCTGCTTCACACATGGTGATGCTTGCCTGCCTAATTTTCTGGCGGAAGATGATCAGCTAACGGGCATTATCGATCTTGGTCGAGCCGGCATCGCACATCCTGCGCGTGATTGGGCGTTGGCTCTTCGTAGTATGCGTGATCAGTTCGGCGAGGAAGGCGAGCGACTCCTGCGAGGGTACTTGCCAGCTAATTGTGCTGATCCGCACCTGCTCAGGAATTTTTGTTTGTTAGATGAATTGTTCTGAGCAAGCAACAAAACGGGCGCAATAAGTAGCTCGGCTGTCACCAGGCGCGTGACCAGCGGTTGCCCGGCTTGTCGGATGCGCGCAGAGTTGCGTTGACTCCGGCATTCAACTCCAGTTGCCTACCAAGAAGCCAGAGCAGATCAGAGAGCCGGTTTAAATAGGCCAGAATCTGCGGGTTCGACAGAACGTTATCTTCGAATAGCCGCACAGCGAGGCGCTCGGCACGACGGCAGATTGTTCTGGCAACATCCATAGCCGCCGAATCGGGTATCTCGCCCGGCAGTGACCAATCACCCAGGATTCCAGGCATGGCCTCGATTCGATGCACATGCGCTTCGAGCAAATCCACCATCTCTTGCGTGATGGCCGGAGCGGGCTTTGGCGACTCCGGAGTTGTTCCGATTGCGGACCCGACTTTGAACAGTTCCCGTTGAATCTCTTTGGTCAGGTCAGTGACTTCTTTGTTTTCAGTGATCGACCGTGCGAAACCCATTTGTGAAATGAGTTCGTCAATGGCTCCGTAACATTCCACGCGCGGGTCGGTCTTGGAAACTCGCACGCCTCCAGGCAATCCGGTCATGCCGGTATCGCCGCGTTTTGTTGCAATGCTCATGCTCTCGCTCCTTTGAAATTTATGCTTGAATCCCTCGCCGGTAACTGCTTAGCATCCATATGAAAAAAGGTCCACCAAGCAACGACGTGATGACGCCGACCGGGATCTCTACCGGTGCCAGAATGGTCCGGGAGAACACATCGCACAAGGCCACAAAAGCCGCTCCCAACAGAAAGGAACAGGGCGTCAGGATACGATGATCTGCCCCAACCCACATTCGGAGGGCGTGTGGAATGATAAGCCCGACAAATGCAATGGGCCCGGTGAGAGCCGTGACAGCACCGGTGAGGATTGAGCCGGCGACGCATCCGATCAGCAGCAGACGGCTGGTAGAGACTCCACGAGTTGCGGCCCACGTCTCTCCAACCGACAGCAGATTCCATTCACGGCTGTACCAGAACACCGCAAGACACACAGGCGCCAGAGCAATGCTGAGCCAGAGAAGCGTGGAATAAGTGGGTGCATCCATGCCGCCCATCAACCACCGTGTGACAGAGAAAGATTGAAGAACGCCGACAAGATTCGACAAGAACAAAATGGCAGCACCGCACATGCTGTTGATGGTGACTCCGGCAAGAAGCAGGCTGATAGAGGACAGCCGCTGCCGATGCGAGGCGACCAGCACATTAACAATCAGGACGAGGCCCGAGCCGACACAGGCAGCAAAACTTACTGAAGATAGACCGGCTATCGATTGCCATCCGAAGAAGATAGCGAGCACAGCACCTAATGATGCTCCACCCGATACTCCAAGCGTGTAGGGCGTTGCTAGAGCATTACGCAGAAGTGCCTGGAACAATACACCGGCAAGCGCGAGCGCTCCCCCAGTCCAGAGGGCAAGCAGCGCGCGAGGCAAGCGCAGCTGCATCAGGATTTCATGATCAGGAGAAATGCCGTGAATGGCAGCAGTGAAGTTGAGCCGGTGTGAACCGACCGTCACGGCAGCAAGCGTTGCAAGCAGCAGCGCCGCAAAGCACACAGTAAGGGCAAGGGCTGCTTTGGGCTTAGAACCGCTCAGGGCTTGATCTCCGGATGAAGTACTCCAAGCAATAACTTTGCCGCTTCCACAGCACGTGGGCCCGGGATCAAGAAGGGATCGGACTCAAGGGGATATACGCGTCCTGACCGGACTGCTTTCAACATGCCTTTGGTCTGCCATAGCGAAAGCAATTCCTGCTGCTTGAGCCTGGTGTTTCCACTAAGCTCGGTGATCACATCTGGATCTCTCGAGAGGATTTCCTCAAGAGAAATTTTCGGGTAAGGAACTGTTACGTCGGCGAAAATGTTGGTGCCGCCGGCGTAGTGGAGCAGATCAGAAAAGTAAGAAGTGCCAGAGCCCGCCACCATGCCTTCCAGGCGCCCGGCTGTGTGTCCGACGATAAACGCGACAGATGGCTTGGGGGCATGATCGGTCAGCTCTTTCAAGCGCTGCAGTTGAGACTGCAGGCTGTTGATGATCTGCTCGGCAGTTTCGCTTGTACCGGTTGCTTTTCCTATTGCACGCGCTCCGGCGTAGATTGTTTCCACATTCTGACTCTGCATTTCGATATAGGGGACATGCAGGCGTGAGAGCTCTTCGGCCAAATGATTTGGTTGCTTCTGAACTACGACCAGGTCAGGCTTGAGCGCCAGAATCGCTTCCACATCAGGCTTCAGCAGTGTTCCGATCTTCGGTAGCTTCGCCGCTTCAGGTGGAAACTTACAGTAGATTGTCACGCCGACAACTCGTGGACCCAGACCCAATGCGAACAAAGTTTCGGTGATGCTGGGCGCAGTGGAGACAATTCGTTGTGCGCCAGCAGCCCACAGATTCAAGGCCAACAGCAAGAGTGCAATCAAGCGCAACTGAATTTACTCCAGGCGTTTAGCAGCTGTAGATTGTCGTCGCGCTTGCGAACAGCAATGCGTACCGACTCTCCCGCGAGGCCGGGCCAGCCGGTACAGTTGCGGATTAAAATTTTGTGGTGCAGCAGATAGTCGGAGAGAGCGGTTGCCGAATAAGCGAGCCGGACGTGTATGAAATTTGCTTCAGTCGGAACTGGCTCTGCCTGCGGCAAGCTATGAAGTTGCCCGGCAAGCCAGTCTCGTTCCACGTTCACAAAGTGAACGGAACGTTCGGAGTGTTCGGTGTCACTAACAGCAGCCAAAGCAGCTTCCTCCGCAAGCACATTCACTTGCCAGGGTTCACGCTGCGCCTTCCACGATTGAACGGCAGAGGCAGAACCCACAAGTGCACCAATCCGAAGACCTGGCAACGCGTAGAACTTTGTCAGTGATCGCAGAATCATCAGGCGTGGATGCTGTGGGAGGAGAGCAGCAGCTGAGGGCTGAGAAGAAAACTCGATGAACGATTCGTCTATCAACACCCAGGCTTTGGAGGATAAGAGACAGTCATTCAAAGCCTTAAGTGAGAGAAGAAAGCCGGTCGGATTAGCGGGACGCGTCAGCACGAGTAGTCCTTCGTCGGGCCACATGTCGCAGTCAGTCAGATCAGCAATCGAAAAGTCTGGAAAGGCCCGATGAAACTCGGAGAAGACAGGCAAAGCAAGCGTAGTCGGCGTGTTTCGAAACATGCGCGCCAAAAAGTAAATCAATTCGGTCGCACCGTTGCCCAAAAGAATCTGGTTGTCGTTCAGATTCCACTCCTGGGCTAGCGCGTTTCGAAGCCGGATCGACTCGCGTTCCGGATAGTGAACGATGCGATCAAGCGCCTGGCAGATGGCGGGCTTCACCAGCGGTGAAGGACCTAGCGGATTCATGTTTGCGCTGAAGTCAATCACGTCGCGCCAGTCCCATCCGTGCTGCCGGGCAATGGCAAAGACATCTCCGCCGTGTGCCTCAGCAGATTGATTCAACGCCATTTGAGGCACCCCAGAATTGCCGCTGCGCACAGCGCTTCCGTAGCGTATAGCAGGACTCTGACCCGAGGGAAAATAGAACGTTCGAGAAGCACTGTAGCATCGCCCAGTGCTGGCTTGAGACTCGGCTTGCCTTCGTAGAAGTTGAGTCCACCAAGTTGAATGCCAAGTGCGCCCGCGACTGCCGCTTCGGGATATCCGGCATTCGGGCTGGGCTGGCTTCGGCCATCTCGCAGCGCGATGCGGGCTGCCCGGCGCGCACTAAACCCCGGTAGTAACGCCGCAATGGAGACAAACACGGCGGTCAGGCGGGCAGGAATGAAGTTGGCCGCGTCGTCGATACGAGCGGAGGCCCATCCGAACTCGCGATAGCGCTCACTTCGATAACCAACGGTGCTATCGAGAGTGTTGATTGCCTTGTAGGCAGCCATAGCGACTGGTCCGGCGATTGCGAAATAGAGCAGCGGAGCAATTACTCCATCGCTCAGATTCTCGGCAACCGTTTCCACTGTCGCGCGCACGATCTCAGGTTCGGCGAGCGTCGCCGTATCGCGACCGACGATCCAAGATAAACGCCTGCGAGCTTCTTGCAGATTGTTCTGCTCAAGTGACTTCATTACAGCGCTAGCCTGAATATCCAAGTCACGGCAGGCCAGCAATGAGTAGATCCAATACACGCGGCACCACGTACCACCGAAACGCGTGGTGACCCAAGCAACTCCAGTGGACGTTCCAACAACGATCACCCAAAACACGACACCTGCGATACGTAACGGCAGCCGGGTTCTTCTAAGGAAGCGTTCGCTAACGCGGGCAAGCCAGCCAACGCCACGCACCGGGTGGGGCAGCCACTGTGGATCACCAATGGCCAGATCGAGGGAGACTCCGGCAATCAGTTCTCTCCCCCCTACGCGCACAAGTAAAGTTCCTCAAAACGCTTGCGGTCGACATTTGCTTCAAACCAATCTGCAAGCGCCTCGTAAGTAGACTCCCGCGAAGGTGCAGGTAAGATTGCTCGATCCAGCAACTCACCCAATACCTGTGCGTTTTCAAGTGCGCCATGCAGATACGTACCCGCAAGACGTTCAGCGCGTATGCCGTCCTTCGTGCCATCTTCTAATACGGCGAATGGCTCTGCATCATGCGGACGTGTTGTGTAGCCAAGATGTATCTCGTAGGCACTGAAATCAACGCCGGAGGGGGTAACCGCACTCATGCAACGAGTAACCTTTTCCGCGGCCAGAGTCGTGTGCCCCCTTAGCAGTCCTAGCCCATCGGCACCTCCGCGGCCAGACTCCATCGCGAGCGGATCTTCAATGCGTTCGCCCATCATTTGGTAGCCGCCACAGACCCCGATAATTCGCGAACCGGCTTTGTATTGATCGACGATCCAGTCGGCCAGTCCCGTCTTGCGGAGCCAGTCCAAGTCGCCCAACGTGTTCTTCGTTCCCGGGATGATCACGCACGTGAAATCTTCCGCAATGGGCTTGGATACACGCCGTGCATTTGGAATTAATCGGAAGTCGGTCAGGTTTGAGATATGAGGAAGCGCAATAATCGCGATGTCGGAATCAGCGCTGCCATTGCTCTCGAACGAAACACCGTCTTCAGCATCAAGGAGCACGTCGGGCAAGTATGGGAACACTCCCAAGCAGGGCTTCCCGGTACGCTCTTCCAGCATGCTAACGCCACTTTCGAAAAGCGACGGGTCACCGCGAAATCGGTTAACTGCGAAAGAGCGCACCAAGTCTCGTTCCTTCTCTTCGAGCAGTGCAAAGCTGCCCACAACCGATGCAAAGACTCCACCCCGGTCGATGTCAGCAGTCAGCAGTACGGGCACATTCAACCGCGTTGCTAACCCAAGATTCACCAGATCGGTCGCCTTCAGATTGAGTTCACTTACACTGCCTGCGCCCTCCATCACAATAAAGTCATGGCGGGATGCGAGCCGTTCGTAAGCTTCGGTGACTTGCCCGAGCAAATAAGGGAAGTGGCTGTAGTACTCGCGCGCCCGAAGTGTCTGCCAAATCTTGCCGTTCACTATAATCTGGCTGCCGCGGTCCGAATTAGGCTTTAGCAGGATCGGATTCATGTCCGGCTCGGGTGGGAGCAAACAGGCTTGCGCCTGTGCTACTTGCGCTCGACCAATTTCACCGCCGCCAATGCAGGGGTAAGAATTGTTCGACATGTTCTGTGCCTTGAACGGTGCGACGCGCCAGCCCTGCCGCGTCATCCAACGGCAAATGGCAGTGGCCATCCAGCTCTTGCCAACGTGCGAAGCCGTGCCGGCGACCATCAATGCGCGCCCTTTCACGTTTCTATGTACCCGGCGAAGAGATGTGGTGCAATCTCCATGGGCCGCGCACGATTGCGGCGGTTCAGGCTGGGTGCGCTCAAATGAGGCTGCTGGTTTCTCCGCACTCGACGGAGCGAGTAGAAGCCAATGCGCGCGGTGGCCTGTTGCTTCCGCCCAAGAGCACGGACTTGTTTCCCAAGCTGGCACCAGGTTTGGTAATACATCTGCCTCAGAAAGAGAACACCAACCCGCCTGTTGCCCAACGTCCAGGCGTGCGAAACCCATCCTCGTAAAGCGTTTGACCGTTCACGTTATTGACACGGGTATAGAAGCGTACGTTCAGCCGTTCAGTGAGCGGCTGCGTGTAGCCAGCGGACAAACCAATCTGGCGTGGTGCCGAAAAGACAAATGTACGTCCGCTGAAAGGATACAGGTAATCGCTCTCGGCAACAGCATCAAGAGACGCGTCAATTCGCTTACCGAATTGCTGCAAAACCACAAGGCTGAAGCTGTGCGGAGTGATGCGCGGTGTCTGGATTGTGCCGTCGCCGAACTGAGAATACTTGTCTCTCGCGTTCGTGTACGTGTACGAACTCCTGACGATGGTTGATCGCAACGGCTTTGCTTCCAGCGACAGTTCTACTCCGCGTGCGATGCCCCCGCCTGTGTTGCGATAGCCAAGGGAGCGCCCGAATGGATCGGTGGCCGGGTTGATGAGTCCGCTGAAATCAAAGGCAATCACTTGCTGCAGACGCGTGTAAAAGTACGAAGCGCTAAGCCGCAACCGATCTGAAGCGAAGTACTGATCAATGCCCCCATCGATCGCAATTGATCGCTCGGGCTTTAGTCTCGGATCGCCATAGGCCGAGAAATCGCCACCGTAGAAGGACGTTCCAAACAGCTCGTAAAGAGAGGGTTTGCGATAGCCGTTGCCTCCGTGCGATCGAATCTTGGTTCCGGTGGAACGGAAGAAATAAGCAAGAGAAACGTCGCCCGTATAAGCATTCGGAGGACTGATGGCAGAAGCGCTTGCATAGACAGGAATGGTGCCGAGAAACTGAGGTTGGTTAAGCCCAAAATGCTGCCAGCGGCCGGAGAAAAATAGTTGCAAACGATCGCCAAATAACCGAACCTGGTCCTGCGCATCGAGGGCTTGACTTAACTCAGAGACCTGCGTGCGCGAGTTGATCCGTTGTGTAGGGTCGGGGTTGGTATCGGAAGCGGGCGAGTCGAAGTACTCGCGCTCAAACTCGTATCCGCCCGAGAGCAGATTATGTTTTCCGGCCAGGTAATTCACTTGACCTCGCACCGTATCGATGCGCCCGTTGAACTCGCTGGAGTTTCGAAAGAGCGGCTGATACAATCCCGGGCCTGCCGGTCCATCAACCACATCACGGTCGGAGAGGAATGCCTGATAGCTCAGGCGGTAGGTCAAGGCCTCGCTTACCTGATGCTGCAACGCTACCTGAGTGGAAGAGAAGCGGGCAGTTCGAAAGTAATCCGGATCGCCAAGCGCAGGAATAAAAGTAGCGTTTCCGAGTGTGTATGGCAGACTCGCTTCGGCAAGCTTGATTTGAGAGCCGCTCGGTGCAATGGCGCGCACATAACCGGTTGAGGGAAGATTCTCCGCAGGTGCAGAGTCGGGAGTCTGATACAGCTGTCCAAAGACGTCGGTCGCCAGCAATCTTCCGCTCAGCACAAGTCCTGGACGGATGACATAGTCTACTAAGCCATTTCCGGACGTGTTGCGATAACGCCCATAACCGCCCACGCCGTCCGTAACGTTTTGGTGTCCCAGGCCGCCCGAGTAATGAATGCGGTTTTGAAAAGCAGAACCACCAACGCGCGCCAATCCGCGAAATTCACCGAGGCCCCCGCCATCGGCAGTCAAGCTTCCGTGGAATGGTCCGTCACCGCTATCAGTAATCAGGTTCACCGCCCCGCCTATTGCATTGGTGCCGTATAGGGAAGAGCCAGAACCTCGCAATACTTCCACTCGCGCAGTGTCTACCAGCAGCAGATCGCTAATAAAGGAACTCGCGTCACCCTGCGTGGCAGCGACATCTCGAAAGCGCATGCCGTCCACCAGAATCGAAGTGTCAAACGTACGCAAGCCGCGCGTTTGAATGGTCGTGAAACTGCCGGGTCCGCCGCGTTGTGAAATGCGGAGCCCAGGCACCTCACGCAGACCATCCGGAATGTTTTGGACTCCGCGCTGATCCAGTTCACTACGGTCAACAATCGTGACGGCCTTTGCGGTTTCATCTAAAGACTGCGGAGTGCCTGTCGCTGTTACTTCTATAGAAGTTGACAGAGCCGCAATGCTTAATTGAAGGGCAAGTGTTTGTGGACCATCAACGTTGATCACGCGAGGGGCTTTGGGCAGGCTGAATCCGGCTGCCTCGGCTTCCAGGAGATAGACGCCTTTCGGTACCGCCAGCGAGTACACTCCCTGCCTGTCAGTGCTTGCTGCGTATGCCTCAGAGGAATCGCGATTGTACAGCCGAACGGTGGCACTGGGCAACGCCGCGCCCGAAGGATCGGTGATGCGGCCTGTCAATGGAAAAGGGTGATCCTCCGCGAGCAGCACGCTGGCGGAAGCGAGAAGAAAAATAGCGAATCGATGTGTAAGCGACATCCATGCTCCTCCGGCATAGGTCACTTGAAGCTGCGATTGGAATGAACGAGTCTGGCATGCCAGCAACCCTCCCCCGAAGGCGCAGTCCAAGTCCGCACCTATCTGGCGCGGGCTGATGGCAGGTCTTCGGACTCACAGGTTCTTCCGTTGCCGGGCTTCCCTACTGGCCTCCGCTTCCCAACTCTTTCCGAGTCAGTGCGTATGTGAGGCGTTCGTTCCTGTTTACCGCTGCGGGGCAGTTCTGGATTCACACCAGATTCCCTATTGCTATGCCGGTGCAAACCAGCAAACCAACAGCGTCCGTGAGGATAACACGACACAGTGCAGCAACGGCCAAACCGATGTAATTACAGCTTTTCGAATCTCAGCGATGTGCCGTTCATACAGTAGCGAAGGCCTGTCGGCTGCGGGCCATCGTTGAAGACGTGGCCAAGATGCGCATCGCACCGGCGGCATCGCACTTCCCGGCGGGAACCGAAACTGTAGTCAGCCACGCTCTCGACATTTTCTCTGGCAATAGGCTGCCAAAAGCTTGGCCAACCGGTGCCGGACTCGAACTTTGTCTCCGAACTGAACAAGGCGTTACTACAGCACACGCAACGGTACAGGCCTTGGGCGTGGTTGTTCCAGTTCTTCCCAGTAAAGGGAATCTCCGTATCGGCTTTACGGGCGACTCCGTATTCATGTGGACTAAGCCGCTTCTTCCACTCTGCATCGGTGAGGACGACCTTTTCTACTTTGACTAGGCCTTCGCTCACTCCGGCGTTGCTGAAGCGAACGACGGAAACTTGAAGTGTTTGATTCGGGCTTCCAAACAAGCGCGCGGACTTGATAGCCATTCCGTAAACGCAAGCCGCAAACAACCTTCGACGCGAAAAATTCACCATCTTGATACCTCTTACAAGTAGATTCGTTCAGCAATGCTTATAGGCTACGGAGTCGCGCGAGCTGAAGTTCTGAAAGGTGTTCTGAAGGTGTTCTGAAGGGGACAGACTGACGTGAGCAGTTGGCGAATTACCTCAACGTGTGCCAGCTGTCTGCTGAGTTCATCAGTTTGCCTTACTTGCACGAGTATTTTTGGGCAAACTGCTCTGTAAGGCGCTTGAAGACATACTTTCGTTCCCATGGAGTAGCTTGTACCTCTATATTGCTTTACAGAAGCGCTACTTTGAGCGTGGCCCGCTGTACACTTCCGGCTTCTAGTTACGCGAGAGGACTCCAATGATTGCCGTAATTGGCCGTAATCGGGTTCGATTTGGATGAAATTAGCGGACTGCTCAGGTCTCTATGCGGGTTTGGCGGTTCTGCGCAACTGCTCAAGCCAGTCTGTCCCTCTGTTTCTGCCGTTCGTCGTTGTTGCCCCGCGTCTTCGATATCGGGCTTAGCTTGTCCCTGGTCCTCGCATAGAGGAAACGGAACTGTTATATACTTCCTTTCCAGTAGTTCAGGTGTGAGTTCGATTCGCCTTTTTAAGGAGAGGCTCAGGGATGAATACGATAGCAAGTCGGCCCCAGTTGCGGGCTGGTGCTCGTTCGTGGATTGTTGTCTGCATTTCGCTCTTTCTAGCTGCCGGTTCCTTGCAGATCGGCCGAGCTCAGACGCTCAGCAGTATCACGGGGACCGTCACCGATACCAGCGGTGCTGTCATTGCGAATGCAAATGTTCAGGTTACAAATGATGCGACTGGCGTCTCGAAAACTTCCAGCACCAGTTCGGCGGGAAGTTACACCATCACCGATCTAAATCCCGGCACTTATACGGTCACAGTAGACATAGCTGGATTCCAATCTTCTGTACACAAGAATGTTGGTATCGATGTAGGGCGATCTTCAACCGTGGATGCGGTCCTGCAACCAGGCAATACGCAACAGACTGTGACGGTTGCGGAAAATTCCATTGCACTGGATACAACTGCGCCGAGTCTGAATACGACGATAGAAAACAAAGTCGTGCAGGAGCTGCCGAACCAGCTACCTGGAGGCCGCGGCCGGCAGATCGATGCGTTTATATTCCTGGCGCCGGGCGTTACTGGCAGCACGTTTAGTCATCGAATCAACGGCGGCGTCGATTTCCAGAACGAAGTCGTTTTCAACGGTGTTCCAATGGCGCAATCTGAGACGCAAGGCTATCAGACGATTTGGAATCCGCCATACGACCTGGTGAATGAGTTCAACGTTCTACGTTCATCGTTTTCAGCTCAGTATGGTCTGGCACAGGGCGTTATCACTTATCACACTGCATCGGGCACTAATGAATTTCACGGCAACGGGTTTGAGATTGTCCGTAATAACTTCTTCGACGCGAGAGGCGCTTATAATCCTACAGTTCCTATCGACAAAGAGAATAACTATGGATTCACCATTGCCGGGCCAGTGATCATTCCGAAACTTTACAACGGGAAGAACCGGACGTTCTTTCACTTAAGTATGGAGTGGTACAGGCAAAATGTAACCGCAACAGGGTTTTATTCGCTGCCTACTGCTGCTGAGAAGAGTGGCGACTTCAGTGCTTTGGTTGATTCCAAGGGCAAACAGATTCCGATATTCAATCCAGTAGCAGGTCAGCCTGGCAGCTGTACTGCAAACGGTAATACGCCAGGAACACAGTTCCAAGGAAACGTGATTCCTTCTCAATGTTTCAGTCCGACCTCGGTCAGCTTGCTGAAGTATCTTCCGAATCCGACGCTTCCAGGATTTGCTAATAACGCGTTTAATCAGGTAGGCGTGTTGCCCGTGCGGCAAAATCCTTGGGGGTTCACCATCGATCACAATATCAGCGACAAGCAGTCGATTCACTGGGCAGAATGGCGAGACCGCCAGAGTTCGTTCGGAGGAGCCAACTTAACGCCAGGCAATCCACTTGGCTTCTACACCTCCTTCCCTGATCTTGGCACTGTTTTCATCGCGAACTACGCGTTCACAATTACACCGCACCTGGTGATGACCGCTGGAGCAAGCTGGCTCGGTGAGTTGAACTTTCAGATCCCTGTCCGAAATGGTCCTCAGCCGACCTTATTTGCTGCACCCGGAGCCCCGCTTGTTTCTGGAGTCGGCTTCAATGGACCACTGGCTCCTGCAGGCTTCGGTACTTCGAATACGAACTCGATCAATCGGAAGTTAGGTCTTGTTGTAGATAATAATTACCTTTGGAACCACGGTAAACATACGTTCAACATCGGATGGGAGTTCCGCAGAACTTACCAGGACGACAACGAATGTCAGCAGTGTGCCGGCAACTTCAATTTCAGCAATAATCAAACCGCTGATCCGAACAATCTCAGCAATACTGGCAACGCGTTTGCAAGCTACCTGCTCGGTTCGGTAGACAACGCAAACCGGACTGGTTCGCAGGAACTCCGGTTAAGAAATCTGGACATCTCGCCTTATATTCAAGATGATGTGAAACTGACTTCTAAACTTACTTTCAATATCGGTGTCCGTTGGGACATCATGGTGCCTTTCACTGAAGCTAATAACAACGTCGTTTACTTTGACGCCAACGTTCCTAACCCTGGCGCGGATAATCGCCTGGGTGCCGCCAACAAGTTCGGCTATTGCGTTACTTGTGCAAAGCTTAACCGCGCAGCAATCCATTGGAACCACTTCAGCCCAAGGACTGGTTTCTCTTATCAGCTTGACCGTAAGACCGTTCTCCAATCGGGCTTCTCTGTTAATTTCCTGAATGGCGGAGCGTACGAATACGGAATTAGTAAGGTAGCTGTAAACTACGGCAACCTGCTGCTCGGTTCATTTACCCGAAACTCGACAGGTTCGACGAATGCTGGTTTCGGCTCGTGGGATAGCAACATCCTGCCCTTGCCGGGACTGACACCATTTAGCCCGACCATTGGTAACGGAACTACGATCAACGCGTTTGATCCGAATTTCGACGGCGTTGCTCCGTATGATGTGGTTTGGAATGTTGGCATCCAGCGGGAACTGCCTTACAACATGTTCTTAACAGCCAATTACACGGGCAACCGCGCAAATCGCTTACCGGCTCAGCTCAACCTAATCAACCAGGTTGGAACCGGAGCGCTTGCTACATACGGGAGTCAACTGGGCCAGCCATTTGCAAAGCTAGGGCCAACGCTCGGGATTCCTGCCCCTTACGCGAACTTCACCAGAGACTTTCCAACAGCAACCGTATTACAGGCGCTACGACCGTTTCCGCAGTATTCGAACATCTTTAACAATTTCGACATGAATGGTACGTCTCTTTATAACGCGATGCAATTCCAGGTCGAGAAACGATATAGCAACGGGTTGAGCTTTCTCGTTTCCTACAATCTTTCGCGATCTATGTCGAACACTACCTCTGGATTCACGTCGTTTGCCTCGCGTGCAATTAATAAGGCCAACCAAAAAATTGAGTACTCAATCGACAACAATGACGAGACAAATATCACGAAGATCGCGGCGACTTACGAGCTTCCGTTTGGCAAAGGCCGGACTTTCTTGAATAGAGGCGGGGTGGCAAACGCTGTGCTTGGCGGCTGGCAAATCAGCCCAATTCTTCAATACGCAACGGGTACTCCACTACAAGTTACAGTAGGTGGCGATCCACTTGGGAACGGGGCCTCCAATCGTCCCAATATCGTGGCTGGCCAGCCGTTGCAGTTCTCTTATCAGAATGTTTACAAAGGTCTGCCGGTCTTGAACAAAGCAGCTTTTCAGGATCCCGGTCCTTGGGCTATCGGAAATGAGCCTCGATATGTCGCAAGTATGCGCAACCCGTTCCAGTTGAATGAAGATTTAGCTGTAGCCAAGTACTTTCCAATCGGTGAAAAAGTCAGGATTAAGTTTGAGATGGAGTTCTTCAATATCTTCAATCGAGTTTTGTTTGGTTCACCGGACACAAACCTGAACGACGCGAACTTCGGCCTCGTTATCAACAATCAAAGTAATCAGCCTCGTCATGGACAGGCCCACTTAACTGTTACATTCTAGCCGCGGAAAGTGTGGGAGCTGTTGATTGCTCCCACCAGACTTCTAGGCCCCATCGCGCTTCACAGCAAGCGCCGCAAAGGCCTGCTGCACCGGCATCAACTGAACTACATTGATGTTCACGTGCGCAGGCCTTGTTGCCACCCAGTGCACGGTATCCGCAACATCGTCGGCTGTCAACGCCTGCACGCCTTTATACACCGCGGCTGCTTTCTCTTCATCGCCTTTGAATCGAACTTTAGAAAATTCCGTGCCACCAGCTAGGCCCGGTTGGATATCAGTCACTCGCACACCGGTTCCCAGCAGGTCTGAACGCAGGCCGTAGCTGAACTGATGCACAAACGCCTTTGCCGCGCCGTAGACGTTCCCACCTGGATAGGGGAACTCCGCCGCCACTGAACCCATGTTGATGACGTGCCCGCGTTTGCGCTCCACCATACCGGGCAGCAGGAGCCGCGTGCAGTACAGCATGCCGTTGATGTTGCTGTTCACCATCTCTTCCCAATCATTGAGATGTGCAGATTGTGCAGGATCAAGGCCGATTGCTCCACCCGCATTGTTAACCAGCAAGTCTACTTCGCGGAAGCCATTTGGCAGACCCGCTATTGCCTGCTCTACTTCTTTGAGCTTGCTGACATCGAACGTCAATGGCAGGAAGTTCGCTCCTAGTGAGCCAGCCAGCTTCTGCAGTTTCTCTTCGCGCCGTCCGGTTCCTATGACTTTTGCGCCGTCGCTCGCGAACCGTCGCGCGATCGCCTCTCCAAACCCTGATGTTGCTCCCGTTACAAACACGACCATAGGTATCAGCATAGGACGGGCCGAACGTTTTACTCTTAACTTGTGAGGTCCAGAAGGTTCTACGTTCAGCTTCTACTGCTGGCCGGAGTCAATTCGGCCATAGCGGGACAGCAGACCGAAGATCTAGCTAGTGCGCGGGCTTTGGTGCAGCAAAACCGGTTTGGCGAAGCGCGGGATCTGCTGCAGAGTGAGATCAAGCAGCACAATGATTCCGCTGAAGCGCATACACTGCTCGGCTTCGTACTATTCCGACTAAATGATCCGAAAGGATCACTGGCCGAGTACACAGCGGCGGCTCGCTATCGAACGCCTTCGGCTGTCGATCTGAAAACCGTTGCCTGTGACTACGTCCTGTTGCAGGACTATCCAGACGCAGAGCACTGGCTGTTGTATTCATTGAAACTCGATCCAAACGACATGCAGGCTCGCTATTACCTGGGCCGCACTCTCTACAACGAGAACCGTTTCGATGAGGCTGCTGCTGCGTTTCGCGAGGTGTTATCTCATGACCTGCACGATGTGAAGGCAGAGGATAACCTCGGGCTGTCGCTCGAAGGTATGGGGCAGACCAGCGAAGCCAAGGCCGCTTACCGGCAGGCGCTTTCGTGGCAGGAGACTGCCGCAAACAAAGATGCCGGCCCATCGCTCGACCTTGGAAACCTGCTGCTCAGCGAAGACCACGTTACTGAAGCGCTGCCTTTCTTGCAGGCTGCTGCGCAGCTAGCGCCTTCTGATCCCCGCACGCACCGCTCGCTGGGCAAGGCGTACACGCATCTCAATCGGCTAGAGGAAGCTCGAACCGAACTGGAGCAAGCTGTTTCACTCGCTCCGGCCGAAGCTGCTACCCATTACGTGCTGGCGCAGCTCTATCGGCGTATGGGTCTTGACGAGAAAGCACGGGCAGAGTCGAGTCAATTCACAACGCTAGGCAGAGCTGCGGCGAAAGAGAAGTAATGTCAATGTCCGTTGCCCCGGCTGTTAATCACTTCCGCAGCATGTTCGGCAGTAGATGCCCGCTCAGCCTCATCTAAGCGCCGAAAAAGCTCCATCTCCGCGTTGGCCTTAGTTGCATTGCCCTGCTGCCGATAGACTTTGGCCAGCAAGAAGTGAACGCTTGGATCTTCAGGCGCTGTTTTCAGAGCAGCATTTAGGTCGACCATGGCCGTGTCTGGCTGATTCAGCTTGATCAGCGCACGAGCACGGTCGAGAGGTGCCGCTGCAAGACTCGGGCAAGCAGCCAGTGCGTCATTGAGCAGCTTTAAAGATTCGGTTCCGTCCGACTCGGTCTGCAGCAGCACGCTACCTAGCTTTGCTTTCGCCTGGCAATTACCTGGGTTCAGCGCAAGCTCCGCGCGAAACTGTTGAACAGCTCCGTCCCACTGCGAGGTTGTGTAGAGCGCGTCGCCCAGCTTGTAATGAGATTCAAGTCTGTTCGGCTCCAGAGCCACAGCTTTCTTTAGCTCCACAATCGCGCCTTCGTAGTTGTTCATGCTTTCCATGACTTCAGCCGACAGCTGATGTGAGAGCACCGAGTCGGGGTCGACAGCGTTCATGCGCGCGAGCGCCTGCTCGGATAGGGCCATGTGAACCTTCGCCAGCAGATACCAGACTTCCTGATTCCTGCTATCGGCCTTGGCCAACGTTTGTAGATTAGTTGCCGCATCGTCCCAGTCGTTCTGTTTAATCAGAGTTTTTACTAAGAACAGCCGCACATCCCTGTCAGCTGGCTGGGCCTTGAGTACCCGCTGCAAGCTGGTACGCGCATGGTCCAGATCCCCCATTTCGTAAAGTGAAATTCCCAGCAGGGCCGAAGCGGACAGCATCGACGGATCGCGCTGGAGACCTTTGGTGAGAACAGCAGCCGCTCTGTCGTATTTGTGATCTTGAAAGTAGAGCGCACCCAGGTTGTTAAAGGCTGCTGCAATTGAGGGGTCGAGCCGTAGAATCTCTTCGTAGTTACTTTCGGCTCCCTTCAGGTCACCTCGGCTTTGCGCTTCCTTAGCTTGTTGGTAAAGAGCCTCTGTTCGATCCTGAGCGTGAGCCACTCTGAACCCGGCTATCGCCAGTAAAGCTGCTACTCCCATTCCAAAACAAACGTGTTTTCCCATCCTATAGACCGCAGGCAATGTACCATCATAATCGAGTTTTCGGGATCCATTTTTGATGTCGAAAGTACCCAGGCCGGCAACGCTGGAGATTTTTCCAGATCACGCAGCTTACCTGGTTGGGGTCAATGGAGTGAATTGCTCATATGGCCGCCCCGAAAACTTCTTTGGCTCCATCCCCAGCTCACTTGCTTGCCCAGCCCCAAGACCCCAAGGAACAGGGGCCGGCCGGACTGCTCGAATTGCCGATCGCAAGAAGGCGTCGCGCTTTGCTGCACGTCCCCAAGTCTTCGATTGGGTCAGGCTCCGCTCCGTTAGCCGTGATGCTGCATGGTGCCGGAGGAACTGCGGATCAGGGCCTCAACATTCTTGCCCCGTATGCAGACAACGCGAACCTGATCGTGCTGGCACCCCAATCACGGCACCCGTCATGGGACATCATCTCTGACGGCCAGTATGGATCGGATGTCCGCTTCATCGACGAGTGCTTGCAGTTTGTGTTCTCACGGTACAAAATCGATTCGTCACGTATTGCTCTGGGCGGATTTTCTGATGGTGCCTCCTATGCTCTATCGTTAGGATTGAGCAACGGAAATTTGTTCACCCATCTGCTAGCGTTTTCGCCTGGATTTATGGCTCCCGCGGAGATAGACGGTTCTCCTTCAATCTTCATGTGTCATGGAACACGCGACGAGGTGCTACCGATAGACAGGTGCAGTCGTCGCCTGGTACCTGTGCTTCAAAGCTATAAACTGTCTGTGGAATATCGGGAGTTTGAAGGGCCTCACACCGTGCCTGCTGAATGCAAAGCTCGCGGGACCGAGATTCTTACTCGAACTTAGGTGCCCAATAGAACTTACTGCATGTACTCGCCAAGCAGCAAATTCTTCTGAGCACCACTCTTAGCTAAGGTCCGGGCCTAATATCCGGGCTTAGGTTCCGCCCTTTTTGTTCCCGCTGCTCTTGCGACCTTGCTCTTTTTTGCTCGAGCCTTTTGAATGTCCGCCCTGAGCACCCCCACTACCCTGAATCTTGTTGTCGGCCTTCTTTGCCATATCTAGTTCCTCCAAAAAATAGACAACGTTCCGGAATGGAATGTTGCGCACGTTTCTACTTGGTGCAGAAGCTGATTTCACCGGAGCACGCATCAGCTTGGGGCGGACCCATGGACAATTGGCTTGTTCAGCTTTCAACGCCTGCAAGGTAACATCGGAATCAACTTCGGGCTCCCCTATTGATATCGAAAGCACCATTGCTGGCGTGCGCTGCTCTTTCTGTAGCGGCGCTTGTTGTGCCGACCATCCCATCCATACAATTCGAAAATGTAATTAGTAGCAGCGGTATCCATGCGGAGTTGCATTGCGGCAGTCCTCAGAAGAATTGGATTCCAGAAGCGAACGGTACCGGGGTGGCGTGGCTCGATTACGACAACGACGGCCTGCAGGACCTGCTGATTGTCAATGGTGCCGATATGCCGAGGCTACGCCAGATACTTGCTCATGCGGCGCTTCCACCTGCGCCTCATTCGCTTTACCTGTTCCACAACCTGGGGGGCGGAAAATTTAAGGACGTGACCGAGGCTGCCGGGCTCACGAACGCATACTGGGGCACAGGCGTTAACGCAGCCGACTATAACAACGATGGCTTCATTGACATTCTGATTACGAACATCGGTGTCGATTTGCTCTACCGGAACAACGGCAATGGCACGTTTTCAGAGATTGGCCAGGCGGCGGGTCTCAGCCGCGACATAGCTTGGCATACGGGAAGCGGTTTTGCTGATTTCGATGGCGATGGCTTTCTCGATTTGTTTGTTGCCGGCTATGTCGATCTTCAGGCGCAGTCCTGGGAAGATCCGCCCCCGCGCTGCAAGTATCGCGGAGTCGAGGGCTTTTGTGGGCCAATTGGTTTGAAAGGCCAACGCGGCATTTACTATCACAACCGTGGAGATGGCACTTTCATAAACGCAACAACCACTGCGGGGCTTGCGAACGTCAGGCAGGCACATAGCTTTTCTGTACTCGCCGATGACTTGAACAACGATGGATGGCCTGACTTGTTTGTCGCAAACGATTCGGACGCTAACTTTCTCTTCTTAAATACCGGCCACGGCACGTTCAGGGACGCGGCTCTGGAACAGGGCGTTGCCTACAGCGCCGACGGAAACGTGCAGGCCAACATGGGGATTGCCGCGGCCAATCCCGATGTCCATGGAAACACATCTCTCTTAACGACGACTTTCTCTGAAGATCGCTTTGCCTTTTTCCAACGAGGTAAGGACGGGTTGTATGGGGAGGTTGCGGCTGAAGCGGGTCTTGACGGCATTACGCGCCCGCTGCTGGGGTGGGCCTGCGGTTTTGCTGACTTCGATAATGACGAACGTCAGGAACTCTGGCTGGCAAATGGGCACGTCTATCCGAAGCGTCCAGATTACTGGCAGCCGCTTGTCATTCTGGCGGATGCAGGAAACAAGTTTGTTCGGCGAGAGCAGTATCCAGCAACTCCAAACAACTCCTATCGTGGAGCGGCAGTTGGTGACTTCGACAATGATGGGCGCCTGGACCTTGTTGTGTTGCCTGTGGACGGAGAGCCGCTGCTTCTCCACAACACAACCGATGCTGCAGGTGCGTGGCTCGATTTGCAACTGATCGGTACGCATTCCAATCGCGATGCCATTGGGGCCTCGGTTCAGATCTTTTATTGCGGGAAGATGCAACGGGCAAACATCACAAATGGCGGCTCCTATCTGTCCCGGAACGACGGGCGCATTCATTTCGGATTGGGAGCGTGTAGCACGGTAGACCACGTAGAAGTTCAGTGGCCACGTGGCACTCGCCAAATCGTCGCTGGAACGGGTACGAGAAAGCTGTTGCAAATCACTGAACAGCATTAGGAATTTGCGATCATCCCGCTTCTCACCAGAATCCAGACAGTGGAATGGCGCGCATAGTTCTAAATACATTCGGCTCGCTGGGCGATCTGCATCCCTACTTGGCAATTGCAATTGCACTGCAGCGTCGAGGACATACAGCAGTTGTTGCCACCTCTGCCGTCTACCAGCGGAAGATTGAAGCCGAGGGCCTGGAGTTTGCCGCCGTACGTCCCGACGTCGGAGACCTGGTTGACAAGCCGGAGTTCACTGCCAAGCTGTGGGATGGTCGGCGGGGCACGGAATATCTGCTACGCGATTACTTGATACCGCTGGTAAAACAGAGCTTTGAGGATCTACAGCCTGCCTGCCAAGGTGCAGACCTCTTGCTGACGCACGCAGCCGGTTACGCTGGGCCAATTGTCGGAGAACTGCTTGGCCTGCGGTGGGCATCGGTGGCGCTCCAGCCTGCGGTATTCTTTTCCGCTATCGATCCATCGGTGGTGGCAGCTGCACCTTGGGCGAGGCATCTATATCGCTTTGGCCCGGTCGTGTTCCGGGTCTTGTTGAAGATTGCTGAACGGGAGCTGGATAAATGGGTTGCGCCTATCTTGGACCTGCGTCGCAGCGTAGGCTTACCCCCGCCCGCGGCTAATCCCGTGACGTTCGGACAGTTTTCACCGTATGGAACGCTGGCTTTGTTCTCGCGATATTTTGCAGAACCCCAGGCGGATTGGCCAAGGCCGCTGACGCAGACCGGCTTCGTGTTTTTCGATCGACTGGGCGAAGGGTTGCCAGGGTCGGAGAGGCGCTCGCAGCGCGAACAACCCGGGCAGTTAGAACAGTTTCTTCGGGCAGGCAAACCGCCTGTTCTATTCACGCTTGGGTCGTCTGCTGTCCTGCAAGCCGGCAACTTCTACCGAGAGAGCCTGCGAGCTATTGAGCAGATTGGAGAACGTGCCATCTTGCTGGTAGGAGATGTGGAGAGAGCGCAACTACCGAAGGAGCTACCGGAGTCGGTGTTGGTAACAGACTACGTGCCGTACTCGGAAGTGATGCCCCGCGTGGCCGCGATTGTGCATCAGGGGGGAGTGGGGACAACCGGCCAGAGCTTGCGGGCGGGCAAGCCAATGCTTGTCATGCCATGGGCTCATGACCAGCCAGACAATGCAGAGCGGCTTCGCAAAATTGGTGTGGCTCGATGGATAGAGAGACGGCGCTATTCGGCCAGCCGTGCGGCTGCAGAGCTGCGAGAGTTGCTGGATAATCCCAACTATGGCCGGAGAGCTGAGGAGCTTGGCGCGGCTGTGCGGGCCGAAGATGGAGAGCGGGTCGCTTGCGAAGCCATTGAGCGGATGCTGCCGTATACAAGCGCAAGATCCGGATAGCTCCACCCTCACTGAGCGCTTAGAGTGGCCTTGAGAGTACATATGTCATTTCAGATTTCTCCTTTGCCGCAAAGTCAGTTTGAGCACCTGTTTGAGCTTTCTGAAGATATAGCGCGTTACCGGTGTGCCGGCTGCATTTATTTGCTCCGTTTCTACCTCTTCGACCTGAACATCCACAAAGCCGACAGCGCGGTGAAGCGCATCCCACTCGGCCGCGTCACGAAGATGGAAGCCATTCTCCGGTAAGGCGAAGAGAGGTGCAGTAAGCGGATGCAAACAGCCCATCATGCTTCGACCTCCTTGGCGCAGTACCCGACGGATTTCTGACAGCGCCAAGCTGGGAGCGGACCAGAAATGAGCCACGCCAATTGAAAAGACGCAATCAAAACTGTTGTCCGGAAATGGTATGTGCTCCGCCGAGCCTAGATAGAAGCTGGCGCGGCCCGCGGCGACCAGCGTAGCATTAAATCGCTCCGCTTCCGCCAACATGGTGGGTGAGATATCCAGCCCAGCGTACCGGATATTCTCCGCTTGTCTAACAACTTCCGGGACCATCCGACCATTCCCAAAACCAATATCGAGAACGTGGCTACTCGGATTCAACCCTAGCGTCGCGACTGCGTTTACGCTGGACTTCGCGTTACTCTCGTCTACCCGCTCCATCACAGCGAGGCCAATCTCCCCCTCAGGATTGCCAAGTTGCTTGGCCCACTCAGCCGGTGAAAGCGAATCAACTTCAAACATTAATCAACCCTGTCTTTAGCCGCTGTACACATGCTCGATTGCCGTTTGCCTCTATTTTGTAATGGGAAGCGGGGCGGTCAGGAAAGGTCCTTTGTCCGGCAGCCAGACGGAGTTTTGCCGCAGCACCTGCACCTCGATAATGACCGGCCCGGTCATAAAGCTCAGAGCGTGTCCGCCTACAGTTTGATCATCGGAAACAAAATGATAGTGGTAGCCGACTTGGTTGATACCTTTCACCCAAGCCGGGCAGCGAAACGCCACCAACGTTCCATTCACGTCTTGATACGGGAACTTCACTTGCTCCGCGACAGCTTCCGAGAGAGGAGGATAAGGCGGAAACAACTTCGGAATAGCTCGTGTCGTCAGCGCGGAAAAGTGGCCGTGGACGCGGATGGCGTAGAACAGATTTGGAAAAGGCAAGTAGCTTTCAATTTGCTGGCCCAGTTGGTCCAGGGAAAGGCCGTTCGCGGCAAAGCGGATCTCAGGATGAAATTTCGCTACCACCGCAAAAGGAATTCGGGACTGGTCCGGTTCTTCGGTCAGAGTTCCATCCGAGTGAAAGTGATAACAGCGTCCATTCAGAACCGTCATCTCTCCATCGATGCCCTCAAAGGTACCGAGTCCGAAATCTCCCCGCTGCTTTAGAGCGCCAATGGAATAAACACCTCCATAGATGCCTAGGGTCAGTGCGTCGAGAGTTGAGACTTGAAACAGGCCGTCTGTGCCGCAATCGTCGAATTCCTTCGAGTTAGATTGCCCCTGGGCGACTAACAGCGCGGAAGAGATCAGCACGGTTCCGCAAAAAGGAAATAGTTTATTCGTGTTCATCGAGTAAAGCTTCGTGTTGTGACTCTGCCTTGGGTGAGCGACCGACGATCTTCTGCTCGGAGTTTTGAGCAAACTTCGGGCACGAGTTGACATTCTCGCGCTCCTTTTTGTTTATGCCTTTGCTGTGCCCACTAAGTGCGGTCGCGGTTTGCTTCTCCTGCTCAGCGTATTTGCCCCGAATGCGTTGTCCGTCTATGGGAAGGCGACATAGCATCTCAGCGGGAGATCTCTTCAGTAACAGGTGTCTAAATTCTGGACCGATAAAACAAAGCATATGGAGTGTTCTGCTGGACGGCTCTCGCCGGTGTAAACAAGAACACGCGAAATTCTCTTCTATTCCGTTCCAGAGATAAAAAGTTCGTGTCAGCAAGCATTGTCGTTGGCCACCCCTTTTGAGGAACATGACGGCTCAGGAAAGGAGCGATCAAGCGCCCCTGCGCGGAAGCCACCTGAAAGGAAGCCGCAAATCTTTGCGGGCACCGGGAATTTTGGCTTGGTGGCCGGGTTGTAGTCAGTAGAGGTTGGCAGGGAGCAAACGATGGTGAAACGACAGGTCGGCAAATGCCAGCAGCAACCTCCAGTAATGAACAAGAGTTCCTTGCGGATTTTACGAACAGATCAAGTCTGCTTGGGCGTGGACGATTTTGAATCGCTGGTTCGGTGATACGCAGCATGACAGTCGGCACTGATGCCGCAGAGAAGAGAAGGGCCACGAGGGTTGGAGAAGTCACCTTGTCTTCCACACCTGTTACCTCGAAAGGGAAGAAATAATGAAGTATTCAACGAAGCTGGAGGTGCTGACTTCAGAACCTCAAATTGATCGCGGCATCGCGGACGAACTGCGGACGGCTATATCGGGCGGCATCGCGATGCCGGGAGACGAGTCTTACGTAGCTGCCTGCCACTTGTGGAACGGGGCCGTCGCTCAACGGCCGGCGTTGATCGCGTTCTGCCAACGCACGGCGGACGTCGAAGCGGCGGTACGTATCGCGCGGCACTATAATTTGCCGCTCTCGGTACGCGGCGGCGGACACCACTGGACCGGACTCGCTCTGCGAAGCGATGGGCTCGTTCTCGACCTCACGCGCATGCGGGACGTTGTCGTAGACCCGCACTCACGTGTCGCCACGATTGCTGGTGGTGCCAAAGCCACAGATGTGGCCGCTGCCGCCGACGCCCATGGCTTACTGGCAGCGTTGGGCAACTGCGGCACAGTAGGCATGGCCGGGCTGACGCTGGGCGGTGGCTATGGGCCGTTAATCGGCGAGCATGGATTGGCGGCGGACAGCTTGCTGGCTGCCGAGGTGGTGCTTGCGGATGGACGGTGCGTGGTGGCCGATGCCGACAACGAGCCCGAGCTGTTTTGGGCGCTCCGAGGCGGCGGCGGCAGCTTCGGAGTTATTACTTCTCTGAAAATCCGCCTACATGAAAAGCGTGACATGCTCGCGGGGTCGATCATCTACCCGTGGAACGAGGCCGAAGTTGTGCTTAACGGCTATGCCGCTTTCGCGGCGACTGCGCCCGACGAACTCGGCCTGTTTATCGGAATGGCATCCGGCCCGAACGGCCAGCCCGCGCTTCAAATAGCACCGCTGTGGAACGGCGAAAAGCAGCGGGGCGAGCGCGCTATGCGCGACTTGCAAGCTCTTGGCACACCGCTCATCGCCAAGATCGAGCCGATGACCTATAGTGATGTACTCGCCCCGGTCGACGCGATCCTAAAGCAGAAGGACGGCTTTCACTTTGAGGTCCGGACGCGCTGGCTGCCCACGCTCACACCAGGCGCCATCGGCATAATGATAGCGGCGGTCACCGCCAAAACGTCACCGCACAGTATGCTTTTCTTCCACCCATTCAACGGTGCAGCTGCGCGCGTAGCGTCAGACGCCACCGCCTTCGGCCTGCGCCGCGAACACTTTCTTCTGGAAATCATCGCCGGCTGGGAGCCAGATGAGAGTGATGGCTCCGCTCACCGGCAGTGGGCACGGGAACTTTCACGAAACCTCGCGCCTTTCTCCCTTCCGGGCGGCTATGCCAATCTGCTGGGGCCGGAAGATCGTGAACAGGCGAGGAATGCCTACGGCGACAACGGTGCTCGGCTGAGGACCTTGAAGCGCCGTTTCGATCCGGACAATGTCTTCGCGTCCGCCATTCCATTGCCAGGTGAGTGAGCTTCGCTCTGCTGGAATCACTACTGCTGTATCTTCGTGGGTGCTTAAGGGAACTGCCCCATGACCCGCAACTGTCACTTTACAAAGGAGACAAACCGTGATGAAGCACCCCACCAGATGGGAAGAACTGACAGACCACAATGTACAGAAGCTAGGAACCGAGGAGGGAGACATTACGCAAATTGGAACTTTGCGCCTCACCTGGAAGGCGCGCGGCGAGAAGACCGGATTTCAATTCGGGATCTACGAGAGCGAGTTGCCGCCCGGCGCCGCAATCCCTCTTCACAAGCATCCGTTCGCCGAACTCTTTACGTGCTCTGTTGCAAATTATTAGTTGTAGCTGTGGACACCAAAAGTTCGTTGAAGAACTGCATCTCGGAAGCGATACCTGCTTGGAGGAGAATGCATTGCCGCTTCCGAATCATAC